>NZ_JACBZJ010000001.1:3041295-3649554 GCF_013409305.1 Cellulomonas soli | reverse complement strand
GTCACCAGCGTGCAGCGCACGGGGGTCGACGTCGCCCGTCTGCTTCCCGTCGCGGTGGCGCGCGAGGTGCTCGGCGGGCTCCTCCAGGTCGGCTTCGACCCGGGCGCCGCCCTCGGCATGCTCGCACCGATGGCCGGGCAACGTGGCGTGCGGGACGCGCGCACGCTCCTGATCGAGCTGGTGCCCTGAGCCGACGGCACCGCACGCGACGGACCGGGCGCACGAGAGCGGCTCAGGCGCGGATGACCGGCTCCTCGGCCGCCTTCGACCCCGTGATCCGGTAGACGTCGAAGACGCCCTCGACCTTGCGGACGGCAGAGAGCACCGACGCCAGGTGCGAGGGCTCGGCCATCTCGAAGACGAACCGTGACAGCGCGACCCGGTCCCGCGACGTCGACACCGTCGCGGACAGGATGTTGACGTGGTGGTCGGACAGCACCCGGGTCACGTCGGACAGCAGCCGGCTGCGGTCGAGCGCCTCGACCTGGATCTGCACGAGGAAGAGCGACGAGCCGGTATGGCTCCAGGCGACGTCGACCAGCCGCTCGGGCTGGCGTCGCAGGCTCTCCACGTTGATGCAGTCCGAGCGGTGGACGCTGACCCCGGCGCCGCGTGTGACGAAGCCGACGATGTCGTCGCCGGGCACCGGCGTGCAGCACTTGGCGAGCTTGACCCAGATGTCGTCGACACCCTTGACCACGACCCCGGTGTCACCGGTACGCACCCGCCGGGCGGAGGACCCCGGGCGGGCGGTCTCGGCGATGTCCTCCTCGGCCGCAGGCTCCCCGCCCATCGAGTGCACGAGTCGCTGCACGACCGTGGCGGCCGACACCTGGCCCTCGCCCACCGCGGCGTACAGGGCGGAGACGTCGGCGTGCCGCATCTCGTGCGCGAGCGTGACGAGCGACTCGTGCGAGAGCAGCCGCTGGATCGGCAGGTTCTGCTTGCGCATCGCCTTGGCGATCGCGTCCTTGCCGTGCTCGACGGCCTCCTCGCGGCGCTCCTTGGAGAACCACTGGCGGATCTTGTTGCGCGCACGGGGGCTCTTGACGAACCCGAGCCAGTCCCGGCTCGGGCCGGCGGTCTCCGACTTGGACGTGAAGACGTCGACGACGTCCCCGTTCTCGAGCGTGGAGTCCAGCGGGACGAGCCGCCCGTTCACCCGGGCACCCATCGTCCGGTGACCGACCTCGGTGTGCACGGCGTAGGCGAAGTCCACGGGCGTCGACCCGGCGGGCAGCGCCACGACGTCGCCCTTGGGCGTGAAGACGTAGACCTCGGCCCCGGCGATCTCGAAACGCAGCGAGTCGAGGAACTCCGTCGGGTCCGCCGTCTCCTTCTGCCAGTCGACCAGCTGGCGCAGCCACACCATGTCGTTGCCGGTGGTGTCCTGCCCGGCGACGCTCTTGGCGGACTCCTTGTACTTCCAGTGCGCCGCGACCCCGTACTCGGCCCGCCTGTGCATGTCGTGCGTGCGGATCTGGATCTCGACCGGTTTGCCGCCGGGCCCGATCACCGTCGTGTGCAGCGACTGGTACAGGTTGAACTTCGGCATCGCGATGTAGTCCTTGAACCGGCCGGGGACCGGGTTCCACCGCGCGTGCAGCGCGCCCAGCGCGCCGTAGCAGTCCCGCACCGAGTCGACCAGCACCCGGACGCCCACCAGGTCGTAGATGTCAGCGAAGTCGCGGCCGCGGACGATCATCTTCTGGTAGATCGAGTAGTAGTGCTTCGGACGACCGCTGACGGTCGCCTTGATCTTCGCGTTGCGCAGGTCGGCACCGACCTGCTCGCGGACGACCGCCAGGTACTCCTCGCGCGCCGGTGCGCGCTCGGCGACCAGGTGCACGATCTCGTCGTAGACCTTGGGGTACAGCGTCGCGAACGACAGGTCCTCGAGCTCCCACTTGATCGTGTTCATGCCCAGGCGGTGCGCCAGCGGGGCGTAGATCTCGAGGGTCTCGCGGGCCTTCTTCTCGGCCGAGGCCGACGAGACGAACTTCCAGGTCCGGGCGTTGTGCAGCCGGTCGGCGAGCTTGATGACGAGCACGCGGATGTCGCGGGACATCGCCACGACCATCTTGCGGACGGTCTCGGCCTGCGCGGCGTCCCCGTACGTCACCTTGTCGAGCTTGGTGACGCCGTCGACGAGCATCGCGACCTCGGGCCCGAACTCGCGGCGGAGCTGCTCGAGCGAGTAGTCGGTGTCCTCGACGGTGTCGTGCAGCAGCGCGGCGGCCAGGGTCGACGGTGTCATGCCGAGCTCGGCCAGGATCGTCGCGACGGCCACCGGATGCGTGATGTACGGGTCGCCGCTCTTGCGCAGCTGCCCCCGGTGCGCCTTCTCGGCGACCACGTACGCCTGCTCGACGACCGTCAGGTCGGCCTTCGGGTGGTTGGTGCGGGCTGCCTGCAGCACCGGCTCGAGAGCCGGGAACGCCACCCCGCCGCGCGCGCCGAACCGGGCGAGCCGAGCACGGACGCGCCCCGACGAGACGGCCGCCGTGTCGATCCCGGTGACGGGGGTCTCGGTGCGCGGCTCCGCCGACTGCGTCGGCCGTACGTCCTCGCTCATCGCGCCCCCTCCTCCGCCTCAGGGCCGCCCGCCACGGACTGAACGACCTGCCGTGACGGCGCGCTCGCGTAGGGGGACCGGATTCGCAGCAGTCTACGACCGTCCGGTCAGGGCACCTGCACCAGCGCGTCCACCGCGCGTCCTGCGAGTCGCGCGCGCCCCTCGAGCGCGGCGATCTCGACCAGGAACGACAGGCCCACGATCTCGGCCCCGCACCGCTCCAGCAGCGTGACGGTCGCGGCTGCGGTACCGCCCGTGGCGAGCACGTCGTCGATCACCAGGACGCGCGAACCCGCAGGCACGGTCGACGGGTGGATCTCCACGGTCGCCGTGCCGTACTCGAGCTCGTAGGTCTCGGCCTCGGTCGGCCCCGGCAGCTTGCCCGCCTTGCGCACCGGCAGCAGCCCGGCGCCGAGTGCCACCGCGACCGGCGCAGCGAGCAGGAACCCACGGGCCTCCATACCGGCCACCAGGTCGACCGGGCCCGGCACGTCGGCCGCGATCGCCTCGATCACCTCGGCGAACGCTGAGGCGTCGGCGAGCAGCGGGGTGATGTCACGGAAGAGCACGCCGGCCTGCGGGTAGTCGGGAACCAGGCGCACGAGTGCGTCGATCCGTGCCACGAGCGCAGCACGAGGGTCGAGGATGCCTGTCGTCATCGCCGCGGCTTCCGCTTGGGCTGCGCCGCCGTGCCCTGGTGGGCACCGGGACGCAACGCGCCGACCTGGACGGAGGGGACGAGCGCCTGGTCCGCGGCACCCTCGGCGCCCTCCAGACCAGCCGCGTGCGCCCGTGCCTCGAGGACCTTCCGGGTGTGCGCGCGGATCGCGGGCTCCCGCTCGCGCAGCGTGACCTCGAGCGGCGTGGCCAGGAAGATCGAGGAGAACGTCCCGATCGCCATACCGATGAACAGCGCCAGCGCGATGTCGCGCAGGGTGCCGGCGCCCAGGATGAACGTGCCGACGAAGAGGATCGCGGTGACCGGCAGGAGGGCGACGACCGAGGTGTTGATCGACCGGACCAGCGTCTGGTTGACGGCGAGGTTCGCCTTCTCGGCGTACGTGTACCGGGACTGCTGGAGCGCGTCCGCCGTGTTCTCGCGGACCTTGTCGAACACCACCACGGTGTCGTAGATCGAGTACCCGAGGATCGTGAGGAACCCGATGACGGTCGCCGGTGTGACCTCCCAGCCGACCCCGGCGTAGATGCCCACCGTGATCACGAGGTCGTGGAACAGCGCGATGAGCGCCGCCAGGGCCATCCGCCAGTTGCGGAAGTAGACGGTCATCACGATGGTCACGAACACCAGGAAGACCGCGAGGCCGCGCAGAGCCTTCTGCGAGACGTCCTGACCCCACGTCGGACCGATGAACGAGCTGGTCACCTCGTCCGTCGAGACGCCGTACGCCTCGGCGAGTGCCGCCTTGACCTTCTCGACCTCGTCGTTGGTGAGCTCGGCGGTCTGCACACGCAGCGAGCTCGTGCCCAGCGTCGCCACGCGGGGCGACTCCTCGGGCGCGATCGACTGCACCGCGTCGATGGCCGACTGCTGCTCGGTGTCCGTGACCCCTGAGATCACGAACTCCGAGCCGCCGCGGAACTCGATGCCCGGGTTCAGCCCGGGCTTGATCAGCAGCACGGCCGTGATGAGCACGAGCACGGCGGAGATCGTGTACCAGACGCGACGGCGTCCGACGATGTCGTACGAGCGGCGACCGGTGTAGAGGTCGTTGCCCCACTGGGCGAAGCCGGCGGCCATCAGTGCTCGCTCCCCTCGGTGCGACCGGAGTCGTCCACCGGGGTGCCGGCGGGCGTCGTCGCGATCGACGTGCTGCCGGTCGACGTCGTGTCGTCCGGCGTGGTCTGCGCCGGAGCGTCGGACAACGCATCCTGCGGCCCGTCTCCTGCAGTGTCGGCGGCTGCAGTGTCGGCGGCCGCAGCATCAGCGGCTGCGGTGTCGGTCGCTGCGGCGCGGGCGGCTGCCCGTCGCTCGGCGATCGTCAGGCCCGTGGCACCGACCGTGACGGGCACGCGGGCACTCTCGGCGGGCGTGGCCGAGGCGGCCTGCTCGGGGGCGGTGACCACGCGACCGCGGCCGACGTAGCGGGAACCGGTGACGCCGAGACGACGCGGGTCGAGGCCGGAGGCCGGGTGGCCCTCGGCGAAGAACTTCGTCCGGGCCAGCAGCGCCATGACCGGGTGCGTGAAGCAGAACACCACCAGCACGTCGATCAGGGTCGTGAGGCCGAGCGTGAACGCGAAGCCCTGCACGCCACCGACCGCCAGCAGGTACAGCACGACCGCGGCGATGAGGTTGACGGCGTCGGACGCCAGGATGGTGCGGCGCGCGCGCTCCCAGCCGCGCTCGACGGCGGCGCTGAGCGGACGTCCCTCGCGCAGCTCGTCACGGATGCGTTCGAAGTACACGATGAACGAGTCCGCGGTGATGCCGATGGCCACGATCAGGCCGGCGACACCGGGCAGCGACAGCCGGTACCCCTGGGTCCAGGACAGCAGCGCGATCACGCCGTAGGTGACGATCGTGGCGACCACGAGCGAGGCGACGGTCACCAGACCGAGCGCGCGGTACTGCAGCATCGAGTAGATGACGACGAGCACCAGGCCGATGAGGCCGGCGATCAGGCCCTTCTGCAGCTGCTCGGTGCCCAGCGTCGCGGAGATCTGCTGCTCGCTCTGCACCTCGAACGACAGCGGCAGCGCACCGAAGTTGAGCTGGTTGGCCAGCGTCGCGGCCGAGTCCCGGGTGAAGGTGCCGGAGATCTCGGCCTTGCCGTCGTTGATGATGACACCGGGGTCCAGCCCCGGAGCGGAGATGACCAGGCCGTCGAGGACCATGGCGAACTGGTTCTGCGGGGAGGTCAGACCCTGCAGGCGCTCGGTCACGTCCGCGAACAGCTTGGTGCCGGCCGAGTTGAACGCCATGTTGACGACCCACTCGTTCGTGACGGAGCCCTGCGAGTTGACCTGGAGGCCCGAGCTCGCGTTCTTGATGTCCGAGCCCTCGATCTCCACCGGGCCGAGGATGTACTTCGTCGTGCCCTCGGGGTCGCAGGTGACCAGCGCGACGTCGGGGTCGCCCGACGCGCCACCCGTCAGGTTCGCGGGGTCGGTGCAGTCGAGCTCGTCGAACCGGGCCTGGACGGCCGGGGTCACGTAGTACTCGGCGTCGCTCGGGCTGTCGGGGGCGGCCTTCGTCGGCACGTCGGACGGCTCGGTCGTCGCCTCGGCCGTCGGCGTGGCGGCCGCCGCATCGGTGGCCGCGGCGGTTGCGCCGTCGGTCGCGGTGTCCGTGGCGACCGGCTCGGGGGCCCCGTACGAGAGGACCGGGCGGAACTCCATCTTCGCGGAGGTCCGCACCAGGTCGAGCGTCTCCTCGCTCGGGTGACCCGGGAGCGAGACGACGATCTTGTCGCCCTGGCTGGCGATCTCCGCCTCGGAGACACCGGAGGAGTCCACGCGCTGGCGGATGACCTCGATCGCCTGGTTGATCGTCTCCTGCGGGACGTCCGCCCCGGAGTCCGCGATCGGCTGCAGGATGATCTGCGTGCCGCCCTCGAGGTCCAGGGCCAGGTTCGGCGTCAACGACGCGTCGGACCACTTCGTGCCGGCGAGCACGGCGCCGAAGATCGCGAGGATCAGCAGGCCGAGCACGGTGAGCGTGCGGACCGGCCGCTGCCGGCGGGTGGGAGGTGCCAACGGAGTCTTCTCTCGTGCGCGCACCGACCGCAGGCGCGGCCGGTGGGATCGTGGCCCGGACGCCGAGGTCCGGACCGGGGCAGGCTACTTCTTCGGGTCGTCGTCCGGGTCCTGGTCGTCACGACCGTCGGTCAGCGAGGACAGGTCGTCGGGGACCTCGATGACCTCGTCGTCGGACGGGACCTCGTCCTCGTCGGGCTCGTCGCCCTCGTCGTCGAGCTCGTCGTCCTCGACCTCGTCGACGAGCGGCGGGTCGACCTTCTTGGCGATCGCGGCACGCAACCAGCGCGTCCGGCTGCCCGGCGTCGACTCCAGCGTGATGACGTCGTCCTCGACGTCCACGACCGTGCCGAACAGTCCGGAGGCCGTCATGACCTCGTCACCCTCGGCGAGGTTCGCGCGGAAGTCCGCGGACTCGCGCTGCTGCTTGCGCGAGCGGCCGGTCATGAGCCACAGCGCGACGAACGCGAGACCGAGGATGAGGATGAACGAGTAGTCCACAGCGATTGACTCCGATCGAGATGCAAGGCCCGCCGCAGTCTAGGCGCAGCGGGTCGCCGCTCCAACGCGCTTCGGCCCCCGACAGTTCCCGGACCACTCCCGGACCACTCCCGGATCACCACCCGACAGCTCCCTGGACGCCGCCCGACCCGCCCACCGGAGCGCACGCGCGCCCCGCCCGCACCGTCAGGAGCCGGGCCCCGGGGGCGGTGTGGAGCACTATCCGAACAGTGTGTCGACCGTCTTCGGGACGTCGAGGCCGAGGTGCTCCCAGGCGGCAGGGAGGGCGACGCGCCCCCGCTGCGTCCGCCCCACGAGCCCCTCGCGCACGAGGAACGGCTCGGCGACGGTCTCCACGGTCTCCGGCTCCTCACCGACGGCCACCGCCAGGGTCGTCAGACCGACCGGCCCCCCGCCGAACCGGGTGCACAGGGCGCTCAGGACCGCACGGTCGAGCCGGTCGAGCCCTCGTTCGTCCACCTCGTACACCTGCAACGCGGAGCGGGCGGCGGCGAGCCCGAGGGTGCCGTCGCCTCGCACCTCGGCCCAGTCCCGCACGCGGCGCAGCAGCCGGTTGGCGATCCGGGGCGTGCCGCGTGACCGGGAGGCGATCTCCGCGGCCGCCTCGCCGGCGAGCGGCACGCCGAGCAGACCGGCCGAACGCACCAGGACGCGCTCGAGCTCCTCGGTCGCGTAGAAGTCCAGGTGCCCCGTGAACCCGAAGCGGTCGCGCAGCGGCGCGGGAAGCAGGCCCGCACGCGTCGTGGCCCCGACGACCGTGAACGGCGGGAGGGTCAACGGGATCGCGCTCGCACCGGCCCCCTTGCCGACGACCACGTCGACCCGGAAGTCCTCCATCGCCACGTACAGCAGCTCCTCGGCGGGGCGGGCCAGACGGTGGATCTCGTCGATGAACAGCACCTCGCCCTCCTCGAGCGAGGACAGCACCGCCGCGAGGTCGCCCGCATGCTGGATCGCCGGCCCGCTGGTGATGCGCAACGACGCCCCGAGCTCGCCCGCGATGATCATCGCGAGCGTGGTCTTGCCGAGCCCGGGCGGTCCGGACAGCAGCACGTGGTCCGGAGCACGGCCTCGGGCCATCGCGGCCTGCAGCACGAGCGAGAGCTGCTCGCGCACGACGGCCTGGCCGACGAACTCCTCGAGCCGGCGCGGGCGCAGAGCAGCCTCGGCGGCGCGCTCGAGGTCGTCGGCCCCCGCGCGCACCAGCGACTCGGCGTCGAACCGCTCGGTGACCAGCTCCTCGTCGAGGCGGTCGTCATCCACGTGCGCCTCCGAGGGTGCGCAGCGCAGCCCGCAGCAGGCCCGCCACCTCGGCGTCCGCGACGGGCTCCTCCGAGCCTGCCAGCACGCTCGAGACGGCGTCCTGGGCGGCCCTGGCCTGCCAGCCGAGGCCGACGAGCGCCTCGATCACCTGCTCGCGCCGGTCGGCGACCGCGGGAGCACCCCCCGCAGCGCCGGCCGCGCCGCCGACGGGCGCGCCGAGCCGGTCGCCCAGCTCGAGCACGATGCGCTGGGCGCCCTTGCGGCCGATGCCGGGCACCCGCTGCAGCGCAGCGAGGTCCTCGCCTGCGACTGCGCGCCGCAGACCGTCGGGCGTGTGCACCGCGAGCATCGCCAGCGCCAGGCGCGGCCCGACACCGCTGACGGTCTGCACGACCTCGAACACGTCGCGCTCGTCCACCTCGGCGAAGCCGAAGAGCGTCAGGGAGTCCTCACGGACGATCATCGAGGTGGCCAGGCGGGCGGTCGAACCGACCCGCAGACCCGCCAGCGTCGTCGGCGTGGCCTGCACCAGCAGGCCGATCCCGCCGACCTCGACGACGGCGGCGTCCAGCCGGACCGCCAGCACCGTCCCGTGCACCGACGCGATCACCGCGCACTCCCCTCGTCCGACCAGCTCATACCCGCCTCGTCGCGCTCACGCCTCGACCTGCGGTCCCCCGGCGGGTCACCACTGTGCCACACGAGGCGAACAGGTGTACGAAGGACACGCTCACCCGCGCCGCCGGGCGGCCTGCTCGGCGGCTGCCCAGCGGGCCTGCGCCGACGTCAGCCCGGACGACGGAGGCCGCTGCGGCGCACCGAGCGCACCGGCGGGCCGCCAGAGGTGGCAGATGGCCAGCGCGAGCGCGTCCGCGGCGTCCGCCGGGCGGGGCAGCTCGTCGAGGCCGAGCAGCCGGGCGACCATGGTCTGCACCTGCGCCTTGTCGGCCCGTCCGCTGCCGGTGACAGCCGCCTTGACCTCGCTCGGCGTGTGCAGGGCGACCGGGATCCGCCGGCGTGCAGCGGCGACCATGGCGATGCCCGCGACCTGCGCGGTACCCATGACCGTGCGCAGGTTGTGCTGGGCGAACACCCGCTCGATCGCCACCGTGTCGGGCGCGTGCTCCTCGATCCACTCCTCGATCTGCGCCTCGATCGTCAGCAGGCGCTGGTCGACATCGCTCGCGGGGTCGGAGCGCGCGACGCCCACACCGACCATGCGGACGCGGCGCCCGGGCAGTCCGTCCACGACGCCCAGACCGCACCGGGTCAGGCCAGGATCGACTCCGAGGACGCGCACCGGCCCATGATCCCAGGGACCGGCGTCGAGGCCGTCGACGGCGCGCGGACACGCTGCCCTGCCCGACGAGGACTGCCTGCAGACGCACGCGGGGCCCGGGTCGTCGAACCCGGGCCCCGCGTGACGGACGCTCGAACGGTCAGTCGTTCTCCAGCTCGGCCATGACCTCGTCGGAGGCGTCGAAGTTCGCGAAGACGTTCTGCACGTCGTCGGAGTCCTCGAGCGCATCGATGAGCCTCAGGATCTTGCGGGCACCCTCGGCGTCGACCTCGATCTGCGTCGCCGGCCAGAACACGACGTCGGCGGAGTCGTAGTCGATGCCGGCCTCCTGCAG
The DNA here is from genome assembly GCF_013409305.1 of Cellulomonas soli. Classification (GTDB taxonomy): domain Bacteria; phylum Actinomycetota; class Actinomycetes; order Actinomycetales; family Cellulomonadaceae; genus Cellulomonas; species Cellulomonas soli. Next base: position 3,639,843 of record NZ_JACBZJ010000001.1, on the reverse strand, counting down.
GGCCGTGCGCACGGGCACCAGGTCGGTGGCCTCGCTCAGGACCTCGAACTGGTCACCCAGGTCGGTGACCTCCTCGCCACCGGCCTCCAGGACGGCCTCCATCACGGTGTCCTCGTCGGTGCCCTCCTTGGGCACGATGACGACACCCTTGCGGGAGAAGATGTACGACACCGAGCCGGGGTCGGCCATCTGGCCGCCGTTACGCGTGAACGCGACACGCACGTCGGAGGCGGCACGGTTGCGGTTGTCCGTGAGGCACTCGACCAGCACCGCGACGCCGCCGGGGCCGTAGCCCTCGTACATGATCGTCTGGTAGTCGGCGCCGCCGGCCTCCTGCCCCGAACCACGCTTGACCGCACGCGTGATGTTGTCGATCGGGACCGAGGACTTCTTGGCCTTCTGCACCGCGTCGAACAGCGTGGGGTTCCCCGCGAGGTCACCGCCACCGGTGCGCGCGGCGACCTCGATGTTCTTGATGAGCTTCGCGAAGAGCTTGCTCCGCTTGGCGTCGACCACGGCCTTCTTGTGCTTGGTGGTGGCCCACTTGGAGTGACCCGACATCGCTTCAGCAACCCTTCCGTCTCCGCCGCCGGCGTGCGCTCGCTGCTCCCCCGTGCGTCATGGCGCGGGGTGCGCGGTCACAGGCTGTCGCGGACGATCTGCACGAACAGTCGGTGCACCCGCGTGTCACCGGTCACCTCGGGATGGAACGAGGTGACGAGCAACGGGCCCTGACGCACCGCGACGATCCTACCGGCGGACGGGCCCCCGTCGACGCGACCGAGGACCGCGGCCGCCGGACCGACCTCCTCGACCCACGGCGCCCGGATGAACACGGCGTGCAGAGGGGTGTGGGCGCTGTCGTCGACACCGTCGATCGTCAGGTCGGTCTCGAAGGAGTCGACCTGCCGGCCGAACGCGTTGCGCCGCACCGTGATGTCGACGCCACCCAGCGTGCGCTGCCCCTCGATCGCCCCGATCACCCTGTCGGCGAGCAGGATCATCCCGGCGCACGAACCGTAGGCGGGCATGCCCTGGCGCAGCCGCAGCTGGACCGGATCGAACAGGTCGAACGCGCGCAGGAGCTTGTCGATCGTCGTCGACTCGCCGCCGGGGATCACCAGGGCGTCCACGGCTTCGAGCTCGCTCGCACGACGCACGCCGACCGCGCGGGCGCCGACCGCCTCGAGCGCGTGGACGTGCTCGCGCACGTCTCCCTGCAGGGACAGGACACCGATCGTCGGACTCACGGCGCCGATCCTACGGTCGCGTCCCGCGCCGGCTGCGCGAGCGTCCGTGCGCAGCCGGCGACGCCGTCACGCCTGCGGGAGCGCGAGCAGCTCACGCCGTGCCGCGCATGCGTCGACGTGGTCGGCAAGCCTGCTGAGCCCCTCGATCAGCTGTCCGCGCTCGGAGGCGAGCGAGACCCGGACCATCGAGGCGGCCGCCGGTCCGAACGTCGCGCCGGGCGCCACCGCGACGTGCTGCTCGGCGAGCAGGTCCAGGGCGAAGGCGTGCGAGTCGTCGGTCACCCGTGAGACGTCCACCATGAGGTAGAACGCGCCGTCCGGGCGCACGCAGTCGATGCCCCGCGCGGTCAGCAGAGCCACGGCCGCGTCCCGGCGTTCCCGGTAGGAGTCGACGGCCTCGGCGACGCAGTCCTGCGGTCCGGTGAGGGCCGCCAGGCCGGCGTGCTGGCTCAACGCCGACGGGCACGCGACGGTCGCCTCCGCGAGCTGGCTCATCAGCTCGACGACCTTGGGGTCGGGGATCACCACGCAGCCGAGCCGCCAGCCGGTCATCGCGTACGACTTCGACAGGCTCAGGAAGGTCAGCACGCGCCCGTCGACGTCCATCGCGCACGGGCTCACGTGCGGCACGTCGAACGTGATCGCCTCGTAGCACTCGTCGGAGAACAGCCACAGGTCGTGACGGCGGGCGATGTCGTAGACCGCCTCGATCGTGGCGCGCGGGTAGACCGCGCCCGTCGGGTTGTTCGGCGAGCAGAGCAGGATCGCGCGCGTACGGTCGGTGATCGCGGCCTCGATGTCCGCCGCCCGCGGCACGAACCCGTGCTCGGCGTGCGTCGGGTACGTCCGGGCGACCGCGCCGACCGCGACGGCCTGCATCCGCCAGTTCGGGAACTCCGGGTCCGGGACGAGGATCTCGTCCCCGGGGGCCAGCAGCGCGGCCATCGCCATCGCCAGGGCGTGCATCGCCCCGGTGGTGACCACGATCTCCTCAGGTCCGGTCGGCCTGCCGCGCGTGGCCGTCACCCGGTCGGCGAAGGCCGCGCGCAGCGCGGGCAGTCCGGTGCTCGAGGTGTAGCCGGTGCGCCCCGAGACGGCGGCCGCGTGCGCGGCCTCGACGATGTGCGGAGCCGTGACGGCGTCCGGCTCGCCGATCTCGAGGTGGATCGCCTGCGGGTCGCGGAGCGCCAGCTCCATGAGGGTACGGATGCCGCTGCGCGGGATGTGCGCGACCGCGGACTGCGTGAGAGGCATGGCTCGACGCTACCGACGCCGATGACGCCTGTGTTACCGACAAGTAACGACTGTCCGCGCGAGCACGGCACCCGGCCCAGGCGCGACCAGGATCACCCGGTCGTGCACCCCTGACAGGGTCCTCAGTCCCGACGCTCTCAGTCCCGGCCCAGGCCCAGGTGTCGCGTCGTGCCGTCCCAGACCGGGAGCAGCCCGCGAACCAGACCCGCCAGCCCGGCCGGGAACACCTCGGTCTGCTGCTCGAGCCGCTCGAGATCGTCGAGGGTCCACCAGCCGAGCTCGTCCAGCAGGTCGTGCTCGATCTGCGTCCAGCCCTCGCGGCTGAACTCCCCCACGTCCGCCGAGTGCACGCGCCCCAGGTACATCTCCTCGTCCTGGCGGCACTCCTGCGCCCAGAAGTCGAAGATCGCCGACCGCGTGAACACCGGACCCTGCAGGGCCTCGGCGGACAACCGGATGCCGGTCTCCTCGTGCAGCTCACGCACCGCCGCGTCTCGCGAGGACTCGCCCTCGTCGATGCCTCCGCCGACCGTGAACCACCACGACCTGCTCGGCTGGTCGATGTCGTGACCGCGGATCAGCAGGAGCCGGTCCTGCTCGTCGAGCAGGATGACCCGCGCCGCGGCACGGAACCGCATGCCGTCGGGTCCCGTGCGCCACTCGGTCGAGAGCCCGTGCACCGGCCCGCCGCCATCGGCCTGCAGGGCGGCCGGCGGTGGCCCGCCACGGCGCGCGGACGGCACGCCCGAGGGTGCGGCGGGCAGACCCGTCGCACCCTCGTCGGCGTGCGGTGTCACCAACCGCGCTCGGCCAGGCGGTGCGGCACGGGGACGTCGTCGACGTTGATGCCGACCATCGCCGCGCCGAGACCGCGGGAGACCTTCGCGATCACGTCGGCGTCGTCGAAGAACGTCGTCGCCTTGACGATCGCGGCGGCGCGCTCGGCCGGGTTACCCGACTTGAAGATGCCCGAGCCGACGAACACGCCCTCGGCCCCGAGCTGCATCATCATGGCCGCGTCGGCCGGGGTCGCGATGCCACCGGCGGTGAAGAGCACGACCGGCAGCTTGCCGGCGGTCGCGACCTCCTTGACGAGCTCGTACGGCGCCTGCAGCTCCTTGGCCGCGAGGAACAGCTCGTCCTCGGGCAGGGACGTCAGACGACGGATCTCGTCGCGCAGCGTGCGCATGTGCGTGGTCGCGTTCGACACGTCACCCGTACCGGCCTCGCCCTTGGAGCGGATCATCGCCGCGCCCTCGGTGATGCGGCGCAGCGCCTCGCCCAGGTTCGTCGCACCGCAGACGAAGGGCACGGTGAACGCCCACTTGTCGATGTGGTGCGCGTAGTCCGCCGGTGTGAGCACCTCGGACTCGTCGATGTAGTCGACACCGAGGCTCTGCAGCACCTGGGCCTCGACGAAGTGGCCGATGCGCGCCTTGGCCATCACCGGGATCGAGACGGCCTCGATGATGCCGTCGATCAGGTCCGGGTCACTCATGCGTGCCACGCCACCCTGCGCGCGGATGTCCGCCGGAACGCGCTCGAGCGCCATGACGGCGACCGCTCCGGCGTCCTCGGCGATCTTCGCCTGCTCGGCCGTGACGACGTCCATGATGACGCCGCCCTTCAGCATCTCCGCCATGCCGCGCTTGACGCGGGCCGTGCCGACCGCACCGCCCTGCTGCGTGTCGGTGGTGGGCTGGCTGTTCTCGCTGGTCACGTCGATGCCTCACAGATCGCGATGGTTCGGTCAGGGTCAGGGACAAGCTCTCCGGGACGACGGCGGCGCCACGACCGGCACGAACTCCTGACGGCACACGGCGCCGTCGACCGGCTCATCGTAGACCGCCACCCGGGCGCCCCAGGGCCGCGGGCCACTCGTCGTCCAGCTCGAGCGTGGCGGGCTCCGGCGCGTGCCCCGCCAGGCGCAGCAGACGGACGAGCCGACCCCGCCGGACCCGCTGCGTCTGGGCGACGGCCTCGTTGTGGAACCGTCGCGACAGCTGCACCCGGTACCAGGCGGCGCTCAGCTCGTCGAGCAGCTCGGCACCGCTCGGGTCGGCCCGCAGGTCGACGATCTCGTCCTCGCAGTCGAGCACCGCACGCAGGGCGTCGGTCAGCTCGCTCTCCACCCGGCCACGCTCACCTGCCTGAGCCCGCCGGCCCGCGCTGGTCCACGGAACGGGCCTGGCCCCCTCCGAGTGCTCCGCCCCACGCGCCTCGGTCGGCGACTGGGTACCCACGACCGCACCGGGACCGGCGGCGAGCAACGCCCCGAGCTCCTGCGGCACGGTCGGCCCCTCGGCGGCAGCCGAGCCCCCGGCCTGCAACGCGGCGCGGGCCGCCTCCCCGACGATCACGGCGCTCGGCGGGTCGAGCAGGCCCGAGGACGCGAGCTCGGCGGACACCGTGGCCCGGCGCAGCAGCTGGGCGTCGATGACGGCGCGCGAGGCACCGACCTTGCGGTGCAACCGGTCGAGCCGTGATGCGGCGACCCACACCGACCAGAGCACGAGAGTGACGGCCGCTGCGGCCAGCACGGAGGTCTCCTCCCAGCTCATCGGTCCTCACCTCGTCCGCGGCGCAGGTCGAGCAGCCGGGCGCCCCGCAACGAGGACGGGTCCTCGCCGACGGGCGCGTCCCTGCCTGCCACGGCCATCTCGTAGACGGTGAGCACCTGGTCGGTGACGGTCGACCAGTCGTAGCGACGCACGACCTCGCGCGCCCGGGCCACGACCGTCCGGCGCAGCTCGGGATCGTCCAGCACGCGCACGAGCGTGTCGGCCAGGGCGGCGCTGTCGCCCGTGCGGAACAGGACGCCGGCCGTGCCGTCGTCGAGCACCCGGGAGAACGCACCGAGGTCGCTCGCGACGACTGCCGCGCCGGCGCTCATGGCCTCGACGAGCACGATGCCGAAGCTCTCGCCGCCGGTCTGCGGTGCGACGTACACGTCGACGGACGCGAGCAGGCGGGCCTTGTCCTCGTCGGAGACACCTCCGAGGAACTCGACGGCGTCGGCGGCGTCGCCGAGCAGCTCGCGGGCCTCCTCGGGCCCCGTCTCACCGCGGCCGGCGACGAGGAAACGCGTGCCGGGGTGGGTGGCGAGCACCTCCCGCACGGCACCGAGCAGCACGGGAAGACCCTTGCGCGCCTCGTCGATGCGCCCCAGGAACGCGACCGTCGGCGCCTCGGCGGTGCCCGTCCACCGGGGATCGGGGACCGCGGAGGCGAACGTGTCGACGTAGACACCGTTGGGGATCACGACCGCGTCACCACCCAGGTGCTCGACGAGCGTGCGTCGGGCGTCCTCGGAGACGGCGATGCGCGCCGAGATCTTCTCCAACGACTGCCGCACGAGCGGGTAGGCGACCTGCAGCGACCGCGAGCGTTCCTGCGAGGTGTGGAACGTCGCGACGACCGGACCCTCGGCGATCCACAGCGCGAGCATGCTCAGGCTCGGGGTGACCGGCTCGTGCAGGTGCAGCACGTCGAACCGACCGGCGCTCAGCCACTTGCGCACCCGTGCAGCCGTCACCGGCCCGAAGGTCAGACGTGCCACCGAGCCGTTGTAGCGGACCGGAACCGCACGCCCGGCGGCCGTCATGTACGGCGGCACGGGGGTGTCCTCGTCTGCGGGGGCCAGCACCGAGACCGTGTGCCCCCGTGCCATGAGCGCCTCGGCCAGGTCGCGCACGTGGAACTGCACGCCGCCGGGCACGTCGAAGGAGTAGGGGCACACGATGCCGATCCGCAGCGGACGCTGCGGGGGCCGCCCGCTCATCCGGTGCCCTCCTCGGCGTGCACCTGGTCGCTCGTGGCCTCAAGGGCGCGCCGGCCGGTGGGCGCCTGCGCGGCGAGCGTGGCCGCGTACCGCTCGGTGTCGAGGTCCTCGACGAACACGCGCTGCAGCATGTGCCAGTCCTGCGGGTAGCGGCGCACGCCCTCCACGAAGTGGTCGACCCAGCTCTGCGTGACGACGCGGACCTGCTCGGCCCGCGGCAGGTCGGTGGGCACGGGGATCGGCTCGCCGAACTCGAGCACCACGCCCCACGGGCTGCGCGCCGCCCGCCGCCGTGCGCCGTGCAGCCGCTCGTAGCGGACGAGGGTGGTGACCAGGCGTGCACCCGTGGTCACGGCGAGGGAGGCCGGCCCGGCCGCGACGCGGGCACGTCGGCCAGCGAGGTCGACCTCGACTCCTCGCGCCGTCAGGTCCCGGTCGGCGAGCAGCGGCAGCAGCCCGGGACCACCGCGTGCGGTGCGCACCAGCTCCCGGAAGACGTCGCCGCCGCCGGTGAGCGGCAGGATCCGCACGCCGAAGCCCTCACGGAAGGCGAGGAACTCCTGGAAGAGCTCCTCGGGCTCGAGGCGTTCGGCGACGGTGGTGACCGGGGCGAGGTGCACGGTGGCCCAGGCGCCTGCGAGGTCCCAGTTGCCGGTGTGCCCCAGGGCGAGCAGGACGGTCCGGCCCGCGTCGAGCTCGGGCTGAAGGTTCTCCACGCCGGTCGCCCGCACACGGGCGGCGATCTGCTCCGGGCTCCAGGAGGACAGCGCGAAGGTCTCGCCGAAGTAGCGCATGTACGAGCGCATGCCGGCCCTGGTGGTCCGGCGCAGAGCTCGACCGGTCAGGTCGGGGCGGACACGGGCGATGTTGGCCTCGAGCCGACGCACGCCGGAGGTGCGCCGCGCCCAGGTGACGTCCGCGGCGAGGTTCGTCACGCCGCGCAGCACCGGGCCGGGCACACGACCGGCAACCTTCCAGGCGATCGCGTACGCGCGGGCGACGTCCATCAGGAGTCCCCCGCCGTCGTCTGCGCCCGGACCCGTGCCATGCGCTGCACGACCGTCACGGCCGAGGCCACCGCCAGCAGTCCGAGCACCACGGTGAGCACGATCGCCGGGGCGCCGACGCCCACGATCGCGGTCGCGGTCAGGACCGCGAAGAGACGGTCGGCCCGCTCGGCGATCCCGCCGGACGCGGTCATCCCGAGGCCTTCGGCCCGTGCACGGGCGTAGGGCACGACGGATCCGAGCACGAGGCAGGCCAGAGCCAGGACGGCTGCGACCTCGTCGTCGCCTCGCCCGAAGAACCACAGGACCAGCCCGGAGAAGATCGCCGCGTCACCGAACCGGTCGAGCGTCGAGTCGAGGTAGGCACCCCACGGCCCGGAGCGTCCCGCACGGCGGGCCATCACGCCGTCGAGAGAGTCGGTGAGCGCGAAGAACGCGATGACGAGCGTCCCCACGAGCAGGTGCCCGGTCGGGAACGCCCACAGCGCGGTGACGACGACGACGAGCGTGCCGGTGATGGTCACCGCGTCGGGCGAGACCCCCGCCTTGAGCAGCGCATCGGCGACGGGCGTGAACACACGGGTCATGAACCCGCGCAGACGGTTCAGCACTGCTCGGAGGTCCCTTCGGTGACGGGGCTCGACGCGGGCGCCGGCCAGGCTGCGGCGAGCCGCGCCCGGGTGTCGGCGAGCAGCTCGGGCAGCGCGCGGGTGCGCGCCACGATCGGCAGGAAGTTGGAGTCGCCGCCCCAGCGCGGCACGACGTGCTGGTGCAGGTGCGCGGCGATGCCCGCCCCGGCCACCTGCCCCTGGTTCATGCCCAGGTTGAAGCCTTGCGGTCCGTGGGTGGCGCGCAGCACGCGCATCGCGGTCCGGGTGAGGTCGGCGACCTCGACGGTCTCCTGCGCGGTCAGCTCGGTGTAGTCGGCGACGTGCCGGTAGGGGCACACCATGAGGTGGCCGGAGTTGTACGGGTACAGGTTGAGCAGCACGAACGCGCTCGTCCCGCGCGCGACGACCAGGCCGTCCTCGTCGGAGAGCGTCACCACCCGGCAGAACGGGCAGCCGGGACCGGCCGAGGCGTCGGTCGGCTTGTTCTCCCCGCCGATGTATGCCATGCGGTGGGGGGTCCACAGCCGCTCGAACCCGTCGGGCTCGCCGGGGAACGTGCCGGCCGGCTCGACGTCGTCTGACTCGAAGCCGGCCGGCTCGACGCCGTTCACGCTCAGACCTGGGCGCGCGCGCGCACCGCGGTCACGATGCGCTCGACGGCCTCGTCCACCGGCACGCCGTTGTCCTGGCGACCGTCGCGGTACCGGAACGAGACGGCCCCGGCGTCGGCGTCCTCGCCGCCGGCGATGAGCACGAACGGGATCTTCTGCGTGCTGGCGTTGCGGATCTTCTTGCCGAACCTGTCGTCGGAGCGGTCGACCTCGGCGCGGATGCCCTGCGACCGGAGCCGGTCCACGACCTCCTGCAGGTACGGCTCGAACGGCTCGGCGACGGGCACGGCCAGCACCTGCACGGGCGCGAGCCACGCGGGGAACGCACCGGCGTAGTGCTCGGTGAGCACCGCGAAGAACCGCTCGATCGAGCCGAACAGTGCACGGTGGATCATCACCGGGCGCTGACGGCTGCCGTCGGGCGCGGTGTACTCGAGCTCGAACCGCTCGGGCAGGTTGAAGTCGAGCTGGATGGTCGACATCTGCCAGGTGCGCCCGATCGCGTCCTTGGCCTGCACCGAGATCTTGGGGCCGTAGAACGCGGCGCCGCCCGGGTCCGGCACGAGGTCCAAGCCGGAGGCCTCGGCGACCTGACGCAGCGTCTCGGTGGCCTCCTCCCACACCTCGTCCGAGCCGACCGACTTCTCGGGGTTCTTGGTCGACAGCTCCAGGTAGAAGTCGTCGAGCCCGTAGTCCTTGAGCAGGTCGAGCACGAAGGTGAGCAGGCCGGTCAGCTCGTCCTTCATCTGCTCACGCGTGCAGTAGATGTGCGCGTCGTCCTGGGTGAACCCGCGCGCACGGGTCATGCCGTGCACCACACCCGACTTCTCGTAGCGGTAGACCGTCCCGAACTCGAACAGCCGCAACGGCAGCTCGCGGTACGAACGACCGCGCGAGGCGAAGATCAGGTTGTGCATCGGGCAGTTCATGGGCTTGAGGTAGTAGTTCTGCCCGACCCGACGCACGTGCCCGTCGGCGTCGCGCTCCTCGTCCAGCTGCATCGGGGGGTACATGCCCTCCGCGTACCAGTCGAGGTGCCCCGAGATCTGGAACAGCTGCTCCTTGGTGATGTGCGGGGTGTTGACGAACGAGTACCCGGACTCCAGGTGCCGCTGACGCGAGTACTGCTCCATCTCCATGCGGATGATGCCGCCCTTGGGGTGGAACACCGCCAGCCCCGAGCCGATCTCCTCCGGGAAGGAGAACAGGTCGAGCTCGTTGCCCAGCCGTCGGTGGTCGCGGCGCTCGGCCTCGGCGATCCGGTCCAGGTACGCCTTGAGCTCGTCCTTGCTCGGCCACGCCGTCCCGTACACGCGCTGCAGCTGCGGGTTCTTCTCGCTCCCCCGCCAGTAGGCGGCGGCCGAACGGGTCAGCTGGAAGCCGTTGCCGATGAGCCGCGTCGAGGGCAGGTGCGGGCCGCGGCACAGGTCCTGCCAGACGACCTGCTCGCTCTCCCGGCCCGCGCCGCGCACGTTCTGGTAGATCGACAGCCCGCCCAGACCGACCTCGACGGATGCGCCGTCCTCGGACCCGGCGTCGCCCTTGAGCCCGATGAGCTCGAGCTTGTACGGCTCGGCCGCCAGCACGTCACGTGCCTCGGCCTCGGTGACGTCCCAGCGTCGGAAGGTCTGCCCCTCCTTGACGATGCGCCCCATGACCTTCTCGACGGCCTTGAGGTCCTCGGGGGTGAACGGGGTCTCGACGTCGAAGTCGTAGTAGAAGCCGTCGGTGATCGGCGGGCCGATGCCCAGACGCGCCTTCGGGTTGACCTCCTGCACGGCCTGCGCGAGCACGTGCGCGGTCGAGTGGCGCAGCACCGCCAGGCCGTCCGGGGAGTCGACGGTCACGGCCTCGACCACGGCACCGTCCGCCAGCGGCAGGTGCAGGTCGCGCAGCTCGCCGTCGACGCGGACGACCACGACGTCCTTGCGCGAGGAGTACAGGTCGGTGCCCGTCGTCCCCGGCTCCACCGTGGTCGCGACGCCGTCGACGGTGAGGGTGATGAGCTCGGGCACAGGAACTGCCTCCTTCATGGGAAACCGCCGGTCGGCGGGCGTCTCGATGCTACCGGGGCGCACCCCTGCGGCGGTGGCTCCCCGCTCGGACGCCCGAGACCGCTCCGGTCAAGCACGAAGCGGGCCGAGGCATTCCCGCGACCGCACCGGACACGACGAAGGGCCGGCCCGTTCTCGGGCCGACCCTTCGTGTCGGTGGGCGATACTGGGTTCGAACCAGTGACCTCCTCGGTGTGAACGAGGCGCTCTACCACTGAGCCAATCGCCCGATCGCCACCCGTGGGTGACGTCGTACGAGGATGCTACCCAACGTGGGCCCAGTTTCCGAAACGGCCCCCGCGAGGTGGCCATCTGGTGTTCACTGGGGCCCGATCGAGATATTCACCACAGGGCCCACCGGGTGAACTCCGGCGACGTACCGGTCACATCGGGCACCTGGCCTGCCATGATGAGAACACCAGCCCACCATGACAAGGAGGACCCGATGACGCAGACGCCTGCCGACGTCGTCGAGGTCGTCGCCATGCAGCTGATCGGCTCCGACGCGAGCGTCGTACCGGTCACCACCGAGTTCTCCTTCCGGACCTCCGACCCTTACACGGTGCGCGCGGTCTTCACGGGGCCGCACACGATGTCCACCTGGCTCCTCGGGCGCGAGCTGCTCGCGCAGGGGCTCCACACGGACGCCGAGTCCCCCGCAGGAACGGGAGACGTGCAGGTGTGGCGTGACGAGGATCCTGAGTTCACGCTCGTGTCGCTGAGCGGCGTGGAGGGCAGCGCGCTGCTCGCCGCACCGACCGAGCCCCTGGTTCGGTTCCTCGCCGCGACGGAGCGGCTCGTGCCCCACGGCACAGAGAGCGACCGGATGGAGAGCGAGATCACGGCGCTGATCGCCGCGCTTCTCACCGCCTGACGACAACCCGGCCCCAGGGCCGCACTCGAACGAAGGACCGGTTCCGCTGCTGCGGCCGGTCCTTCGTCATGTGCACCGGTCGGTTCAGGGATCGAGACGGTCGGCCACCCGCTCCTGGAACATCGCCTGCGCTCGCAGCGACACCGGCCCGGCGGACAGCTCGACACCGTCCAGCGCCACCACCGGCGAGATGTTGCGGATCGACCCGCACAGCGTCAGGTGCGCACGACCGGCCAGCACCTCCTCGAGCACCGCGTACGGCAGCTCGCCCGGCCCCACCTCGCGCACCGGCTCGCCCGCCTCGGCCGACCACTCCAGCAGCAGCTCGCGCGTGATGCCCGCCAGGCACCCGCTGCTCAGCGCGGGCGTGAGCAGCTCGCCGTCACGTTCGACCACGACGTTCGAGCCCGTGCCCTCGCACAGGTCGCCGACCGTGTTCGCCAGGACCGCCTCGTCCGCGCCCAGCTCCAACGCCCGAGCGAGCGCCACCACGTTCTCGGCGTACGACGTCGTCTTCAGACCCGCCACCGCCGAACGCTCGTTGCGCACCCACGGCACACGCACCGCACGGGAGGCGTGCGCCCGAGCCGCCGGTCCGGCGAGCACGATCAGCGTCGGACGCTGCTCCTGCGGGGCGAAGCGGTACGAGCCGAGCGGACCGGGACCCCCGGTGTACGTGATGCGCAGGCGGCCCGCGCCCGGCCCGGCCGCCGCGAGCACCGCCGCCGCAGCTGCGCGGATCTCGTCCTCGTCCGGCTCCGGCAGCCCCAGACCCGCCGCCGAGCGCCGCAGCCGGCGCAGGTGACGCGTGAGTGCGAAAGGCGTCCCGTCGTACACGGCGCACGTCTCGAAGACCCCGTCACCGACCGTCAGTCCGTGGTCGATCCCGCTCACCAGGGGTTCGTCCGCGCCCCGCAGCCGCCCGTCGGACCAGATCACCGTGCTCGTCGCGCTCACCGCGCCAGTCTGGCATCCCCGTCGTCGGGAGCAGGAACCTGCGCAGAGGCCAACGCGACGAGCCTGGACGCCTTCAGCTCGGTCTCGCGCCACTCCGCCCGCGGGTCGCTCCCCCACGTGATGCCCGCACCCGTACCGAAGCGCAGCACACCCTCAGGGCGCACCCCCACGCGCTCCCACCAGAACGTGCGGATCGCCACCGCCAGCTCGGCCCTGGTCGACCCGTCCTCGTCGACCTCGACCCACCCGAACGCCCCGCAGTAGGGACCTCGCGGCACCGGCTCCAGCTCGGCGATCACCTCCAGGGCGGACGACTTCGGCGCACCCGAGACGGACCCCGGCGGATAGGTCGCCTCGAGCAGCCGCGACCACCCCGCGGGGTCGTCGGCCACCTCGGGTACCAGACGTCCCTGCACGGTCGAGACCAGGTGCACCAGGCCCGGGTGACGTTCGACACCCAGCAGATCCGTCACCTCGACCGACCCCGGCAAGGACACGTGCTGCAGGTCGTTGCGGACCAGGTCGGTGATCATCACGTTCTCCGCGCGATCCTTGTCCGTCAGACCGCCGGTCGACGCCGCCGTGCCCTTGATCGGCCCCGAGGTCACCAAGTCGCCCTCCACGCGCAGGAACAGCTCCGGCGACGCCGAGACGACCCACACCGGATCCACACCCGCTCCGGCGGGCACGTGCACGCCACCGGCATACGGCGCCGGGTTGCCGGCAGCGAGCACGCGGCCGAGCGCGCGCGCATCCGGCTCCTCAGCCGCCAACCGGCCCGCACCGGCCTCGTCGACCGCCAGAGGAGCCTCCATGACCCGGCAGAGGTTCGCCTGGTACACGTCCCCGTCCCTGACGCGTTCGCGGACACGCTGCACGGCCGTCACGTAGGCGTGCTCGTCGAGCGAGGACCTCCACGAGCCGGGCGTCGGACCCCGCCAGGGACCGGTCGTCACAGGGACGTCGCTGCCCGTGCGCCGCACGTCGGCGAACCGCCAGGCCCGCACCCGCCCCTCGAAGTCGCCCTGGACGACCCACCACCCGGCCGCGCGCAACCGCTCGGGCGCACGCCGCACGTCGATGCACTCGACGACCCCGTGAGCCTCGACGCCGTCGAACCAGGCGGTCGCACGCTCGGCAGGGGTCGTCTCGGGCACGGGGCAACGCTACAGAGGACGGCTCGGGGCACCGTGGAGCTCCGAGCGGGCGACGATCCCCGAGATCACGCGGCTGTCGGACCTCAGTTGGACTTCCGCCGCGAATCCCGATTAGAGTCTGGGACGCACACGGAACGCCGGTGAGAACCGGGGAACGTGCAGTGCGGACGTGGCTCAGTGGTAGAGCATCACCTTGCCAAGGTGAGGGTCGCGGGTTCGAATCCCGTCGTCCGCTCGGAGGCAGACTCCTGATCGGTGTCGCAAGACGTCGCTGAGGACTGAGGTCTCAGGGTGGAGTGGCCGAGAGGCGAGGCAGCGGCCTGCAAAGCCGTACACGTGGGTTCGAATCCCATCTCCACCTCGCATCACCCCCAGCAGTACCCCGGGCGATTGGCGCAGCGGTAGCGCGCTTCCCTGACACGGAAGAGGTCACTGGTTCGATCCCAGTATCGCCCACCAGCACGTGAGCAGTTCAGAGGGCCGTCACCGACACGTCGGGGCGGCCCTCCTTCATACCCCGAGGACGAGCACGCACATCCACGGGCCCGAGACTGACTCCTTCATCGTCATCGCGGTGGGTGCCACCACCCGCGACTCCTGGACGAACGGCCGGATCACCCCGCAGAACGCTCAAAGGCACCCAGACCCCGGCCGATCGTGGGCCGGAGAGGCACCATCGGTGCCCCGAACACCCAGGGGGATCCATGCGCGCTCGACGTGGCACGTTGGCTGCGGCGCTGTGCCTGCTCACGCTCGGACTGCTGTCCACCGGTCTGCCCGCCGTGGCGGCCGGCAACGGCGCGAGCGATCCGGTGACGCTGTGCCACCGAACCCGGGCGGTCACCAACCCGTACCGCCGGATCACGGTGGCGCAGAGTGCCGTGACCGGCAACAACGGTGTCGGCGGAGGCAACAGCAGCGGCCATGACGGTCACGCCGGCGGAACGTTCGTCGCCACCGGCGGCTACTACGCGACGCACGCGAAGGACTGGGGCGACGTGATCCCGCCCTTCGGCAACTACCGGGGCCTCAACACCACCGGCGCGCTCCCGGCGGAGTGCACCGGCCCCGCTGCTCAGATGACCGCGGCCGAGTTCTACAACCTCCAGCGCGAGGCCGGGGTCGCCCGCGACTCGATCATCGCCGACCTGCAGGAGCAGGGCGCGTCCGGGGACCCCGACTCCACGCAGCTCGCCACGCTGGTCTACACCGGCGCCGACGAGGCACTCGTGACGGAGGACCAGACCGCGACCGGAACCACGCCGACCGCGGAGCCCACTGTCGAGCCCACTGTCGAGCCGACCGTCGAGCCGACCGTCGAGCCGACCGTCGAGCCGACCGTCGAGCCGACCGTGGAACCGACCGTGGAACCGACCGTCGAGCCCACCGTCGAGCCCACGGTCGGCGTCTCGCCGAGCGTCACGGCGACGACGACTCCGGCCTCCTCGGGCACCCAGCAGGTCACCGGGACCGTGTGGCTCGACCTGGACCGGGACGGCCGGCAGTCCGGCCCCTCCGAGGTCGGCCTCGGTGCCGTCACCGTCGAGCTGTACCGGGTCGACCTCGCGGGAGGCCGTGGCAGCCGGGCCGGCGGGGTGGCGACCGGACTGCGTGGTGCCGCGACGGCGAGCCTCGTGGCGCGTGCGAGCACCGACGCGAGCGGCGGCTTCGCGTTCGGGGGCCTGGCGGCGGGGACGTACTCGGTCGTCGTGAGTCGACCGTCCGCGCTCGCGGTGACCTGGGACTCCGAGGGGGCGGCCGACGCCGCAGCGCTCGTCCTGGTCCCCGTGTCGGGCTCGGCGCAGGCGCAGGTCGGTCTGGTCGGGGACGCGATCGCCCGCCTGCAGGTGAGCACGCCGAGCGGCGAGCCGCTGAACGGAGCTGCCTCGCTCCGCTGGGCCGGTCCTGACGACCTGTTCGGGACCGCCGACGACCTGGTGGTCCCGGTCTCGCTGGTCGACGGGGTGCTCGTGCAGGCGGGGCTTCCGGCCGGCCGCTACCGGGTCGAGGCCGACGGGGCCGGCTCGGCCGCCGTGACGCTCACCGCGGCCGGGCGCTCGTCCCATGTGGTCCTGACGAACGTGCTCGCCGCACCCCGCTCACTCGCTGTGACGGGTGCGACCGCCGCTCCCGTCCTGGCCGTGGCGGCCGTGCTGCTGCTGGCCGGTGCCGCTCTCGTGGTGACGCGTCGCCGTGCGGGAGCGGGTACGTCGGACTGACGCAGGCTTGCACGATCTGAAGGTACCTGTTGTACTACTCGACAGGTACCTTCATATCGAAGGTGCTCCCATCCATGAGGAGACCCATGACCCCGCACGAGACATCCACGCACGACTCCCCCGACGACGACACCCCCCGTGAGCCCGAGGTGCCCGGTGAGCCCGGCACGCCTGAGCCCACGGGCACCCACCCCCTGCCCTCCGAGGAACCCCTGCACGGCAAGGTGTTCCGCCTGGCCCGCCTGCTCGCCCGGCACGAACGGCGGCCCGGCCCGGCTGGCGGGCGCGGGCTCCACCGCGGCCAGGGCCGGGTCCTCGCCCTGCTCGAGCTGCGCCACCGGATGAGTCAGCGCGAGCTGGCCTTCCTGCTCGGCGTGCGGCCGCAGTCGCTCGGCGAGCTGCTCACCAAGCTCGAGCGCGCCGGGCTCGTGCAGCGCGCGACCGATCCGAGCGACCGCCGCACCATGACCGTCGAGCTCACCCCGGCCGGCGTCGAGGCCGCGGCCGAGGCACGGACCGCGCACACCCGTGCGGAGTCCGATCCTCTGGAGGCCCTCACCGCGCAGGAGCGTGCCGAGCTGGCCCGCCTGCTCGACCTGGTGATCGCACGGATCGAAGAGGAGGACGGTCACCTGGCTGGACCCGGCCACCACCCCGGTCATGGCCCCGAGCACGGCGGACCGTTCGACGACCTCGGCCCGTTCGGCCCGGGCGGTCCTCGTGGTGGACCTCGAGGGCCCTTTGGCGGCCGGGGTCGCGGACGGTTCGGCGGACCGGGCCGTGAGCCCGAGGTCGACGGCGGGTTCGACATGGGCCGTGCTGCCGATCGCGGCCCGGAGCGCGGAGGAGCACCCTGGTCCGATCCCGCAACCGCTCGCTCGTCCGACTCCCCCGGTGGCAGGCCGGCATGGCGGCGCGGCCGTGGGCGCCGCGGCGGGTGGCAGCCGGACTGGCGCGATCCTCGCGCCGCCTGGTGACCGCACCCACGAGGGGCGTCTGCTGAACCGTCGGGTCCGGCAGACGCCCCTCTGCCGTCCCCGGCCCCGAGAACGGCGGCACGCCCTTCCTCTCCCCTGCTGGTCTTGGCTGTTTGTGTCGTTGTCTGCGCCCTCTCCAGGCGCTTGTTTCCGTTATCATGCCGGTGTGACGGCACCTACACTGACCTGCGTGAACGTCATCGCACGTGGTCGGGAGGCCGAGATCCTCGACGCCGGTGGCGGTCTCGTCCTGCGCCGCTACCTCGACCGGCGCGACACGAGCGCCGAGGTCGCCCTGCACCGCCACGTGGCCGCGCACGGGTACCCGGTCCCCCACCTCGTCGCGGGCGCTCCCGGCGGGATGCTCCTCGAGCGGGTCGAGGGGCCGACGCTGCTGGAGGCGCTCGTCAGCGGCCAGGTCGATGTCGACGACGCCGCGCTCACGCTCGCCGACCTGCACCGTCGCCTGCACCGCCTCCCGGTGCCACCCGGCACCCTCCAGGGCGACTGCGTCCTGCACCTCGACCTGCACCCGGCCAACGTCCTGCTCGCCGACCGCGGCCCGGTCGTCATCGACTGGGCGTCGGGCGCGGTCGGCCACCGAGACCTGGACGTCACCCAGACGGCCATGGTGCTCGCCGAGGTCGTCGTGGCCGGGATCGCCGCGGACTCCGGCGACGTCGCGAGCAGCCCCGTCCCGACCGACGTCGTACGACGGCTGCTGGGCGCGTACCTGGTCGCCGACCACGGCGGCAGCCCGGTGGCCCGCCTCGAGGAGATCGTCGCCCGACGGCTGCGCGACGGCATGCGGCCGGCGGCGGTGACCGCTGCGGCCGCGCACCTGCGCACACTCGTCGGCACCTGAGCGCCGCACCCGACGCAGCACGCGACACGCGGCGCACGGGCCTTGTGCCCCCCACCGCGCTCTCCGCAGACTTGCCGCACACTTGGCCGACGGTCACCACGCCGACGGTCCACCACGAGGAGACGAGCAGGCATGGCATCCACGACGAGGCCCACCCGGGTCGGCATCCTCACCGCCGGCGGCGACAGCCCCGGCCTGAACGCAGCGATCCGCGGCTTCGGCAAGACCGCGATCGGCCACTACGGCATGGAGCTCATCGGGTTCCGCGACGGCGTCACAGGCCTGGTCGAGAACCGGTACGAGCAGCTGGACGGCAAGGCGCTGTCCGGGATCCTCACCGTCGGCGGCACGATCCTGGGCACCAGCCGGGACAAGGTGCACCGCTACCAGGTCGACGGCGAGGCGCGCGACATGGTGCCCGTCGTCGTGGAGAACTACGAGCGCGAGGGCCTCGACGCGCTCATCATGCTCGGCGGCGGCGGTACCGCGAAGAACGCGATGCGCCTGGTCAACGCCGGGCTCAACGTGATCCACCTGCCCAAGACGATCGACAACGACATCGCGATGACCGACACCACGTTCGGCTTCGCCACCGCCACCGAGATCGCCACCGACGCGATCGACCGCGTGCACTCCACGGCCCACAGCCACCACCGGATCATCCTCACGGAGATCATGGGGCACCGCGCCGGGTGGCTCACGCTCGCCGCCGGGATCGCCGGCGGGGCCGACATCATCCTCATCCCGGAGATCGCCTACACGGTCGAGAGCGTCGCCGCGACGATCAAGGCGCGCACGGCCCGAGGCAGCACGTTCAGCGTCGTGGCCGTCGCCGAGGGTGCGCGCGACGTCAACGACGCCGCCGACTACGAGGCCGCGACCCTCCTGGTGAAGTCCGCGAAGTCGCCCGAGGCCGTCCGCGCCGCCAAGGCGCACCTCGCCCACGTCGAGGACCAGCAGCGCGAGCACACCTTCCGCCTCGCACGCGAGCTCGAGGCCGCGACCGGCCTGGAGTCGCGCGTGACCATCCTCGGGTACGTGCAGCGCGGCGGGACGCCCTGCGCGGCCGACCGGCTCCTGGCGACCAGGCTCGGCGCGGCCGCGGCCGACCTGGTGGCACGCAAGGAGTTCGGCTTCATGGTCGCCGCGCGCGGCGAGGGCACCGTGCCCGTGCCCCTGTCCGAGGTCGCGGGCAAGGTCAAGCTCGTGCCGACCGACCACGCGTGGATCGCGGCCGCACGCCAGGTGGGCACCGGGCTGGGCGACTGACGCGACGGTCCCCGGGGACGCCCGTCGGTCGCCCAGCCCCGGGGACCGCGAACCCGCAGGACGCGGTGCGTTCAGCCGAGGGCAGCGAGCTCCGCGGCTCCCCGGCGCACCGTGAGATCGAGCACGCGCGCCGCGGCCGAGCGGTCCTCGGGTGCGAGGTCCGACCACAGCCGGCCGGTGATCTCCGCTGTCCGCCGCCCGACGGAGGCGAACAGCTCGCTCCCCCGCTCCGTGACGACGACGGGGCGATCCGGCCGCACGTCCGCGACCAGTCCGTTGAGCAGCAGGTGGTCGAGCACGGCCTGCGCCTCGGCGGGTCTCACCTTGACGGTCGAGGCGAGCACGGGGACGACCTCGGCCCCCGTCACGGGCGGTCCGGTCAGCAGGGCGGCCAGCACGACCCACTGCGACTGGTTGACGCCCGTCCCCTCCAGGAGCCGCTCAAGGATGGCGCTGAGCGTGCGTTCCGCCTGACCGATCAAGCGCGTCCCGAACGCTGTGGTCTCGACGGACATGAGTGCTCCTTTCGTTGGTGTCACCAACAGTATCATTCGTTGGCGGCACCAACGATGTCGGCTACCCTGGGCGCGTGCACAGCGATGCCCCACTCGGCGCCCCGGAGCGGGTACGACACCTCACGAGCTGGCGGCTCGGCCTCGTCAACCGGCGCGCGCACGACCTCGTAGCCGCCCGGCTCGGGGCCGAGGGCGTCACCGGGCGCCAGTACCGGCTGCTCGCCGCGCTCGCCGAGGCGGGCCCGAGCAGCCAGGCGCAGCTGGCCGACCGCGCGGGCCTCGACCGCGCCGACGTGGTCGACGCCGTGACCGCGCTCCTGCGTCGGGAGCTGCTCGACCGCGCAGGCGACCCCACGGACCGCCGGCGCAACGTCATCACGTCGACCGACGCCGGGCTGACCCTCCTCGCACGACTGGATGCGGAGGTCGCCGAGGCGCAGCGCGACCTGCTCGCGCCCCTCGACGAGGGCGAGCGCGGGCAGCTCGATCACCTCCTCGACCGCCTGCTCCTCAGGCACGGCGACGACCTCACCGAGGACTGATCGGCGGCCGGCGAGGCGCGACCTTCCTGGCGCCTCGCCGGCCCTGCCTCCACCACCGACGTCAGAGGCGGCTCGCCGCCCGGACCAGCACGTCACGCAGGATCGACTCGATGAGGTCGAACTCGGCCTGGCCCGAGGTGAGCGGCGGGGCGAGCTGGATGACCACGTCGCCGCGGTCGTCGGCACGGCAGTACAGGCCCGCCTCGTAGAGCGCCGGGTTGAGGAAGGCCCGCAGCCGGTCGGACTCCTTCTCCGTGAAGCGCTCCCGGGTCGCCGGGTCGCGGGTCAGCTCGAGGCCGAGGAAGTAGCCGGCGCCCCGTACGTCGCCGACGATCGGGATGTCGTACAGACGCTCGAGCGTCGCCTTGAAGGCCGGCCCGAGCGTGCGGACCCGGTCCACCAGGCCCTCGCGCTCGAGGATGTCCAGGTTCGCCAACGCCACGGCGGACGACACCGGGTGCCCGCCGAACGTGTAGCCGTGGGTGAAGACCGCCTCCCCCCTGCGGTACGGCTCGTAGACGCGATCGGAGACCAGCACGGCCCCGATCGGCGAGTAGCCCGAGGTCAGGCCCTTGGACGAGGTGATGATGTCGGGCACGTAGCCGAGGTCCGCGGAGGCGAAGATGCCGCCCGTGCGCCCGTACGCGCAGATCACCTCGTCCGAGACCAGCAGCACGTCGTACCGGTCGCAGATCTCCCGGACCCGCGCGAAGTACCCCGGCGGAGGGACGAAGCAGCCGCCGGAGTTCTGGACCGGCTCGACGAAGAGCGCGGCGACCGTGTCCGGCCCCTCGGCGAGGATCTGTCGCTCCACCTCGTCGGCGGCCCACCGTCCGTAGGCGACCTGGTCGTCCCAGAACTGCGGCTGCGACCGGTAGGCGTTCGTGTTGGGCACCTGCGAGGCCCCCTCGACGAGCGGGGTGTACGGCGCCTGGTAGCCGCCGATCCGGGTCAGCGACAGCGCGCCGTGCGTGGTGCCGTGGTAGGCACCGTCACGCGAGAGGACCTTGCGCTTGCCGGGCTTGCCGACCAGCTGCCAGTACTGCTTGGCGAGCTTCCACGCCGTCTCGACCGCCTCGCTGCCGCCCGTCGTGTAGAAGACGTGGTTCAGGTCTCCCGGCGCATAGTCCGCCAGGCGCTCCGCGAGATCGATGCCGGGCGTGTGCGCGTATCCCCACACCGGGAAGAACGCCAGATCGCGCGCCTGCTTCGCCGCGGCCTCGGCGAGCTCGTGGCGACCGTGACCGACCTGCACGACGAACAGACCCGAGAGGCCGTCGAACAACCGGTGGCCGTTCTGGTCCCAGAGGTACTCCCCCTCGGCCCTCACGATGGTCGTCACCTCGCCGCGGTCCCAGGCGTCCTGCCGCGTGAAGTGGCCCCACAGGTGGCGGCCCGCGGCCACCTCCCGGGGGGTGCCCTTGCGCGTGACCCCGGCGCCCGTGACCGGGGCTTGGGCGGAAGAGGCCTCGGTGGGCGCGGTCGACGGCGGGGTCGTCGCGTCGACGGCGGTCATGCCGACGCTCCCGAGGTCGCCGGCTCCACCACGATCGCCGGCACGATCGCCGGCACGATCGCCGGCACGAGCGCCGGCACGGCGTGCGTGCGCTCGTGCTCGGCCAGCTCGGCGGCGGCCTGGGCGGCCAGCTCGTCGGCCAGGTCGCGCAGACCCGGGTCGAGCTCGACCTCGAGGAACGAGTTGACGATGTTGTTCCCGATCATGAGGATCCCGAACCCGACGAGCGCCACCAGGCCCTCGGCGCCGTACCGCTCACGCAGCCGCCCGACCAAGGCCCGGTCAGCCCGGTGCGCCGAGGCGATCGACCGGCCGAACGCGGCCAGGTCCTCCTCGACAGGGTCCAGGTCGCGGCCGTTGATGTCCTCGCCCCGGTTCTTCAAGGACCGCCGGAAGTACGTGGTGCACAGCAGGCACTCGTTCTCCGTGGAGATCGCGAACGAGTAGACGACCGCGCCGCGTGCACCCGTGAACTGCTCGACCTGCGCGTACAGCGGGTACCAGTCCATCAGCGTGTCGTAGGACGGCAGGTGGTTGAGCAGGGCCCGCTTCATGTGCGTCGGGTCGGCACCCGATCGTTCGACCTCGGCGTCCCAGCGGCGCCGTCCTTCCTCGTCGAGGTCGTCGCGGGTGACCAGGGGTACGTGTGCCATCGTGCTTCCTTCCGTTCAGCCGCCGGGGGGCGGAGGGGTGCGGCTCAGGGCGTGGGTGCAGGGATCCGTGGGACCGCGGCGAGCAGCTCGCGGGTGTAGGCGGCTGCCGGGGCGGTCAGGACCGTCTCGGCCGGGCCGTGCTCGACGACGCGACCGTCGTGCAGGACGTGCACGCGTGCGGCCAGGTGCTGCACGAGACCGATGTCGTGGCTGACGAGCACCACGCCCATGCCCCGCTCCTCGTGCAGCTCGCGCAGGAGGTCGAGCACCTGCGCGCGGATCGTGACGTCCAGCGCGCTCAACGGCTCGTCGCCGACCAGCAGGCGTGGACCGTGCACGATCGCCCGAGCCAGCGCGACCCGCTGCCGCTGACCGCCGGACAGCTCGTGCGGGTACTGACGGGCGCGCCAGGCGTGCAGGCCGACCCGTTCGAGCACCTGCGCGACCTGGCGGTCGTGGTCGCCCGGGACCCGCAGGGCCCGCAAGGGCTGGCCGACCGCGTGCCCGACGGTGCGGCGCGGGTCGAGGGACGCGTACGGGTCCTGCAGCACGATGCCCGTCTCACGCCGCAGCCACCGCGTCCGGGACGCCGGACCGGGGGTCACCTCGCGTCCGCCGAAGCGCACCTGCCCCGAGGTGGCCGCATCCAGGCCGAGCAGGATGCGCACGAGCGTCGACTTGCCGGAGCCGGACTCGCCGATGATCGCGACGGTCTCGTGCTCGTCGATGTCGATGTCGACGCCCACGAGGGCCTCCCGGACGGGCGCGGGCCCGCGCAGGCTCGTGCGCGGCAGCAGGTAGCGGCGACTGATGGCGCGGCCGGTCAGCAGGGCGGTCATGCGTGCACCGCCGGGGACCAGCCCGTGGCCAGGGCGGCCCGTGCGAGCTCGCGGGCCACGGGATGGGTCGGCGCGTGCACCAGGCTCGCGACCGGTCCCCGCTCCACGACCCGTCCGTCCGCCATGACCAGGGCGTCGCCGCCCATCTGCGCGAGCAGCGCGATGTCGTGGGTGACGAACACCAACGAGAGACCGGACGCCTCGACGAGCTCGTCGAACAGCTCGATGACACCGCGCTGCACCGTGACGTCGAGCGCGGTCGTCGGTTCGTCCGCGATGAGCAGGCGCGGGCCGGCAGCCAACGCCATGGCGATCGCGACGCGCTGTCGCTGGCCGCCGGACAGCTGGTGCGGGTAGCGCCGCACGAGCTGTCCGGGGTCCGGGAGCGCGACGCTCGAGGCGAGCCGGACGGCGTGCTGCCGGGCCTCGCGCCGGGGCAGGCCGTAGTGGATGCGCAGCGGTTCGGCGATCTGGTTGCCGACCGTGCGGATCGGGTCCAGGGCGGTGCTCGGCTCCTGGAAGACGATGCCGATCTCGCGCCCGCGGACGGAGGCGAGCGCATGCTCGTCGATCCCGAGGAGCTCGCGTCTCTCCCACCGGATGCTCCCGGTGGCCCGGGCGCCGTCGGGCAGCAGGCCGAGCACGGCCAGCATGGTCAGCGACTTGCCGGAGCCGGACTCGCCGATCACGCCGAGCCGCTCCCCCGCCTCGAGCGTGAACGAGACGCCGTCGACGACCGTGCGCCCGCCGATCTGCACGACGAGGTCACGCACCTCGAGCGCCATGGGTCACCTCCGTCCGCCGTGGTCTGCTCAGGTCGGGTCTGCTCAGGTCGGGTCTGCTCAGGTCGGGTCTGCTCAGGTCGGGTCTGCTCAGCTCGGGTCGGCTCAGGTCGGGCACGAGGACGCCTTCGGGCACGAGGAGCGGCGGCTCCGCACCGGGTGCGGGCACCTCGGCCGGGACGCGTCCACGGCGGAGCCGGGGGTCGGTGACCTCGCGCAGGGCGTCGCCGAGCAGGTTCAGCGCCAGCACCGTGACGGCGATGGTCAACCCGGGCCAGACGACGGACAGCGGTGCGACACCGACGTAGGCCTGGGCGTCGGCGAGCGAACGCCCCCAGGAGGGTGTCGATGCCGGTGCGCCGTAGCCGAGGTACGTCAGCCCCGCCTCGGCGAGGATGGCGGTGCCCGCGGCGGTGGACAGCTGCACGATGAGGACGGGGCTGATGCCCGGCAGCACGTGCTGGCGCAGACGACCCAGGGCACCGACGCCTGCGGCCCTCGCGGCGAGGGTGATGTCGGAGGCGTTGATGCGCACCACGTCGGGGCGGGTGACCCGGGCGACGTTGACCCCCGTGCCGAACCCGACGGCGATGACGACGACGAGCAGGGAGCCGCCGAACGGTGCCGCCAGGAGCATCGCGAGCAGCAGCACGGGGAACGCGACGAGGACGTCGACGAGCACGACGACGGGTTCCGCCCAGCGTGGGGGCAGGAGGCCGCCCAGGGCGGCGAGCGGAAGCCCGATCGCCGCGGCGACCACCGTGGATGCGAGGACCACGACGACCGTGGTGCGCGAGCCTGCGAGCAACCACGAGGCGACGTCGCGGCCGATCCGGTCGGTGCCGAGCAGGTGGGTGAGCGAGGGACCCTGCCAGGCCGCGGAGGCGTCGGCGGCCAGGAGCGGGTGGGGTGTCCACACGAGCGAGAGCGCGGCGGCCAGGAGCACGGCGACCACGACCGTGAGGCCGAAGGCGCCGCCGGGCCGGCGCAGGAGCGCGCGCAGGAGCCTCATGCGGCGGCCCTGCGCTGACGGGGGTCGATGACGCGGTGCGTGACGTCGACGAGGAGCCCGATGAGCAGGACGAGCCCGGTGAGCAGCAGGACCTCGCTCTGCACCTTGACCAGGTCCCGCTGGCCCACGTCGTCGGCCAGCATGCGACCCATGCCGGGCAGGGCGAACAGCGCCTCGACGAGGACCGCGCCCGTGACCAGGGAGGCCGCCTGCAGGGCGATGACGGACAGCACGGCGAGCGAGGCGTTGGGCAGCCCGTGCCGCAGGACGGCCTGGGTGCGGGTCAGGCCCTTGGCGGCGGCCGTCCGGATGTACTCCTGCGGGAGGGCCTCGAGGATCGCCGAGCGGACGAAGCGCAGGATGACGGCACCCTCGACGATGCCGATGGTGAGGGCGGGCAGGATCAGGGCGGACAGCGCGGCGCCGGGCTGCGCCCAGCCGTCGCGGGGGAACCCCTGGCTGGGCAGCACGGGGACGAGCCCGACGCCCTTGCCGAGCAGCACTACCAGCAGCAGACCCGCCCACAGGACGGGGACCGCGGCGACCGCCTGCGCGCCGGCACTGACGGCGACCCCGGAGGCACGCCGGTGGCGCAGCCCGGACCAGACACCGAGCGGGACGCCGAGCAGGATCGCGACGCTCAGGCCGAGCACGCACAGCGGGATGGTCACCGACAGCTTCTCCGCGAGCTCGGAGCCGATGGGGGTGCCCGTGAGCAGCGAGTCCCCGAGGTCGAACCGGACCAGCCCGCCCAGCCAGTGCAGGTACTGGCTGAGCAGGGGCTGGTCCAGTCCGTACGCCTCGCGGATCGCGTCGATCTGCTCGGGTGTGGCCTTGACGCCTCCGATGACCTGGGCGACGTCCCCGGGCAGCACGCGCAGCACGCCGAACACGATCGCGCTGGTGACGAGCAGCCCGAGGACGAAGAGCCCGAGCCGGCGCAGGACGTAGAGGGCCACAGGTCAGGCCTGGTCCACGGTCACGCCGGTGACGTCGAGCCGGGAGTTGATGGCGTCGGTGGGGAACCCGTGGACGGAGTCGGCCACGGCGGTCAGCGTGCGGAAGTTCGTCAGCCAGTCGGCGGCGGCGTCCTGGGAGACGATCCGCGCGGCCTGCGCGAGCAGGTCGTCAGCCGCATCCGTCGAGGTCGCCACCGACGCCTGGGCGACGAGGTCCTGGACCTGGGCGTTGTCGTAGGCGAAGTAGTAGGTCGGGTCGGCCCAGCTGGCGAAGTCGTGGCTCTCGGCGTGGTCGACGATGCTCAGCTGGTAGTCCTTGTTCGTGTAGACGTCCTCGAGCCAGGTGCTGAACTCCACGCTCTCGACGGTCAGCGTGATGCCCGCCTCGGCCAGCTGCGAGGTGAGCAGGTCGGCCAGCGTCGTGCCGTAGAACGACGGGATCGTGAGCGTGAGGTCGAGCCCGTCGGCGTAGCCGGCCTGGGCGAGCAGGTCCTTCGCCTTGGCGACGTCGTGCGGGTAGAGGTCGGTGAGGTCCTCGTACCCGGGATCTCCCGGGGCGATCGGACCGCCGAGCAGGGCGTCGACGCCACCGCGGGCCTCGACGAGCGCGGGGTGGTCGATCGCGGAGCGGATGGCCTGGCGGACCCGCAGGGCGTCGAGCGGGGCGACCGCGTTGTTGAACGCGAGCACGAACTTGTCGGTCGCGTCGCCCTCGACCAGCTCGACGTCGTCCCTGGTCACCTGCTCGGCGAGGATCGCGTCGATGGGCGCGAGCACGTCGAGGTCACCGGAGTCGAGCGCGTTGATCGCCGCGTTGGTGTCGGTCAGGTAGCGGAAGACGACGGTCCCCACACCTGCGGGCGCGGAGCCCCAGTAGTCGGGGTTCGCCACGAGGGTCAGCGAGTCACCCTGCTTCCACGAGTCCAGGAGGAAGGGCCCGGAACCGATCGCCGTGGTCTGCCGGTCGTTGGTCGCGTCGGCGTCCAGGACGAGACCGGCGCGGCCGGACAGCGCCCACTCCAGGTCGGGATCAGGGGCGTTGAGCGTGATCACGACCGTCGTGTCGTCGGGCGCCGTGACGTCCGCGACCGGGGCGAGCAGGGCGGAGTCGACACCTTCGGACGTGACGAGGTCGTCGAGCGACCACACCACGTCCTGCGAGGTCAGCGCGTCACCGTTGGAGAACGTCGCCCCCGCGGCGAGCGTGAAGGTGTACGTGGTGGCGTCCTCGGACACGGTCCACTCGGTGGCGAGCCCCGGGCCCACCGTGCCGTCGGCGGTCCGGGACAGCAGGCCCTCGTAGACGTTGTCGATGAGCACCTGGTCGAGCGCGACGCCCGAGGTGGTGCGGATGTCGAGGTTCGTCGGCTCGAGCGTCAGACCGACCGTCAGCGTGGAGGTGGCCCCGCCCGCCGCGTCGTCACCGGCCGCGGCCGGCTCGGCGCCGCGCGTCGCCGTGAGCACGACCCCGGCGACGACCGCGGCCGCGACACCGGCTGCTGCCGCACCGATCCAGGTGTTGCGGCGCCTGTTCTGCGCGCGCCGGTCGACGAGCACGGGTGCTGCCGCCTGCTCGGGGGCGGGGACCTGCTCGGGCTCCGTGCTCGGGTCGGGTGCGGTGCCAGGGTCGGGTGCGGTGCTCGGGTCGGGTGCGGTGCTCATGAGAGCTCCTCTCGGGAGGCAGGGCAGAGGGATGGCTGAGGCGAGACAGAGGGAGGCAGCGGCGCCGGAGTGCCCGCGACCGCTGCGTACGGCGGCCTCGGCCCGGCGCTCGTCGGGGCCGTGCCGGGGCACGCAGGCTCGCGGCGAGCGTCGAGGTCCGGCAGGGGCGCGGCAGCGGACGGCCGGCGAGCACGGCCGATCCGAGGGCGCGGCGCGAGCGCACGGCGCTCGACCGGTGCGGTCCACGGCGCTCCGGGACCGGTCGTCGCAGGACCGGTCGCCGCGCACGACCGCGGGACGGGCGCGTCAGGCGCCGGACGACGTCCTGCGACATCGCGGGCCGCCGACGAGCGCGACGGGACACAGGCGCGCGGCCACGGGGGCACGGTCCTGGCCGGTCACGTTCGGTCGGGTGGGCATGGGTGCATCGAAGCCTGCCGGTCGACGCAGCGCAGCGGTGCGCCTGTCAGCCGAACCGTTGTTACGAAACATCCGCGCCCGCGACCTGCACCAACACCTCGGCCAGCGCGCGCGGGGCGTCCTCCTGGACGTTGTGCCCGGCCCCCACGCGCAGCACCCGGGCCTGCGGGCGCAGGCGGGCGAGCTCGTCCACCGAGGCCTGCCCGACCAGGCTGCGGGAGGCGAGCACGAGGTCCAGCGGGCTCTCGAGCGCGCCGATCGCGGCCCACGAGCCGGGCACGTCCAGGTCGGGGATCGCCGCGGGGCCGAGCGTGGCCAGGTGGTGCTTCCACACGACGGAGCCGTCCGGTGCGATCCGGGTGTTGAGCTCGACGGCGCGCGCCAGACGGCTGCGGGACCCGCCCAGCCCGAACGCCAGGGCACGTTCGACGATCTCCTCGCGTGAGGCGAAGCTCGTCGGTCCGGCGAGGAACTGCGCGACCTCGACGGCCGCGCCCGGGGGCACGGGGAGGATGTCGACGAGGACGACCCGCCTGCTCGGCAGCCCTGCCGCGACCCGCACGGCGGTCAGACCACCCAGGGACTGCCCGACGAGCACGGGACGCTCAGCGAGGAGCCCCTCGGACTGCCACGTCCGCAGCGCGTCCAGGAGGGCGGGTGCCAGGGTCGTCGGCCGGTAGTCGCCGTCGGTGCGCCAGTCGGACTCGCCGTGGCCGGGCAGGTCGACCGCGAGCGCGGGGACGTCCCAGTGCAGCAGGGTGCCGTCCCAGGTGTGGGCGTTGAGGGCTGCGCCGTGCAGGAGGACGACGCGGGCGGGTTCGTCGTGCCAGGCGAGGGCGCTGATCCGGCCGTCGGGGGTGGGGGTGGTGACCCTGCGGAGGGCCGGGAGGGGTGCGTGCAGGCCGAGGTCGGCGGCTTCGGCGGCGAGGTGGTGGTGCGTGTCGTGGGTCATCGGGTCTCCGGGTGCGGGGTTCGGGTGGGTGGGGGTGCAGGTATAGCAGCGCGTGCTCGGGGGGCGGTTTACGTCGTCTCGCGGTCGTGACCTGCGGCTGGGTGGTGCGGGGGGCGGGGCTAGCGTCGCGTGCCACGGTCCGGCGTGCGGGCTCCGAGCAGACGGGTGGCGGTCGTCCATGGGCATCGCGGAGGGCGGCGACGCTCGGGTGGTCCGGGCCGGTGAGGAGCGGGTGCTGCGTGCGGGCTCGTTCGTGAACCTGCGGGACGTGGGCGGGTACCGGGCCGGACGTGCCGAGGGTGCGGGACGTGCGGGGCGGGTGACGCGGTGGCGTCGGTTGCTGCGGGCCGATCTGCCGGCCGGTGCGGGGCGCCGGGAGGCCGAGGGGATCCTCGCTCTGGGAGTGCGGCGGGTGGTGGACCTGCGGGACGCGGCGGAGCGGGCCGAGGTGCCCTCGCCGTTCCGGGCGGCGGGTCTGGACGTGGTGGACGTGCCGTTGTTTGGGGGGTCGGCGGAGTCGTTGGTGGCTGCGGGGGTGAGCCTGCCGGGCTTGTACGCGCACCTGCTGGGTGAGCGCGGGGAGTCGTTGGCCGAGGCGGTGCGGGTGGTGGCGTCGGGGTCGTCGCCGGTGCTGGTGCACTGCACGGCGGGCAAGGACCGGACGGGGTTGACGGTGGCGCTCGCGCTGGCGGCGGTCGGTGTGGATCGCGCGACGGTGGTGGCGGACTACGCGGTGACGCAGGACCTGCTGGCGGGTGCGTGGCTGGAGCGGCGGGTCGCGGAGCTGGAGGCGCATCACGGTGCGGGTCTGGGTGATCGGGTCGAGCTGCTGGGCGGGTCGCCGCCGCGGGTCCTCGAGGAGGCGCTGGTCGAGGTGGAGCGGCGGTGGGGTTCGGTGCACGGGTACCTGGTCGCGCACGGGTTGGACCCGGCCGAGCTGGCGGCGCTGCGCGCGTTCCTGACGGTCGGCGCGGACGCGGCGGATCCGGTGGAGGTTCCGGCGGTGGAACGGGCTGCGGATCGGGCTGCGGGCGGGGTGGGTCCTCGCGACGAGCGGGGCCTGGCGACCGTGGGTCGTGCGGGTTGAGCTCGGGGTGGGGGTTCACGACGACGCAGGTGCATGCCGGTCAGGTGCCGGACCCGGTGACGGGCTCGCGTGCGTTGCCGATCCATCAGACGACGGCGTACGTGTTCCCTGATGCGGACGCTGCGGCGGGTCGGTTCGCGGGGACGCAGGACGGCTTCACGTACGGCAGGCTGAACAACCCGACGCAGGCGGCCGTGGAGGAGCGCATCACGGCGTTGGAGGGTGGTGCGGCCGGCCTGCTGGTGGCGTCGGGTCAGGCGGCGGTCGTCTACACGGTCCTGACGTTGGCGCATGCCGGTGACCATCTGGTCTCGAGCCCGAGCCTGTACGGGGGGACCCGGACGTTGTTCGCGCAGAACCTGCGCAAGCGGGGCATCACGACGACGTTCGTCGACGACCCGGGCGATCCGGCGGCGTGGGCGCGCGCGGTGCGGCCGCGTACGAAGGCGTTCTTCGCGGAGTCGTTGCCGAACCCGCGCGGTGACGTGCTCGACATCGAGGCGGTCGCGGCGGTGGCGCACCGGGCGGGGGTGCCCCTGGTGGTCGACAACACGGTCGGGACGCCGTACCTGGTGCGGCCGATCGAGTGGGGCGCCGATGTCGTGGTGCACTCGGCGAGCAAGTTCCTGGCCGGGCACGGGGCTGCGCTGGCGGGGTCGATCGTGGATGCGGGGCGGTTCGACTACGGGGCGGACCCGCAGCGGTGGCCGGACTTCACGTCGCCGGTGCCGGGGTACGGCGACCTGGTGATCGCCCGGGACTTCGGGGCGTCGGGGTGGTTGGGCGTGGACGGGGTCGACCTGTCGTTCATCGTCAAGGCGCGCCTGGAGCAGGCGCACGACATCGGGGCGGCGGTGGCGCCCTTCACGGCGTTCCTGGTGGCGCAGGGGTTGGAGACGCTGTCGTTGCGGATGGAGCGGCACGTGGCCAACGCCGGGGCGGTCGCGCGGTGGCTCGATGCCCGCCCGGACGTGGCCTCGGTGACGTACTCGGGCCTGCCGGGGTCGCCGTGGGCGGCGTTGGCCCGCAGGTACACCCCCCGGGGGCCGGGCGCGATCGTGGGCCTGGAGCTGCCCGGTGGTGAGCGGGCGGGCAGGGCGTTCGTCTCGGCGCTGCGTCTGCACTCGCACGTGGCGAACATCGGTGACGTGCGGTCGTTGGTGATCCATCCGGCGAGCACGACGCACGGGCAGCTGAGTGCGGCCGAGCAGCTGCAGGCAGGGATCACGCCGGGGTTCGTGCGGTTGTCGGTCGGGATCGAGGATCTCGACGACATCTTGGAGGACCTGGACGTGGGGTTCGAGGCGGTGCGCGCGCTGGGCCTGGCGGGTGTGGCACCGGCGGAGCGGGTGGGCGTGGTGGGCTCGTGAGCGAGGTCGGGTCGATCACGGACGTCGCGGGGATCCGGGTCGGGCACAGCACCCGGATCGGGGACGGGTGGCTCACGGGCGTGACCGTGGTGCTGCCGCCTCCCGGGACGTTGGGTGCCGTGGACGTGCGCGGCGGGGCACCGGGGACGCACGAGACGGACGCGCTGGCGGTGGGTGCCGCCGCGCCGTACCCGCATGCGCTCGTGCTCACCGGCGGGAGCGCGTACGGGTTGGTGGCGGCCGCGGGCGTGCAACGGTGGTGCGCGCAGCAGGGGCTCGGGCACCCTGTCGGTCCGCTGCCCCACCAGGTGGTGCCGGTCGTCCCGGCCGCTGCGGTCTACGACCTGGGTCGTGGGGGCGACTTCGGTGCCCACCCCACCCTGGAGATGGGGTACGAGGCGGCGCTCGCCGCCGGGGCCTCGGGCTCGGGTGGCCCGGTCGCCCGCGGGACGGTCGGCGCGGGCACGGGTGCGACGGTGGTGAACGAGGCGTTCAAGGGCGGTGTGGGCACCGCCTCGGTGCGGGTGCCCGTCACCGACGGGGAGGTGGTCGTCGGCGCGCTGGTCGTGGTGAACGCCTTCGGCACCCCGGTGGTAGCCGGTGCTGTCGCCGACCTGCCGCCACGGGTCGACGGGCAGGTGGCCCCACCGCTGAACACCGTCCTGGTCGTGGTCGCGACCGACGCCCGGCTCAGCGGCGGACAGCTGCACCGCACGGCCTCGGCCGGTCACGACGGACTGGCTCGTGCTCTCGACCCGACGCACACGCTCGCCGACGGCGACACGGTCTTCGCGCTCGCCACCGGGGCGGTCGTCCTGCCGGGCGACGACGGCACGGGCGACCCGCGGCCCGTGCGGGACGTGCTGCTGGCCATCCAGGCGGCCTCGGCGCACGCGGTCCAGGCCGCGGTGCTCGACGCGGTCCGGTCGGCCACGGCAGTGCTGACACCTGCGGTCGACCTGGCGCCGTACCCCCTCGGGGCACTCCCCCTCACACCCCTGCCCCGCGAACCTCTCCCCCACGCGACGTCGTCGGGTTCCACGGGCCGCGACTGAGCCGCGCGGGGCTCTGAGGTCGAGCGCCGGGACCAGGCGATCGGTCAGGTGCCGACGGGTGTCGACGGGTGCACCGTCACGGGCCGGGCGGCGCCCGGTGCCTGCGGGCCGGCCCCGGGGCAGCCTTCGACCGGAAGTTCCGGCGCCACCAGGCGAGCACGCCTGTCACCGCGGCACCGGCGGCGACCGTGATCATCACGATCGTGTCCCAGCTCGCGGCCCACCAGTCACCGGCGCGACGGACGAGCGGGGTGTGGACGTCGACAGCCGTGACGTACTCCAGCACCTCGGTGTCCTGCCCGCCGACCTGCTCACCCAGCTGCGTCTCGAGCCGGGCATCGGGCTGGGCATCGAGCAGCGCGCCGGCGTCGACGGACACGGCAGGGCGGATCTCGAGTCGGACGTCGCCGGCGTTCGTCGTGCTGGCCCCCACCGCCCAGGTCCACGTGACGACGCCCGACGGCGTGAGCGTGCGTGTCCGCCACTCCTGGTCGCCGACGTCGAGACCGTCTCCGAGGGGCGTGAGCCTGGCCGCGATGCCGCACCGGGCGAAGACGTCGACGGACGTGGGCGAGGGGCCCGGTACGTGGGCTTGCGGGGGCGCGGGCACGTCGTTCATGTCCAGAGCGACCACGTAGGGGGCGGAGTCGCCGAGCTCGACGTCGAGCCGCAACGGGTAGTCGAGGCGCCCCTGCCCCCAGATGTCGCCGCCGGCCAGGCACTGCGCGAGGAACGCCTCGAGATCGGGGGCGACCTCGACCGTGGGCTCCTGCGACGGCCCCTCCGGGAGCAGCTCCTCGGGGTCGAGGTCGTCCGGGGCGACGCCTGACCTGCTCGGCGAGGGCGACGGCAGTGCCGGCGTCGGGACCGAGGTCGGGGCCGGCGACCCGGACGGACCGCAGCCGGCCACCAGCCCGACCGTCGACCAGACGATCAGGCCTGCGACCAGCAGCCCCCGGGCGGAGCGGCTCGGGGCGCGCGCACGGCGGGTGTCCCGGCCGCCTCCGCCGGGGTCGGAGCTCGAGCCCATCGGTCACCCCCGGGCACGTCCAACGTCGTGGCTACACAGATCGGGCCTTCACCCGGAGGAGCCGCGGGCCGACGGGAAGATACGGGGCGCAGCCCGGCGAGCGCACCGCCGATGGTGATCAGCCTTCCACGGGCTGCCGGGGTGACAAGCCGGCAGCGACGTCCGCCGCGTCGACCACGCGCATCGAACGCACCGCCTCGGCAGGATCGGTGACGACCGGTCCGCCGTGCAGCACCGCCTCGGCGAACGCACGCAGCATGAAGACGTAGGTCGGCGTGGGGTCGAGCTGCTCCTGGGTGCGCCCGTCGGCCGTCTCGACGACCAGGTGGCCGCCCATCTGCGGGTGGTACGGCAGGTGGACGCGCAGCGTGCCCGTGGTGCCCACGATCGTGGCCTCGGCCTCGGGCTGGTCCTGCACCATGCTGGCGCGCACCGTGCCGTCGACACCGCCGGGCAGGTCCAGCCGCACGGTGATCGAGCCATCGACACCGTCGACCTCGACCGCGCTCGCCGCACGCACGACCGGGGTGCCGAAGACCGTCTGCAGGAACCGCAGCGGGTACACGCCCAGGTCCATGAGGGCACCGCCGCCCAGGGCCTGCTGCCAGCGGATGTCGCCGCGGTCGGCGATGTCGACGAGGAAGGTCGCCTCGGCGGTGCGCGGCTCACCGATCACGCCCTGGTCGAGCAGCTCGCGCACGCGTGCCCACGCGGGGTGGTGCTGGGCGTGCATCGCCTCCATGACGACCAGCCCCGTGCCGTCCGCGAGCGCGGCGATCCGCGCGGCTTCGTCGGCGTTGGCGGTGAAGGGCTTCTCGCACAGGACGTGCTTGCCCGCGGCGAGGGCGCGGGCGGTCCACAGGCCGTGCAGGGAGGCGGGGGTGGGGATGTAGATCGCGTCGACGTCGGGGTCGGCGAGCAGGGTGTCGTAGTCGGCCAGGACGCGCGGGATGCCGTGCTGGGCGGCCAGGGCGGTGGCACGGTCCAGGTCGCGGGCGGCGATGGCGGTGACGGTGAGGTCGGGGACGTCGCGGGCGGGGTCGATGACGGCGGTCTGCAGGATCTTGGCGGCGCCGAGGACGCCGAGGCGCACGCTCATGCGCACATCTCCGTTCGAGGGGCGGATCGGGCGTGCAGGGGGACGACGCCGTCGGTCACGACCCTAGCGGCGGCGGACGGGGGCGTCGGCCGCCGGTGTGCGGACGTGGGGTCGTGACACGGACGTGCCGGGGGGTCAGGCTCGGGGCATGCAGCGCGCACGTACGGCAGGACCGGCCGGCGAGGGTTCCTCCGAGGGCACGCTCGTGCCCTCGGGTCGTCGGGGCCCGGGGTGGGTGTGGGGTGCGTCGGCCGGGGTGGTCGCGGCGGCGGTGACGTTGGGCGTGGCGCAGCTGGTGGCTGCGCTCGTGGACCCGGGCGGTGCACCTCTGGGGGCGGTCGGGGACGCGTTCATCGACCTGACGCCGGCGTGGTTGAAGGACCTGGCGGTCGGGCTGTTCGGCGTGCACGACAAGTCGGCGCTGCTGGTGGGCATGGTGGTGGTGATCGGGGTGCTGGCCGGGGCGACGGGGGTGCTGGCCGTGCGACGGCCGCCGGCGGGGACGGCGGCGGTGCTCCTGCTCGGTGCGGTCGGGGCTGCGGCGGCGTGGTCGCGGCCGGGTGCGACGGCGGGTGCCGGGCTGCCGAGCCTGGTGGGTGCGGCGGCGGGTGCGGTGGCGTTGAGCGTGCTGGTCCGGTCCCTGCGGTCGGCCGAGGCGGCTGCGAGCGCCCGGACGGCTCGTTCGGCGCGGGTCGCGGCCGGCACCGGGTCGACGCCGGTCGTGGCGGAGCCCGATCGTCGGGGGTTCTTGCGGCTGGTCGCCGGTTTGACGGCCGGGGCTGCTGTGGCGGGTGTGGTCGGTGCGGTGGCGGGTGGGGCCCGTCGCACGGTGTCGGCGGCACGGGCGGTGCTGGTGCTCCCCCGGGCGACGCGCTCAGCGGCTCCTGTTCCGGTCGGGGCGCAGTCGCCGGTGGCGGGGGTGGTGGACGTGGTGACGGCGAACGGGGACTTCTACCGGATCGACACGGCGTTCACGGTGCCGCAGGTGGATCCGGCGACGTGGTCGTTGCGGGTGCACGGGATGGTCGAGCAGGAGGTCGTGCTCGGGTTCGACGAGCTCGTGGGCGCGGACCTGGTGGAGGCGTTCGTGACGTTGGCGTGCGTGTCGAACCCGGTGGGTGGGGACCTGGTGGGTAACGCGCGGTGGTTGGGGCTGCCCGTGCGGGAGGTGCTGGCCCGGGCGCGCCCGTTGCCGGGGGCGGACATGGTGCTCTCGCGCAGCGTGGACGGGTTCACCGCCTCGACGCCGCTGCCGGTGCTGCTGGACGACCGGGACGCGTTGCTGGCGGTGGGGATGAACGGTGAGCCGTTGCCGGTGGAGCACGGGTTCCCGGTGCGGATGGTCGTGCCGGGCCTGTACGGGTACGTGTCGGCGACGAAGTGGGTGGCCGAGCTGGAGGTCACGCGGTTCGCGGACCAGGAGGCGTACTGGACGACCCGCGGCTGGTCGGCGCGGGGGCCGGTGAAGACGTCCTCGCGGATCGAGGTGCCGCGCTCGGGCGCCCGGGTCGCGGCGGGTCCCCTCGACGTGGGTGGGACGGCGTGGGCGCAGCACACCGGGATCACGGGTGTGCAGGTGCAGGTCGACGACGGTCCGTGGCAGCCGGCGGTGCTCGCGGAGGAGATCTCGGTGGACACCTGGCGGCAGTGGTCGTTCCGGTGGGAGGCCACCGCGGGTGAGCACGTCCTGCGGGTGCGGGCCACGGACCCGGTCGCGGGGGCGCAGACGGGCGAGCCGGCGGACGTGGCTCCGGACGGCGCGACGGGGTGGCACCAGGTGACGATCACGGTGAACGACTGAGGGTCCGGGTACAGTCTGCGCGCACCCCGCACCACCACCCGGCCCGGCAGCCGGCCCCAGACAGAGCGGACCCGTACGTTGACGCCTCCTTCCTCGCGAGCCGCCGGTCGGCTCGCACGGTTCGAGCAGGCGAAGGCCCGTCCGGAGATGACGCTGCTGCGGGCGCACTCGTTCGCGTGGGTCATGGCGGTCCTCGCCGAGCACCTCGTCGACGGGCCGGTGGAGGTCGCCCAGTTCCACGAGGTCGTCGACGTCGAGCTGTCCCGGCTGCGGACGCTGGGCGACGACTCGTTGGACGGCACGATGAGCGCACGGGACTACTGCCACACGTGGGTCGCGCGGCAGTGGATCAACCGGGCGCTGGTCGACCAGGTGGAGAAGTACTCGTTGACGGCCGCGACGCTGGACGTGCTGGCGTTCTCCGACCGGCTGGTGGACCGCCGCTCGACCGTCTCGGAGTCGCGGCTCAAGCAGATCCTCGACGCGGTGGCACGGCTGGCCGACGAGGCCGACCCGGACCCGCAGGCGCGGGTGGACCGCCTGGACCGGCAGATCGCGGCGCTGGAGGCCCAGCGGGCGGCCCTGCTCGACGGGCACGTGCCGGTCACTCCCCCGGCCCGGCTGCACGAGCAGCTCGCCGGGGTCATGGACCTGGCCCGGCACCTACCCGCGGACTTCAAGCGGGTCGCGGACTCGGTGTACGCGATGCACCGACGGTTCGTCGGGGAGGCGCAGGAGTCCGACACGAGCCGGGGCGAGGCGTTGCAGGCGTTCTTCGCCGACCACGACCTGCTCGAGGCGTCCGACGAGGGCCGGGCGTTCCGCGGGCTCATGCGCCTGTGGGGCAACCACCGCGAGCAGGCGGCGCTGCGCAAGGACATCGACGAGCTGCTGCGTCAGGACTTCGCCGAGGAGCTCACGGCCGAGCAGCGCCGGGCCCTGCGCGCCCTGCCGCGCATGCTGGTCGACAGCGCCGAGGACGTGCAGGAGACGTACCGGCGGCTGAGCCAGTCGCTGGAGCGTTTCGTGCAGAACCAGTCCGACGGTGACCGCGAGGTGCGCACGCGGGTGGCACGCGCCCAGGCGGCCGCGCACGCGCTGTTCGGTCGCCGGGGGCGACCGGTGGCCGTCGACGTGCAGCTGGGCGCGCAGCTGCCCGACATCCAGTCGATCACCCAGCTGCAGCTGACCGACCCGCGCCTGCGCGAACGCCCCGCCGGGCTGAGCGAGGACGACTGGGGCGAGGTGGCCAGCCTGACGCCCGAGCAGATGCGCGAGCTCGGCGGCCCGGCGCTGGACGAGCTGCGCCGCGCCCTGGACGTGGCCACCACCCGGCACGACGTGGGGCGCCCGAACCTGGGTGACGTGTGGGCGCAGGTCTCCCCCGAGCACCGTCGCCCCAAGAACGTGCTGGGGCTGCTGCACGTGGCCGTCGCCGGCGGCGCCACGTTCCTCGACGACACCACCGACCGACTCGAGGCCGTCCGGCCCGACGGCTCGCGCGTGGTGTGCGCGGTGCCGTGGGGCGTGTTCCCGGCCCGACCCACGACACCGACCCCGCAGGAGGTCACCGCGTGAACCCGACCGCCACAGGCACTGCCGACACCGGCACGGCGACCGACGGCACGGCGAACAACGGCACGGCGACCGACGGCACGGCCGGCGGCCGCACGCCCTCCGGCAGCACCGCGTCGACGGGGACCGCGCGGGACGCCGCTGCGGCCGAGCTGCTCACCGAGCCGCTGTTCGAGGGCGACGAGGGTCTGCTGCCGGCCGAGGTGCGCGGCACGCTCGTACGCGTGCTGGCGACCCGGTTCGTCGACGGCGTGCGCAACCCCTCGCTCTGGAACCGCGTGCTGCGCCACGAGCAGGTGCTGCGCTCGCGCCTGCACGACATCTACCTGGACCTGGTCATCGACCGCCGTCGGCAGGTCGCGTTCACCGTGCAGCTCGAGCTGGACGACGAGGTGCCCGTGCTGCTGCGCAAGGAGAAGCCCCTGACCCTGGCCGCGGCCGTGCTGCTGCTGCACCTGCGCCAGGAGTACGACCGCGGGGCCGTCGAGGGGCACGACGTCGTCGTGGAGCACCTGGAGCTGCTCGACCACCTCGAGGTGTGGAAGGACGTCGACGACCAGAACCCCGCCTCGTTCCGCAAGCGGTGCGAGGCGGCCATCACGACCGTGCGCGAGAAGGGCATCCTCGTGCCCGTCAGCGACGGGCGGTACCGGGTGTCCGGGGTCATCCACGCGCTGATGACGGCCGAGAAGGTCGACGCGATGACGGCGGCGTTCGAGGAGCTGGCCGCCGGCGCCACCGACGGCGGTGCCGAGGACGACGAGGCTGCGGACACCGAGGCTGCGGACACCGACGACGCCGACGACACGCAGGACGAGGGACAGGACGACGACGCGTGAGCGAGCCCATGGAAGGTTTCGACCCCGCGATCGCCCAGTTCCGGCTCGAACGCATCCAGCTGGTCAACTGGGGCCCGTTCCACGGGCACCACGTCATCGACGTGCACCGCGACGGCACCCTGGTCACCGGCCCGTCCGGCGCCGGCAAGTCGACCCTGCTGGACGCGATGATCTGCGTCCTCATGGACCGTTCCGTGACGTTCAACGCGGCCGCGCACGACGACGCCGTCGGCTCCAAGGAGCGCACCTTCTACTCCTACGCGCGCGGCAAGTCCGGTTCGCGCCGGGACGCCACGCGAGGCAGCCGCGCGATCTACCTGCGTGAGGGCACCACGTGGAGCGCCGTCGCGCTGACCTGGCGCAACAAGGCCGCCAAGACCGTCACCGCGTGCCGGGCCATGCACCTGACGCGTGCCGCCGCCTCGGACTCCGACATCACGCACGCCCTGATGCTCGCCGAGGGCGACCTGGACGTGCGCGACCTCGAACCGGCCGCCGCCCAGGCGATGCGCCAGGACGCGGTCCGTCGGGCACTGCCGCAGGTGAGCACCTTCGGCAACGAGTACGGCCGCTACGTGGCCCGCCTGTCGGCGCTGGTGGGCATCCGGGGGCAGGACGGCGACACCGGCAAGGCCATCCGGCTGCTGCACAAGGCGCAGTCGAGCAAGGGCGTGCACAACATCGACGAGACGTTCAAGCGGTTCGTGCTGGACGACTCGAAGGTGGCCACCCGCCGCGACGCGGCCGTCGAGCAGTTCCTCAGCCTGCGCAACGGGTACGAGGAGATGGTCCGCGCGCGCGACCAGATCACCCTGCTCGCCCCCTTGCCGGACCTGTGGGAGGCCTACCGGGCCGCCGGCGAGCAGGCGCGCGAGCTGCGTGTGCTGGTCCGCGAGGAGGACGGCACGAGCCCCCTCGAGGCGTACGTCCTCGGCCTGCACAAGGACCTGCTGGGAGCCCGTGCCCGCCTCGAGCAGGCCGAGCACCGCCGGCAGGTCGCGGCGCACGAGGACGCCCGCGGCCGGTACGAGGAGCTCGCGGCACGCATCACCACGCTCGAGGAGCAGCGTCGCAGCACCGGCGGCGACCTGCTGGGCGCCATCGACGCCGAGCTGCGTTCCGCGCAGGCCGAGCTGGCGCCCCTGGCCGAACGGCGCACCCGGCTGGCGCGCTGGTGCGCGAGCGTCGACGTGCCGCTGCCCACCGACGCGGCCGGCCTCGCCGCCACGCAGGCCCAGGCCCGTGAGCACACCGACGGCACCGCGGGCGACGACCCGGACGTGCGAGCCGACCTGCACTCCCGGATCGCCGCCGCCGAGGAGGCCAAGCGCGCGATCCGCGCCCTGCGCGAGGAGCTGCGCTCCTACGAGGGTCGCCGATCGAACATCCCGGCGGCAGCCCTGGCCGTGCGCGCGACCATCGCCGAGGGCGTCGGCCTCGAGGAGGACGAGCTGCCGTTCGTCGGGGAGCTGCTGGACGTCGCCGGCGACGAGGAGCAGTGGCGGACCGCCGCCGAGCGGCTGCTCGGCGGGTTCGGGCTGGGCCTGCTCGTCGACCAGGCCCACTACCCGGCGGTCGCCCGCTTCGTCGACGCGCACGACCTGCGCGCCCGCGTCCGGTACACCCCGGTGCGCACCGAGGCCCCCGTCGAGGCCGCCGCACCGGCGCCGGGAACGATGGCCGCCAAGGTCGTCGTCGCCGACAGCCCGTTCGCCCCGTGGCTGCGCGACCAGCTCGTGCGCCGGTTCTCGCACCGCTGCGTGCAGGACGCCACCGAGATGGCCGTGCTGCGCGAGGCCGTCACCGTGCACGGGCAGGTCAAGCACCGCGCCGGGCTGCACGAGAAGGACGACCGGGCCGACGTGCGCCGCGACAAGGTCATCGGCTTCGACAACGCCGACACGGTCCGCGAGCTCCACGAGACCCTCTCCGCACGCGAGGGCGACCTCGTCGAGCTCGAGCGGGCACGCGACGACGCCGACGCCGCACGCGAGCACGCCCGCACCCGCCGGGAGGCCTGGGCCGGTATCGCCGCGACGGCATGGGCGGACGTGGACACCACGCACGTGGAGTCACAGATCGCCGCCGCCACCCGGCGCCGCGAGGCGGCCCTGGCCGGCGACGGCCGAAGCTCGCTCGAGACGGAGATCGGCACGCTCGTCGAGGCACGCGACGAGGCGAACCACCAGGCCCGCACCGCCCGTGAGGCCGCCACCCGCGCCGAGAAGGCGTGGGGTCAGCGGGTCTCCGAGGAGGATCGCATCGGCGCCCGGCTGGACCAGGTCAGCCCGCCCGAGGGTGAGCGCCTCGACACCCTGACCGCACTGGCCCGCCAGTGCGACCCCGAGCCCACCCTCGAGTCCGTCGCCCGGCTGCGCACCGCGATGCAGCAGGCGCTCGAGACCCGAGTGCAGGCCGCCGACAGCGCGGGCGGCACCGCACGCGCGGCGATCGGCAGCCTGCTCGCCGACTTCCTGCGCACCTGGCCGGACGAGGCGGGCACGCTCACCCGGGACGTGGAGACCGCACCGGCCTACCTGGAGCTGCTGGCCGGGCTGCAGGCAGACGACCTTCCGGCCGCCCTCGCGCAGTGGCGTCAGCTCATGCACTCCATCAACACCATGGGCCTGACCTCGCTGATCCAGACCCTGCGCGACGAACGCCTCGTCATCGACGACCGGATCGGCCCGGTCAACGACGTGCTGCGCACCGTCCCGTTCGGGCACGACGGCTACCTGCAGATCGTCACCGGCGACGTCGAGCCGCCCGCCTCACGGGCCTTCAAGGCCGAGATCGACGCGATCCTCGAGCACACGGTCGGCAACGACCTCGACGATGCCGAGCTCGAAGGCCGGTTCCGCCGCATCGCGGCGCTCATGGACCGGCTCGACTCGACCGACGCGGCCGACCGGGAGTGGCAGCGCGACGTGCTCGACGTCAAGCGGCACGTGCGGATCTCGGCCGAGGAGCACCGCCGGGGCGAGGACGCCGCGCGCGTCTACGAGGGTGTCGGTGCGACCTCGGGCGGGGAGGGTCAGGAGCTGATCGCCGCCACGCTCGGCGCCGCGCTGCGCTACCAGCTCGGCGGCATCGAGGAGGTGCCGATGTTCGGCTCGGTCATGGTCGACGAGGGCTTCGTGAAGTCCGACCCCGACGTGACCCGCCGGGCCATCCGGGCGCTGAAGTCCTTCGGGTTCCAGCTGCTCATCGCCGCCCCCATCGACAAGTACCAGTCGATGGAGCGCGAGTTCGGCTCGGCGTACCTGATCGAGGCCGACCCTGCAGCGGGACGCGCGCACGCTCGCGGCTTCGCGATCGGCTTCGGCCCGGCGCAGGAGGTGCCGGCCGGCGGATGAGGCGGCCTGCCACACCCGAACTCCCCTAGGGGAAGTGGGCGTGCAGGTGATGATCCGAGGGCGGGTCCGCGGTGACGATGCGGTGGTATCGACCACCCTGGAGGAGACCGCCATGACCAGCACCGACGACGCCATCGTCGCCCTCTACGTCGCCGCCTACGCCGACCCGGACGCCGCACGCACCGACTGGGACGCGATCAAGCAGCTGGCGTCGGAGGACGTCATCACGGTCGACGGGCTGCTGCTCGTCAGCCGGCGCACCGACGGGAAGATCCACGTCGAGGACGACCTGCACCAGGCGGCGAAGGGCTCGGCCTGGGGTGCGGTCGGCGGCGCGGTCGTCGGGCTGATCTTCCCGCCGAGCATCCTGGCGGGTGCGCTCGTCGGCGCCGGGGCAGGTCTGGGCGTCGGGGGGCTGCTCTCGCACCACACGAAGGCCGAGATCACCGCGCAGGTCGAGGACGTCCTGCCGCTGAACAGCTCGGGCATCGTCGCGCTCTTCGAGATCGAGTGGGCCGAGCAGGTCGAGAAGGCGCTGCCGCACGCGACCACCGTCACGAAGGAGCAGGTCGACCCGGCCAGCGCGAAGCACGTCAAGGACGCCGCCACGAAGGACGCGTGAGGCCCACCAGCGACACCCCGCCACATCTGGGGGCCACATCTGGGGGCCACACCCGCGGGCTACGGCAGCAGGCCCAGGCCGCTCGCACGGGCGAGCGCCTGGGCCCGCGTCGTCACCCCGAGCTTGCGGTAGATCGCCTTGGTGTGGCTGTGCACGGTGGCGTGCGTGACGTACAGCTCGCGGGCGATGTCGGCCTCGGTGAGCCGGCCGTCCAGGTGCGCGAGCACCCGCAGCTCGCTGGGGGTGAGCGGAGGCACGGCTGGAGCGGCGCGCCCGCGCTGCGAGCGGGCCACGGCAGAGGTCGACCAGAGGGCACGTGCGCGCCGGGTACCGGCGAGGAACCCGGGGTCGGGGCAGTCCGCCAGCACGCCGTCGGCCTCCGCGAGCACCTGCCCGGCCTGCGCGGTCCGGCCCAGGGCGCGCAGCACCGCGCCCTCGTGCAGCAGCGCCGAGGCCAGGGGCAGCGGCTGCGCCCAGAACC
This sequence comes from Cellulomonas soli, assembly GCF_013409305.1. Taxonomy (GTDB): domain Bacteria; phylum Actinomycetota; class Actinomycetes; order Actinomycetales; family Cellulomonadaceae; genus Cellulomonas; species Cellulomonas soli. The sequence goes on along the minus strand of NZ_JACBZJ010000001.1, from coordinate 3,596,790 downwards.
GTGCCACCACCACCGCCCGCTCGAGCACGGCGAGGGCCTCCTGCGGTCGTGCCTCGTCGGCGAGCGCGACCCCCGAGGCCAGGAGCGCGGCGGCGGCGACCGGCTCGAGCCCGTGCGCGTGCGCGACGTCCGTGGCCCGGGCGGCCAGCTCGACCTGGTCCTGGTGGCGTCCGGTCAGTCCGGCCACGAGCGAGCGGCAGCCGAGCGCACCCGCGAGCGCGAGCCACTGACCGGCCGCCTCCCCGCGGTCGACCGCGTCGGCAAGCCACGGGTCGGCCTCCTCGGGCGCCCCGCGCAGGTAGAGCGCGGTGCCGCGGGCCCAGCACGCCATGGCTCGCCACGGCGAGTCGGGTTCCTCGAGCGCGACGGCCTGACGCGCGTGGGCGTCCATCTCGGCGACGTCTCCCCACGGGAAGACCGCACGCAGCGTGTGCAGGCTGGCCGCGACCGAACCGAACCCGTCGGGCAGCGGTCCGGGATCCTGCGTCCCGAGGGCCTCGACCTCCCGCAGGACGGCGTCTGCCTCCTGGCGGCGTCCTGCGAGCGAGAGTGCCCACGCCTGGACGAGCAGCAGCCGCACGTCGGCGGCGAGCAGGTCGCGGGGGAAGCGTGAGAGCCAGCCGAGGACCGTCGCGCATCGGCCGATGTTGGCCTGCTCGGCCCAGCAGCCGAGCACGAGTGCGGCCGCCTCCGGGAACAGCCCGGCGTCGATCGCGTGGTCGACGGCGCACCGGGTCGGCCCGTGCGTGCGGTGCCAGGCGTAGGCGCGTCGGTGCAGCGCGCGGGCGACCTCTGGCCCGCGGCGGTGCAGGTGCATGCGCAGCAGCTGGGCGAACAGGGGGTGGAACCGGTAGGTGCCGCCCTCGTCGTCGTGCGGCTGCAGGAACAGGTTCACGTGCGCGAGCCGGCGCAGCCGCTCGTCGGATCCCGTGGTGCCCAGCACCGCGTCGCACAGCGGGCCGGACAGCTCCTCGAGGACGCTGCAGCGGATCATCAGCTCCTGGTCGGCCGGGTCGTGGGCGTGCAGCGCCTCGGTCTCCAGGAAGTCGAGCACGTGCCGGTGGGATGCGCCGAAGCGGTCGACGAAGCCGTGCCGGTCGCCCAGGCGCCGCAGCGAGAGGGCGGCCAGGGTGAGCCCGGCGGGCCAGCCGTCGGTGCGGTCGACGAGCAGGTCGACGTCCGCGACGCTCAGGTCGAGGTCCTCGTGCCCGTTGAGCAGGGCGGCCGCCTCCTCGCGGGTGAAGCGCAGGTCGTCCACCCGCAGCTCGACCAGGTCGCCGTGGGCGCGCAACCTCGCCAGCGGCAGCTCGGGGTCCCGGCGGCTGGCCACCACGAGCTGGAACGTGGCCGGCGCGTGCTCGACGAACCAGGTGAGGGTGTCCCGGGCGGGCCCGGCCGACAGCAGGTGGACGTCGTCGAGCACCAGTGCGAGGCCGGGCTGGTCCTCGAGGGCGTTGACCAGGCGGGTCAGGTGCGACTGGCTCACGACCCGTCCGGCACCGGCAGATGCGGTGAGGCTCGGCCCGATGCGGCTGCACACGCGCCCGAGCGCCTCGACGAGGTAGGTCCACAGGACGACGGGGTCGTTGTCGCCGGCGTCGAGCGTCAGCCAGGCCAGCGGGCGGTGCTCGGCCGCGTAGGCGTACCAGGACGCGAGCAGGGTGGTCTTGCCGTAGCCGGCGGGCGCGGCCACGAGCGTCAGGCCCCTGTCGGCCCCGGCGTCGAGCCGCTGGTGGAGCGCGGGGCGCTCGACCCAGGCGGCACGCACCCGGGGTGGGCACAGCTTGGTGGCGACGAGCACCGGCGGCTCGCTCGCGGCGCGTCCCGCCCCGAGCGGTGCCGCGACGTGCAGGCGTCGACCCTCGGCGACGGGATGTCGTCCCCCCGTCACGGTGGGGTCGTGGCCCGTGGTCGGCTGTCGCCTGTCGGCTGAGGAGGCCATGAGGTGCCGCTCCGCGCAGGTCGCGGGACGGGTTCGTCCCGTTCTGTGCCGAGGCTAGCCCGCGGGCCCACGCGCGGCACGCCGAGCGGGGACGCCCTCAGCACCGGTGGGTCGGCACCGCCCTCACCCGTCGGCTCCGTCGTCGTCGGCCGGCTCGACGGCGGCGACCTCGATCAGCTCCAGGCCCAGCTCCTGCGTCAGCTCGATGATCCGGGCGAGCCGCGCCTGGTCGATCGAGGAGCCGGTCAGCTCCGTGATGCCGGCCCGCCTGCGCAGCCGCATGCCCTCGAACAGCGCCTCGAACCCGTCGCCCAGCTCGCCGCGGAGCACGACGCGGTAGCCGCGGGCCGGCCCGTCCGAGGCGGCTCGTGCGGCTCCAGGTCCGGTGGATCGGTCGGCGCCCACCACGGCAGGCTCCCCCGGACCGGGCGCGGTGGCATCCCCCGCGTGGCGCTGCGGCGAGGGGAAGTCCGCGCCCGGTCCGCCTCCCCTAGGGGAAATCGGCGCCCGGGTGATGCCCGGCGGCTGAGGCGGTGCGAATGTGCGAGGGACGGTGCTCCCGCCCGGGACGGGCGGACGCCCACGTGCAGGACGGAGGCTCGACGATGGACCTGACCGACGCGGTCGACAGGGACCGCCTCCTGCGCACGTTCCTCGAGCTCGTCGCGGTCGACAGCCCCACCGGGCAGGAGCGCGAGGTCGCAGAGCTGCTCGAACGGCGGTTCGCCGACCTGGGCTGCACGGTCACCCGGGACGAGATCGGCAACCTGGTCGCGGTGCTGCCCGGGACCCGGGACGGCGTCGTCCTGATCGCCACGCACATGGACACCGCGGGCACCGACCGCGGCATCGTCCCGCTCGTGGGGGCGGACGGGGTCGTGCGCACGGACGGCTCGACGATCCTCGGTGCCGACGACAAGTCCGGCATCGCCGGATGCCTGGAGCTGCTGACCCTGCTGCGGCAGGACCCGGGGGTGCTCCACCCGACGCTCGAGCTGCTGGTGACGGTCGGCGAGGAGAGCGGGCTCGTCGGCTCCCGCGCGCTGGACGTGACCCGGCTGACGGCCACGCACGGGTTCGTGCTCGACACCGCGGGTGCGATGGGGTCGATCACCTACTGGTCGCCGACGTCGGTGTACCTGACCATCACGTTCCACGGGCGCAAGGCGCATGCCGGGGTCGAGCCCGAGAAGGGCGTCAGCGCGGTCCGGGCCGCGGCGCTGGCGGTCGCGGCCATGCCGCTGGGACGCATCGACCCCGAGACGGTGGCGAACATCGGCACGGTGCACGGCGGTGAGGCGCGCAACGTCGTGCCCGACACCGTGGTGCTCGAGGGCATGGCGCGCAGCCACGACCAGGGCAAGCTGGACGCCCAGCTCGACGCGATGCGGCACGCGTGCCAGGAGGCCGCGGAGACCACGGGCGCCACGGTCGAGGTCCTCGCCGAGGAGATCTACCGGACGTACCGGATCGAGGAGGACGCCCGTCCCTACCGGGAGGCGGCACGGGCGATCGCCTCGGTCGGGCTGCCGGTGATCCCGCGCAAGTCCGGCGGCGGCACCGACGGCAACCTGCTCAACGCGAAGGGCATCGCGTGCGTCGCGCTGCCGACCGGCATGGTCGACGAGCACGCGACGACGGAGCACATCGCGATCGACGACATGGTGCTGGCCGCCCGGGTGCTCGTCGCGATCGTGACGCAGGACCCCGATCCCCGGGACGCGCGATGAGCACGCCGTCGGCCCGGGGCGCGGCCGCCGTGCTCGTGGCCCTCGCGTGCCTGGGCGGCGCCGCCGCGTGCGGCGGGCCTGAGCCTGCCGAGCAGGACCCGTGCACGCAGTTCACGGACCTGGCCGGTGCGGTGGACGACCTCAGGCAGCTGGACCCCTCGACCGCGAGCGCGGACGAGCTGACGTCGGCCGCGGGTGAGGTCCAGGTGCAGCTCGACCAGCTGCAGGCGGTCTCGGAGCAGCGCTACGACGCGGCGGTGTCGTTGCTGCGCTCGACGGTGAGCGCCGTGGAGCAGTCGTTGGCGGTCTCCGCGGGGGTCTCCCCCGAGCAGGTCGCGCAGCAGGTGGACGAGGCGATGGCGGCCGTGGCGCAGGCGTGGGCGCCGCTGGGCCGTTCGCTGGAGACGGCGTGCGGCACGGGCACGCAGTGATCCACACGGTGATCCGCACAGTGATCCACGCAGGGTGATCGACCGGCGACGAGCGGGGACGGGGAGGGGACCGAGATGGACGCCAAGTTCGTGCTCGAGGCGCTCGTGGTGCTGGGAGCGATCGTCATGGGGACCCGGGCCGGCGGTGTCGGCGTCGGGCTGTGGGGCGGTCTGGGCACGTTCGTGCTCGTGTTCGTCTTCGGCGAGGCGCCGGGCGAGCCGCCGGCCGCGGCGATCGCGATCATCCTGGCCGTGGTCACCTCGGCGGCGATGATGCAGGCGGCCGGGGGCATCGACTGGATGGTCGCGGTCGCGGCGCGGGTGATCGAGCGGCACCCGAAGCAGATCACGCTGATCGCGCCGTTGACGGCGTTCGCGTTCTCGGTGGGCGCCGGGACGTCGAACATCATCTACCCGCTGCTGCCGGTGATCTACGACGTGTCGTACAAGAACGGGATCCGTCCCTCGCGGCCGTTGACGGTGACGGTCGTGCAGTCGGGCATCGCGCTGGCTGCCTCGCCGGTCTCGGCGGCGATGGCGGCGATGCTGACCCTGACCGACGTCGAGCCGTACAACCTGGGGCTGACGCAGATCCTGGCGATCACGATCCCCGCGTGCCTGGTCGGGATCGTCGTGACGGCGCTGGTCGCGAACCGGCTGGGCAAGGAGCTGGACGACGACCCGCAGATCCAGGCCAAGATCGAGGCCGGCACGTTGGTGTCCCGGCACGCGGCCGCCGCGGACGCGTCCAGCACCTCGGCGAACCTGACGTACACGGCCCGCGGTCGCAACTCGGCACTGGCGTTCCTGTTCGGTGTGCTGGCGATCGTGGTGCTCGGCCTGTTCCCCGACCTGCGCCCGTCGTTCGACTCCGGCGAGGGCCCGGTGCCGATCGACATGACCACGACCATCGTCATGGTGATGTTCGTCATCGGGGTGCTGATCCTGCTGATCGGCCGCCCGGACGTGAAGACCGTCCCGGACATGTCGGTGTTCAAGGCGGGCATGATCTCGGCGATCGCCCTGTTCGGGATCGCCTGGCTGACGGCCACGTTCATCTCGGCGCACGAGGCGTTCATCATCGACACGGTCGGGGCATGGGTCACCGACTGGCGGTTCCTGTTCGCGGTGGCCGTGTTCCTGGTGGCGGCGCTGACCACGAGCCAGTCGACGGCGACCCGGACGATGGTGCCGATCGGCCTGGCCGCCGGCCTGGCGCCGGGCGTGGTCACCGGCATGTGGGCCGGTGCGCTCGGCGGCGTGTACACGCTGCCCGCCAACGGCACGCAGATCGCGGCGGCGAACTTCGACCTGACGGGCACCACGAAGCTGGGCACCAAGCTGCTCGACCACAGCTTCTTCGTGCCGATGCTCGTGCTCTCGGTGACGACGATCGCCACCGGTGCGCTCATCGGCGGGGTCTTCTTCTAGTGGTCCCCGTGGGCGCGCTCGGGCCCGCCTGAGCCCTGCCCACACCTGTCCACACCCTGTTCAGCCCTGGTGACCGGCGACCCGAGGAGGCGGCCGTGAAGACCGACGAGATCCGGACGAGGACGGCAGCCCTCATGCCCAGGCTGCTGACGCAGCTCGACGAGCTGGTGGCGATCCCGTCCCTGGCCTTCCCCGGGAACCCGCCCGAGCCGATGACGCAGATGGTCGAGACGCTCGTGCGGATGTTCCGCGAGGTCGGGTTCGCCGACGCACGAGCGATGCCGGTGCCGCACGGGTACCCGCCGGTGTACGGCGAGATCCGCGGACCGCAGGGTTCGCCGACCGTGGTGCTGTACGCGCACTACGACGTGCAGCCGGCCCCGCCGGAGCAGGGCTGGACGAGCGACCCGTGGACGCCGACCCGCAAGGCCGACGGGCGCATCTACGGCCGCGGTGCCGCCGACGACAAGAGCGGCGTGGTGAGCCTGCTGGGCACCCTCGGGGTGTTCGAGGGCGTCCCGCCGTGCACGGTGCGGCTCGTGCTCGAGGGCATGGAGGAGACCGAGTCCAACCTCGAGGAGTTCGTGCTGGCGCACCCCGACCTGTTCGACGCGGACGTGTTCGTGGTGTGCGACATGGGCAACCTGCGCGTGGGCGAGCCGGCGTTGACGACCGTGCTGCGCGGGGACGTGGCGTGCGTAGTCAGGGTGCGCACCCTGGAGCACCCGTTGCACTCGGGGGTGTTCGGCGGGCCCGCGCCGGACGCGATGATGGCGCTCGCCCGGTTGCTGGCCTCGCTGCAGGACGAGGCCGGGGACGTCGCCGTGCAGGGCGTCACGCGCACCGACTGGGACGGCGGGGAGTTCGCCGAGGCCGACTTCCGGCAGGGCGCCGACCTGCTCGAGGGTGTCGAGCTGACCGGGACCGGCCCGATCGCGGCCCGGCTGTGGGCGCGGCCGTCGATCAGCGCGATCGGCGTGGACATGACCAGCATCGCCGGGTCGTCGAACGTCCTCGTGCCGCAGGCGTCGGCGAAGATCTCGATGCGCATCGTGCCGGGCACCGACCCGGAGGCCGAGTTGGACGCGCTCGTCGCGCACCTGCGCAGCCACGCCCCCTGGGGCGCGCAGGTCGAGGTGGAGCGCACGAAGGCCGCACCCGGTTTCGTGTGCCGGACCGACGGCACCGCCTACGCCGCCGCGCGCGAGGCGATGACCGAGGCGTTCGGGCGCCCGGTCGTCGAAGCCGGGTGCGGCGGGTCGATCCCGCTGCTGCGCACGCTCGCGCAGGTCGCTCCGCGGGCCGAGTTCGTGCTGTGGGGGCCCGAGGACGTGGCGCGTTCCCGCATCCACGCCTCGGACGAGAGCGTCGACCCGGCGGAGATCGCGGGGATCGTCGCCGCGCAGGCGTTGCTGCTGCAACGTCTGGGTGCCTCGTGAGCGGGCCCGCGCACGGCGCGGGTCGGGCTCCTGCGGCCGGCCCGGACCCCGGCGGGTCCGGACGGACGATGACCATGCGGGGCGCCGCGGTGCTCGGCATCGGCGCGATGGTCGGAGCGGGCATCTTCGCGCTGCTCGGCCAGGCCGGCGCCGTGGCCGGGTCGGCCACCTGGCTCTCGTTCCTGCTCGCCGGCGTGGTCGCCGCACTGCTGGGCTACTCGGTGGCCAAGCTCGGCGCCCGCTACCCCTCGGGCGGCGGGATCATCACGTTCCTGCTGGAGGGCTTCGGACCGGGGCACATGACGGCGATCACGTCGTGGCTGCTGTACTTCGCCTCGATCATCGTCACCTCGATGGTGGCCGTCTCCTTCGGCTCGTACGGCGCCTCGCTGCTCGCCGACGCCCCTCCGGACAGCCTCTGGGCGCACGCGCTGACGACCCTCGTCGTGCTGCTCGTCGCCGCGGTGAACATCGCCGGTGCCACGTTCATCGACAAGATCCAGTCGTGGATCGTGTTCGTGCTGCTGGCCGTGTTCGCCGTGTTCGTCGTGGTCACGCTCGCCCAGATGGACCCGTCGCTGCTCGCCCCGTCGACCTACCCACCGGCGGCCGACATCGTCTCGAGCGTCGCCCTGACGTTCTTCGCGTTCCTGGGGTTCGCCGTCATCTCCTTCACCGGCGGGGACCTGCCCGACCCGGCGAAGAACCTGCCTCGCGCCACCTACCTCGCCCTGGCGGTCACCACCGGGCTGTACGTGCTGGTCTCGCTCGGGGTGTTCGGCACGCTGACCGTGCAGGAGGTCATCGACAACGGCGAGACGGCCCTGGCCGTGGCCGCGCTGCCCGCACTGGGGCAGGCGGGGTTCGCGATGATGGCCGTCGCCGCCCTGCTGGCCACGTCGTCCTCGGTCAACGCCAACATCTACGCGGCCGTCGGCTCGACGGCCAAGCTCGCGCAGTCCGGGCAGTTCCCGCCGGTCTTCGGCGCGAGGGCACGCGTGGGCAGCACCCGCGGCCTGGTGATCTCCTGCGTCCTGGTGCTCGGCCTGGCCAACCTGGTCGACCTGAGCGCGATCGCCTCGCTCGGCTCGGTCGTCGCGCTCGGCATCTTCCTCATCGTGTCGGTCGCCGCCCTGAGGCTGCGAGCCCAGACCGGGTCGAACGTGCTCGTGGTGATCACCGGCATCGTCGCGACCGCCGTCGTCCTGGTCGTGTTCTCGGTGCAGACCGCGCGGGACGCCCCCGAGACGTTCGTGGGGATGGTCGCGATCCTCGCGCTGGCGGTCGTGCTCGACCTGGTCTGGAGCTCGATCCGTCGGCGTCGGACGACAGCGCCGCCGGCGCCGCCCGCGCCCGCGCACTGACCGGACGGGCATCCCGCGACGGCCGTGAGGCCGCTGGTGAGGCCGTTCGTGATGCCGACCCGGGCCGCGGGGTCGACGATGGGCCAGCAGGTCCTGCCGCGCCCGCTCACCTGGAAGGACACCCCGATGACCGAGCACGACGCGCCGGAGGGCAGGAAGCCGTCGCAGACCGCGGCCGAGCGGCTCGCAGCGCTCACCCGCGAGAACGCCGACCTGCGCGCCCAGGTCGCCGCGCTGTCCGCCGCACCCGCCGCTCCGGCCACGGTGGTGGTCGCGGGCCCGCCCGCCCGCCACCACCGCACCCGCGCGTTCTTCGCGGCGCTGCTGATCGTGCTCGGCGTGGTGCTCGCACCGGTGTCGGTCGTCGTCGCGTGGGCGCAGGCCGAGGTGACCGACACCGACCGGTACGTCGCCACGGTCGGCCCCCTCGCGCAGGACCCCGTGATCCAGTCGGCGGTCGCCAACCGGCTCACCGCCGAGGTGATGAAGCAGATCGACGTCGGCGCGCTGCTGGACGACGCCGTCAGCGCCCTGGACCAGCAGGGCCTGCCGCCGCGGGTGACCACGACCCTCTCGGCGCTCGAGGTGCCGTTGACCAACGGGGTGCGCTCGTTCGTGCTCAAGGCCGCGACCCGGGTCGTGGAGTCGGACGCGTTCAGCACGGCGTGGGTCGAGGCGAACCGGACCGCGCACGAGCAGATGGTCGCCGTCATGGAGGGGCAGCCCGGGTCGGTGCTGCAGATCGGCAGCGAGGGGCAGCTGACGATCCAGCTGGCCGGGATGATCGACATGCTCAAGACCAGGCTCGTCGAGGGCGGGTTCGGCATCGCCGCGAACATCCCCACGGTCAACGCCTCGTTCACGCTCGTGCAGACCTCCGAGCTGGTCCGGGTGCAGAACGCCTACCAGCTGCTCGACGTCGCCGGCAGCTGGCTGCCGTGGATCAGCCTCCTGCTGATCGCGGCGGGCGTGCTCACCGCCCGCAACCGCTCCCGTGCGCTCGTCGTGGCAGGTCTGAGCCTCGCGGGCGCGATGCTCGTGCTCGGTCTCGGCCTGACCGTCGGCCGCACGTTCTACCTGCGCGCGCTCAGCGACCAGGTCGTGCGCCTGGACGCCGCGGCCGTCGTGTTCGACCAGCTCGTCGCCTTCATCCGGCTCTCGCTGCGCACGGTCGGGGTCGCCGCGCTGGTCGTGGCCGCCGCGGCCTACCTCGGGGGGCGGTCCGACTCGGCGCGCACCCTGCGGGCGGAGTCGGCCCGCGGGTTCGCCGCGGCACGCACCTGGGCGGAGGGGCGCGGGGTCTCGACGGGCCCGGTCGGTGCCTGGTTGTTCCGGCACAAGAGCCTGGTGCGCGTCCTCGTCCTCGCGGTCGCCGGGCTGGTCGTCCTGCTGGCCGCCTCGCCCACTCCCCCGCTGGTCATCACCGTGGCGCTCGTCGCCGGTGCGCTCGTGGTGCTGCTCGAGCTCGTGGCGCGGCCGCCCGGCCCTGCGACCTCGGCCCCGGACGGTGAGGACCCCGCACCGGTCGCCGGATGAGCACCGCCGGCGAGCTCGTGCTCGCCCACCTGCGCGAGCAGGTCAGGACGCTGCGCGACCAGGAGGCGCTCGTCCGCCACGACCGACCCGGCGGCGTGCACCGGATGCGGGTGACCACGCGCCGCCTGCGGTCCGACCTGACGACGTTCGGCCCGCTGTTCACCTCCTCCGAGGTCCGGCCCCTGCGGCGCGGCCTGCGACGGCTGGGCCGCCGGCTCGGTCGTGCCCGGGACGCCGAGGTGCTGCACGAACGCGTGCGTCACGTGCTGCACGACGAGCCCCCCGGAGAGGCGACCGCCCGGGTCGAGGACCTGCTCGCGGCGGACCGGCGTGCCGCGCGCGCCCGGGTCCTGGCCGACCTGGACGGCGCACGCCACGTCAGGCTCACGCGGGCGCTCGCCGCGTTCGCCGCAGCTCCCCCGACCCGCCGGCGGGCCGATCGTCCCGCCGAGGCCGAGCTGCCCGGGCTGGTCGCACGCAGCTATGCCGAGGTCCTCACCCTCATGGACGACGCACAGGGCGTGCAGGACGCGGACGGGCGCGACCGGCTCTGGCACGAGGCGCGCAAGGCGACCAAGCGCACCCGCTACGCCCTCGAGCCGCTCACCGCCGTGCTCGGACCCGACGCCACCGTGCTGAGCGCGGCCCTGCAGACGTTGCAGGACGCCCTGGGCGGCCACCACGACGTGGTCGCCACGCGGGCCCGCCTGCGCCACCTGGCCGCGAGCGCGGGTGACCCGGGGGTGGCGTTCGTGTGCGGTCGGCTGGACGCCCGGCAGGAGCGCGAGCTGGTGCGCACGGAGCAGGACGTCGCCGCCGCGTGGGCGCACGTGCGGGCGGCTCCGGGGTGGGAGCGGCTGCGGTGACGGGCCGGCACGGCTGGCACCCCACGCCCGCCGACGAGCCGGACGAGGCAGGTCGCGACGGGCAGGTGCCCGACGAGGAGGCGCCGGTCGAGCTCGCGGTGCACCGGCTGGCCGGGGCGATCTACGGCACGATCCTGGCGACGACGGTGGTCGTGACGATCGGCAACCACCCGGAGAACCTGGACCGGGCGCTCGTCCTGGTCGCGGGCACGTCGGTGGTGTTCTGGATGGCGCACGTGTACGCCCGTGGTCTGGCGGCGCGCGTCGTGGCCCGGCGTTCGCTGCACCGCTGGGAGCTGTGGGCGCTGGCCCGGTCCGAGTGGCCGATGCTGCAGTCCTCGTGGCCGATCCTGCTGGTGCTCGCCCTCGGTCGGCTGGACGTCATCGACCCGCAGCGCTCGATCGACGTGGCCACGGCGGTGGGCATCGGCGCGCTGTTCACCTACGGCTACGTGATCGGCCGGCAGGAGGGGCTCAGCTGGCCGCGGGTGGCCCTCAACGCCCTGGTGTCGGGCTCGTTCGGCCTGGCGATCCTGTTCCTCAAGGTGCTGGTGCACTGAGGCCCTCTCCCTCGCCAAGGTCGCGGTCGGGGTCGGCAGCGGGCGTGCGCCGACCCCGACCGCTGCGGGTCAGGGCTGGACCAGGATCCGGATCGGGTTGCCGCGCTTCTCGGCGAGTGCGGCGATCCCCTCCTCGACGTCCGCGAGCGCGACGACCTGGGAGATCGAGCCCGACAGGTCGAGGCGGCCGTAGCTGAGCAGCTCGGCGAGCATGCCGATGTCCTGGCTCTTGTAGCCCAGGTGCCCGCGCAGCTGCTTGCGGTGCAGGTTGAAGTCGAGGAACGGTCCGGCGTCGATGTCCTGCTCGCTGAGCCCGACGCTGACGGCGCGGCCGTTGGTGTCGAGGTAGGCGATGCACTGGCGCACGGTCTGGGGCAGGCCGACGGCGTCGAACGCGACGTCGATCATGCGGCCGCCGGTCGCCTCGGTGATCTTCGCGCCCAGGTCGGGGTCGTCGGCACGGAAGGTGTGGTCCGCGCCGAGGCGGCGCGCACGCTCGAGCGCGGCGTCGTTGAGGTCGACCGCGATGATCGGCACGCCTCCGGCCAGGCGGGCGAGCTGGACGAGGTGGGTGCCCACGCCTCCGACGCCCCAGATCCCGACGGCGTTGCCTGCGTGCACCTGGGCGGTGCGGACCACGGCGGCGAACGGGGTGGAGACGGCGTCGGCGAGCAGCGCGGCCTGCGCCATGTCGACGTTGTCGGGCACGCGGGTCAGGCCGAGCGCCTGGGCGACGTGGTACTCGGCCCAGGCGCCGTCGTAGGCGAAGGCCATGAGCTGCAGGTCGTAGCAGTCGGTGAACGCCCCCCGCCGGCATGCGCGGCAGCGGCCGCACGGTCGACCGGCGGACGGGATGACCCGGTCGCCCTCGGCCCAGCCGATCACGCCGGGTCCGGTGCGCACGATGACGCCGGACGCCTCGTGGCCTTGTGTGACGACGTCGCGCGAGGCCGGCAGGTGTCCCTGGATGAGACTGAGGTCGCTCTGGCAGATGCCGCAGTACGCCACCTTGACGAGGACCTCGCCGGGCCCGGGCTCCGGGATCGGGATCTCCTCCAGGCGCACCTTCCGCGCCCGGGTGTCGAGGCGTTCGGCGAGCATCGTGGTCGTCATCGTGTCCTCCGGTCGTTCGCTGGTTCGAGGACGGACGGACCCCTCCCGGGCCCGGAGCCGGGGTGCGTCCGGGGGGCCTGGGGGTCGCGCTGACCAGCGGTGTCGAGCGGAGTGCACTCGTCCGGTGACGTTACTCCGGCCCGTCCGGCGGCGGTCCTGGACGGGCGGGTGCTCTTCGGCCGGCGGCTCAGCCCAGCAGGGCGGAGAAGGCCTCGTAGACCAGGAACGCGGGCCACACGATCGCCTTGAGGATCGCCAGCAGGTACTCCCCGAAGCCGTCGGCCTGCTGCCAGAAGAAGACGAGCGCCCCGATCAGCCCGAGCCCGTAGACCGCTCCGGCGCCGCCCGAACCTGCGGCCCCTGCCGCGCTCGCCCCGCTCGACCGACCGTTCCCGTTCGCCATGGTGGTCCCCTGTCCGTGAGGCTCCCATCGTGGCCGGGTGCGGCACGTGACCGCCACCTGAGGGTGCCCCGCCGCCTGAGACACCGCCGCGCTGCCCCGTGCTCGTCCCCCTATCGTGTGCCCCACCGGGCGGCACCCCCGACCGTCCGGTGAGAGGAGCCCCCGATGTCCCCCGTCACGCACCACATCGCGCTGGTCGCGCACGACAACAAGAAGGTCGACCTGCTGCGCTGGGCCGAGTTCAACCGCGGGACCCTCTCCCGGCACCACCTGTACGCCACCGGGACGACGGGCACGATGCTCGAGTTCGAGCTCGGGCTGCCCGTGACCCGGCTGCTGTCGGGTCCGGTCGGTGGCGACCAGCAGATCGGCGCGAAGATCGCCGAGGGCGTCATCGACATGCTGGTCTTCTTCTGGGACCCGCTCGAGCCGCAGCCGCACGACCCCGACGTGAAGGCGCTGCTGCGCATCGGCGCGGTGTGGAACGTGCCGATGGCCTGCAACTCGGCGACCGCGGACATGCTGATCTCCTCCCCGATGCTCTCCGAGGAGTGGACGGGCCGACCCGACTTCACACCGCGCACCTGGGACGGGGAGCAGCCCAGCGCCTGAGGCACCCGGGGGTTGTCCCCCGGTCGGTCCGCGGGCGCGCCGGGTGCCCGGCGGGTGCCGCGGGCCGCGACGATGGGGGCTGCACCCGGCCCGGGTGCGGCGAACCGAGGAGCACGATGTCCCGCACGTCCCCGCCCGCACCGTCCGACAGGTTTGACGGGTCCGACAGCGTCGGCAGTGCCGGCAGTGCCGGCAAGGCTGTCGGCGAACCGGCAGCGCTCGAGCCGACGTCCGGCGCCGTGGTGCACCGTCGCCAGACGGCACCGTTCTGGTCCGCGCCGTTCGCACGACGCACCTGGCAGGAGTTCGGCTACCTGTGGGTGGCTCTCCTGCTGAGCCCCGTCGGGTTCACCTACGCGGTGTTCACGGTCTCCTTCACCGCGGGCATCGCGGTGACGGTCGTCGGTCTGTTCCTCGGCGGGTGGCTGGTCCTCGGGGCGCGCGGCTGGGGCGCGGCGTTCCGCGGGCTCGGGCGTGGCCTGCTCGCCGTCGACGTGCCGGCACCCGCGCCGCACGTGGCCCGTCGCGGGTTCTGGCGTCGGCTCGGCGGGCTGCTCGGCGACGCGCCCGGCTGGCGCGCCCTGGCGTTCGTCACCGCGGCGTTCCCGTTGGCGATCGTCGCGTTCACGGTCTCGGTGACGTTCCTCGCGGTCGCGCTCGGCGGCATGACGCACTGGTACTGGTCGCGGTGGTTGCCGGCGCAGCAGGCGCCGGACGGCTCGTGGCACCGGGGTACCCAGCTCGGCACCGGTTGGTTCGTCGACACCACGCCCCGCCAGGTCGCCCTGGCCGCGCTCGGCGTGCTGTTCGCCCTGCTGTGGGCCCAGGTGACGCTCGCCATGGGCCACCTGTTCCGACTCCTGACGCTCGCCCTGCTGGGCCCGACGCAGACCTCGGCCCGGGTGCAGCACCTGGAGCGCAGCCGCGGGCAGGCGGTCGCGGAGGGCGACGCCCGCCTGCGGCAGATCGAGCGGGACCTGCACGACGGCACGCAGGCGCGCCTGGTCGCGGTGGCGATGCAGCTCGGTGAGGCACGCGAGCAGCTGGCTTCCGGCGGGGACGCCGCCGAGGCGCTCGCGCTGCTGGACACCGCGCACGCCTCGACGAAGGACGCCATGGTCGAGCTGCGTGAGATCGCCCGCAGCATCCATCCGCCGGCACTGGACAACGGTCTGGCGGTCGCGCTCGACAGCCTGGCCGCGCGCAGCGCCGTGCCGGTGACGGTCGACGTCGACATGAGCGCCGTGCCCGGCCCGGAGGTCGAGACGATCGTGTACTTCTGCGCGGCCGAGCTGCTGGCCAACGTGGCCCGGCACGCCCGCGCGAGCGGCGCGTACGTCCGCCTGGACGAGGTCGACGGCGCGCTGCGGCTGCGGGTGCGCGACGACGGCGTCGGTGGTGCGGCTCCGCGTGCGCCGCGCCCGCAGGGCGGCAGCGGCCTGGCGGGGCTGCGTGACCGGGTCGCGACGGTCGACGGGACGCTCGAGGTGGACAGCCCTCCTGGCGGGCCTACCGTGGTGACCGTGAACCTGCCGTTGACGGTCGCCGGATGAGCCCGGCCGGCGCGCTGCGCGTCGTCGTCGCGGACGACGCGGCGATCCTGCGCGACGGGCTCGTGGCCCTGCTCGGACGCCGCGGGCACCAGGTGCTGGCCGCCGTGGGCGACGGGGACCAGCTCGTGGCCGAGGTCGACCGGCTCGTGGCCGGCGGCGACCCGCCGGACGTCGCGGTGGTCGACGTGCGCATGCCCCCGACCCACACCGACGAGGGCCTGCGTGCCGCGCTGCAGCTGCGGGCCGCCCACCCGCAGGTCGGGGTGCTCCTGTTCTCGCAGTACGTGGAGACACGGTTCGCCGCCCGCCTGTTCAGCGGCGACGCACGCGGTGTGGGCTACCTGCTCAAGGACCGGGTGGCCGACGTCGGCGAGTTCCTCGACGCGCTCGAGCGGATCGCGGCCGGGCGCACGGTCCTCGACCCCGAGGTGGTCAGCCAGCTGCTGGGGGCCGCACCGGTGGACGCCGGCCTGGCCCGGCTGACCGCCCGCGAGCGCGAGGTGCTCGAGCTCATGGCGCAGGGGCGATCGAACGGGGCCATCGCCGAGGCGATGGTGCTCACCTACGGTGCGGTCGAGAAGCACGTGACGTCGATCTTCGGCAAGCTCGACCTGGCTCCCGACGCCGGGGACCACCGCCGGGTGCTGGCGGTGCTGCGGTACCTGCAGGTCGCCGGCTGACCGACGCCGCCCCACGCGGCTGAAGGGCCTGCGTGGGGCGGGTTGCCGCTCAGATGAACAGCGTGGTTCCCGACTCGTTCGCCTCGCCGAGGAAGGTGGCCACACCGCCGAGCTCCACGCCGTCGAGGAGGTCTCCGGCGGCGATGCCGAGCAGATCCATCGTCATGGTGCAGGCGATCAGGCGGGCTCCCCCAGCCTGTGCCGAGGCGATCAGCTCGGGCAGCGTGGGCACGGCGTTGTCGCGCATGACCTTCTTGATCATGGCCGTGCCCGCACCGGCCATGTGCAGCTGCGAGAGCGTGAGCTTGTCCGCCCCTCGGGGCATCATCGCGCCGAACATCGTGTCCATCACGGAGCGCTCGCGGGCCGGCGGGTCCTGGCGGCGCAGGGTGTTCAGGCCCCAGAACGTGAAGAACATCGAGACGTCCTCGCCCATCGCCACGGCCCCGTTGGCGATGATGAACGCCGCGAGCACCTTGTCGAGGTCGCCGGAGAAGACCACGAAGGAGGTCTTGCCCGGGCCGGTCGCGGTGACAGGCGCGGTGCCCGTGCCGACGGCAGGGGTTGCCCCGGCGGCCCCCTTGCGGAACGTGGCCACGTAGCCTGGGCCCCGCGGTTCCAGGGCGACGAGCTGGTGCCCGTTGCGGCGGGCCCAGGCGGGTGCGTCGTTGGCGAACCCGGGGTCGGAGACGGTGACGACGACCTCGTCGCCGTCGGCCAGGCCCCGGATGCTCTCGGCGAGCTTCATGATCGGACCGGGGCAGGCCAGGCCGCTGCAGTCCAGGTCGAGGGACACCCCGGTGCCGGCCGCGAGCGCGTCGGCCTTGCGGATCTGCTCGACGACGGCGAGCGACTCGGCGTAGGCGATGACGGGTGCGGGTGCCTCGTCGGCGTCGGGCTCGAGCTCGTGCCAGGCGCGGAACGTGGTGGATCCGCCGGACAGCGTGGCCACGTCGGTGAACCCGCGCTGCACGAGGGCCCGGTGGGCCAGGTAGCTGCGGAACCCGACGGCGCAGTAGAGGCGCACGGGGGTGCTCGTGTCCCAGGTGGTGCACTGCTCGCGCAGCACGGCCAGCGGGACGTTCTCTGCACCGGGCAGGTGCCAGATCGAGAACTCCTCGGGCGTACGCACGTCGATGATGCGGGCGCCGGCGGTGGCGGCCGGGTAGTCCTGGGCGTACCAGAGGGTCAGGTCGCCGCGCAGCACGTTGGAGGCGACGAACCCGGCCATGTTGACGGGGTCCTTCGCCGAGCCGAACGGCGGGGCGTAGGCGAGCTCGAGCTCTTCGAGGTCGTACACGCTCTGCTCGGCACGCAGGGCACCGGCCAGGACGTCCAGGCGCTTGTCGACGCCGTCGAACCCGGCGGCCTGGGCACCGAGGATGCGGCCGGTGTCGGGGGCGAAGAGCACCTTGAGGTTCATCATCGCGGTGCCCGGGTAGTAGCCGGCGTGCCCTGAGGGGTGCACGTGCACGGCGCGGTAGGGCACGTGCGCGGCGGTCAGCTGACGTTCGGTGGCGCCGGTGCCGCCGGCGACCATGTCGAAGACCTTGACAATCGAGGTGCCCTGCGTGGAGCGGTAGCGGGTGTCGCGGCCGCAGATGTTCTCCGCGGCGACGCGGGCCTGCCGGTTGGCGGGGCCTGCCAGGGGTGCCAGGGCGCGGCCGGGCAGGACGGTGTGAGGGGTCTCGACGGCGTCGCCGGCGGCCCAGATGTGCGGGTCGGACGTGCGCATGTGCTCGTCGACGGCGATGCCGCCGTGCTCGCCGAGGTCGAGACCCGCGGCGACGGCCAGGGTGGTGCTGGGGCGCACGCCTGCGGCGAGGACGACGAGGTCGGCGGGCAGGAACTGGCCGCTGGTCAGCTCGACGGTGACGCCGCCGTCGGGTCGCGGGGTGAAGGCGGCGGCGGCGGTGCTCAGGTGCAGCTCGATGCCGCGGCTGCGCAGGTGGTGCTCGACGGGGACGGACATCTCGCGGTCGAGCGGCGGGAGGATCTGGTCGGCCATCTCCACGACGTGCACCTCGGCGCCGCGGTGGTGCAGGTTCTCGGCCATCTCCAGGCCGATGTACCCGGCGCCGATGACGACGGTGCGCACGGGGCCGCGTTCGCCGGCCCTCGTGGCGGCCAGGGCCGCGTCGAGGCGTGCCTTGATGGTGTCCATGTCGCCGATGCGTCGCAGCACCTGCACGGCTTCGTGGTCGATGCCGGGCAGCGGCGGGCGGACGGGTTCGGAGCCGGGGCACAGGGCGAGCGCGTCGTAGGTCTCGGTGTACCGGCGGCCGCTGTCGACCTCGCGCACGGTCACGGTGCGGGCCTGGCGGTCGATGGCGACGACCTCGGCGCCGACGCGCACGTCGATGTCGAGGGACTCGCGCAGGCTCTGCGGGGTCTGCAGGAGCAGGCGGCTGCGCTCGGTGATGACCTCACCGATGTGGTACGGCAGGCCGCAGTTGGCGAACGAGACGTGGTGGCCGCGTTCGAGGACGACGATCTCCGCGAACTCGTCCAGGCGCCGTGCGCGTGCTGCGACCGATGCCCCTGCTGCCACTCCACCGACGACGACGATCTTCACCGTGCACTCCCCTCGATACCCCGGGTGGTATTCCTCGACGCTATCGGGACCGGACGCAGGAGGACCGGGACCCAGGTCCGGGGTCCCGGTCCTCCGCACGAGAGACCGCAGGTCAGGCCAGCGACAGGAACAACCTCGTCGCCCGGGACGGACGGGGTCAGGCACACCCTGGTCGTGCGCCGCGCCCGCCCTGCGGGTCAGCCGGTGGGCTGGGACGTCTGCTCGGTGAGCCGACGCCGCACGTCGTCCATGTCCAGGTCGCGCACGGCCTGCACGATCTGCTCGAGTGCCGGCGCCGGCAGTGCACCCGGCTCGGCGTACACCAGCACACCGTCGCGGAACGCCATGAGCGTGGGGATCGAGGTGATGCCGGCCTGCGCGGCCAGCTGCTGCTCGGCCTCGGTGTCGACCTTGCCGAACACGATGTCCGGGTGCGCGTCGGAGGCCTTCTCGAAGACCGGCGCGAACATCCGGCACGGCCCGCACCAGGCGGCCCAGAAGTCGACCAGGACGATGCCCTCGCCCTGGACGGTGTCCAGGAATGTGGCACCGGTGAGGGTGGTGGTGGCCATGCCGTGCTCCTCCTCGGGAGGTGAGGGTCGAAGGTCGGGGAGGGGCGGTCGGTCAGCGGCGCACGGCCCCGCCGGCGCGCTGCCAGGCGGCGATGCCGCCGGACAGGCTCGTGGCGTCGTACCCGAGGCCGCGCAGGCGCTTGGCCGCACTGCGCGAGCGGATGCCGCTGGCGCACATCACGACCACCGGCGCGCCCTGACGCAGCCGCCGCGGGGCGGTGTCGATCTCGCCGAGCGGCACGTGCACGGCCTGCGGCGCGTGCCCGGTCTTCCACTCCGAGCGTTCACGCACGTCGAGCACCGCGGCACCCCCACGCACGAGCTCGAGCGCCCGGGCGGCGTCGACGCTCGCGGGCAGACGTCCGTCGTCCTCACCACGACCGAACATCCTGCGCAGGCGGCCGGCGAACGAGTCGGTGGTGGCGGTCATACGAGCACCTCTTCCTGGGTACGGGGCGTGGTCCGGGCGAGCGCGGACAGGTCGGGGCGGGCGGCCCGCAGGGTGAGCCAGCCGCCGGACAGGTTGCGGGCGTCGAGGCCGGCGGCGAGCAGCACCCGGGTGGCGATGTACGAGCGGACCCCGCTCTGGCAGTGCACGCTGACGACGCGTCCGGCTGCCGCCTCGCGCACCTCGTCGAGGCGGTCGCGCAGCTGGGTGTGCGGGATGTTCAGCGCCTCGGGCAGGTGGCCGCGGTCGTACTCGGCCACCGAGCGCACGTCGAGCACCAGGGTATCGGCGCGGGCGGCGTCGAGGTCGGCGGGGTGCCACTGCGGCAGCACACCGTCGAGCACGTTCTGCGCGACGAAGCCGAGCATGTTGACGGCGTCCTTGGCCGAGCCGAACGGTGGGGCGTACGCCAGCTCGAGCTCGGCCAGGTCGTCGGCGGTCATCCCGGCGCGCAGCGCGGTGGCCAGCACATCGATCCGCTTGTCGACACCGGCACGCCCCACGCCCTGCGCGCCCAGCAGCCGCCCGTCGGGCGCGAAGGAGGCCACCAGGTGCACCTGCTCGGCGCCCGGGTAGTAGCCGGCGTGGTGACCGGGGTGGATCCGGACGACCTCGTGCGCGATCCCTGCCCGCGCCAGCGTGGCCTGGCTTGCGCCCGTGACCGCGGCGGTGAGGCCGAACACCCGCACGATCGCGGTGCCGAGCACCGCGGCCTGCGGGGTCGTGCGCCGTCCGAGCATCGAGTCTGCGGCGCGGCGGCCCTGACGGTTGGCGGGGCCGGCCAGCGGCACAGGGCCGACCACGCCCGTCACCGCGTGCGTGACCTCGACGGCGTCGCCCACGGCCCAGATGTGCGGGTCGGACGTGCGCTGGTCGCCGTCCACCCGGATCGCGCCGGCGGTGCCGAGCTCCAGGCCCGCGTCCCTGGCCAGGTCGCTCGCGGGGCGCACGCCGACGTTGACCACGACGACGTCGGCCGCGATCACCGTGCCGTCGGACAGCGTGACGGTGACAGGCGCGTCGGATCCCTCGCCGCTCGCCGCGACGGACCGGGCCGAGACGCCCAGGTGCAGCCCGACGCCGTGCTCGACCAGCTCGTCGGCCAGCAGCGGTGCGAGCTCGGCGTCCAGCGGCGGCAGCACGTGATCGGCCAGCTCGACCAGGTCGACGTGCAGCCCGCGGGTCACGAGCGCCTCGACGGCCTCCAGCCCGATGAAGCCGGCGCCGACGACGACGGCCCGGCCGGCACCCGGTCGCTCGGCCACGAGGCGGTCGACCCGGGCCCGGAGCCCGTCCAGGTCGGGGATGGTCCGCAGCGAGTGCACCGCAGAGAGGTCGAGCCCCTCGATCGGGGGCCGCACGGCGACGGCGCCGGGGGCCAGCAGCAGCGCGTCGTACCCGAGCGGGTACTCCTCGTCGGCGGTGCGCACGGTGACCGTCCGCGCCTCACGGTCGATGGCGGTGACCCGGCTGCCGACGCGCACGTCGAGCGCGAGCGCGGCGGCCAGCGAGTCGGGCGTGTGCAGCAGCAGGTCGTCGCGCCGGGCGATCTCCCCCGCCAGCTGGTAGGGCAGGCCGCAGTTGGCGAAGGACACGTACGCGGACTGCTCGAGCACGATGATCTGGGCGTGCTCGTCCTGCCGGCGGGCGCGGGCCGCGGCGCTCATGCCACCGGCCACACCGCCCACGATGACGATCCGCCGCGCCGGCTCGGGCTGGGCGGGCTGGGCGTGCGGGCTCTGGCTGTCGTTCGTCTCCACGCCACGAACCATACCCCTGGGGGTATCCAGACGCCAACCGCGCAGAACCGGGGAGGGCCCGACGACCCGCGGGAGCGATCCGGCCGTCCCGTACGTTGGGCACTCGGACGACGAACGCACGGGTTCCTGACCCGACGCGTCCGACACACGTCGACAGGCAGAGCACGAGAAGCGGTGACGCACGTATGAGCGGTACGGACGGGGTCCTCGAGGCCAAGGACGTGTGGGCGGCCTACGGCAGCACACCCGTGCTGCAAGGGGTCGACCTCACGGTGCGACCGGGCGAGTCGATCGGGCTGCTCGGACGCTCCGGCATCGGCAAGTCGACGCTCGTCGAGCTGCTCGCCGGCGCGGCCCGTCCCGACCGTGGCAGCGTCACGTTCGGCGGTCGCAGCACCCACAAGCCGCCGCGCCGCGACCGCAAGTCCGTGCGCGCCCGCCTGCGCACCGTGCACCAGAACGCCCTGGTCGGCATCGACCCCCTGCACACGGTCGAACGCGTGCTCACCGGCGCGCTCGGCGACGCACGCAGCGCCGGACGCTCCACGGGCCGGGACGTCGACGAGGTCCTCGCACTGCTCGACCTGCCGATCGGCTACGCCACCCGCCGCGTCGCCACGCTGTCCGGCGGCGAGCGCCAGCGCCTCGCGCTCGCGCACGCCGTGGCCACCCGCCCCGAGGTCGTGCTGCTCGACGAGCCGCTCACCGCGGTCGACCCAGGCATGCGCGACGAGCTCGCCGACCGGCTGGGAGAGCTGGTCGGCGCCGAGGGCATCGGACTGCTCGTCGCCTCGCACGACCTGCGCCTGCTCGACCGGCTCACGCGTCACGTGCACGTGCTGGCCGACGGCCGGCTCGTCGAGCACGGCCCCCTGCGCGACGTGCTCGCCGACCCCCAGCACGAGGACACCCGCGCGCTGGTCGCCGCGCTCGGGCACACGGTGCGCGTCCCCGCCTGAGGGCGTCGGCTAGCGTCGACCCATGGCACTGCCCCCGCTCGTCGAGCCCGCGCCCGAGCTCTCGGCCGCCGAGCGCACCCGGTACTCCCGGCACCTGCTGGTGCCCGGGATCGGCACCCTGGGCCAGCGACGGCTGCGCAACGCCCGGGTGCTCGTCGTCGGGGCCGGCGGCCTCGGCTCCCCCGTGCTGCTCTACCTCGCCGCCGCGGGCGTGGGCACGATCGGCGTGGTGGACGACGACGACGTCGAGGTGTCCAACCTGCAGCGCCAGGTCGTGCACGGGACGGCCGACCTCGGCCGGCCCAAGGTGGACAGCGCGGCCGACGCCGTGCGGCGCGCCGACCCCTCGGTGAGCGTCGTCACGCACCACGTGCGCATCGACGCCTCGAACGCGCTCGAGCTGCTGGCCGCCTACGACCTCGTCGTCGACGGCACGGACACGTTCGCCACCCGCTACCTCGTGGCCGACGCCTGCGCGCTGACCGGCATCCCGCTCGTGTGGGGCTCCGTGCTGCGCTTCGACGGCCAGGTGTCGGTCTTCTGGTCCCGCCCGCCCGCCGGGCACGGCTACGAGGCAGTCACCTACCGCGACGTGTTCGCCCGCCCCCCGGCCCCCGGTGAGGTGCCCTCCTGCGCGGAGGCCGGTGTGCTGGGTGCCGTCTGCGGGGCCGTCGGCACCGCGATGGCCGTCGAGGTCGTCAAGCTGCTCCTGGGCATCGGCGAACCGCTGCTCGGCCGCGTCGCGACGTACGACGCGCTGACCGCCCGCTGGCGCGAGGTCCCGGTCCGCCCCGACCCGCACGCGGTCGCCGTGACGGGTCTGGTCGATCTCGACGCCTCGTGCGCCGTTCCCGCGGCGTCGACGCCGGGACCCACGGCCGACTCCCCCGGCGCCGGCGGCACCAGCGTCACTGCGATCGAGCTCGCCGCGCTGCTGGCCGCCCGCGAGCGCGGAGAGGTCGACCTCGACGTGGTCGACGTGCGCGAGCAGGCTGAGCACGACCTGGTCGCGGTCCCCGGTGCCCGCCTCGTCCCGCTCGCGCGTGTGCGCGAGGACGACCGGACGGGGCTCGACCCCGCACGCCCGCTCGTGCTCCTGTGCAAGAGCGGGGCCCGGTCGGCACTGGCGCTGCGGCTGCTGCACGATCGCGGCTTCGCGGACGTCCGCCACCTGGACGGCGGCATCCTGGCCTGGATCGACCAGGTGGACCCGTCCCTGCCGCGCTACTGAGCCCGTTCGTCGGCCGGCGGCCCGGCCCGACGGGCATTACGGCACCCGGCGCCAGGTCCCGCTGCGTCCGCCGGTCTTCTCCTCGACCCGCACGTCGGTGATCACCGCGCCCTTGTCGACCGCCTTGACCATGTCGACGAGCGTCAGGGCCGCCACGGCGACGCAGGTCAACGCCTCCATCTCGACGCCCGTGCGGTCGGCGGTACGCACGGTGGCCGTGACCTGGACACCGGTCTCGACGACCTCCAGGTCGACGCTCACGCCGTGGATCGCGATCGGGTGGCACAGCGGGACGAGGTCCGGCGTGCGCTTGGCGGCCTGGATCCCGGCGATGCGGGCGACGGCCAACGCGTCACCCTTCGGCACGCCCTCGCCGAGCAGCAGGGCGACGACCTGCGGGGTCAGCCGCACGAAGGCCGAGGCCGTGGCCGAGCGCGCGCTGACCTGCTTGTCGGTCACGTCGACCATGTGCGCCGCGCCGCGCTCGTCCAGGTGCGTCAGCCGCGCACCGCCCGTCCCGGCCCTGCCGGGCTCGTCCGTCCGCTCGTCCACGACCGTTCCCTCTCGTCCCCGCTCGTCCCTGCTCGCCCCTGCTCGTCCCGCTCGTCCTGCTCGTCCCGCTCGAGGACTCGGCGCGACGGTACAGGCCCCGGGCAGCCCCCGAGCCCGGGCGGCACACGTGGCCACCCGCGTCCGCGGCGATACTCCCGCCATTGCCCCGCACATGCGGCACGGATCGCCCTATGCTCGCCGCATGCCCCGCTACCGCATCTCCGAGGTCGCCGAGCTGCTCGGTGTCTCCGACGACACCGTCCGCCGCTGGGTGGACGCCGGTCGCCTGACCGCGGCTCCGGACGACGCCGGGCGGCGCACGGTCGACGGCGCCGACGTGGCCGCGCTCGCGCAGGAGCTGGCCACCGTCCCGCCCGACGAGCGTGCCGCCTCGGTCTCGGCGCGCAACCGCCTGCCGGGCATCGTGACCCGGGTCGTGCGGGACACCGTGATGGCCCAGGTCGAGATCCAGGCAGGTCCGCACCGGCTCGTCTCGCTGCTCAGCCGTGAGGCCGCCGACGAGCTGGGTCTCGAGCCTGGCGTGCGCGCCGTGGCGGTCGTCAAGGCCACGAACCTCGTCGTCGAGACCCCCGGGTCGCGCGCGTGAGGCGCCGGACCGGGCGTCAGCTCGGTGCGGTGCTGGCGGCGTCCGTCCTCACCGTCTCGCTCGCCGCCTGCACCACGGGAGGGACGGCGGCGGGCACGGCGACCGCGCCGCCCACGACCGACGATGCGGCCGGAGCCCCCACGACGGCAGCGCCGCTGACCGGCGAGCTCGTGGTGCTGGCCGCCGCGTCCCTGCAGAACACGTTCGAGGAGCTCGGTGAGCGGCTCGAGGAGCAGAACCCCGGTCTGAGCGTGACGTTCAGCTTCGCCGCCAGCTCCACGCTCGCGCAGCAGGCCGCCGCAGGCGCCCCCGCCGACGTCCTCGCCACCGCGAGCACGTCGACCATGCAGGACGCCGCCGAGGTGACCGGCGAGGCGAGCGTGTTCGCGCACAACTCGCTGGTCGTCGTGGCACCGGCAGGCAACCCCGGGGACGTCACCGGGCTGGCGGACCTCGCGGACCCGACGCGCACGGTCGCACTGTGCGCCCTCGAGGTGCCGTGCGGCGCGGCTGCTCAGAAGGCGTTCGACGCGGCAGGCCTCACCCCGGCGCCCGACACGTACGAGGCGGACGTCACCGCGACCCTGACGAAGGTCGTGCTCGGCGAGGTGGACGGCGCGCTGGTCTACCTCACCGACGCCCGGTCGGCCGGGGACGCGGTGGAGACGTTCCCGTTCCCCGAGTCGGCCCAGGCGCGCAACGACTACCCGATCGCCACGCTCACCGCCGCACGCAACCCGGCGGCCGCACGTGCCTTCGTCGACCTGGTGCTGTCCGCCGAGGGTCAGGCCGTGCTCGTGGACGCCGGATTCGACGGCGCCTGAGGGTGGGCACGCAGCACGACGCGCCGCGCCGCGGTCGGTACCGCGTGCCACCGGTCGGCATCCTCGTCCCGGCCGCCGTCGCGCTGGCCTTCCTCGTCCTGCCGTTCGTCGCCCTGCTCGATGCCGCGCCCTGGTCGGCACTGCCCGGCCTGGTGACCTCCCCGGCCGTCCGCGAGGCGCTGTGGCTGTCCCTGAGGAGCGCGAGCGCGGCCACCGCGCTGTCCGTCCTGCTCGGCGTGCCGCTGGCCTGGGTGATCGCGCGTGGCGACGTGCCGGGCGCGGGCCTCCTGCGTGCGGTCGTGACGATGCCGCTCGTGCTCCCGCCCGTCGTCGGTGGCGTGGCGCTGCTCATGCTGCTGGGTCGCAGGGGGCTGCTCGGACGGCACCTGGAGGCGTGGTTCGGCGTGACGATCCCGTTCACCACACTGGCGGTGGTGATCGCCGCGACGTTCGTGGCGATGCCGTTCCTGATCGTGTCGGTCGACGGGGCGCTGCGCAGCGCCGACAGCCGCATGGAGGAGGCGTCCGCCACGCTCGGGGCGTCCCGCTGGTACACGTTCCGTCGGGTGACCCTGCCGCACGTCGCCCCGGGCATCGGTGCCGGGGCCGTGCTGTGCTTCGCCCGGGCGCTGGGCGAGTTCGGGGCGACGATCACGTTCGCCGGCAACTTCCCGGGCACGACGCGGACCATGCCGCTGGCCGTGTACCTGGCCCTCGAGCAGGATCCCGATGCAGCGATCGCCCTCTCGCTCGTGCTGATCGCCGTCTCCCTCGGCGTCCTGCTGCTGCTGCGCGGCCGCTGGCTGACCGGACCGCTCTCGTGAACCGACCGCTCTCGTGAACCGACCGCTCTCGTGAACCGACCGCCCGAGGACATCCGCACCGGTCTGCTCGCCCACCTCGTGGTCGCCCGACCCGCGCTGGGCCTCGACCTCACGCTGCAGGTCGCGGCGGGCGAGGTCGTCGCCCTCGTCGGCCCCAACGGTGCGGGCAAGTCCACCGCCCTGCACGCCCTCGCCGGGCTCGTCCCGCTGCAGGGCGGTCGCGTCGTGCTCGACGACGTCGTGCTCGAGGACGTCGAGGCGGGTAGGCACGTGCACGCCGAGCACCGCGGGTTCGGCGTGGTGTTCCAGGACCACCGGCTCTTCGCTCACCTGTCCGCGCTGGAGAACGTCGCGTTCGCCCGCCGGGCCGCAGGTGCGACGGCCTCGGCCGCACGCACCGAGGCGCACGGGTGGCTCGCCGAGGTCGGTCTCGCGGACGTCACGCACCAGCGCGCGGTGCGCCTGTCGGGCGGGCAGCAGCAGCGGGTCGCCCTGGCGCGCGCCCTGGCCGCACGGCCTCGCGCGCTCCTGCTCGACGAGCCGTTCACGGCGCTCGACGCGCAGACCCGCGGCGCGTTGCGCGCCCTCGTGCGCAGGCACGTCGACGCACGAGGCATTCCTGCGGTCCTGGTCACGCACGACGCTGCGGACGCGGGCGACCTCGCCGACTGGGTCGTCACGCTGCACGAGGGCCGCCGGCGCCCGGACTGACGGGTACCGCCCACCGGGCACCCGACGGCTCGGGGCCTCGGCGCTTGGCCTACCGAGCCTCGTCGTCGTCGACGTGGGGGCCGGTCTCGTCCTCGTCCAACGCCTCGAGCAGCAGCGCACGCCACATGTCGAGCTCGAGCGCGTCCTCGGCGGCGGCGATCGCACGCTCGTAGTCCTCGATCGACTCCCCGGGCGCGGGCACGGCGTACGAGCGGTCGGGCACCTCGGAGGAACCGCGACCGCGGTCGGATCCCTCGTCGGACGGCCTCACGCTGCGCAACGCCCACCCCTCTCCGACACGCACGACCCCCGGCGGGGCCGCGGTGTGATCGCTCCCAGGATGACTCACGCCCTGGCGCGTGGCGAGTCGGACTTGACCTGCTCGTTCGCGTTCATCCGACTCTGGGGGCCCTCCGCAGGCCCAGGGTCACTCAGGTGCTCCACAGCGGGTCGTCAGCGGGGTGTCAGACGGGTGTCAGGCCGAACCGACGATGCCCGAGGTCGAGGCGACGACGTCCCCGATCTTGCGACCGAGGGCCTCGTAGAACATCGACAGCGGGAACTCGTCGGGCAGCACCGCGTCGGTCAGCCCCTTCGGCGGCCCGTCGACCGGCAGCGCGGGCGGACCCTGCACCCACACCGAGGCCGGGTGCGGCTCCAGCGTGCCCGCGACCAGGGCGTACGCGGCCAACCAGTGCGCCGTCTTCGGGCGGTCGATCGAGCGCCAGTACAGCTGCTCGATCTGCTCGCCCAGCGCGAGGACCGCGTCGGGCACGCGCGGCCAGTCGAGCGTGAGGCGCGAGTCCGTCCAGTGCAGCACGCCGTGCCGGTGCAGCCAGGCGAACAGCAGCTGCCCGCCCAGCCCGTCGTAGTTGCGCACCCGACCCCCGGTCACCGGGAACCGGAACAGCCTGTCGAAGAGCACCGCGTACTGCACGAGCCGGGCGTGCGGCACCCCCTCGGCCTCGAGCCGGACGGCGGCCCGGAACGCCGTCAGGTCGCAGCGCAGCTCCTCGAGCGAGTACAGGAAGTACGGCATGCGCTGCTTGATCATGAACGGGTCGAACGGCAGGTCGCCGCGCATGTGGGTGCGGTCGTGCACCAGGTCCCACAGCACGAACGTCTCCTCGGCCAACCGCTGGTCGGCCAGCAGGCGCGCCGCGTCGGGCGGCAGCGCGAGCCGGGTCGTCTCCGCTGCGGCGCGCACGACCCGACGGAACCGGGCCGCCTCCCGGTCGGCGAAGATCGCTCCCCAGGTGAACGCCGGCACCTCGCGCACGGCCACCGTCTCGGGGAACAGGACCGCGGAGTTCGTGTCGTAGCCGGCCGTGAAGTCCAGGAACGTCACGGGCACGAACATCGGGTTGGAGAACTGCTGTGCCTCGAGGTCGGCGACCACCTGCGGCCAGCGCACCCGGAGCAGCACGGCCTCCAGGTGCCGGTCCGGGCTCCCGTTCTGGGTGTACATCGGGAAGACCACGAGGTGCACCCGCCCGTCCACGCGCTGCCGCTCGGGGTGGAAGGCCGTCAGGGAGTCGAGGAAGTCCGGGACCCCGAAGCCGCCGTCGGCCCACCGCACGAGGTCCTTGGCGACGGCGGCCAGGTGCTCCTCGTCGTGCGGCAGGAGCGTCGCGAACCTCGCAACCGCCTCGGCGACGGTGGCGACCAGCGCGCGCGCCCGCTCGTGGTCGGCCCGTTCGGGCACCGCACCGTCGGCACCTTGCAGCCCCTGCAGTCCTGTCACGGCCTCCTTCAGGGCCCTCCACGACGGGTGGTCCACGAGGTCGGACCCGTCGGGCCGTTCGTCCGACTCCGCGGGCGCGGTCTCGCGACGGGCCGCCCAGAGCACGGCGTTGAGCAGCACCGCGGCCGCGCCGGGCGCCTCGGGGTCCGTCACGTCGACGCCGAGCACCACCAGCCGCTGGGTCGACCCGGGCTCCTCCCCGGACGGCGCCCCGAACACCGACGGCTGCGCGGGCGCCGCGAGCGCGGCGACGACGGGTGCGGTGCGCGCGCTCCCCTGCTGCGGCCCGCCGACCCACAGCGCGGGGACCGCGGGCGCCGTGACCTCGAGCGCCGTGCGCACCCTGAACGCAGGCGTGCCGGCCCAGGCGAGCAGGTCCTCGGCGGGCGCGGCCGCGGGATCTGTCGCGGGGCTGCACACGGCCACGGGCCGATCGGCCGGATCCGCGAGCGGCGCCGGGCGCAGCGCGACGCCGTGCGCCCGCAGCAGCGCGGCGAGGTCGGGGGTCGGCGCGTCGTCGAGCAGCACGACCAGCCCGGGCCGGGCCCCGGACGCGTGATCGGCCGCCGAGCCGAGACCGGAGCCCGAGACCACGACCACGACGTCGGGGTCGTCGTCGGGCCCCACGACGCGCAGGCCGTGGCGCAGGAGGTGGTCGACGAGTCGGGCGTCGAGGTCGGCGGTCAGGTGCACGTGCGGGAAGAGCCTCATGTGGATCTCACCATTCGGACGGCGGCGTTACTGCACCGTACGGTCGGCCGCGGGTCCGGTCAACGGTCACCCACGCCGCGCAGGGGCACCGGCCCCTCAGGGCGCCAGCTCCTCCCACGGCACGTCCGGGTCGGCCAGCCGTGCCGGGTCGACCACCGACCGCGAGCGCACGAGCGCCTCGACGTGGTCGACCACGTCCCACACGTCGACGTTCGTGCCGGCCAGCACGCGACCCTGGCGCAGCCACAGCAGGACGCACTCGCGCCCCGCCAGGTCGCCGCGCACGACGACCTGGTCGTACCCGCGGGCGCCGACGTGCCCGACGTGCTCCATGCCGAGCTCGTACTGGTCGGAGAACGCGTACGGGAGCCGGTCGTAGGGCTCGTCGAGCCCGAGGAGCGTCGCGGCCGCGGTCTCGGGCTGGTGCAGCGCGGTCGCCCAGTGCTCGACGCGCACCCGCTCGCCCAGCGTGGGGTGCTCGGCCGCGGCGATGTCGCCCACCGCGAGCACCTGCGGCACGGACGTGCGCAGGTGCGCGTCGACGGCGACCCCGCCCACGTCGGCACCGGCCAGCGCGATCCCTGCCTCGCGAGCCAGGCCGACCCGCGGCGCGGCACCGATGCCCACGACGACGACGTCGGCCTCGACCCGATCGCCACCGACGAGCCCGACCGCGCCGACGCGGCGCGCCCCGGTGCCCGTCGCGACCTCGGTCCCGGCCGGCAGCAGGGCGTCGACCTCGACGCCCGTGCGCAGGTCGACGCCGTGCTCGCGGTGCAGCCCGGCGAAGAGCTCCGCCCCCTCCGGGCCGAGCGCGCCCAGCAGCGGCGCCGGCCCGCGCACGAGCAGCGTGACCTCGCAACCTGCCTGACGCGCGGCCGCGGCCACCTCGAGCCCGATCCAGCCGCCGCCGACGACCGCCACCCGGGGCCGCCCGGTGAGAGCCTCCCGCAGCGCGTCGCTGTCGGGCAGCGTGCGCAGCTGGTGCACCCCGTCCAGGTCGGCCCCGGGCACCCCCAGCGGACGAGGTTCGGACCCCGTGGCCAGCACGACCGCGTCCGCACGCCAGCGCCTCTCGTCGGCGTCGAGCACCTCGCCGGCCCGCAGGTCGAGGCGGACGGCCCGGCACCCGGTGCGCAGGTCGACGTCGTGGTCGGCGTACCAGCCCGGCCCGTGCACGAAAGCCTCGTCCCTGGCCGCGGAGCCCAGCAGGTAGCCCTTGGACAACGGTGGTCGTTCGTAGGGGCGCTCGGCCTCGTCACCGAGCAGCGTCAGGCGTCCGTCGAAGCCGCGGGCGCGCAGGTGCTCGACGGTCTTGGCGCCGGCGAGCCCTGCACCGACGACCACGACGTGCTGCGGCACGGTCCGTGCAGGCATCGCGACCTCCTCGACGGCTCCGGGCGTGCGACCTCAGGGCAGCACGCCCCGCCCGGTCGCGCAACGGCAGCCCACCGCCGCCGATCGCGGCGCGCGGCCCTCGGGCCTGGCATGGTGTGGGCATGTGGATCTGGCCCGGCAGGCCCTCACCCCTGGGTGCGACGTACGACGGTGCGGGGACGAACTTCGCGCTCTTCTCCGAGGTGGCCGACCGGGTCGAGCTGTGCCTGCTCGATGCGGACGGCACCGAGACACGCATCGACATGCCGGAGATCGACGGGTTCGTGTGGCACGTGTACGTGCCCGCGGTCTCCCCCGGGCAGCGGTACGGGTTCCGTGTGCACGGGCCGTTCGACCCGGCGCGGGGGCAGCGCTGCGACCCCTCGAAGCTGCTGCTCGACCCGTACGCGAAGGCGATCGACGGGCAGATCGACGGGCACCAGGCCCTGTACTCGTACCGGTTCGGCACGCCGGACGAGCGCGACCAGGAGGACTCGGCGCCGCACACCATGACGTCCGTCGTCGTCAGCCCGTACTTCGACTGGGAGCACGACCGGCCGCCGCGGCACGGGTACCACGAGTCGGTGATCTACGAGGCGCACGTGCGCGGCATGACGAAGCTGCACCCGAAGATCCCCGCCGAGCTGCGTGGCACGTACTCCGCGCTGGGCCACCCGGTGATGCTCGACCACTTCACGTCGCTGGGCGTGACAGCCGTCGAGCTCATGCCGGTGCACCAGTTCGTCAACGACCCCTCGCTGCGCGAGAAGGGCCTGTCCAACTACTGGGGCTACAACACGATCGGGTACTTCGCGCCCCACAACGGCTACTCGGCCTTCCCTGACGGCGGCCGCCAGGTCCAGGAGTTCAAGCTCATGGTCAAGGCGCTGCACGAGGCGGACATCGAGGTGATCCTCGACGTGGTCTACAACCACACGGCCGAGGGCAACCACCGGGGGCCGACCCTCAGCTTCCGTGGCATCGACAACGCCAACTACTACCGCCTGGTCGACGACGACCCGTCGCACTACTTCGACACGACCGGCACCGGGAACTCGCTGCTGATGCGGTCCCCGCACGTGCTGCAGCTGATCATGGACTCGCTGCGCTACTGGGTGCAGGAGATGCACGTCGACGGCTTCCGGTTCGACCTGGCGGCCACCTTGGCCCGCCAGTTCCACGAGGTGGACCGCCTCTCGGCGTTCTTCGACCTGGTGCAGCAGGACCCGATCATCTCCCGGGTCAAGCTCATCGCCGAGCCGTGGGACCTGGGCGACGGCGGCTACCAGGTGGGCGGGTTCCCGCCGTTGTGGTCGGAGTGGAACGGCAAGTACCGCGACACCGTGCGGGACTTCTGGCGCGGCCAGCCGGCCACGCTGGGCGAGTTCGCGAGCCGCCTGTCCGGGTCGGCCGACCTGTACGAGCACACCGGGCGACGACCCAAGGCGAGCGTGAACTTCGTGACCGCGCACGACGGTTTCACGCTCACCGACCTCGTCTCGTACGACGAGAAGCACAACGAGGCGAACGGCGAGGGCAACGCGGACGGCGAGAGCCACAACCGGTCGTGGAACTGCGGTGTGGAGGGCCCCACCGACGACCCGGCGATCCGCACCCTGCGTGCCCGGCAGCGGCGCAACTTCCTCACCACGCTCCTGGTCTCCCAGGGGGTGCCGATGATCGCCCACGGTGACGAGCTGGGCCGCACGCAGCAGGGCAACAACAACGTGTACTGCCACGACGACGAGCTGTCGTGGATCGACTGGGACCTGGACGACGAGCGCGCCTCGCTGCTGGAGTTCACGCGCCGGCTGGTGCGTCTGCGCCGTGACCACCCGGTGTTCCGTCGTCGTCGGTTCTTCGCCGGGGCGCCCGAGCACGGCGGGGAGTCCGAGCTGGGCGACATCGCCTGGTTGACGCCGGCGGGCGAGCACATGCAGGAGCAGGCCTGGCGCGACGAGCAGGCGTCCTCGGTCATGGTCTTCCTCAACGGTGACGCGATCCCCGAGCCCGACAGGCGTGGTGCGCCGATCGTCGACGACAGCTTCCTGGTGCTGTTCAACGCCGAGCCGGAACCCACGACGTTCACCCTGCCGGGCGCCGAGTTCGGCCCGTGGTGGTCGGTCGTGCTCGACACGGACTCGCGGTTCACGCCCGGCACGACGTTGCGGGCCGCACGTCCGGTCGACCTGGCCGAGCGCTCGATCGTCGTGCTGCGCCGGCACGCGCGGCCGACGAAGCCCCGGGCGACGAAGGGGGTCTGAGGCGGGCGGTGGCCGTCAGCCGGGCAGCAGCGCGGCGCCGTCGGCCGCGAGCGAGCCGAGCCGCGACAGCGCCCGGTAGTACTTCTTGCGGTACCCGCCGCGCAGCATCTCCTCGGAGAACAGCTCGCGCTCCCCTGCGCCGCCGAGCAGCACGGGCACGTCGCGGTCGTAGAGGCGGTCCACGAGCACGACGAGCCGCAGCGCGACGTCCTGCCGCCGGACGGGTCGCACGCCGGTCAGGGCGACGAGCCCGACGCCGTCCAGCAGCGTGCCGTACCGGCTGGGGTGCACGGTGGCCAGGTGGGCGAGCAGCGCACCGAAGTCGTCGAGCGTGGCGTCGGGGCGTGCGGCGGCCGCGGCGCGCACGACGTCCTCACTGACGCCGTCGGCGTCGGTCACGGTCGAGCGGTGACGGTAGTCCTCGCCGTCGACGCGCAGCACCTCGAACCGGGCGGCCATCGCCTGGATCTCGCGCAGGAAGTCCTCGGCCGCGAACCTGCCCTCGCCGAGCGAGCCGGGCAGCGTGTTGGAGGTGGCCGCGAGCGCGACGCCCCGGTCGGCGAGCTCGCGCAGCAGCCGGGACATGAGCACGGTGTCACCCGGGTCGTCGAGCTCGAACTCGTCGATGCAGACCAGGCGCCGGGTGGCTAGGGCCTCGACGGTGGGGACGAACCCGAGGGCGCCGACGAGGTTGGTGTACTCCACGAACGTCCCGTACGCGGCGTCGTGCGTGCCGACGGCGTGGGCGAGCGAGGCCAGCAGGTGGGTCTTGCCCACGCCGAACCCGCCGTCGAGGTACACCGCGACGGGGGCGGTCGGCCGGGTGCGGCGCCACCAGCGCCCTGTGCCGGCGCCGAGCACCTGCTGCGCGGCGACCCGCAGCCGTTCGACCGTGGTGGCCTGCGAGGGGTGGGCGGGGTCGGGCCGGTAGGTGTCGAACGTCTCGGCGACGAAGTGCCGCGGGGGGACGAGCTCGGCGAGCAGCCGGTCGCTGGCGACGACGGGGTGGCGGTCCGTCAGGCTCGGCACGGCGGGCCGGCCCGTTCCCGGTGCGCCGGTGGCGGTCGCCTGCTCGGGGGTGGTCACGGACGTCGAGCCTAACCGCGGCCCGCACCACCGCCGGACGCCTGGGTCGTGCACCTACCGGACCTGGACGCCTGTCCCACATGTTGACCGTGGATTCTCACCATCTGGACCCCCTCTCCCGGTGCTCGCGCCGATCTGTCAGCCTCGACCCCGTGCATAACCTCGGGTTCGTGAGCATGTGTCGGCCGTGCGCCGTGCCTGCGGACACCCGTGCGTGCTGTCTGCGGAGCATCTGACCCCGCCCGTCCCCCCCGGGCGCGCGGTCTGCGCCCCGGTGAACCGCCCGACCGGCGGTGGGAGCAGCCGTACGCCCTCGTCCCACCCGGAGGTGCGCCGCATGGCGCAGACGAGGATCGCCCCGCCGCCCGCCCGCGCCGAAGGGCAGTGGGCTCTCGACGAGCGCGAGCCGCTCAACGCCAACGAGCGGTTCAAGCTCGAGGACGACGGGCTCGCCGTCCGCGCCCGCATCGAGGACGTCTACTCCCGCGACGGCTTCGCCTCGATCCCCGCCGACGACCTGCGCGGACGCATGCGCTGGTGGGGCCTGTACACGCAGCGGCGCCCCGGGATCGACGGCGGCCGCACCGCCACCCTCGAGCCGCACGAGCTCGACGACGAGTACTTCATGCTCCGGGTGCGCTCCGACGGCGGGGCCCTGTCCGCCGCTCAGCTGCGCACCATCGCGCAGGTGTCGGTCGAGTTCGGCCGCGGCACCGCCGACCTGACCGACCGGCAGAACATCCAGCTGCACTGGGTCCGCATCGAGGACGTCCCGCAGATCTGGCAGCGCCTCGAGGCGGTCGGGCTGAGCACCCAGGAGGCGTGCGGCGACACCCCCCGCGTCATCCTCGGCTCCCCCGTCGCCGGTGTCGCCGCCGACGAGATCATCGACGGCACCCCCGCCCTGGAGCACATCGCCCGCCGGTACATCGGCGACCCGGCCTACTCGAACCTGCCGCGCAAGTTCAAGACCGCCATCTCCGGGTCCCCGCACCAGGACGTCGCGCACGAGATCAACGACGTCTCCTTCGTCGGCGTCGTGCACCCCGAGCTCGGCCCGGGGTTCGACGTGTGGGTCGGCGGCGGGCTGTCCACCAACCCGCGCCTGGCCGTGCGCCTGGGGGCCTTCGCGACCCTCGAGCAGGTGCCCGAGGTCTGGAAGGGCGTCATCGGGATCTTCCGGGACTACGGCTACCGCCGCCTGCGCACCCGGGCCCGGCTGAAGTTCCTCGTGGCCGACTGGGGCCCGCAGGTCTTCCGTGACGTGCTCGAGCAGGAGTACCTGGGGTTCTCCCTGGCCGACGGGCCCGCGCCGCCCCCACCGCCGCTGGGCCGACGCGACCACGTCGGCGTGCACCCGCAGGCCGACGGCCGGTTCTACGTCGGCGCGGCACCCGTGGTCGGCAGGGTCTCCGGCCCCTTGCTCGCACAGGTCGCCGAGCTGGTGGAGGCCGCAGGCTCGGACCGGGTCCGGCTGACCGTCGAGCAGAAGCTCGTCGTGCTCGACGTGCCCGCCACGAACGTGGACGCGCTGGCCGACGGTCTGGAGGCGCTCGGCCTCGCGGTACGCAACGCCTCGACGTTCCGTCGCGGCACCATGGCGTGCACCGGCCTGGAGTACTGCAAGCTCGCGATCGTCGAGACCAAGGCACGGGCCCGCGAGCTGGTCTTCCAGCTCGAGGAGCGGCTGCCCACGTTCGACGCACCGCTGACCGTCAACCTCAACGGCTGCCCCAACTCGTGCGCGCGCATCCAGGTCGCCGACATCGGGCTCAAGGGCGCCCTGGCCGGCGGCGAGGACGGCTACCAGGTGCACCTCGGCGGCGGGCTCGGACTGACCAGCGGCCTCGGCACGACGCTGCGCGGTCTGCGCGTGAGCGCGCACGACCTGCCCGACTACGTCGAGCGCGTCGCCCGGCGGTTCGACGAGCAGCGCCAGGACGGCGAGCTCTTCGCCACGTGGGTGCACCGCGCCGCCGAGGAGGACCTGCGTTGAGCGAGAACCCGCAGCGGGCCGTGCCCTACTACTGCCCGTTCTGCGCCGGCGAGGACCTGTGGCCGGCCGGCGAGACGCACGGGCAGTGGGAGTGCCGCACGTGCGCCCGCGTGTTCGGGCTCCGGTTCGTCGGGCTCGCGCAGGCCCTGCTCCCACCTGAACCCCGGTCGGCCGCCGGATCCGAGCGCCCGATCACCAACCCCAAGGGAGGACCGTCATGACCGGCACCACCGGCACGCTCGGCACCGCCACGGCGGACGAGCTGCGAGAGCTCGCCGAGGAGGCCGGGCGCACGCTCGAGGGCGCGCACCCCGAGCAGGTCCTGGCGTGGGCCGGTCGCACGTTCGGCGACGACCTCGTGCTGGCCTCCTCGATGGGTGACGAGGTGCTCGTCCACCTGGCCGCCGCGGCGGTGCCCGGGATCGACGTGATCTTCCTGGACACCGGCTACCACTTCGCCGAGACGCTGGGCACGCGCGACTACTACGCGCAGTTCACCGACATCCACCTGCGCACCGTGCTGCCGCTGACCACCGTGGCCGAGCAGGACGCCGTCCACGGGCCCCGGCTGCACGAGCGGGCACCCGACCGGTGCTGCGCCATGCGCAAGGTCGAGCCGCTCGAGCGCGGCCTGGCGCCCTACCGCGCCTGGGTCACCGGGATGCGCCGCGAAGACGCGCCGACCCGCACCGACATCGGGGTGGTCGGCTGGGACGAGCGACGCGGCAAGGTCAAGCTCAACCCGCTCGCCGCGTGGACGCAGGCCGACCTCGACGCCTACGTCGCCGAGCACCACGTCGTGCTCAACCCGTTGCGCGAGCTCGGGTACGCCTCGATCGGCTGCGAACCGTGCACACGCGCCGTGGCCCCGGGCGAGGACCCGCGGGCCGGTCGCTGGTCGGGTACCTCCAAGACGGAATGCGGGTTGCACACATGA
This sequence comes from Cellulomonas soli, assembly GCF_013409305.1. Taxonomy (GTDB): domain Bacteria; phylum Actinomycetota; class Actinomycetes; order Actinomycetales; family Cellulomonadaceae; genus Cellulomonas; species Cellulomonas soli. The sequence continues at coordinate 3,559,952 of NZ_JACBZJ010000001.1, read as the reverse complement.
GCACGACCGACACCACCCGGACCGCACGGCTGACCCAGCTCGACACGCTCGAGTCCGAGGGCGTCCACGTGATGCGCGAGGTCGCCGGCGAGTTCGAACGCCCCGTGCTGCTGTTCTCCGGCGGCAAGGACTCGATCGTCATGCTGCACCTGGCGCGCAAGGCCTTCTGGCCCGCGCCCGTGCCGTTCCCCGTGATGCACGTCGACACCGGGCACAACTTCCCGGAGGTCATCGCCTACCGCGACGCCACGGTCGCCGAGCTGGGCCTGCGCCTGGTCGTGGCCAGCGTGCAGGACGCGATCGATGACGGACGGGTCACCGAGAGCCCCGGCGGCTCGCGCAACCCGCTGCAGACCGTCCCGCTGCTCGACGCGATCACCGCGCACCGCTTCGACGCGGTCTTCGGCGGGGGTCGCCGCGACGAGGAGAAGGCCCGGGCCAAGGAGCGAGTGTTCTCCCTGCGCGACGAGTTCGGCCAGTGGGACCCCCGCCGGCAGCGCCCCGAGCTGTGGGACCTCTACAACGGCCGGCACCGCCGCGGCGAGCACGTGCGCGTCTTCCCGCTGTCCAACTGGACCGAGCTCGACGTGTGGCGCTACATCGAGCGCGAGGGCATCGAGCTGCCCTCCATCTACTACGCGCACACCCGCGAGGTCTTCGCCCGCGACGGCATGTGGCTCGCCCCCGGCGAGTGGGGCGGGCCGTCGGCGACCGAGTCGCTCGAGGCCCGCCAGGTGCGCTACCGCACCGTGGGCGACATGAGCTGCACGGGGGCCGTGGACTCCCCCGCGACGAGCGTCGCCGAGGTCATCGCCGAGGTCGCCGCCAGCCGCCTCACCGAGCGCGGCGCGACCCGTGCGGACGACCGGGCCTCCGAGGCCGCCATGGAGGACCGCAAGCGCGAGGGCTACTTCTGATGACGACGACCCTGCCCTCGACGACGCCCCCGCCGACGACCTCGCACGCCCCCTCGCACCCGCACCCGCCCGCGCCCTCGCCCGAGGCGAACCCCCAGGACCCGTGGAGCACCGTGACCGCCTCCGTTGCCGAAGACCTCGCCGTGAGCCCCGCAGTGGACTCTGCAGTGGACCCTGCCGAGGCCGAGCAGGCCCGCCACGCGCAGCGCGACCTGCTCCGCCTGGCCACCGCCGGTTCGGTCGACGACGGCAAGAGCACGCTCATCGGCCGGCTGCTCTACGACACGAAGTCCGTCCTGGCCGACCAGCTGAGCGCGGTCGAACGGGCCACCGCGGCCCGCGGCGGCGGGGCCGGCGACCTGGCGCCCGACCTCGCGCTGCTCACCGACGGCCTGCGCGCCGAGCGCGAGCAGGGCATCACGATCGACGTCGCGTACCGGTACTTCTCCACGGCCACGCGCGCCTACGTCCTGGCGGACACCCCCGGGCACGTGCAGTACACGCGCAACATGGTCACCGGCGCCTCGACCGCCGAGCTCGCGATCGTGCTGGTCGACGCCCGCAAGGGTGTGCTCGAGCAGACCCGCCGGCACGCCACGGTGACCGCGCTGCTCGGCGTGCCGCACGTCGTGCTCGCCGTCAACAAGATGGACCTCGTGGACTTCGACCAGACCCGGTTCGCCGCGATCGCCCAGGAGTTCGCCGACCACGCGAGCGGGCTCGGGATCGACGACGTCCAGGCGGTCCCGGTCTCGGCCCTCGACGGGGACAACGTCGTCGAGCGGTCGGCGCGCACGCCCTGGTACGACGGGCCCACGTTGCTGGAGCACCTCGAGCAGGTGCCCGTGCAGCGCGACGTGCACGCCGAGGCGTTCCGGTTCCCCGTGCAGTACGTCATCCGGCCGCGCACGAGCGAGCACCCCGACTACCGCGGGTACGCCGGCAGGGTCGCCGCGGGCACCGTCCGGGTCGGCGACGAGCTGGCCGTCCTGCCCTCCGGTCGGCGCTCGACGGTCGTGGGCATCGACACGTTCGACGGTCCGCTCGAGCTCGCGCACGCACCGCAGTCGGTGACGCTGCGGCTCGCCGACGACGTCGACGTCTCCCGCGGCGACGTGCTGGCCCCGGCCGACCAGGCCGTGACGACGGGCCTGGACCTGACGGGCACGGTGTGCTGGCTGGCCGAGCGGCCGAGCGTGCTCGGTGCCCGCCTGCTGGTGCGGATCGGCACGAGGACCGTGCGGGCGCTGCTGCGCGAGGTGGACGCGATCCTCGACGTCGACACCCTCGGGGTGCACACGCTCGCCTCCGTCGACACGGCCCACGTGCTCGACGCCGTCGACACCTCGCCGACGGTGCCGCGCACGCTGGGCCTCAACGCGATCGGGCGCGTGCAGGTCCGGCTCGCCGAGCCGGTCGTCCTCGACGACTACGCCCGGCACCGGCGCACCGGCGGGTTCCTGCTGGTCGACCCCGTCGACGGAGCCACGCTCGCCGCGGGCATGGTCGGCCCGACCCTGCTGGACGCCCTGGTGCCGACCTCGACCGACGACGAGGCCGGCGACTGGCTCGCGGGGGCCGGCATTTGACCGCCCGCCACGCGCTGCTGCTCGACGTGCGCGGGCGGCGCGTCGTCGTCGTCGGCGGCGGACCCGTCGCGGCCCGCCGGGTCGGCTCGCTCGTGGCCGACGGTGCGGACGTGCACGTCGTCGCCCCGGCGATCTGCGAGGACCTGGCGGCCCTCGTGCGCGACGAGAGCCGTGACGCCGCGGTCACCTGGCACGCACGGGAGTACCGGCGGGGCGACCTGGCCGAGGCCTGGCTGGTGCACACCGCCACCGGCGACCGGGCGACCGACGCTGCCGTGGCGGCCGAGGCGCAGGCCACGCGCACCTGGTGCGTGCGCGCCGACGACGCCACGGCCTCGACCGCCTGGACACCGGCCGTCGCCCGCGCCGGCGAGGTGACGGTCGCGGTCGGCGCCGGTGGCGACCCCCGCCGGGCGGTCGCGCTGCGCGACGCGATCAGCCTGCTGCTGGACACCGGTTCGCTCCCCCTGCGCCACCACCGTCCCCCCGCACCGGCAGACGGCCAGGACGGCGGTCGCACGGTCGGCACGGTCGGGTCGGTCGGCACGGTCCGGTCGGTGGGCACGGTCACGCTCGTCGGGGGCGGGCCCGGGGACCCCGGCCTGATCACCACGCGCGGGCGACGCGCCCTGGCCGAGGCGGACGTCGTCGTGGTCGACCGGCTCGGCCCCCGAGCCCTGCTCGACGAGCTCGACCCGGCGGTCGAGGTGGTCGAGGCCGGCAAGGCCCCGCACGCGCACACGCTGAGCCAGGACGAGATCAACGAGCTGTTGGTCGACCGCGCCCGCGCCGGCCTGCGCGTCGTGCGCCTCAAGGGCGGTGACCCGTTCGTGCTCGGACGCGGCGGCGAGGAGGTCTGTGCCTGCCTCGACGCGGGCGTCCCCGTCGAGGTCGTCCCGGGGGTGACCAGCGCCATCGCGGTCCCGGCCGCGGCCGGCATCCCGGTCACCCACCGCGGCCTGGCCCGCTCGGTCGCGATCGTCTCCGCTCACGACGACGACACCGACTGGGCAGCCCTCGCCCGGTTCGACGGCACGCTCGTGCTGCTCATGGGGGTCGGCCGGCTCGCCCGGCACGCCGCGGTGCTCGTCGCGCACGGCCTGGACCCGGCCACCCCGGTCGCCGTCGTCGAGCGAGGGACGTTGCCCGACCAGCGCACGACGACCGGCACGCTCGCCGACATCGCGGACCGGGCACTCGCGCGCGGGGTCAGCAACCCGGCGGTGGTCGTGGTGGGCGCCGTCGCCGCGCTGGCCGGGCACGACACCGACCGCCGGGCCGCGCACGACGGCCTGGCCTAGCCTGACCGCGTGTCCGACGACCGCACTCCCCCCACCCTCGACGTCCTGCTGCCGGTCGCGGCACGCGGCGACGCCGGCCGCCTCGCACCCCGGGCCGACGAGGCCGAGCTCGTCGCGCTGTTCGCCGACGCCGCCCCGCCCGCGGGCCGACGGGTGCACGTACGAGCCAACATGGTCAGCTCCCTCGACGGCGCCGCCACCGGCCCCGACCGTCGCTCCGGATCGATCAACGACGCCGCCGACCACAGGGTGTTCGCCGCCCTGCGCGTGCTCGCCGACGTCGTCCTCATCGGGGCGGGAACCGCCCGCACCGAGGGGTACGGCCCGCTGGGCACACCGGCTCCCCTGCGAGGGACGCGTCGGGCGCACGGTCGCCCGGACGAGGTCGAGCTCGCCCTGGTCACGGCCTCCGGCGCGGTGCCCGACGGCCTGCTCGACGCGGCACGGCCCCCGTTTGTCGTCACGGTCGCGCAGTGCCCGGTGCTCGACGCGCTGCGCACCCGCATCGGCCCGGAGCGTGTGCTGGTGGCCGGCGACGAGCAGGTCGACCTCGCCACGGCTCTCGACCTGCTCGCCGACCGGGGCCTGCGGCACGTCCTGACCGAGGGCGGCCCGCACCTGCTCAGCGGTCTGCTGGCCGCCGACCTGGTCGACGAGCTGTGCCTGACCTGGACCCCGCTGGTCGTCGGCGGGCCCGCTCCCCGGGCGACCCGCACGGACGCGTGGCTGGACCCGGTCCGGCACGCCCGGCCGGCCCACCTGCTGCACGCCGGGGGCACGCTGCTGGGCCGCTGGGTCATCGATAGGCTCGCGGGGTGACCGACACGATCCTGGTCCTCGCAGAGGACGCGCTGAGCCCCGCCGACGTCGAGCACCTGCTCGCCCTGCACCCGGACGAGGTGCTCGACTACCGGGTGCTCGTCCCCGCCGACACCGAGCGGAACCTGCTCGTGGCCATCATCGACGACCTGAGCCTGGGCGGGTTGCGCGAGGCGCTCGACCACGCGCTCGGCAAGGAGCCGAGCACGTCCCAGGCGACGACGACCGCGGCCGAGCAGGTGGCCGCCTCGCTCGCCGCGTTCGAGGCGGCGGGCCGGACCGCGACCGGCCACGCGATCGACGACGACCCGCTGCCCGTGCTTCGGGCCGCCGTCGCCGCCGGCGACATCCGTGAGATCGCCGTGGTCACGTACCCGCACGCGGTCGAGGACACGTTCCACCGCGACTGGGCGTCCCGCGCGCGCGAGGAGCTGCAGGTCCCGGTGCTGCACCTGTACTCCGGCACGAGCGCACTGGGCTGACCGTCCGGCGTCGACGCGCTCGCCCGGCCTCCGGGCCGAGGCGAGCGCGTCGACGTCCGCTCAGAAGCCGGTCTCGGTGACCTGCGGGTACCAGCGGCGGAACTTGCGCACCTGGTTGATCATCGCCATCCACACGTAGGCGCGGCGTCGCGGCGACAGGTCGGCCGGGTACCGCAGCGGGTGCACGACCGCCTTGGCCCGGATGAGCCCGCGGACCCGCCCGGCCAGCTGCTCGTCACGCACGTACTTCAGCAGCAGGCGGTGCGGCAGGATCGAGTACAGCACCTCCCGATCGACGACAACGGGGTCGACCGCACGGCCCTCGAGCCAGTCCTCGACCACGAACCGCACGGTGTTGGCCCCCGCGGCGGTCACGTAGTAGTTGTTGCGGCCGATGCGCGGGTTGACCTCGAAGAACCGGAACCGCCCGTCGCGCGGGTCGACCTTGACGTCGAAGTTCGCGAACCCGCGGTACCCGGTCTCGGTGAGGAACCGGGCTGCCTGGCCGAGCATCGCGTCGTCGCGCGTGACGACCATGGCCGCCGGGTTCCCGAGCCCGGACGGCGTGTGCTCCTCGAGCAGCACGTGCGCCGAGCACAGCAGCGTGATGGTGCCGTGCGTGTCGACGTAGGCGGTGACCGAACGCATCTGGGTGTCGTCCCCGGGCACGAGCTCCTGCACGACGAACCGTCCCCGGAAGCCTGCGGTGCGCAGCGCGCCCCACAACCCGGTCAGCTCCTCGGGCGTGGCGATCTCGAAGACCTTCTTCTTGCCCTCGAACTCCACGTCCTGGTAGTCCGCGCTGCTGGCGGCCTTCGCGATGAGCGGGTAGTCCAGGTCGACGGGCACGGGGGCCCAGCCGGCGTCGGCCGCGTGCGCGAAGTCCTGCACGATCGTGCGCGGCACGCTGATGCCCAGGTCGTCGCAGATCTCCGCGAACGTGGCCTTGTCGGAGATCTTGTCGAGCAGGTCCTCCGACAGGAACGGCACCGCGTAGTACTGCTCGAGCAGCGCCCGGTGCTGGACGACCATCCGCACGAGCCAGTCGGAGTTCGCCATGAGCAGCAGGCGCTGACCCGCGTGGCGCTCGGCGACCTCGACGAGCCGGTCGACCAGCTGCTGCGGGTCGTGCCCGTCGGCGACGATCTCGTGCTCGACGATCCGCGAGTGCGCGACCGGGCCCAGCGCCGCGCCGGCGACGACCACGGAGGTCACGCCGTACGCCTCGTGGAACGCGCGGGCGAGCGCGTAGACGCCGATGTCGGCGCCGAGGATGACGGGCTGGAACGGGCCTGTGGCGGTAGGGCCGCTCACGCGTCGTGCTCGGTGCGGTCGGTGGACCACTGCGTGTGGAACGAGCCGTCGCGGTCGGTGCGGCGGTAGGTGTGCGCCCCGAAGAAGTCGCGCTGCGCCTGGATGAGGTTGGCGGGCAGGGTCACCGCACGCACGCCGTCGTAGTAGGACAGCGAGGAGGAGAACGCCGGGACCGGCACCCCGTGCTGGGCGGCACCGGCCACGATCCGGCGCCAGGCGGCCAGACCGTCACCGACCGCTGCGGTGAAGTACTCGTCGGCGAGCAGCAGCGGCAGCTGCGGGTCACGCTCGTAGGCCTCGGTGATCCGGTTGAGGAACCGGGCCCGGATGATGCACCCGCCACGCCAGATGCGGGCCATCGCCCCCCGGTCGATGTCCCAGCCGAACTCGGCGGAGGCCGCGGCGATCTGGTCGAAGCCCTGGGAGTACGCCACGACCTTGGAGGCGTACAGCGCCTGCCGGACGTCCTCGATGAAGGCGTCGCGGTCGCTGACGTCCCACGGGAGAGTCGCGGCCGGCAGCGCGGCACGAGCGGCCTCACGCTGCGGCACGGAGCCGGACAGCGCCCGGGCGAACGTGGCCTCCGCGATCCCCGTGATCGGCACCCCCAGGTCCAGGCCGTTCTGCACCGTCCAGCGACCGGTGCCCTTCTGCTCGGCCTGGTCCAGCACGATGTCGACGAAGGCCGCACCCGTGGCGGCGTCGACGTGCGCGAGCACGTCGGCGGTGATCTCGATGAGGAACGACTCCAGGTCACCGGTGTTCCACTGCGCGAAGATCTCGCCGATCTGCGCGGCGGAGGCCCCCAGGCCCTGCTTGAGCAGGTCGTAGGCCTCGGCGATCAGCTGCATATCGGCGTACTCGATGCCGTTGTGCACCATCTTGACGAAGTGACCGGCGCCGTCCGGGCCGACGTACGTGCAGCACGGCACCCCGTCGACCTTGGCCGAGATCGCCTCAAGGATCGGGCCGAGCACCTCGTAGGACTCGCGCGTGCCGCCGGGCATGATCGAGGGGCCGAGCAGCGCACCCTCCTCACCGCCGGAGACGCCCGAGCCGACGAAGTGCAGACCCTTCTCCCGCAGGGCCGCCTCACGGCGACGGGTGTCCGGGAAGTGCGCGTTGCCCGCGTCGATGACGATGTCGCCCTCGTCGAGCAGCGGCACGAGCTCGTCGATCACGGCGTCCGTGGCCGGACCGGCCTTGACCATCACCACGATCTTGCGCGGGCGGGCCAGCGAGGCCACGAAGTCCTCGACCGACTCCGACGGCACGAACGTGCCCTCCTCGCCGTGCTCGGCCACGAGCGACTGCGTCCGGGCGAACGACCGGTTGTGCACCGCCACGGTGAAGCCGTTGCGCGCGAAGTTGCGGGCCAGGTTCCGGCCCATCACGGCCAGACCGGTCACCCCGATCTGCGCAGTTCCTGTGGCGACCATGCGCGACGTGCTCCTTCGGTCGAGGGGTCGTGGACGCGCGCGTGCCCGCGCGAAGGTCAAGGGACCCCGGAGGTGATTTGCCTGGGTCAGCCTAGTCGCGTGACCGATGCACGGATGCGGCGTGCCGCAACCCGGGACGGCACCGAGCGCACCGTACGCTCGCCAGCGTGACACCCGCCGGTCCGGAGGACGTCCCTGCCGAGTTCATCCGCGCGCTGCGCTCGCTGCGGGCGGTGACCGTGCGTCCCGAGGTGATCCTGGACGAGGTCTCCGGCCCTGCGCGCCTGGCCCCCTACTCCGCGGCGCTGACCGCCGAGGTCCGCACCGCCCGTCGGTCGGTGAATGCCGCCGAGCTCGCCTCGGGGCGGTTCGTCGTGCTGTACGACCCGGCAGGGCAGGAGGCCTGGGAGGGCAGGTTCCGCCTGGTCACGCTGGTGCGCGCCTCGCTCGAGCACGAGGTGGGCGCCGACCCGCTGCTCGCGGAGGTGGCGTGGAGCTGGTTCCACGACGCGCTGGCCTCGGCGGGGCTCGACGCGCACGCCGCCGGCGGGACCGTCACCCGCGTGCTGTCGCAGAGCTTCGGCGCTCTCGAGGTGCGCGAGGAGCAGTCGGAGCTCGAGCTGCGGGCGTCCTGGACGTCGACCGGTGAGGACCTCGGCCCGCACCTGCGCGCCTGGGCGACCCTCCTGTGCACCGTCGCGGGCCTGCCGCCGCTCCCCGAGGGCGTCGTCGCCCTCGGGCCCCGTCGCTGAGGCGCGTGCCCGTCCGTGCCCGACCGGCTCCTGCACGCGCTCCCATGCCGCACGGTTCGGGCGACTCACGGGGCTCAAGTGCCGTCCCTCGCGTGCCGATAGGGGCCATGTGAGCATCGAGCCGCTACGCCGTGAGGTGACCACGACCCGGCGCCCCGCCGCGAGGTCGGTCCCTCAGCCGAGCACGCCGCGTGGAGCGCCTGCGGTCCCGCAGATGTGCCTCGTGGTGCCCGAGGTGGCCGACGGGGACGGGGAGGCGCTCGTACGGAACCTGCGCCGTCGCGGCGCCCATCGCGTGGTCGTGCTCACCCGACGTGCCGGCCGCGAGGAGCTCACGGCGCTGCTCACGGGCGGGCTGCGCGGGGCGATCGCCGGCATGGTCGAGCAGACCGTCGCGCGACCCGCACCCGTGGCCGTGCCGGCGCCTCGACGGTCGCTCCCGGAGCTGACCACACGAGAGATCAGCGTGCTCGAGCTCGTGGCCGGCGGACGCAGCAACAGGCTCGTCGGCGAGGCCCTCGGGCTGTCCGCGCTGACGGTGAAGAGCCACCTCGCGCGCATCTCCCGCAAGCTCGGCACCGGCGACCGGGCCGAGCTGGTCGCGATCGCGTTCCGCGCCGGCCTGCTCGACTGACCTCCGCGCCGCTCGACCCGCCTCCCGGCGGCTCGACCCCGTCCCGCTGAGTGCGGGATCACACCCCGTTCCGGTCGCCCCCGCGCGGCCTGCACGGGCGCACGCGCCCCGTCGCCTACCGTGGACCCATGCACGACGCGGCCGCCACCACATCCGGACCGGACGCCGCCGAGGCCCCCGCACCGGACACCGGTGACGACGTCGGTGAGCAGATCACGGTCGTCCCGCTCACCGAACCTGCCGAGGGCGTCCCGCCGGTCGTCGACACCCCGCAGGCACTGGCCGCCGTCGTCGAGGCCTTCGGCTCGGGCACCGGCCCGGTGGCCGTGGACGCCGAACGCGCCTCCGGCTACCGCTATGGCCAGCGGACCTACCTCGTCCAGCTGCGGCGCGAGGGCGCCGGCACGGCGCTCATCGACCCCGTGGCGCTGCCGGACCTGTCCGCGCTGTCGGACGCCCTGGTCGGCGTGGAGTGGGTGCTGCACGCGGCCTCGCAGGACCTGCCGGGCCTCGTCGAGCAGGGCATGCGCCCGAGCCGGGTGTTCGACACCGAGCTCGGGGCGCGTCTGCTCGGGCTCGAGCGGGTCGGGTTGGCCGCGGTCGTCGCGCAGATGCTGGGCCTCGGGCTCGCCAAGGAGCACTCGGCGGTCGACTGGTCGACCCGACCGCTGCCGCCCGAGTGGCTGCGGTACGCAGCCCTGGACGTCGAGGTGCTCGTCGAGCTGCGCGAGGTCCTGGCCGAACGCCTCGCCGTCGCCGGCAAGGCCGAGTGGGCGGCGCAGGAGTTCGAGGCGGTGCGCACCGCACCGCCGGCACCCGCACGGGTCGAGCCGTGGCGGCGGGTCTCCGGTCTGCACGCGGTCCGCGACGCCCGCCGGCTGGGCGTGGTGCGCGAGCTGTGGGAGACCCGCGACACAAACGCGCGCCAGCGGGACATCTCCCCCGGCCGCGTGCTCCCCGACCACGCGATCGTCGCGGCCGCCCAGGCGCTGCCGCGCTCGGTCCCGCAGCTGACCGCGCTGCCGGCGTTCGCCGGCAAGGGCACCCGTCGACGAGCCACGCTGTGGCAGTCGGCGATCGACCGCGGCCTGGCGCTGCCGGACTCCGAGCTGCCGTCGGTGCGCGGCCCGAAGTCCGACGCCCCGCCGCCGCCCCGGGCGTGGGCCGATCGCGACCCGGCTGCGGCGGCACGGCTCGCCGCGGCGCGCGAGGCCGTCGCGGCACTGTCCGAGGAGCACGAGGTCCCGGTCGAGAACCTGCTGCAGCCCGACCTGCTGCGCCGGTTGTGCTGGTCACCGCCGTCCTCGCTCGACGAGGAGCACGTCGCGGCGACGCTGCAGGCGGGCGGCGCCCGGCCGTGGCAGGTCGGCCTGACCGCGCCCCGGCTCGCAGCCGCGTTCGCGACCCTGCCCCGCTGACCTCCGGGCCGCCCGGCCCCGCTCACCGCCGGGCCGCCCGGCCCCGCTCACCGCCGGGCCGCCCGGCCCCGCTCACCGCCGGGCCCCCCGGCCTCGCTCACTGCCGGGCCGCCCGGCCTCGCTGCCCGCCCTCGCGCGCTTGCCCTGTCGCTCCGCGCGACGCGCTGTTACTCTTCGGTAACTTCGACCGATCGGGACCAAGGTCCCGGTATCACCGGTCGCAGCGGACCGGCCGGCACACCGACGTGCCCCCGGCCCCAGCCCGGACACCGACGTCCAGCCCTGGAGGGTCGATGACGACCGAACAGCCACGCACCTCGCCCCGCACGTCACCCACGACGACACCCGCCGTCCGCCGCGCCGTCTTCGTCGACGGGGTCCGCACCCCGTTCGGCCGCGCCCGCAAGGACGGCCTCTACGCGAGCACCCGCGCCGACGACCTCGCGGTCCGCACGGTCCGCGAGCTCCTACGCCGACACCCCGAGCTTCCCCCCGAGCGCATCGACGACGTGGCGATCGCCGCGACCACCCAGACCGGCGACCAGGGCCTCACGCTCGGCCGCACGGTCGGCGTGCTCGCCGGCCTGCCCCGCAGCGTGCCCGGCTTCGCGATCGACCGGATGTGCGCCGGGGCGATGACCGCGGTCACCACCGCGGCCGCCACCATCGGGGTCGGTGCCCAGGACGTCCTGCTCGCCGGCGGTGTCGAGCACATGGGTCACCACCCCATGGGCTTCGACGCCGAGCCGAACCCGCGGTTCGTCTCCGAACGGCTCGTCGCACCCGACGCCCTCAACATGGGGGTGACCGCCGAGAACCTGCACGACCGGTTCCCCGCCCTGACCCGCGAGCGGGCCGACGCCTACGGGGTCGCCAGCCAGGACAAGTACGCCGCGGCACTGGCCGCCGGGCAGATCTCCCCCGACCTGGTCCCCGTCGCGCTGCGCGACCCCGAGCGCGGGTGGGGACTGGCCACCGCCGACGAGCCGCCCCGCCCCGGGACGACCCGCGAGGCGATCCTGGCGCTGCCCACCCCGTTCCGCCCGGGCGGGCGTGTCACCGCGGGCACCGCCGCGCCGCTCACCGACGGCGCCGCCACGTGCCTGCTCGCGGCCGAGGAGAGCGCTGCGGAGCTCGGCCTGCCCGTGCGCATGCGCATGGTCACGTTCGCCTACGCCGGGGTGGAGCCCGAGGTGATGGGCCTGGGCCCCGTCCCCGCGACGCACAAGGCGCTGGCCCGCGCCGGCCTGACCATCGACGACATCGGCCTGTTCGAGATCAACGAGGCCTTCGCCGTGCAGGTCCTGGCCTTCCTCGACGCGTTCGGCCTGGCCGACGACGACGACCGGGTCAACCCCTACGGGGGTGCCATCGCGGTCGGCCACCCGCTCGCCTCCTCGGGCGTGCGCCTGATGACGCAGCTGGCACGGCAGTTCGAGGAACGGCCCGAGGTGCGCTTCGGCCTGACCACGATGTGCATCGGCCTGGGCCAGGGCGGGACCGTGATCTGGGAGAACCCGCACCACCGCGACTACGAGCCCGTCACGACCGAGGGGAGCACCCGATGAGCAGCACGGATCCGGCAGCACCGACGGGACCGCGTGCCGAACGCGTCAGCCACACCCTGGTGCGCGACGTGCGCCTGCCGGGCGGCACGGGCACGCTCGCCCTGGTCACGATCGACAACGGTCTCGACCACACCAAGCCCACCACTCTCGGTCCGCTCGGGATCGCCGAGCTGCACGCGGCCCTGGCCACGCTGCAGGCGCGCGCCGCTGCGGGCGAGGTCGTGGCCGTCGCCGTGACCGGCAAGCCGTACTACCTGGCGGCCGGCGCGGACCTGCTGCAGGTCACCTCGGTCGCGGACCGCGAGACCGCCATGCGGCTGGGCCACAGCGGTCACGCCGCCTACCGCCTGCTGGGCGAGATGGGCGTGCCGACGTTCGCCTTCGTCAACGGCGTCGCCCTCGGCGGCGGCCTCGAGCTCGCGCTGAACTGCGACTACCGGACCGTGGCCGGTGACGTGCGCGCCCTGGCACTGCCCGAGACGAGCCTCGGGCTCGTGCCCGGCTGGGGCGGCGCGTACCTGGTGCCCCGCCTCGTGGGGATCGAGAAGGCGCTCGAGGTGATCCTCACGCGCCCGGCCGCCAACAAGCCGTACAGCGCGCAGGAGGCCACCCGCATCGGCCTGACCGACGTGCTGCTGGACCCCGCCGACTTCCTCGAGCAGTCGATCGCGTGGGCCGAGCAGGTGCTGCGCGGTGACGTCGTCGTCGAGCGGCGCGCGCTCGACCCGGCACCGCTGTGGGACGGGGCGGTCGCCGCGGCGCGCGAACGCCTGCACGCCGTGATCCACGGCTCGCGCCCGGCGCCCTACCGCGCGCTCGACCTGCTCGCCCTGGGACCCGACGTCGACCGGGATGCCGCGTTCGCCGCCGAGGACGAGGCCCTGGCCGACCTGATCGGCACCGATGAGATGCGCGCGAGCGTCTACTCCTTCGGGCTGGTCTCCGGGGGCAAGAAGCCCGTCGGCGCCCCCGACCGCGCCCTGGCGCAGCCCGTCACGCGCGTCGGGATCGTCGGCGCCGGGCTGATGGCGGCGCAGATCGCGATGCTCGTGCAGCAGCGCCTGGGCGTGCCCGTGGTCATGCGTGACCTCGACGAAGAGCGGGTGGCGCACGGGCTCGCCGCGGTGAGCGCCTCGGTGGAGCGGCAGACGTCGTCCGGCCGGATGAGCCAGGCGGCGGGTGCACGGCTGCTCGCGTCCGTCACCGGCACGACCGACCTGCAGGACCTCGCCTCGTGCGACCTCGTCATCGAGGCCGTCACCGAGATCCTCGCGCTGAAGAAGCGGGTGTTCGCCGAGCTCGAGACCGTCGTGGCCCCGACCGCGGTGCTCGCGACCAACACCTCGGCCCTGTCGGTGAGCGCCATGGCGGCCGACCTGCAGCACCCGGGACGCGTCGTGGGCCTGCACTTCTTCAACCCGGTGGCCGCGATGCCGCTGGTCGAGGTCGTGCGTGCCGAGCAGTCCTCCCCCGAGGCGGTCGCGACGGCCGTGGAGGTCGCGGTGTCGCTGCGCAAGACCGCGGTGCTCGTCGGCGACCGGCCCGGCTTCGTGGTCAACCGGCTGCTCGTGCTGCTGCTGGGCGTCGTGGTCGACGCGGTCGAGCACGGGACGCCGGTCGAGGTGGCCGACCTCGCGCTCGACCCGCTCGGTCTGCCGATGCGACCGTTCGAGCTGTTCGACCTGGTCGGCCCGGCCGTGGGGCTGCACGTGCTGACCTCGCTGCGCGAGGACCTGGGCGAGCGGTTCCCGCGCTCACCGGGTCTGGAGAAGCTGGTGGCCGACGCCGTCACCGTGGTCGGTCAGGCTCCGGCTCCGGGGCTGCCCCGACCGGTCTCCCCGGCCGTGCAGGCGGTCTTCGACGACGCGCGCAGCTCACGGGCCGGCGACGCCGGAGCCCCCGCGGGCGGCCACCTGCCCCTCGACGCGGCCGGCGTCCTGGACGCGGTGCTCACCGCCCTGACCGTCGAGGTCGGTCACATGCTCGACGAGGGGGTCGTGAGCACGCCCCAGCAGCTCGACCTGTGCCTGATCCTCGGTGCCGGGTGGGGATTCCACCTCGGTGGGCTCACGCCGTACCTGGACCGCACCGGGTACAGCGAGCGGGTGCTGGGTCGGCGACTGCTGCCTGACGGCCTGGCGAACGTACCCGGCGCCGCCCCGGTACCGAGCCCAGGGCCGACCATCCGGGTGTGACCCTCCGGGTCCGACCCCTCGCCCACGAGCGAGGTCGTCCGACCCCGCGGACGCCCGAGGCCGGTCCGGTGGACGCCCCACCGGACCGGCCTCGGTCAAGGACCACGTCGCGACCGCCCGCACACCCCCACGGCGCCGGTGCGCGATCGCGACGCGGCCGGTCAGAAGGTCGTCAGACCGCGTGAGCGGAACTGCTCACGCACCCGGGCGACCAGCTCGGGGGTCGGAGGCTGGGTGTCCGCGAGCTCGTAGCGCATCCCGAGCTCGGCCCACTTGTCCTGGCCCATCTGGTGGAACGGCAGCACCTCGACGCGCGTCACGGTCGACAGGGTCGAGACGTAGTCGGCGACCGCCTCGACGTTCTCCACCGCGTCCGTCAGACCCGGGACCAGCACGAACCGGATCCAGATCTCGGTGCCGTGCGCGGCCAGCCGCCGACCGAAGTCGAGCGTCGGCTGCAGCTCGCGCCCCGTGGTCTTCGTGTACGTCTCCGGGATGCCGGACTTGACGTCCAGCAGGACCAGGTCGATGTCGTCGAGCATCTCGTCGGTGCACTGCGCGCCGAGGAACCCCGAGGTGTCGACCGTGGTGTGGATGTCCATCGCCTTGGCCCCGCGCAGCAGGCTGCGCACGAACGCCGGCTGCATGAGCGGCTCGCCGCCGGAGATGGTCAGGCCACCGCCGCTCGCCTTGAACACGCCCCGGTAGCGCGCGAGCCTGCTCAGGATCTCCTGGGCGCTCACGTCGGTGCCGCGACGCATCTCCATCGTGTCGGGGTTGTGGCAGTACAAGCAGCGCAGCGGGCATCCCGACAGGAACACCGTCATGCGCGTGCCCGGCCCGTCCACGGCCGTCACGAGCTCCCAGGAGTGCACCGAGCCGACCTGGCCGGCCCGCACCGCCGCGAGGCGCTCGGACCGCTCCTGCTCGGTGGGCTCCAACCCCTCCGTCCCGGCGTGGGCGCGCACGTGAGAACCGCCGACGAGCGGCATGCCCAGCGACACCACAGGTGCCCCGTCCTGCCGCTCGTCGACGGTCGTCATCGTCTGCTCCTCGTTCCGGTCCGGATCAGGCTGCTACGACGGGGTCAGACCGCGCCGTGGAACGTGCGCGAGAGCACGTCGAGCTGCTGCTCACGCGTCAGCCGCACGAAGTTCACCGCGTAGCCGGAGACCCGGATGGTGAGCTGCGGGTAGTTCTCGGGGTGCTCCATGGCGTCCTCGAGCGTCTCGCGGTTCAGCACGTTGACGTTCATGTGGTAGCCGGAGGACATCACGTAGGAGTCGAGCAGACCGACGAGGTTGGTCACCTGCTCGTCCTTCGTGCGACCCAGGCCCGAGGGGACCACGGAGTTGGTCAGCGAGATGCCGTCCATGGCCTCCGAGTACGGCAGCTTCGCGACCGACAGCGCCGAGGCGAGCATGCCGTGGCTGTCGCGCCCGTTCATCGGGTTGGCACCCGGGGCGAACGGCTGGCCGGCCTTGCGACCGTCCGGCGTGGAGCCGGTGGCCTTGCCGTAGACGACGTTGGAGGTGATCGTCAGCACCGACTGCGTGTGCAGCGCCTCGCGGTACGTCGGGGTCTTGCGGATCTTCTCCATGAACGACTTGACGATGCCGACCGCGATCTCGTCGACGCGGTCGTCGTCGTTGCCGAAGGCCGGGTAGTCGCCGGAGACGGCGTACTCGGTGATCAGGCCGTCGGTGCTGCGCAGCGGGGTGACCGTCGCGTACTTGATCGCCGCGAGCGAGTCCGCCACGACCGACAGGCCGGCGATGCCGCAGGCCATGGTCCGCAGGATGGTCCGGTCGTGCAGGGCCATCTCGATGCGCTCGTAGGCGTACTTGTCGTGCATGTAGTGCACGCAGTTGAGCGCGTCGACGTAGGTCTGGGCCAGCCAGTCCATCATGACGTCGAACTTGGCCATGACGTCGTCGTACTCGAGGACGTCACCCTCGACCGGGGCGCTGCTCGGGGCGACCTGCTTGCCCGAGACCTCGTCGCGACCACCGTTGATCGCGTAGAGGAGCGTCTTGGCCAGGTTCACGCGGGCGCCGAAGAACTGCATCTGCTTGCCGACCCGCATCGGGGAGACGCAGCACGCGATGGCCGCGTCGTCGCCCCACGAGCCGCGGATGAGGTCGTCGGACTCGTACTGCACGGCCGAGGTGTCGATCGAGACCTTGGCACAGAAGTCCTTGAAGCCCTGCGGCAGGCGCTCGCTCCAGAAGACCGTCAGGTTCGGCTCGGGGGCCGGGCCCAGGTTGTAGAGCGTCTGCAGGTACCGGAACGAGTTCTTGGTGACGAGCGTGCGCCCGTCCTCGCCGATGCCGCCGATGGACTCGGTCACCCACGTCGGGTCGCCCGAGAACAGCTCGTCGTACTCCGGGGTCCGCAGGAACCGGACGATGCGCAGCTTGATGACGAAGTCGTCGATGACCTCCTGCGCCTGCTCCTCGGTGATGGCACCGGCGGCCAGGTCGCGCTCGAGGTAGACGTCGAGGAACGTCGAGGTGCGGCCCAGCGACATCGCCGCGCCGTTCTGCTCCTTCACGGCGGCCAGGTAGCCGAAGTACAGCCACTGCACGGCCTCGCGGCCGGTGGACGCCGGGCCGGAGATGTCGTAGCCGTAGGACTTGGCCATCGCCTTGAGCTCGCTCAGGGCGCGGGTCTGCTCGGCCAGCTCCTCGCGGTCACGGATGACGTCGGCGGAGGAACGCTCCATGTCCAGCTCGGCACGCTCGAGCTTCTTGGCGGCGATGAGGGCGTCGACCCCGTAGAGCGCGACGCGGCGGTAGTCGCCGATGATGCGACCGCGGCCGTAGGCGTCCGGCAGGCCGGTGATGATGTGCGAGGAGCGCGCGGCGCGCACGGCCGGCGGGTACACGTCGAAGACGCCGTCGTTGTGCGTCTTGCGGTACTTGGTGAAGATCTCGCCGACGATCGGGTCGGGCTCGTAGCCGTAGGTCTCGAGCGACTTCTCGACCATCCGGTACCCACCGTTGGGCATGATGGCGCGCTTGAGCGGCGCATCCGTCTGGAGGCCGACGATCAGCTCGTTGTCCTGGTCGATGTAGCCCGCGGCGTGCGACGTGATCGTCGACGGCGTGTGCTGGTCGACGTCGTAGATGCCCTTCTCACGCTCGGCCGGGAACATCGCCGACAGGCGCTCCCAGATGCCGGTGGTGCGCGCGGTGGGGCCGGCGAGGAAGCTGTCGTCGCCGAGGTAGGGGGTGTAGTTGCGCTGGATGAAGTCGCGGACGTCGATCCGGTCGACCCAAGGACCGGCGACGAACCCGTGCCATGCGGGCTGAGAGGTCGTCTCGGCGGTGTCGCTGGCGGGAACTGAGGTGGTGGACATCTGTTCTCCTCGGGAGGTCGGTACTGACGACACTAGGGACGAAGTCATGGGATGTCTTGGGACCTTCGACCCCCGGGGCCCTCAGCGCCGCGTGACCCCCGTCACTGCGCGCGCGACGCCCGTGCGAGGAGAGCGCGCCCGCCGGGTGCGTCCACCCAGGTCAGACCCCACGCGGACGCCGGTCGACGGGCCGCGGCCGCACCCGGAGGGCATGCAGCCGCTCCCGTCACGCCTGGCCACCCAGCGCCGTCAGCACGTCACGGGCGACGTCCTGCGGGCGCAGGCGCAGCTCGCCCACGAGCTGGTCCCGCGTGGCGTGCTCGAGGAAGGTCCGCGGGATCCCGATCGCCTGGACCGGCGTGCCGATGCCCGCCTCACGTGCCCGCTGGCCGACCAGCGAACCGATGCCCCCGTCGACCACGCCGTCCTCGAGGGTCACCACGTGGTCGTACGTGCCCACGAGCTTCGTCAACGCCGCGGGCACGGGCAGCACCCAGCGCGGGTCGACGACCGTGACCCGCAGACCGTGCGCGGCGAGCACCTCGGCCGTCTCCAGGGCCGTCGCCGCCATCGCCCCGACGCCGACGACCAGCACGGACGTGGCGCCCGCAGGAGCGTCGTGCCGCGCGAGGACGTCGATCCCGTCGACGTCCTCCAACGCCGGCACGGGCGCCCCCATCGCGCCCTTGGGGTACCGGACGACCGTCGGCGCGTCGTCCACGTCGACCGCGGTGCGCAGGGCGTCGCGCAACGTCGCCTCGTCACGCGGCGCGGCCAGCCGCAGCCCCGGGACGACTGCGAGCATGGCCATGTCCCACATGCCGTTGTGACTGGCACCGTCGTCCCCGGTCAGACCGGCACGGTCGAGCACGAACGTGACCCCGGCCTGGTGCAGCGCCACGTCCATCAGCACCTGGTCGAAGGCACGGTTGAGAAACGTCGCGTACACGGCCACCACCGGGTGCAGCCCGGCGAAGGCCATGCCCGCCGCGCTCGTCGCGGCGTGCTGCTCGGCGATCCCGACGTCGAACACCCGCGTCGGGAACGCCTTCGCGAACGGCGCGAGGCCGACGGGCTGCAGCATGGCTGCGGTCACCGCCACGACGTCGGTGCGACGGCGTCCGATGCGGACCATCTCGTCGGCGAACACGCCCGTCCAGCCGAAGCGCGAGGGCGCCACCGGCAGGCCGGTCTCGGGGTGGATCTGCCCGACCGCGTGGAAGCGGTCGGCGACGTCCTGCTCGGCGGGGGTGTACCCACGACCCTTCTCGGTGATGACGTGCACGATCACCGGACCCGCGAAGGCCTTGGCGGCGCGCAGCGCACGCTCGACGCTCGCCTCGTCGTGGCCGTCGACCGGGCCCACGTACTTCAGACCCAGGTCCTCGAACATCCCCTGCGGGGCGACGACGTCCTTGATGCCCTTCTTCAGCCCGTGCAGCGCCTCGTACGCGAAGCGACCAGGAGGGCCGGACCGGCGCAGCGTGCGCTTGCCCCACAGCAGGACGTTCTCGTAGCTGCGGGTCGTGCGCAGCGTCGTCAGGTGGTGCGCGAGTCCGCCGATCGTCGGGTCGTAGGAGCGCCCGTTGTCGTTGACGACGATGACGAGCCTGCGGTCCTGCCCGGCCGCGATGTTGTTCAGCGCCTCCCAGGCCATGCCACCGGTGAGCGCACCGTCGCCGATCAGCGCCACCACGTACCGGTCACCGTGACCGCGCAGCTCGTTCGCCTTCGCGATGCCGTCGGCCCAGCTCAGCGCGGTTGAGGCGTGCGAGTTCTCCACGACATCGTGCTCGGACTCCGTGCGGCTCGGGTACCCCGACAGCCCGCCGCGGCGGCGCAGCGCCGAGAAGTCCTGGCGTCCGGTGAGCAGCTTGTGCACGTACGACTGGTGGCCCGTGTCGAAGACCAGGGTGTCGCGCGGCGAGTCGAACACGCGGTGCAGCGCGATGGTCAGCTCGACGACCCCGAGGTTCGGACCGAGGTGCCCGCCGGTACGCGAGACCTGCTTGACGAGGAACCCGCGGATCTCGTCCGCGAGCTCGCCGACCTGGGCCTGGTCGAGCAGACGGACATCCGCGGGCGATCCGATCCCGTCGAGCAGTGACATGCGCAGCAACCCCTCCTTGTGCGGGCCCACGTGCGGCGACGATGCCGCACGGTGCGGTGCGCCGAAGGCTCCGACCCACTCTAGGACTCCGGCGCCACCGACGCCGACGGGCCCCGGACGAAGGGCGTGGAGGCCTGGTGAAGACCGCCCGCCCCACCCACCTCACCCGACCCCGGGCACCGGCCTGCGGGCGAGGACCACCTATCATGGGGCGGAAAGGGGGAAACCCATGCGCTTCCTGCCCGGCCACACGGCCACCTCCGACCTCACGTACGGCGACGTCTTCCTCGTCCCGTCTCGTTCCGAGGTCATCTCCCGGTTCGACGTCGACCTGTCCTCGGTCGACGGCACCGGGACCACCATCCCCGTCGTCGTCGCCAACATGACCGCGGTCGCCGGTCGACGGATGGCCGAGACGGTCGCCCGTCGCGGCGGCCTGACGGTCATCCCCCAGGACATCCCTGCCGATGTCGTGGCCGACGTGGTCGCGTCCGTCAAGGCCCGCCACAGCGTGGTCGAGAGCGCCGTCGTCGTCTCGCCGCACGACACGGTGCACACCGCGCTCACGCTCATCGGCAAGCGGGCGCACGGCGCCGCGGTCGTCGTGCAGGACGGCCGTCCGGTCGGCGTCGTGACCGAGGCCGACTGCCAGGGTGTCGACCGCTTCACCCAGGTGGGCGACGTGATGAGCGCCAACCCGACCACCGTCGACCTCGACGTCGTCGAGCAGGGCGGGACGCGCGGCCTGGAGGCGGCGTTCGAGAAGCTGCACGCCTCGCGCCGCAAGTTCTCCCCGGTGGTGCGCGACGGCGCGCTCGTCGGCGTCCTCACCCAGGTCGGCGCGCTGCGCTCGTCGATCTACACCCCGGCGCTCGACGCGTCCGGCCGCCTGCGCGTCGCCGCCGCGGTCGGCATCAACGGCGACGTCAAGGCCAAGGCGGCCGAGCTGCTCGAGGCGGGCATCGACACGCTCGTCGTCGACACCGCCCACGGCCACCAGCGCAAGATGCTCGATGCGCTGGCCGCCGTGCGTTCGCTCGACCCGCAGGTGCCCGTCGTGGCCGGCAACGTCGTGACGGCCGAGGGCACGCGGGACCTCATCGAGGCCGGTGCGGACATCGTCAAGGTCGGCGTCGGACCGGGGGCCATGTGCACCACGCGCATGATGACCGCGGTCGGCCGCCCGCAGTTCTCCGCCGTGCTCGAGTGCGCCGCCGAGGCCCGCCGGCTCGGCCGTCACGTGTGGGCCGACGGCGGTGTGCGCCACCCCCGCGACGTCGCGCTCGCCCTCGCGGCCGGCGCCGCCCAGGTCATGGTCGGCTCGTGGTTCGCCGGGACGCACGAGTCCCCCGGCGACCTGCACGCCGACGGTGACGGCCGGCTCTACAAGGAGTCGTTCGGCATGGCCTCGGCGCGGGCCGTGGCCGCGCGCACCCGCGGCGGATCGGCCTTCGACCGGGCCCGCAAGGCGCTGTACGAGGAGGGCATCTCGTCCTCGCGGATGTACCTCGACGCGCGCCGACCGGGGGTCGAGGACCTCATCGACCACATCACCTCGGGAGTGCGTTCCGCCGCGACCTACGTCGGCGCGAGCTCGCTCGAGGAGCTGCACGAGAAGGCCGCCGTCGGGATCCAGTCGGCCGCCGGCTACGAGGAGGGACGCCCGCTGCCCGACGGGTGGTGAGCGCGTCCCCGGGGCGGTTCCCACCGAGCAACTAGGCTCCCGGTGTGAGCCGCCCCGTCCTCGTCCTGACGCACGCCCCGCACGAGGGTCCCGGTCTGATCACCCGCGCGCTCGACGAGCTCCCGCACCGCATCCGCACGGTCCTCGACACCCCTGACCCCCGCCTGCCGTCGCTCGACGAGCTCGGCGGGCTGGTGGTGATGGGCGGGCCCATGGACGCCGACGACGCCGGGCACCCGGGGCTCGCCGCCGAACGACGGCTGCTCGCGGAGGCCGTCGACGCCGACGTCCCCGTGCTCGGCGTGTGCCTGGGCATGCAGATCCTCGCGCTCGCACTCGGTGGCGAGCTGCACCGCCGGAACGGCACCGAGATCGGGTTCGCCCCGGTCGAGGTCGTGCACGACGACCCGCTGCTCGCACCGCTCGGTGCGGCACCCACCGTGCTGCACTGGCACGACGACGCCGTCGCCCTCCCCCCGGGTGCCACGCTCCTGGCCCGCTCGGCGACCACCCCCGTGCAGGCCTTCCGCGCCGGTAGTGCCGTGGGCCTGCAGTTCCACGTCGAGATCGACCGCACGCTCCTCGACCTGTGGCTGACGACCCCGGTCATGGTCGACGACCTGGCCGACGGCGACGCGGACCTCATCCGCACCCAGGGCGCGCACCACCTGCCCGGCCTGGTGCCTGCCGCCGTGGCCGGGCTGAGCACCTTCGCGGACGCGGTCCGCGCACGGGGATGAGCCGGTGACGGGCACCGGGGACGTCACGCACGCACCGGGCGGTGCCCGTGCGGACCTGGTCGCGCTGTGCGAGCGGTCCGCCCGCGGTGAGGTCCACGGTCCGAGCCTTCCGGCGCTCGTCCCCGACGGACCCGCGACCGTCGCCCGTCCGGCCGCCGTGCTGGTGCTCTTCGGGGTGCTCGACGCCGCGCTCGCCGCGGCGCCCCCCATCGGTGCCACCCACGTCGCTTCCGACCTCGACGTGCTCCTGCAGCGCCGTGCCGGGACGCTGCGCAGCCACCCGGGGCAGATCTCGTTCCCCGGCGGACGGATCGAGCCCGAGGACGCCGGACCCGAAGCGGCGGCCCTGCGGGAGGCCGCGGAGGAGACCGGGCTCGACCCGACCGGCGTGGAGGTGCTCGGTACGCTCCCGCCCGTCGCGGTGGCCGTCTCCAGGCACGTGGTCACCCCCGTCCCCGCGTGGTGGACGAGGCCCTCGACCGTCGCCGCCGTCGACCATGCCGAGACCGTCGACGTCTTCCGTGTGCCCGTCGCCGACCTGCTGGACCCTGCCCGCCGGGCGTCGGTCTCCGTCCGCGACGGCCGGGTGCGCGTGCCGGCGTTCGTGCTGGACGACGACGTGGTCGTGTGGGGGTTCACCGCCTGGGTGCTCGATCTGGTGTTCGACCAGGTCGGCTGGACGCTCGCCTGGGACCGTGACCGCCTCGTCGAGCGGCCCCGCTGATGCCGTCGGTCGAACCGTCCCCCACGACCGCCGCGCCCGCAGGACCCGTCCCGGAGATCGACGTCACGTCCGACCTGGTGCGCGACCTGCTGCGCGCGCAGCACCCGGACCTGGCCGACCTGCCGCTCGTACCGTTCGCCTCCGGCTGGGACAACAGGATGTGGCGGCTCGGCGACGCGCTCGCGGTGCGCCTGCCCGTACGGGCGATCGCCGCCCCGCTGGTGCAGAACGAGCAGCGGTGGCTGCCGGTGCTGGCGCCCCTGCTGCCCGTCGACACCCCGGTGCCCGTCCGCACGGGCCGCCCGGGGGCGGGCTACCCGTGGGCGTGGAGCGTGGTCCCGTGGTTCGCCGGGACCGTCGCCGCCGCGACCCCGGTCGCCGAACGGACACCGTGGGCCACGGAGCTGGCCGACACCTTCGTGGCCCTGCACGTGCCGGCGCCGCCGGACGCGCCCGTCAACCCGGTCCGCGGGGTACCGCTGGCCGACCGCGCGGACGTGGTACGGTCCCGTCTGACGCACCTGCTCGTGCCGGAACGGGAGGCGCTGCTCGCGCGCTGGGACGCGCTCGTGGGCTCACCCGTCTGGCAGGGGCCGGCGCTCTGGCTGCACGGCGACCCGCACCCGGCGAACCTGCTGGTAGCCGACGGGCACCTGCGGGCGGTCCTCGACTTCGGCGACGTCACCGCCGGCGACCCGGCGAGCGACCTGAGCACCGCGTGGCTGACGTTCGACGAGACCGGCCGCGAGGCCTTCCGTGCCCGGGTCACCGCGGGTGCGGGCTGGGACGAGGCGATGTGGCTGCGCGCCGAGGCGTGGGCCGTGGCGATGGCCGCCGTCATGCTCGCCCACCCTGAGGACCATCCGCTCCTGGCGGAGGTCGGCCGGCACGCCGTCAGCCAGATACTGGGTCGATGACCGCGCGACGCAGCGCCGATCCCGTGACCGTGCCGACCGGCATCGCGGTGACGGACTTCCTGGCGGGGATCGTCCACCCGGCGCGTCGTCGCGACGCCGACCGGCTCGTGTCGCTCTACACGGGACTGACCGGGCAGCCGGCCCGCATGTGGGGCCCGTCGATCATCGGCTTCGGCACGTACCACTACCGCTACGCGTCCGGACGCGAGGGCGACGCGGCGGCCGCCGGGTTCTCGCCGCGCAAGGCCGCGACCACCCTGTACCTGCCGGACGGGGTCGGTGCCCACGCCGACCTGCTGGAGCGGCTCGGTCCGCACACGACGGGCGTCGGCTGCCTCTACGTCAAGGATCTCGACGGGGTCGACCTCGAGGTCCTGACCGCCGTCCTGGGCAGGTCGTGGGCGACGGTCACGGCCACGACGCCGTTCACCACACGCCTGTCGGGCCCGCACGCCGGCTGACGTCCCGGCCACGCCTGACCAGAGCACCCCCGCCGGACCCGAGGCAACGCGCCGACCTGTCGGCTCACACCGCCCCGCTCGCGACGGAGCCGGCACCCCCGCAAGGGCACCGGCTCCGCGCGACAGGCGCGAGCGCGCTCAGGTCCGACGCCGTCAGGCGACGCCGGCCACCTGGCGCAGCACGTACTGCAGGATCCCGCCGTTGCGGTAGTAGTCCGCCTCGCCGGGCGTGTCGATCCGCACGACCGCGTCGAACGCGACGACCGAGCCGTCCGCCTTGGTGGCCGTCACGGCCACCGTGCGCGGCGTGACGCCCTCGTTGAGCGCCGTCACACCGGCGATGTCGAACGTCTCGGTGCCGTCCAGGCCGAGGGAGTCGGCCGACTCGCCCTCCGGGAACTGCAGCGGGAGCACGCCCATGCCGATGAGGTTCGACCGGTGGATCCGCTCGAAGCTCTCGGTGATGACCGCCTTGACGCCCAGCAGCCGGGTGCCCTTGGCGGCCCAGTCGCGCGAGGAGCCCGAGCCGTACTCCTTGCCGCCGAGCACCACGAGCGGGACGCCCGCGGCCTGGTAGGCGACCGAGGCGTCGTAGATCGTCGTCTGCTCACCGGTCAGCAGGTTCCTGGTGAACCCGCCCTCGACACCGGGGACCAGCTGGTTGCGCAGCCGGATGTTCGCGAACGTGCCGCGGATCATCACCTCGTGGTTGCCGCGTCGCGAGCCGTAGGAGTTGAAGTCGCGACGGTCCACGCCGTGCTCGGCCAGGTACGCACCCGCGGGGCTGTCGGCCTTGATGGACCCGGCCGGGCTGATGTGGTCGGTCGTCACCGAGTCGCCCAGCTTGGCGAGCACGCGGGCGCCCGCGATGTCGGTGACGGGATCCGGCGTGGCGCCCATGCCGTCGAAGTACGGGGGCTTGCGCACGTACGTCGACTCGGCGTCCCAGTCGAAGGTGTTGCCCTCGGGCGTGGGCAGCGCACGCCAGCGCTCGTCACCGGAGAACACGTCGGCGTAGTCGTGGGTGAACATCGCCCGGTCGATCGAGGCGTCGATCGTGGCCTGCACGAGCTCGGGCGAGGGCCACAGGTCGCGCAGGAAGATCGGCGAACCGTCCTCGGCGCGGCCCAGCGGGTCGGCCTCGAAGTCGAAGTCCATGGTGCCCGCGAGCGCATAGGCGATGACCAGCGGCGGCGAGGCCAGGTAGTTCATCTTGATGTCGGGGTTGATGCGCCCCTCGAAGTTGCGGTTGCCGGACAGCACCGCGGCGACGGCCAGGTCGTGGGCGTTGATCGCCTCGGAGACCTTCTCGTCGAGCGGGCCGGAGTTGCCGATGCAGGTCGCGCAGCCGTAGCCGACCAGGTGGAAGCCGAGCTTCTCCAGGTACGGCCAGAGGCCTGCCTTCTCGTAGTAGTTCGTGACGACCTGCGAGCCGGGAGCCATCGAGGTCTTGACCCACGGCTTGGCGGTCAGGCCCTTCTCGACGGCGTTCTTGGCCAGCAGCGCGGCGGCGAGCATGACCGAGGGGTTCGAGGTGTTCGTGCACGAGGTGATCGAGGCGATCGCGACCGCGCCGTGGAACAGCCCGAACGAGTGCCCCTGCGAGTCCGTGACCTTGACGGTGTGGTCGGTCGGCGCGGACACGGCCGGGGAGTCGGAGGCGGGGAACGACTCACGCTCAGCCTCGTCGACGCCGTTGCCGACCTCGGGCGCGTAGGTGGGCAGGTCGCGCTGGAACTGCTCCTTGGCCCGCGAGAGCTCGATGCGGTCCTGCGGGCGCTTCGGCCCCGCGATCGAGGGCACGACGGTGGACAGGTCGAGCTCGAGGTACTCGGAGAACAGCGGCTCGACGTAGCCGGGGGCCGTGGGGTCGAGCCACATGCCCTGCTCCTTGGCGTAGGCCTCGACCAGGTCGAGCTGCTCCTGCGCGCGCCCGGTGAGTCGCAGGTAGTCGATCGTCACGGAGTCGACCGGGAAGATCGCGACCGTGGAGCCGAACTCGGGGCTCATGTTGCCGATGGTCGCGCGGTTGGCGAGCGGGACCGCCGCGACGCCCTCGCCGTAGAACTCCACGAACTTGCCGACCACGCCGTGCTGGCGCAGCTTCTGGGTGATCGTCAGGACGACGTCAGTCGCGGTGACCCCGGCCGGGATCTGCCCGACGAGCTTGAAGCCGACGACGCGCGGGATGAGCATCGAGACGGGCTGGCCGAGCATGGCCGCCTCGGCCTCGATGCCACCGACGCCCCAGCCGAGCACGCCCAGGCCGTTGACCATCGTGGTGTGCGAGTCGGTGCCCACGCACGTGTCGGGGTACGCCCTGCCGTCGCGGACCATGACGCCACGGGCCAGGTACTCGATGTTCACCTGGTGCACGATGCCGGTGCCCGGGGGAACGACCTTGAAGTCGTCGAACGCGGTCTGGCCCCAGCGCAGGAACTGGTACCGCTCGCGGTTGCGCTCGTACTCCAGGGCGACGTTGCGCTCGAACGCGTCAGCGCGACCGGCGACGTCGATCTGCACGGAGTGGTCGATGACCATCTCGGCGGGTGCGAGCGGGTTGATGCGCTCGGGGTCGCCCCCGAGGTCGGCGACCGCCTCGCGCATGGTGGCCAGGTCGACCACGCACGGGACGCCGGTGAAGTCCTGCATGATCACGCGGGCCGGGGTGAACTGGATCTCGGTGTCGGGCTGGGCGTCGGGGTCCCAGCCGGCCAGGGCGCGCACGTGGTCCGCGGTGATGTTCGCGCCGTCCTCGGTGCGCAGCAGGTTCTCGGCGAGCACCTTGAGGCTGAACGGCAGCCTCTCGAGCCCCGGGACCGCGGCGAGGCGGTACACCTCGTACGAGGCGTCACCGACCTCGAGCGTTCCCTTCGAACCGAAGCTGTCGACGCTGCTCACGTGGGGCTCCTTCGCTTGGCGTTGTGCCGGTGCCGGCCGGGGACCGGCGGACTGCCGCACCCGTGCGACCGCGGGGTCGGGGTGCGGCGGTGGTGCGACCACCCAGCGTAGGGCCCGGCGCACCGGCAGTTATCTCGACGTCAAGATACATCGTCGAGCGGGCGGACGCACACCACGAGCAGGCCCACGGACGCACGCGGCCGAGCACCGTCACGGGCACGGCGCCACGCGGACACCGGCAGGCGACGGGCACGCCCGCAGGGTGCTCCCCGGGCGTGCCCGTGTGCGACGCCACGCGCTGACGGCCACGTCACCGTGGCCCGTGGCCGTCAGTGCGCGCCCTCGTCCTCGTTCTCCTGCGCGTCCTGCTGGGCGTGCTCCTGGGCCGCCTGCTGCGCCTTGCGCTCGGCCTCGACCGCACGCTGCTGCGCCCGCACGTCGTACTCGGGCGTGCCGGACTTGTACAGCTCGCGCGTCGCCGCGCGGCTCGCCTCGGCCAGGCGGTGGTCGGCGTCCTTGTCTGTCACAGCGGAACTCCCTCCGGCCGGGCCGGGACGGTCCGGCTGCCTTCACGCTAGCCCGCCGCACGGGGTGCCGCACGGGCGCTGTCGGCCCGGCCGCAGACGCCGCTCAGCGACTCAGGACGGCAACGGCCTCGAGGTGGTGCGTCATCGGGAACAGGTCCAGGCCACGCACCCGGTCGAGCCCGTAGCCGGCCTCGGCGAGGAACGCGATGTCACGCGCCAGCGCGGCCGGGTCGCACGCGACGTAGACCACGCGCGAGGGCCGCAGCTCGGCCACGGCCGCGCACACCGCCCGTCCCGCGCCCGTGCGCGGCGGGTCGAGCACCACGGCATCGGCATGGACGACGTCCGAGTCGGCGTCCTGGGCGCCCTGCAGCACACGCAGCACGTCACCCGCGTGCAGCTCCACGTTGCGGCGGTCGTGCACGTTGCGCCGGGCGTCGCGCACGGCACGCTCGTCGCCCTCGACCGCGACGACCTCTCCCGTCTCCCCCACCGCGTCGGCCAACGGCGTGGTGAACAGACCGGCACCCGCGTAGAGGTCGAGCACCGTGGCACCCTCCACGTCGCCCAGACCGGCGATCACGGCGTCGACCAGGACCCCGGGGGCCTCGCGGTGCACCTGCCAGAACCCCGCGGCGGCCACCCGGTAGTCGTACCGGACCTCACCGTGCTGCACGACCTCGCGCACCGAGGCGCGCGCGTTGGGGCGCGTGTCCAGCCGCCCACGACTGAAGTCGAACGGCAGACCGTCCACGAGCACCACGGGCGTGTCCCCACCGGCAGGGGCCACGACCTCGATCCGCGTCCCCGGGCGCCAGCGGCGCTCGAACAGCCCCAGGTCGGCGATCGCCTCGTTGGCCAGCGGCATCGAGGTCAGCGGGTGCACGTCGTGCGAGCGGTGGGCGCGCATCCCGGCCCGCCCCTGCGCGTCCGCGACGAGCTCGATCCGGGTCCGCCACCCCAGGCCACCGCGCTCGTCGTCGCCAGGAGCGGCCTCGACCTGCACGTCCTGCTCCGGCAGGTCCAGCCGGGCCAGCCGACGCAGCTGCTCGGCCAGCACCGTGGACTTCCAGGCACGCTGCGCGCCGAGCGCCACGTGCGCCAGCTCGCCGCCGCCCACACCGCCAGGGCCTGCGGCCGGCCACGCGGAGGGCACCCGGTCCGGCGAGGCCTCGAGGACCTCGACGGCGTCGCCGCGCCAGAACTTCGCCGACTCCTCGGCCTCGGTCAGGCGTACGCGCACACGCTCGCCGGGCAGCGTGTGCCGGACGAAGACGACCCGACCCTCGTGCCGCGCGACGCAGTGGCCGCCGTGCGCGACCGGACCGATCTCGAGCTCGACGAGCGAGCCGTCATCGGCAGGGTCCTGCGGGGAGGTCGTCTCAGTAGCCACGCGGAACGGTACCCCGGACCGGGTCCTCCAGGCCCGTCTGCCCCTCGGTCGACGCCAGCTGCCACGGCACGGACGCGACCACCACGCCCGGGGTGAACAGCAGCCGGCCCTTGAGCCGCAGCGCGCTCTGGTTGTGCAGCAGCTGCTCCCACCAGTGACCGACCACGTACTCGGGGATGTACACCACCACGAGGTCGCGCGGGCTGTCCCGCCGGATCGAGCGCACGTACGTCAGGACCGGGCGGGTGATCTCCCGGAACGGTGAGTCGAGCACCTTCAGCGGCACGGGAAGACCCATCTCCTCCCACTGCGCCCGCAGGCGCTCGACGTCGTCGGCGTCCACGCCCACGGTCACGGCCTCGAGCTCGTGGGGGCGCGAAGCCCGCGCGTACGCCAGGGCCCGCATGGTCGGGCGGTGCAGGTGGGAGACCAGCACGAGCGCGTGCACCCGGCTCGGCAGGGCCTTGGCCTGCTCGGCGTCGGCACCGAGCGCGAGCTCAGCCCGCACGCGCTCGTAGTGCCCGTGGATGCCCTTCATCAGCACGAAGACCGCCACCATGGCGATGATCGCGATGTAGGCGCCGTGCGTGAACTTCGTGATGAGCACGATGATGAGCACCGTCGCGGTCATCGCGAGCCCGATGGTGTTGATCACGCGCGAGCGCTTCATCGCGATGCGCGCCTTGGGGTCGGGTTCGGTCGCCAGGTGGCGGGTCCAGTGCCGGACCATGCCGAGCTGGCTCAGGGT
Source organism: Cellulomonas soli (assembly GCF_013409305.1). Taxonomy (GTDB): domain Bacteria; phylum Actinomycetota; class Actinomycetes; order Actinomycetales; family Cellulomonadaceae; genus Cellulomonas; species Cellulomonas soli. The sequence goes on along the minus strand of NZ_JACBZJ010000001.1, from coordinate 3,529,958 downwards.
GAACGAGACGAACACACCCACGATGTACAGCTGGATCAGGCGGGTCACCTGGGCGTCGAAAGCCCAGATCAGGGCGATCGCGGCCGCGGCCAGCGTGATGATGCCGTTGGAGAACGCCAGACGGTCACCGCGCGTGTGCAGCTGTCGAGGCAGGTAGCCGTCCCGGGCCAGGATCGAGCCGAGCACCGGGAACCCGTTGAACGCCGTGTTCGCGGCGAGCACCAGGATCAGCCCGGTCACGACCGCGACCAGGACCGCCATGAACGGGAGCCCCTGGAAGACGGCCGCCGAGAGCTGACTGATCACCGGGTGCTGCACGTACTCCTCACCGACGGGCACACCGCCGTCGAGCAACTGGACCGCAGGGTCCTCGGCGAACCGGATACCGGTGGCACCGGCGAGCAGCAGGATCGACATGATCATCGCGACCGAGATCCCGCCCAACAACGCCAGCGTCGTCGCGGCGTTCTTCGACTTCGGCTTCTCGAACGCCGGCACGCCGTTGCTGATCGCCTCGACACCCGTCAGCGCCGCACACCCGGACGCGAACGCCCTCAGGACCAGGAACCCTCCCGCGATCCCGGCGATGCCGTTCTCGAGCGACCCCTCGCCCACCAGGTCCAGGCCCGCGCTCTCGGCGGCCGGCAGCGTGCCGGTCGCATAGCGGATCGCCCCGACCACGGCGACCGCACCGATCGCGAACATGAACAGGTACACCGGGATCGCGAACGCGCTGCCCGACTCCTTCACGCCGCGCAGGTTCGCGAGCGTGAGCAGCACGACCAGGCCGATCGCGAACGCGGTCTCGTGGCCGCGCAGCGCAGGCAGGGCGGTGGCCGCGTACTGGGCGCCGGAGGAGATCGACACGGCAACCGTCAGGACGTAGTCCACGAGCAGGGCGCTCGCCACGGTCACGCCGGCGTTGGGCCCGAGGTTCACCGTCGCGACCTCGTAGTCACCGCCGCCGGAGGGGTAGGCGTGCACGTTCTGCCGGTAGGAGGCGACCACGGTGAGCATGACCAGCACCACCGCCATGCCCACCCACGGCGAGATCGTCAACGCCGTCAGCCCCGCCAGGGACAGGGTCAGCAGGATCTCGTCGGGCGCGTACGCGACCGACGAGAGCGCGTCCGACGCGAACACAGGGAGCGCGATGCGCTTGGGCAGGAGGGTGTGACCGAGTCGGTCGCTGCGGACGGGACGTCCTAGCAGCAGTCGCTTGGCCGCATCTGCGAGATCCGACACGAGGCCTCATGCTAGGCCCCTCCCGGGCACCTGCATCATGAGAGACGTCCCGAGCACCGACGCAGGACCCGGGGCGGGCACAGGTCGACCGCCCGGGCTATAGGGTCTGCCGTGTGCACTTCGTGATCATGGGCTGCGGCCGTGTCGGCGCCACGCTCGCACAGTCCCTCGAGAGCAACGGCCACGGCGTGGCGGTCATCGACCAGAACCCCGAGGCGTTCCGCCGGCTCGACGCCCACTTCGGCGGCCGCAAGGTCACCGGGCTCGGCTTCGACCGCGACACGCTGGTCCAGGCCGGCATCGAGGACGCGTACGGGTTCGCAGCGGTCTCCGACGGCGACAACTCGAACATCCTGGCGGCCCGCGTCGTGCGCGAGACGTTCGGCATCGAGAACGTCGTCGCCCGGATCTACGACCCCCACCGTGCCGAGATCTACCAGCGGCTCGGCATCCCGACGGTCGCGACCGTGCGCTGGACGTCCGACCGCGTGCTGCGCCGGCTGCTCCCCCTCGGCGCCACCGACGAGTTCCGTGACTCCTCCGGGCAGATCCAGCTCGCCCAGGTCGACGTCCACACCGCGTGGGTGGGTCGCCCGCTGCGCGCGCTCGAAGAGGCCAGCGGCGCCCGCGTCGCCTACGTCACCCGTTACGGCGACGGCGTCCTGCCGACGACCGACACCGTCCTCCAGGAGAACGACACCGTGCACGTGCTCATGCGCGCCACCGAGGCCGACCAGGTCGAACGCGTCCTCACCTCGGCACCGAAGGCGGAGTCATGAGGGTCGTCATCGCCGGGGCCGGGTCCGTCGGCCGGTCCATCGCCCGAGAGCTGCTCGGCCACGGCCACGAGGTCACCCTCGTGGACCGTCAGCCGTCCGCGATGCGCGTCGCCCAGGTGGCCGACGCCGACTGGCTGCTGGCCGACGCGTGCGAGCTGCCGACGCTGCGCGAGGTGCGCGCCGACGAGGCCGACGTGTTCGTCGCCGCGACCGGTGACGACAAGGCCAACCTGGTCATCTCGCTGCTCGCGAAGACGGAGTTCGGCGTGCCGCGCACGGTCGCGCGCGTGAACAACCCGAAGAACGAGTGGCTGTTCGACGAGGCCTGGGGCGTGGACGTCGCCGTGTCGACCCCGCGGATCATGACGGCCATGGTCGAGGAGGCCGTGGCCGTCGGCGACCTGGTGCGGATCTTCACGTTCCACCAGTCGCGTGCGGACATCCTCGAGCTCACGTTGCCCGACGACTCCGCGCTGGTCGGCGTGCGCGTCGGTCAGATCGAGTGGCCCGACGACACGGTCCTGGCCTGCATCGTGCGCGACACGCGTCCGATCGCGCCGAGCCCGGACGACACGCTCGAGGGCCGGGACGAGCTGCTGTTCGTCACGGGTCGCGACGCGGACGAGAAGGAGCTCGAGCTGCTCCTGACCCGCGGACCAGCATCCAGCTGAGCCAGAGGGCGACCGCTGTCAGCGGCACGCCCATCGCAAGCTTCGCGGTGCCCAACCAGGCGACCTCACCACCGAGGTAGAACGGGACCTGGACGAGCAGCCGGAGCCCGAACAGCGCGACCCACGGCCAGGTCGCCAACGTGTACCGGCGCCGCAGCGAACGGTCCTGCCGCCAGGCGACGGCGGCAGGCCAAGAGCCGCCGGCGAGCGGACCCGCCTTGTCGAACAGCCCCATGACGAGGCCGACGAGCGGCCAGCCCACCAGGACCGAGACCAGGGTTCCCGCCAGGTAGCCGGCGTTCACGAGCAGGCCGTAGAGGAAGTAGTCCTCGGCCTCGCCCGTGCGCCACGCCCACAGCACACCGATGCCCACGCCGAGGACGCCCGAGAACGCCTGGGTCGGCGGCGTGCGCTGCACCAGCCGGACCAGGACCGCGAGGACCGCCGCTCCGGCCGACGCGATCAGAGCCGGGGCCAGGCGCTGCCCCGCGGCCAGGTAGACCACCACGAACAGCAGGCCGGGCACCACCGACTCGACGACGCCGCGCACACCGCCCAGCGCGTCGAGCGCGGAGAACTCCTCCTGCGTGAGGGCCCGCATGCCACGCGCCCCGACGGTGGCGTCGTCGGCCCGGCCGTCCCGGTGCGCGAGATCAGGGTCCGGGGTCACGGTCGCGTCGTCGACGCCGTCGGCGTTCACTCACTCACCCGGGCGCGGGCGCAGCTCGTACGCGGGGTTGAACACGGTCCGCCGACCGTCGACCTCGCACACCATGCCCTCGATCCGCAGCCGGCGACCGGGGGCGATCCCGGCGATCTCCCGACGACCGAGCCAGACCAGGTCGAGCGTTCCGCTGCCGTCGTACAGCTCGGCCTCGAGCGCGGGCACGCCCTCGCGCGGGCGCCACGTCATCGAGCGCACGACACCGGAGACGGTCGCCCGGGTGCGGTCCTTCACGGTGCCGACCGGGGTGCAGCCGACGAAGTGCTCGGCCTCGACACGCTCCTCGTCGGCCTCGATCTCGGCCTGGGAGGCCACCACCTTGCGCAGGCGCTCTCGCAACGTCGTCATCGGATCTCCGTGATCTCAGGGCCGCGCGTGAGCGGGTCGAACGTCGCGACCTCCGGGGTCACCGGAGGCCCCGGGACGGGTCCGCCCCCGGGCAGCGACAGGGGCAGCAGGTCGCGCGGCGGCCTGGCGTCCGTGCCCCGGACCACGACGATCCGGGAGAACACCTGCTCGAGCGCACGAGCGGCCTCGGGCTCGACGGCCGCCTTGCCCGTCACCACGCCGCGCAGGAACCAGCGCGGGCCGTCCGTCCCGATGAACCGCGCCGGGCGATGACCCGTGCGCCCCTCGGGCGTGCGGATCGGCAGGCGGGCGAGCAGCTCGCGACCGAACGGACCCGGCAGGTCGTCCGCCGAACCACCCTGCTGCGTGACCGACTCGGCGATCTCGGACCGGATCTCGTCCCAGATGCCGTCCGTGCGGGGGGCGGCGAAGGCCTGCACCTGCAGCGACGAGCCGTCGAGCAGGACGGTGGCCGCCGAGACGACGTTGGTCGCCTTGTCGATCTCCATGCGCAGCTCCATCCCGGGCACGCCCGGCAGGCGCAGGGCGCCCAGGTCCACGCGCACGACCTCGTCGTCGACGTCGTCGGCGTCCCAGGGACCACGGGGACGCCCGACGGTCGTCACGTCGAGGTCGACGTCGGTCTCGGGCTCGTCGGACGGGCCGACCTCACCGGACTGCGTCTCGACGACCTCGTCGTCGACGTCGGGCTTGGCTCCACGCCGGAACAGACCCACGTGCTCACTCCTCCATGGCGCGCACGACGCGCACCGCTCTGATCGAGACTAGTCCGCCCCCGCAGCGGGGGCACCGCCCTGACGGACCGTGCTCACGGTCCGGACGTCGCAGCCTTCCACCCGCCCGAGGAGCCGAAGCCGCCCTCACCGCGATGCGATCCGGGAAGCCGTTCGGCCTCGACGAAACGAGCCCGTTCGACACGCTGCACGACCAGCTGGGCGATGCGGTCCCCGCGGTGCAGGGTGAGCGCGTGCTCGACGTCCGTGTTGAGCAGGGTCACCGCGATCTCGCCGCGGTAGCCGGCGTCCACGGTGCCCGGGGCGTTGACGATCGTCAGCCCGTGCTTCGCGGCCAGGCCCGAACGCGGGTGCACGAACGCGGCGAACCCGTCCGGGAGGGCGATCGCGACACCGGTCGGGACGGTGACCCGCCCCTGCGGCGGGACGACCACGTCCACCCGCGTGACCAGGTCGGCGCCCGCGTCACCCGGGTGCGCGTACGACGGGGCGGGGAGGTCGGGGTCCAGCCGCAGCAGGAGCACCTCGGTCGTGGGGACGTCCGTCACGGTGCCGAACCCTACAGTGCCCGCGACCCTCGTCCGTCGGATCGCGGTGGGATGCTGGGCTCCATGTCCGACCAGCCGTCCTCCCCCGCAGCCGCTCCCGGCGACCCCACCGACCCGGCGGCCACGGCCGACGGCTCCGCGCCGGACGCGCCGCACGGCTTCGACGAGCGGCTGTGGCCCGGCCCGCTCGGCTGGGCGCTCACGGCGCTCTTCGGACTCGTGCTGGGCGTCATCCTGGTGCCCGTGTCGGTGCCGCTCGCGACGGCGGTCGCCGTCGTCGGCCTGGCGGGGGCGCTCACCGCGATGGCCTCGGCGACCCCCCGGGTCGCGCTCGTCGACGGGCACCTGCTGGCCGGACGCGCACGCATCCCCGTGGGTCTGCTGGGCGAGGTCGCACCGCTCGACCGGGCCGGGGTACGGACGGCCATGGGACCGGGCCTCGACGCGCGGGCCTACGTGTGCCTGCGTGCCTGGATCCCCAGCGGCGTGCGCATCGAGGTGATCGACCCGCAGGACCCGACGCCCTACTGGATCGTCTCGACCCGGCACCCGGAGCGGCTCAGGTCGGCCCTGCGAGCAGCGCAGACCACGACATCGCTGCCATGACCCGCTGATCGCGGGCGGACGCACGACGGCCGGCACCCCGAGGGGTACCGGCCGTCGTCGTGCGAGGGGCGGATCGCTCAGGCGGCGCACTCCGAGCACACGGGCATGCCCTCGCGCTCGTAGGCCAGCTGGCTGCGGTGGTGCACGAGGAAGCACCGCGAACAGGTGAACTCGTCAGCCTGCCGCGGCAGGACCCGGACCGACAGCTCCTCGCCGGACAGGTCCGCACCGGGGAGCTCGAAGCCTTCGGCAGCCTCGGTCTCGTCCTCGTCCACCACGCCCGAGTTCTTGTCGGAGCGCCGGGCCTGGAGCTCCTGCAGCGAGTCCTCGCTGAGGTCCTCCTCGGTCTTGCGCGGGGCGTCGTAGTCGGTTGCCATGTGGTGGTTCACACTCCGTGGTCTGTCGGTCGGCGGTACGCGGGCTCAATGCACCGGGGGGCTCATTTGTTCCCTCGCGCGGAGGGATTGTGCACCACTTCCGGAGCGTCCGCGAACACGGACACGTGACCTGCTCGACGTACCGGCCGGTAGGTCCGGTCAGGGACCGGTGTCGGCGCCGCGCTCCTCGAGGAAGGCCACGAGCCGCTCGACGGTCTGCTCCGGACCCGCCACCGCCATCGCACTGCCGGCCCGAGCGCCGTGCAACCCCCGCACCACGGCGCCGGCCTCCTGCGCGACGAGGGAGGCCGCGGCCAGGTCCCAGGGCTGCAGACCCCGCTCGAAGTGCGCGTCGAGGCCTCCGGCGGCGAGCGTGCACAGGTCGAGCGCGGCCGAACCGATGCGTCGGATGTCCCGCACGAGCGGCAGCAGGTCGGCGACGACCGCCGCCTGCGCGCGTCGCCGCTCGGCCACGTAACCGAACCCGGTGCCCACGAGCGAGAGCTCCAGCGGCACCGCAGAATTCACCCGCAGGCGACGCCCGTCCTGGTAGGCACCCTGCCCCAGACCGGCGGTGAACGTACGCCCGTCGACGGGCGCATGGACGCAGCCGGCGAGGACCTGCCACGTCGCCGGGTCCGGGCCTCCCACCACGGCGGCGACCGAGACCGCGTACGCCGGGATGCCGTACAGGTAGTTGACGGTGCCGTCGATCGGGTCGACGACCCAGGTGATCCCGGAGGTGCCCGGCTCGTAGCCCTGCTCCTCGCCGAGGATGCCGTCCTCGGGACGCCACTGCGCGAGCCGCTCACGCAGCAGGTTCTCGGAGGCGAGGTCCATCGCGGTCACCACGTCCTGCGGGCTCGACTTCGTCGCAGCGACCTCCACCCGGTCGGGACGACCCTCGAGCACCAGCGCGCCCGCCTCGCGCGCCAACCGCTCGGCGATCGCGACGAGCTCGCGGATCGCGGACTCTCCGGGGACGGTGGGACCGGTCGTGCCCTCAGGTGTGCTCACCGTGCCATCCTGCCCGACCGCGCCACGGTCCCGGCGCGTGCAGGTGGAACCGCAGCGAGAGCACGCGCAGCGCGAAGATGCCGCCGACCACCAGCAGGCTCGTGGCCGTCGTGTAGGCATCCGCCGCCCAGAGCCCGGCGATCGCCACCGCGCCCAGGAGCGAGGGGATCGCGTAGAGCTGCCGGTGGTGCAGGACCACGGGCACCTCACCGGTGAGCAGGTCACGCAGCACGCCGCCGCCGACACCCGTGAACACCCCGACGAACACCGCCGCGACGGGCGCCGCGCCGTACTCCAGGCCCTTGACCGTGCCGACGACGGTGAACAGGGCGAGCGCCCCGGAGTCGAGCACCACGATCGCCCGTCGCGCACGCACCAGGCTCGGGTGGAAGAAGTACATGACCACACCGGCCGCCACCGCGGTGGCGATCAGCCGCCAGTCCGAGATGCCGACCGGCGGGACCGCCCCGAGGAACACGTCACGCAGCATGCCGCCGCCGAGTCCGGCCGCCCAGGCCAGGACGAGCACGCCGAAGACGTCGAACTGCTTGCGCACCGCCGCCAACGCCCCCGACAGCCCGGACACGAAGACACCGATGATCTCGAGCACCGGCTCGAGCGGAAGGTCTGGCAGCACGCGGGCATCTTCGCAGCCGCGCGCACAGCCCGTCCGACGGCGCACCGCGGCGCCTGACCGCGAACCGGCCGAATCGGTGGCAGGCTCTCCTACCGAGGTACGGGGAGGTCGTATGGGTGAGCTCGAGCTCGTCGGTCTGCACGAGGACGGGGAGCACCTGGTCCTGTCAGCACCGGACGGCACACGATTCCGGGTACGGATCGACGAGGCGCTGCGTGCGGCCGTGCGTCGGGACCGGCCGCAGCTCGAACAGCTGCGCGCGCAGGGCGCCGGGGCGTTGAGCCCGCGCGAGATCCAGACGCGGATCCGCGCAGGCGCGACCGCCCAGGAGGTCGCCGACGACGCCGACCTCGCGGTCGAGCAGGTGCGCCGCTACGAAGGGCCCGTCCTGGCCGAGCGGGAGTACGTGGCCGACCAGGCGCGCGCGACCCGGGTCGGGCGTGACGCCGGTGCCCCGCTCCTGGGCGACCTCGTGACGGACCGGCTGGCCGCCCGCGGGGTCGACCTCGACACGCTCGCGTGGGACGCCGCACGGGAGGGCGCCCATCCGTGGGTCGTGCTCGCGCGGTTCACCGTCGGCGACACCGAACGTGTGGCCCGCTGGACCTTCGACTCCGCCAAGCGCACCGTCGTCGCCGACGAGGACGAGGCCCGTTGGCTCTCCGAGACCGAGCTGGCCGACGAACCCGTGGCCCGGCGGCACCTGAGCGCCGTGCGGGACGTCGTCTTCGACTTCCGGGACGGTGCGGTGCTGCCCGCCGAGGGCGACGAGCCCGACCCGCAGGAAGCGACGCACGCGCTGCTCGACGACCTGCGCACACGACGCGGCGTCCGGCAGACCATCGACGAGGACGACGACGGCGAGGAGTTCGAGGGGTTCGGCCCGCCGCACGCCTTCGACTTCGCCCGCGTCGAGTCCGAGGTCCCCGGCGCGCACCCGGTCGACGCCGACCACGAGGCCGAGGCGCGCGTGCTGGGACCGGCCGGCGACGTCCCCGCGCTCGAGGCGCTGCCTGAGATCGTCCCCGGCGTCGGCCCGGCGGACGAGCACGACGAGCCGGTCGAGCGGCCGCGCGCCGCCCGGCGCGGACGCGCCAAGGTGCCCAGCTGGGACGAGATCGTCTTCGGGGCCAAGCCCGAGTGAGGCCTGCCGGAAGGCCCGCTACACGTCGAGCGTGACGTCCTCGGTCGCTGCCAGGGTCTGCGGGCTCGGCGACGCCGCACGGGCGGCCGCCGCGGTCATCCGACGCATGTGGTGGCGGCGGCACAGCACCTCGTAGGCCACCTCGCCCGCGCCCGCCGACACGTCGCCGACGACGACCTGCGCACCCTCGACGACCATCGAGCCACCGACCGTCCGGGCGTTGTGCGTCGCGCGCGAGCCGCACCAGCACAGCGCACGCACCTGCAGCACCTCGACCCGGTCGGCGAGCTCCACGAACCGCGCAGAACCCGGGAACAGCCGGGCACGGAAGTCCGTCGTGATCCCGAAGGCGTACACGTCGACGCCGAGCTCGTCGACCACACGAGCCAGCTGCTCGACCTGCTGGGCCGCGTAGAACTGGGCCTCGTCGCAGATCAGGTAGTCCACAGGACGCCCGTGGGTGCGCCCGGCGATGACCTCGGCCCAGAAGTCCGTCGCAGGTCCGACCTCGTACGCGCTGCGCACCAGCCCGAGGCGGGAGGAGATGGTCGCGGCACCCGCCCGGTCGTGCTGGGTGTAGAGGATCCCGTCGCGTCCGCGCGCTGCATGGTTGTGGTGCATCTGCAGCGCGAGCGTCGACTTGCCGCAGTCCATCGTGCCCGAGAAGAACACCAGCTCGGCCACCGGCCGATCACCCCACCGTCCGTCGAGGTCCGTCGTCGTCCACGGCGCCCAGCGCCGGGTCCATCGTGGCACGCCTCGTCAGCGCGCCGTGCCGTCTCGTCCGACCGACCGACCGACCCGAGGTCGGACGGCCGCCGAGCCCGGGTCCAGCGGTTCGGCGCGTCAGGTGGAGACGAGCACGAACGGCACCAGGACCTCGTGCGGCGTCCCCGAGCCGTGCACGCCCACGAGCTCGAGCGAGGCCGGGGTCTGCGTCGCGGAGTCCACGACGGTCGCGCGACCCGTCATCGCGACCACCACGTCCCCCACGACCGGCAGCACGTGCGGGTCGACCGGACCGAACCACCCGGATCCGACGGCCTCCTCGCGCGTGGCGACGACCGCCGCGTCCCCGAGCACCTCGCGCCACCGACGCGCCACCTGCTCGGAGGCGGAACGCTCGTCGAGGTGCAGGTGCAGCGCGCGGGGCTCCCCCGCCACGAGCGCGACGCCGTCGGCCAGCACCGGGTGCTGCGCGACGTCCCAGCGCTGCGCGCGGTCGACGTCCACCATGCCGTGGTCGGCGGTCACGAGCAGCAGCGTTCCGGCCGGAACGCTACGGGCCAGGCGCGCGAGCTCGCGGTCGAACGCCTCGACCTCGTCGCCCCACTGCCACGAGCCCCACCCGTGGTGGTGCCCGGCCTTGTCGACGTCTCCCCAGTACAGGTAGACCAGGCCCGGCCGTCGCAGCGCCGCCACGGCCGCGTCGACCCGCTGGGTCAGACCCTGGGCCGCCGCGTACGTCGCGCCGCGCAACGCCGCCTCGGTCAGCCCCGAGCCGGCGAACCGCTGCGGCCCGACGCTGGTCACCGACGCACCGTCGGCCGTCAGCTGCTCGAACAGCGTCGGGACGCGCTGCCAGGTGTGGGCGTGCGGCAGCCCGGTCCAGGACACCAGGTTGCCGAGCCGGCCGCTGGCGGGCTCACGGACCGTGTAGCCGAGCATCGCGGTGCGCCCCGGCGAGGCACCGGTGCCGAACGAGCCCATCGCGGTCGCGGTCGTCGAGGGGAACGTGCTGGTCAGCGGTTCACGCTCGTGCAGGTGCCGCCGCAGGAACGGCGAGTGGCCCGAGCGCTCCGCGAGGTTCGTGAACCCGAGGCCGTCGACGAGGACCACGCACACCCGGCTCGTGCGAGGCACGTCGAGGTCGCGCCGCGCATCCGCGGCGTCGGGGTGCACGTCGTGGCCGAGCGCCGAGGCGAGCGCGGGGAGCACCCGCGCGATCCCCCGGGTACCGCCGGGGGTGACGAAGCCCGCCGCGGCCACGTCGGCGGCCAGACGCTCGAGGGGACCCGACTGCAGGTCCGTCATCGGTGGCTGGCGCTCGCGGCCGAGAGCCGACGGGCGAACGTCGTCGCGGCCAGCACCGCGTCGCGCCCCTCGGCTGCGGCGCTGACCCGCACGACGACGTCGTCGGGCGTGAGGGTGCCGGTCAGGCCGTGGTCGGCGTCGCACTGCGGGTCACCGCACGTGGCGGGCTCGAGATCGACGCGGGAGACGGCGCCCCAGCCGATGGCGAGCGTCAGCTCGAGAGCGGGGTTGCCCGGCTGGTGCTGCTCGGGCGTCGGCACGACGTGCGTGAGGGCGACCGAGCGCAGCTCGCTGAGCGGGACCGACTCGGTCGTGGCCGACGCGCTCGTCGAGGGGTGCTCGGAGTCCGCCGGGTGGTCGTCCACGTGCGCGACGACCAGGCGCGTCGGGGTGAGGGCCAGGACGGTCACGTGACGACGCACCTCGGCGGCGTCGAACGTCGTCTCGGGGTGCACGAGGTGGGCGACGACCTGCTCGTCCGCGAGCGCGACGTCCAGGACGTCGGCCACGAGCTCCGGGTAGTAGCCGGCACGGTGCAGGTCGTCACGCAGTTCGGGGAAGGCGGCGGGCACGCACCCATCCTCCCATCCCTCGCGGCCGGCTCGGCCAGGCGGGCCTGGTGGGCCTGGTGGGCCACGTGAGCCCGGCGGGCCGAGTGGGCCAGGTGCGTGCCGCTCAGCGCCGCAGACGACGCAGCGGGGTGTCCGTGCGGTCAGCGTGGGCCAGGACCGCCCGGGCACCGAGCACCACGGCTCCTCGTTCGGACACGACCACGGGGTTCAGCTCGAGGCTGCGCAGCTCGGGCAGGGCGTCCGCGAGCACGGCGACCCTGGCGATGACGTCCTCGAGCGCGTCGACGTCGAGGGCGGGCAGGCCGCGGTACCCGAACAGGCGTGGAGCGGCCCGGGCCGAACGCACCAGTGCGGCCACGTCCACGTCGGTCAGCGGCGGGACGCCGTACGTGACGTCGCCGAGCAGGTCGCTGGCGTCCCCGGCGAGGCCGAAGCTGATCACAGGCCCGAAGAGCGGGTCCTCGACCGAGCGCACGACGCACGACGAGCCGTGCGGCGCCATCGCCTGGACCTCGAGCGGCGCCTCGGCAGGATCGGCATGGTGACTGGCCGCGAGCGCGAGGACCTCGGCGACATCGACGCGCAGCTCCTGCTCGTCGACGACGTCCAGCCGTACGCCGCCCAGGTCGGCGCGGTGGCGCAGGGCCGGGACGGTCGTCTTCAACGCGACCGGCCACCCGATCCGCTCGGCGGCTGCCACCGCCTCGTCGGCGTCCCGCACGTGCACCGCGGGCAGGACGGCGACGCCGACGCAGGCGAGCAGCTGCGCGGTCGCTTCCTGGTCGAGGGGCACGGCGTCGAGCGGCACGGCGTCGAGCGGCACGGCGTCGAGGGGCACGGCGTCGAGGGGCACGGCGTCGGCCGGGCCTGCACCGAGGGGCCCGTCGTCGGAGGGCAGGGCGCCGGTCGGGACGGCGGGCAGCCGTTCGGCGACGACACGACGTGCGGCCCGCACGTCCACCCCGTCCGGGTGCACGAGGTGGCCACGGTCGTCGGTACGCCAGCGGGCGTAGCGCGCGCTGCGACCCAGCGCCAGGAGCGCGGTCTCGGGCGTCGGGTACGCCGGCACGGTCCGCGGCCGCCCGTCGGGCCCGGGTGCCGTCAGCGCCTCGGTCACGCCCCGCAGGCCGTCCAGGCAGGCGACCGTCGGTCGCCCGGTGCGTGCGGCAGCGGCGGCGACGACCTCGGCCAGGACGTGGTCGCGCCCGTCGAGCGTCGGGACGCGCACCACGGCGACCGCATCGCTGTCGGGGTCCGCGTACAGCGCGTCCACGACGATGCGGACCTCCTCGGGCGTCGCGTCCTCGGCGAGCACGGCGGTCGTGCCGGAGACCACCAGACCGCTGGAGGAGGCCGCCTGGGCAGCCAGGGCGGTCAGGGCGGGCGAGCTGGTGAGCAGCGCGACGCGGCGCCCCGCGGGCAGCGGCTGGTGCGCGAAGAGCTGGGCGACGTCGAGGAGCTGGTGCACGTCCTCGACCCGCACGACGCCCGCCTGCCGCAGCACCTCGTCGAGCGTGCGCCGCGGGGCGTGCGTCGGGCGCACCGCGTGCCCGGCCGGGACCACCGGTCCGGACCGGCCGGCCACCACGACGACGGGCTTGACGGCGGCGAGCCGGCGCGCCACCCGCGTGAACTTGCGCGGGTTCCCGATCGACTCCAGGTGCAGCCCGACCACATCGGTGCGTTCGTCGTCGCCCCAGAACTGCATGAGGTCGTTGCCGGACACGTCGGCGCGGTTCCCGGCGGAGACCAGCTCGGAGATGCCGAGCCCGCGCTCCCGGACCGCGGCGAGCATCGTGACGGCCATGGGCGCGGACTGGCAGAACAGACCGATGCGGCCCTCCGGTGGCGGGTCGGTGGCCAGGGACACGTTGAGCGGGCCGCCCGGCCCTGTCGCGACCAGGCCGAACGAACCGGGACCGACCAGGCGCATGCCGAGGCCGTGCGTGGTCCGCAGCAGGCTGCGTTGACGTTCGAGGCCGGCCGGCCCGGTCTCGGCGAAACCGGTGGAGAGCAGCACCACGCCGCGCACGCCGAGCGGCGCGAGGGCACGCACGGCCGCCGGCGCCTCGTGGGGACCGACCGCCACGACCGCGAGGTCCACGGGCTCGGGCACGTCCTCGAGCGTCGGCCACGCTCTCACGTGCGCGGGCGGTGCGTCGGCGCCGCCTGCGGGCATCGCCACGCCGACCACGTGCACCTGGACCCCCGGGTCGCCCTGCGCGAGGGACTCGAGCACGCGGGCCGCCGCCCGCGCGTCCATGCTCGCCGGGTCCGCACCCTCCCCCGGGCCGAGCACGACGACCGACCGTGCGGTCAGGAGAGCCCGCACCGAGCGCGCCTCGGCGCGGTGCTCACGGTCGGCCATGACCTCCAGCGAGCGGTCGGTCGGGTCGATGTCGAAAGTCACGGTGACGACACCGTCGTCCGTGTGCTGCCGGATCTCGAACCCGGCGTCCCGGAAAACCCCGATCATCCGGCCGTTCTGCGGGAGCACCTCGGCGACGAACCGTCGCACACCGCGCTCGCGCGCCGCCGCGGCGAGGTGCTCGAGAAGCACCGAGCCCAGTCCCCGTCCCTGGTGGGCGTCGGCCACGTTGAACGCCACCTCGGCGTCGTCCGTGCCGATGCGGTCGTACCGGGCGACCGCGATGATCTGCTCCCCGTCCGACCCGCTCGCGACGGCGACGAGCGCCGCCCTGTCCTGGTGGTCGACCGCGACCAGCCGGTGCAGGTCACGGTCGGAGAGCCGTTCCAGCGGCGCGAAGAAGCGCATGTAGGTGGAACGCTCGGACTGCCCGACATGGAAGGCCTGCAGGGCGTCCGCGTCCGAGGGCCGGATCGGGCGCACGTGCGTCGTCGAGCCGTCGTGCAGGACGACGTCGGCCTCCCAGGCGTCCGGGTACGCGGTCTCACCCGCGGCACCCGTCGTCGGGGTGACCTGCGGTCCGTCGTCCGCGGCGCCTGCCATCACGCCAGGCTAGTGGGGACCCCCGTCCGCGTGCCGTGCGTCGGGCTGTCGGTCCGGCACGCGACAATGGACGTCGCCTGCGCACCAGACAGCACCACCCTGCCCCGAGGAGCACCTGACCCATGGCGCGTCGCCCCGCCGCCCCGGACCTCCCGCCCGAGGACCTCGTCGAGAAGATCGTCGACATCGACGTCGCCTCCGAGATGGAGGGGTCGTTCCTGGAGTACGCCTACTCGGTCATCTACTCCCGGGCGCTGCCCGACGCCCGTGACGGGCTCAAGCCGGTGCAGCGGCGGATCCTCTACCAGATGTCCGACATGGGTCTGCGCCCGGACCGCCCGTACGTGAAGTCGGCCCGCGTGGTCGGCGAGGTGATGGGCAAGCTGCACCCGCACGGCGACACCGCCATCTACGACGCCATGGTCCGGCTCGCGCAGCCGTTCTCGCTGCGGCTGCCGACCGTCGACGGGCACGGCAACTTCGGCTCGCTCGACGACGGCCCGGCCGCACCGCGCTACACCGAGGCGCGCATGGCCCCGGCGGCCCTGGCGATGACCACGGGGCTCGACGAGGACGTCGTCGACTTCGTGCCGAACTACGACAACAAGCTCACCCAGCCCGAGGTGCTCCCGGCAGCCATCCCGAACCTGCTGGTCAACGGGGCAGCCGGCATCGCGGTCGGCATGGCGACCAACATGGCCCCGCACAACCTCGTCGAGGTCGTCGCAGCCGCACGGCACCTGGTGATGCACCCGGACGCCACGCTCGAGGACCTCATGCGCTTCGTGCCGGGCCCCGACCTGCCCACGGGCGGCAAGATCGTCGGCCTCGACGGCGTGCGCGACGCCTACCGCACGGGTCGCGGCGCGTTCCGCACCCGGGCCACGGCCCGCATCGAGAACGTGACGCCCAAGCGCAAGGGCATCGTCATCACCGAGCTGCCGTACCTGGTCGGCCCGGAGAAGGTGATCGAGAAGATCAAGGAGGGCGTGCAGTCGAAGAAGCTGTCCGGCATCTCCGACGCCGTCGACCTCACCGACCGCCAGCACGGGCTGCGCCTGGTCGTCGAGGTCAAGACCGGTTTCAACCCCGACGCCGTGCTCGAGCAGCTGTACCGGTTCACCCCGCTCGAGGACTCGTTCTCGATCAACAACGTGGCGCTCGTCGAGGGGCAGCCGCGCACCCTGGGGCTGCGCGAGCTGATCCAGGTGTGGGTCGAGCACCGGATCTCCGTCGTGCGCCGTCGCTCGGCGTACCGCCTGGCCAAGCGCCAGGAACGCCTGCACCTGGTCGAGGGCCTGCTCGTCGCGATCCTCGACATCGACGAGGTCATCCAGGTCATCCGCACCTCCGACGACGCCGAGGCCGCCCGCACCAAGCTGCGCAGCGTCTTCGACCTGTCGGAGCCGCAGGCCGAGTACATCCTCGAGCTGCGCCTGCGTCGCCTGACGAAGTTCTCCCGCCTCGAGCTCGAGCGCGAGCAGGAGCAGCTGCGGGCCGAGATCGCCGAGCTGCTGGAGATCCTCGGCTCGGACGCACGCCTGCGCACGCTCGTCTCGGACGAGATGGCCGAGGTGGCCGCGGTGCACGGCACCCCGCGCCGCACGATCCTGCTCGAGTCGGCGGGCGGCACGACCGTCACCGGTGCCGCGGCGGCCCGCACCTCGGCAACCCCGCTGGAGATCGCCGACACCGCCTGCTGGGCCCTGCTGTCCGCCACGGGCCTCCTGGCTCGCACGGCCGGCGAGGAGAGCCCGGTGCGCGACGGCGACGCCCGGCGCACCAAGCACGACGTGCTCGCGGGTGCCGTGCTGACCACGGCGCGCGCCGACGTCGGCGCGGTCACCTCACGCGGTCGACTCGTCAAGATCTCGGTGCTCGACCTGCCGGCCCTGCCGCCGACCGACGGGGCACCGACCCTGTCCGGTGGCGTCCCGCTGGGCGAGGTCGTCACGCTCGAGCACGGCGAGCGGGTCGTCGGACTCGTCTCCGTCGCCGTCGACGCCCCGACGCTGGCCCTGGCGACGGCCCAGGGCACCGTCAAGCGCGTGGCACCCGGCGAGGCCCCCGCCAACAGGGACGCGTGGGAGGTCGTCGGGCTCAAGGACGGCGACGAGGTCGTGGGCGTGGCCGAGGTCGTCGAGGACGACGAGCTCGTCCTGGTGAGCTCGGACGCCTCGCTGCTGCACTTCCCCGCCTCCGCGGTCCGCCCGCAGGGCCGACCCGCCGGCGGCATGGCGGGCATCAAGCTCGCCGACGGCGCACGTGTCGTGGCGTTCGCCGCGGTGCGGCCCGGTCAGGACGCGGTGGTCGTCACGGTCGCCGGGTCGTCGTCCGCGCTGCCCGGCACCCAGTCGGGCTCCGCGAAGGTCACGCCGTTCGACCAGTACCCGGGCAAGGGCCGCGCCACGGGCGGGGTGCGCTCGCACCGGTTCCTCAAGGGCGAGGACGCGCTCATCCTCGCGTGGGTCGGGCCTGCGCCGGCCCGGGCCACCGGCGCGGGCGGCCAGCCGCTCGCCCTCCCGGAGACGGACCTGCGCAGGGACGGTTCGGGCGTCCCCCTCGCCGCCCCGGTGCACGGCATCGGCTGACGGTCAGGAGACCGTCGCGAGCCCAGCACCGGCCGCGCGCGTCCCGACCTCCACGGGGACGCGCGCGAGCGGAGGGCGCCGTTCGGCGAGGTTCGTACCGACGACCGCCACGGCCAGCAGCGCCTGGCCGAGGCAGTACGTCGACATCACGAGGAACCCGCCGAGCGGCAGGTCGAGACCGGGCACGAAGGCTCGCAGCGCGATGAGCGAGTCCGAGACCAGGAAGACGGCACCGCCGAGGGCGCCCCAGCGACCCAGACCGGTCGCGAGCACGGCCATCGCCGTGAGCACCCCGGCGTACACCGCGACCGGGACGAGCAACGCGCCCGCGTGCGGGGCGACCACCCCGACCAGCACGGCGAGTGCCCCGAGGTACGGCAGGGCCGCGGCCGGTCGGTACAGCACCGAGCGGCGCACCCCGGGCGCGAACGCCACCACGTAGGCGACCTGCGCCGCGAGGAAGAACCCGACCATCACCAGGAAGGGGGCGTCCCCGGAGGGGTCGACGAGGTCGGGAGCGCTGTCGCCGAGGAACGAGAGTCCCAGCGCGACCACGCTCGCCGTGACCTGCCTGCCCCTGGGCCACCGCGTCGCCGCCAGGACGGCCGCGGCGAGCAGCGGCATGAGCAGCCACTGCGTGGCGTCGGCGAGCCGCTCGGCACCGCCCAGCTGCGCACCCAGGTGCCCGAGCACCACGAGGACGTAGCAGGCGGCCCAGATGCGGGCGGCCCCCGACAGGTTGTGCACCACGACGCCTCCCGTGGCCGGACGACACCGTCCGGCGCTCGACCCACCGGACGTCGTCGTCCGGCCGCAGCGATGCTACCGAGGCGAGCGGCCCGACGGGTTCCGCCTCGTCGCACCCACGAGGTTCACACCTCGATCGAGAGCATCGTCGAGGTGTGCAACGGGACGTACCCGAGGGCCGCGTACAGGCCGTGCGCCCCGGAGGGGTTGGCCGTGTCGACGCCGATCTCGGCGTACTCCATCCCGTCGCGTCGGTACGCCGCCATCGCGGCCGTCAGCAGGGCGACGGCCAGCCCGCGCCCGCGCCAGGCCCGTCGCACCCCGAGCAGGTGCGTGTACCCGGAGGTGTACCCCGCGATCGGCCAGTCCTGCTCGTACCGGTCGGAGAGCAGGTAGCCGACGACGGCCCCGCTCGCGTCGTCGACGGCCAGGACGCTCCACTGCGGGGCGAACATGCTGCGACCCTGCGCCCACACCTGCGGCGTTCGCGGTTCGCTGCCCCAGTGGTCGGCGAACGCCTCGTTGTGCGCGAGGCGGACCGCCTCGTCCTGCTCCGGCGACCAGGGGACGATCGACACGCCCGCGACTGCCGGCGCGACCGGCAGCGGCAGCGCGAGCGGGCGCCGCATCTCGGCGTAGTACCGGATCGGGGTGTAGCCCGCCGCGAGGAGCAGGGCGTGGGAGTCGGGGGCGTGATCGTCGACGAACGCGGCGATGCGGCCGGGTGCGTCCGTCGCCGCGGCGGCCAGGAGCTGCCGCGCCCGCCCGGTGCTCCAGGCAGCGACATCGCGACCCACACCCCGCCCCCGCCAGGCGGGGTCGACACCACCGGAGGTGAAGACCCGCACCACGGACGTGTCCCCCGGCACGGTCGCGACCTGGGCGTACGCCCGCAGCTCGAGGTCCGTACCGACCGCGGCGAGCGTGTCGAGCGCGTGGTCCTTCCAGTCGCCGTCGAACAGCTCGGCGACCTCCTCGGCCGAGGTGCGGAACGGCGCGCCCTCGTGCTCCTCGATCCGGGCCACGAGCCGCGCGAGCGCCGGGGCGTCCGCGGCGGTCATCGCCCGCCACGTCAGCCCGTCCGGTCCGGCGGGTCGGGTCAGCTCCGCCGGCGCCTGGGCGCGTACCTGCAGGAGTTCAGGGTGCTCGTCCATGTCGCCAGCCTGCGTGCTGCTCGGCCCCGAGGACAACCGAATTGGGCGCCGCGGACACACGCGGCCGGCCGCCGGTGGCCGGCCGCGTACGAGGGTCAGGCGTCGATGCGGCTGCGGTCCAGGGCGTGCGCACCGGCCACGATGAAGTCCTTGCGCGGTGCGACGTCCGAGCCCATGAGCAGCTCGAAGACCTCCTCGGAGCGGGCGGCAGCCTCGACCGTGACCCGCCGCAACGTGCGGAAGCGGGGATCCATCGTCGTCTCGGCCAGCTGGTCGGCGTCCATCTCGCCCAGACCCTTGTACCGCTGGATGTCGTCCTTGTAGCGCTTGCCGGAACGGTCGAGCTTCTTGAGCGCGGCAGCGAGCTCGGCCTCGGAGTAGGTGTAGATGTACTCGTTCTTGCGGCTGCCCGCGCCGATGACCTCGATGCGGTGCAGCGGCGGCACCGCGGCGTACACGCGCCCGGCCTCGACCAGCGGGCGCATGTACCGGAAGAACAGGGTGAGCAGGAGCGTGCGGATGTGCGCACCGTCGACGTCGGCGTCGGTCATCAGCACGATCTTGCCGTAGCGGGCGGACTCGAGGTCGAACGTGCGCCCCGAGCCGGCACCGACGACCTGGATGATCGAGGCGCACTCGGCGTTCTTCAGCATGTCCGTGACGGACGCCTTCTGGACGTTGAGGATCTTGCCGCGGATGGGCAGCAGCGCCTGGAAGTCCGAGCTGCGCGCGAGCTTGGCGGTGCCGAGGGCGCTGTCGCCCTCGACGATGAAGAGCTCGCTGCGCGCGACGTCGTCGATCCGGCAGTCGGCCAGCTTGGCCGGCAGCGAGGAGGTCTCCAGGGCGTTCTTGCGCCGCGAGATCTCCTTCTGCTTGCGGGCCGACAGCCGGGCGCGCATCTCGCCGACGACCTTGTCGAGCAGCAGCGAGGACTGCGCCTTGTGGTCGCGCTTGGGCGAGGCGAAGATCGCCGCGAGCTCGGTGTCGAGCACCTTGGCCACGATCGCGCGGACGGGTGCCGTGCCGAGCACCTCCTTGGTCTGACCCTCGAACTGCGGTTCGGCGAGGCGGACGGTGACGACCGCGGTCAGGCCGGCGAGCACGTCCTCCTTCTCGATGCGCTCGGAGGTGTCCTTGGAGGAGATCTTGAGCCGGCGGGCGTTCGCGTCGACGGCCTTGCGCAGCGTGCGCAGCAGACCTGCCTCGAAACCGGCCAGGTGTGTGCCGCCCTTGGGTGTGGAGATGATGTTGACGAAGCTGCGCACCTCGGTGTCGTAGCCCGTCCCCCAGCGCACCGCGATGTCGACCTCGCACGTGCGGCCGACCTCCTGAGGGGTCATGTGCCCCCGCTCGTCGAGCACGGGCACGGTCTCGGTGAACGTGCCCGAGCCGGTCAGGTGCCAGGTGTCGGTAACCGCCGGGTCGGGTGCGAGGTGGTCGACGAAGTCGAGCACGCCACCGGTGTGCTGGAACGTCTCCTCGTGCGGCCCGTCGGCGCCGGGCGTGCCGGGGAGGCCCCGCTCGTCGCGCAGCGAGATCGCCAGCCCGGGCACGAGGAAGCTCGTCTGGCGAGCGCGCGTGACCAGCTCGTCGTAGGAGAAGACGGCCGTCTTGGGGAAGATCTGCCGGTCGGCCCAGTAGCGCACCCGGGTGCCCGTGCGCGCCTTGGCGACCTTCCCGACGACGGTCAGCTCCGAGCCCTGGACGAACGGCTCGAACGGGACGTCGGGGCCCATGCCCGCCTTGTCGTCGAAGATGCCGGGCTCGCCGCGGTGGAAGGTCATGCGGTGCGTCTTGCCGCCGCGGTCGACCTCGACGTCCAGCCGGGACGACAGCGCGTTGACGACCGAGGCGCCCACACCGTGCAGACCACCCGAGGCGGCGTAGGAGCCGCCACCGAACTTGCCGCCCGCGTGCAGCTTGGTGAACACCACCTCGACGCCGGTCAGGCCGGTCTTCGGCTCGATGTCGACGGGGACGCCGCGTCCGTTGTCGCGCACCTCGACCGAGGTGTCCGCGTGCAGGATCACCTCGATGCGGTCGCCGAACCCGCCGAGGGCCTCGTCGACCGAGTTGTCGATGATCTCCCACAGGCAGTGCATGAGGCCACGGCTGTCGGTCGTACCGATGTACATGCCGGGGCGCTTGCGGACGGCCTCCAACCCCTCCAGGACCGAGAGGTGGCGGGCCGTGTAGCCGGTCTGCGGCGAGGTCGTCGTCACGAGGCCCGATGGTAGCCGCCACGACCCACGCGACCGCGCTGCCGTGCCGGAGCGAGGGCGCCCGGGCTCCGCCCCGAACGGCGCATCGGCAGCGACCGCTCGGATCGCAGGACTTATGCGCGTAGCGAACCACCCCCCTCTGCGTGACACGGATGTCACGTCGGGATGGTTCTATGGATTCGTGACTGGGACGACGACCGACACCTTGGCCCCCCTCAACGTGGCCGACCGCTGCGACCGCTGCGGCGCTCAGGCCTACGTCCGCGTCGTGCTGCCCGTGGGCGAGCTCCTGTTCTGCGCGCACCACGCGCGGGAGCACGCCGCGAAGTTCGAGGCGATCGCCACGCACATCCAGGACGAGACCGACCGCCTGCACGCCGAGCACGGCGCGGGCGCCGGTGCGGTGAGCTGAGGCTCCCCCGACGCAGAACGACGACGGCGCCCCGGACCTGACACGGTCCGGGGCGCCGTCGTCATGCCCCACCGCGGGGCACGGAGCGCTGATCAGCCCAGGAACACCTGGGCGCACAGCAGCCCTTGTGAGCCCGTGGTGCAGGCCACGCCGATCGCGGTGTACCCGTCGCGCAGGATGTTCTCCCTGTGCCCTTGCGAGGCCATCCACCCGGCGACCATCGACGCGGCGTCCGGGTAGCCGAGTGCCAGGTTCTCCCCCACGGTGGAGGCCTTGCACGCCTGCATGATGGGCCCGAGCGGATCGTGCTCGAACCGCCCCTCCGCCACGAGCAGGTCGGTGCGCCCCTGGGCCTGCGCCGCGCCGCACGCCGAGGACGCCAGCGCGGGCAGTCCCGCAGCCGCCCGTTCGGCGTTCGTGAGGGCGATGACCTGGTCGGTCAGCGATGCGGCCTGCTGCGCGCCGGCTGCCGGAGCGCTCGAGGCTGCGTCCTGCGCCGTGGGCGCCGAACCGCCCTGCGCGGCGGCCGGCGGCGGCTCGGTCGACGCGTCGGTGCCGGCCTCGTCGAGCGGGTCGGCCGCAGACTCCTGCGCGGCCGGACTCGTGGTGGTCGGCGCCGCCGCCGGTGCCTCGTCGGTGCCCGTCGAGGCCGAGGCGGCCGCGCCGTCGAGGGAGACGCCCGGCGTCGGAGACGCGGTGCGGTCGACGGAACGGCTTGCCGCCTCGCCGTCGCGCCCCAGGTCGACGGGCACCCAGGCCGACAGCTGCGCGTAGCCCTGGGCGACGCGATCAGGGGCCACCGCGTGCACCGCGGCCCCCAGGACGACGAGCGCGCATGCGGCCGCGACCAGCACCGCGCGGCGTCTCGTGGCGATCTGGCGACGGCGACGACGGACGTCCCACCGTCGCAGGTCCCGGCGGTGCGGGTCGGGCGTCGGGGTAGGCATCCCTGGACGTTACCTGATCGTGACCTCTGAGGGACAGATCGTCAGGAATCGGACAGTGCCGTCGTCCCGGGCCCGGGCGCCGCTGCGACCAGCGCACCTGACCCCTCGCGTGCCGCCTCGGTGGCCGGCGCACCGTCGGCAGGACGCGCACCGTCGGTCGGCAACGTGTCGACGAACGCCAGCGCACGGGAGGCCGCCAGCGCCACGACGACGCTCAGCGCCCCGCCCACCAGCAGCGGCGCGCGCAGGTCCGTACGGGCCACGAACCCACCGGCCAGCATCGCCACGGACGTCAGACCGACCACGAGCATCCGACCGGCACCCTGCACCCGACCGAGCAGGTGACCCGGGACGATGCGCTGCCGGGCGGTCGCCGACTGCACGTTCCACGCCGCGGCCGCGCCCGCCGCCAGGGACACCAGCACGGCGGACGCCGCGATCCCTGCGACCGACCCGACACCGCCGAGGAGGCCCGGAGCAAGGCCCAGCCCGACGAAGGCAAGCCCGGCGAGCACAGCGGCACCGACCATGGCGCGCCTGCGCCCGGTGCGCGCGACGAGCCGCGGCGAGATCGACGCGCCGAGGACACCGCCGACGGCCATCCCCGCCGTGACCAGACCCAGCGCGGCCTCCGGCAGACCGACACCGCGCACCAGGTAGAAGACGAGCGACCCCTGCGCGAACTGCATCGTCGCGGCGAGCCCGGTGGTCACGAGCACGAGTCGACGCAAGGGGCCGGGTGCGAACGTGTAGCGCAGGCCGGCCGCCGTCGAGCGCCACACGCTCTCCCGCGGACCCTGCGGACCCGGGACGACGGCCCGTGCCGCGCGTCGCGGAAGCGAGAACGCGAGCACCGAGGCGCCGCCGTAGGCGCACGCAGCCACGGCGAACGGTGCCGACGTCGCCCAGGCGAACAGCGCGGTGCCCAACGGCAGCGCGACGAGCCCCTGCATGACGAGCTCGCCCGCCTGGTAGCGGGAGTTCGCCGCATCGAGCCGGGAGGCAGGGACCACCGAGGGGACCATGGCCTGCGCCGCGCCGTCCGCGACCGTCTCGACGCAGGCGATCGCGAACACCGTGACGAGCAGCACCCACAACGGCAGCTGCGTCGCGGAACCCGCCACCGCGAGCGTCGCGAGCAGCCCGCCTCGGACGAGCGCGCCCGCACCCATGGCCCGACGGCGGTCGGCACGGTCGACGAGCGCCCCGGAGAACGCCCCGAACAGGAGCCACGGCAGCAGGCCCAGCGCGCCCAGGACCGACACGACGAACGGGTCGTCGCTCAGCCGCATGGCCAGCAGGGGAACCGCGACCATCCCGACACCGTCCGCCAGGTTGCCGAGCAGGCCGGCGGACCACAACCGCAGGAACGCGCTCGGCAGGCGGCTCGGCGATCCCGTGAGGAGGTCGGCCTCGGCGACCGGCGCGCTCACGAGGCCTCCGTCTCGGTCGGGGCGACGGCTCGCGCGGTGTCGTGGAAGTCGACGGCCGAGCCGACGCGCGGGAACGCCCGCAGCTGCAGCTCGACCACGCGCGCTCCGTCGGGCACGTCCGCCCGTTCGCGCCCGCACCGGTCGTCCCACCGATCGAGCACAGCGACCAGCTCGCCGGTCATCGCCTCGAGCTCGTCGGGCGTCATCACGAACAGCGTGGTGGCGTCGCTGGCCTTGCCCTTCCACGCGGGCTCGAGCCCGGCGCGCACCCGGGTGCGGAACTCGGCCGCGGCCTGGTAGCGCAGGCGCATCCATTCGGAGGCGAACATGTCCAGCGCCTCCCGCGCCGCAGCGCTCTCGTCCGCCGAGGAGCTGAGCGCGTGCCGCCCGGGCGCCAGCTGCCACCAGCGCTCTCGTGCCGTGCCGCGCCCGGGCATCTCCTCCACGAACCCGTGCTCGGCGAGCTGGCGCAGGTGGTAGCTCGTCGCGCCGGAGGACTCGCCGAGCCGCTGCGCGAGGCCGCTGGCCGTCGCCGGTCCCGTCGTGAGCGCGTCGAAGATCTGGGTCCGCAGCGGGTGCGCGAGCGCCTTGAGGCGACGCACGTCGAGCGGCAGGTCGTCGCCCGTCAGGTCGAGCGGATCGTCCGCGTCGGAGTCGTGCTCTCGGGTCGTCATGGGGCGAGACTACGAGTGCAAAGTCTTCTTTGCAAGTGATTCTTTGCAATGATGTCTCTGCATCCTCCCGGCTCGGGCACCCTCACTCCCGCGGGGAAGACCCACGAACGCCACGAGGCCCGGACCATGACGGTCCGGGCCTCGTGGACAAGCCTGCAGCCGCGGGTGCGGCATCCGGGCTCAGTCGAGGTAGTCGCGCAGCACCTGCGACCGCGAGGGGTGCCGCAGCTTCGACATCGTCTTGGACTCGATCTGCCGGATCCGCTCACGCGTGACCCCGTAGACCTTGCCGATCTCGTCGAGCGTCTTCGGCTGGCCGTCGGTCAGACCGAACCGCATCGAGACCACACCGGCCTCGCGCTCCGAGAGGGTGTCGAGCACCTGGTGCAGCTGCTCCTGCAGCAGCGTGAAGCTCACGGCATCCGCCGGGACGACCGCCTCGGAGTCCTCGATGAGGTCACCGAACTCGCTGTCACCGTCCTCGCCGAGGGGGGTGTGCAGCGAGATGGGCTCGCGGCCGTACTTCTGGACCTCGACGACCTTCTCGGGCGTCATGTCGAGCTCCTTGGCGAGCTCCTCGGGCGTGGGCTCACGGCCCAGGTCCTGGAGCATCTGCCGCTGGACGCGAGCGAGCTTGTTGATGACCTCGACCATGTGCACCGGGATGCGGATGGTGCGCGCCTGGTCAGCCATGGCGCGGGTGATGGCCTGACGGATCCACCACGTCGCGTACGTCGAGAACTTGTAGCCCTTGGTGTAGTCGAACTTCTCGACCGCACGGATCAGGCCGAGGTTGCCCTCCTGGATCAGGTCCAGGAACAGCATGCCGCGCCCGGTGTACCGCTTGGCGAGCGAGACCACGAGCCGCAGGTTCGCCTCGAGCAGGTGGTTCTTGGCCCGACGACCGTCACCGGCGATCCACTCGAGCTCGCGACGGATCTTCGGCTCCATCGGCGTACCGGAGTTCAGCCGCTCCTCGGCGAACAGGCCGGCCTCGATGCGCTTGGCGAGCTCGACCTCCTGCTCGGCGTTGAGGAGGGCGACCTTGCCGATCTGCTTGAGGTAGTCCTTCACCGGGTCCGCGGTGGCACCCGCCGTGACGACCTGCTGGGCAGGGGCGTCGTCGTCGTCGGCGTCGGAGTAGACGAAGCCCTTGTCCTCGGACTCCTCCTCCGCGGCGGCGGCCGGCTTCTTGGCCCCCTCCTCGTCGGTCTCCTCCGCGTCGGTCTCCTCGACGGCCTCGTCGGCGACGACCACGTCGGTCTCGTCGATCACGACCTCTTCGAGCTCGACCTCGGCAGCCTCGTCGTCGTCGGCGGCCTTGGCCGAACCCTTGGCGGCGGCACTCTTGGTCGCAGCCTTGGCTGCGGGCTTGGGTGCGGCCTTGGCCGCGGCGGGACGGGCCGGGGCCTTGCGTGCCGGCTTGGCGGCAGCGTCGTCGGAGGCGACGACCGCCTTGGCCGACGGGCGTGCCTTCGCGCTGGTCGCTGCGACGGCACGGGCGGGAGCGGTCGGCTCTTGCACGCCGATGCCGGCCGTGGCCAGGCCGCGGATCACGGCGCGCAGACGCTTGGCGTCCTGCACGTCCGCCTGCTCGCACGCGTGGCGCAGCTCCTCGGCTCCGACGCTGCCGTGCGTGCGGCCACGCAGGACCAGCTCCTGCAGTGCGGGGTGCTCGAACTCACGCGGAAGCGCGGGATGCGGGGTCTGGGACGACACGAACGACCTTTCGGCAGCGTGAGAACCGGATCTGAGGCCGGAGAGGTACACCGATATTGTACCGACCCGGACCTCGTCCTGGCCCCACGAGGGCAGCGGTGGTGGCCACCGACGTCAAGACGTCGGCCGACCCCCTCCCAACGGATGAGAGCGGCCGGCCCAACGGATGAGAGCGGCCGGAGATTCCCGTCCGGAACGGACGCGCCCCGTCTCACCCGACGATCACCCGCCGTGCGGGCGCCCTCAGGCCAGCGGCGGCTTCACGGTCAGCACGGGGCAGGGCGCGTCGAACAGGACGCGCTGAGCGTTCGCACCGAGGATCAGCTTGCCGACCGGGCTACGGCGACGCAGCCCGATGACGATGAGCTCGGCACCGAGCTCCTCTGCCGTGCGGATCAGGTCGTCCGCGACGTCTCCGCCGTCCAGGACGAGCACGTCGTAGACGACGTTGCGCGAGACCAGCTCGGCCCGCACGGCGTTCAGCTCGGTCTCGACCTGCATCTGCTCCTCGTCGGTGGCGTCCCGACGCATGCTGACCACGACGACCACCCGCTCGTCGCGACGCTTGCCCTCGTCGATCGCCGCCTCGAGGGCCGCGCGCCCCTCCGGCGTGGCCAGATAGCCGACCACGATGCCCATCGGTACTCCCCTCGCTCGACGGCGTCATCGCCGTGCAGGTGACGCTACCGGAGCGCCGCTCCCCCTGCTGACCGCGACCGCCGGCGGGGAACCCGCTCAGGACGGCGGGCCCTGCTCCCCGCCCGCCCGTACCCATCCGGGCGGGACCGCCGCCTCGAGCGCGTCCACGAGGAGCAGCGCGAGCCGGTGGCCTGCCTCCTGCGCGAGCGCGCGGTCGAGCAGCACGCTCGCCCGGGCACCGTCCCCTCGCCACCACGAGACCAGGGCGAGCAGCGTCAGGGCCGGCGCCTGACCGCCGTCGCGTCCGTGGGCGACGACCTGCTCGAGGACCTGCTCGTACCGACGGACGTCGTCCGGGGGGCGCACGGCGACCTGGGGGTCGACGATCGCCGCGACCGCCGCGCCGACGGCGGCGTCCGCCCGAGCGTCCAGCCCTGCGCCGCGCACGGCCCGTTCGGGCAGGTCGCCGGTTCCCGGGACCAACGAGACCAGCACCGCGTCGCGCACCCGCCGGTCCGCCAGCCCCGCCTCGACCCTGCCCAGCGGCGAGCCGGATGCCGGTCGCCGTCCGTCGACGTCGGGATCGGTCGCGCGGCGCCAGGCCTCCACCGACCCGACCCGCCACGCTGCGGTCGCCTGCGGGCCCGCCTCGGCTGCCGCCGCCCGGCGCTCCTCCCAGCGCCGTCGGACGCGGGCGACCGACCGACGAGCCTCGACCGGCGCCCGGCGGATCCGTGCGACGTCGTCGCGCGTCGCCGCGACGACCGACCCGGCGAGCACCATCCGAGCTCCGACCTGGGTCGACTCCAGCTCGTGCAGCGGGCGCCCGCCCGGCGGGCAGCAGGCCTCGTCGCAGTCGAGCGCGAGGTAGCCGTCCAGCGTGACGACCCACGCGGGGACGTCGCCGAGCGGGACCTGGGCGGCCTCGCGCAGGCGTGCCGCCGCCCGGTGCACCGGGTGCGCCTCGAGGCCGCGCGGGTCCTGGTCGGTGTAGAGCGCGAGCACGCATCGCCGGGCACCGTCCCGGTCGAGGTGCGCCACGAGGCCACGCGCCAGCCGTGGACCCGTCTCGTCGTCCGCGAGCGCGGCCAGGTCGACACGCACGACGAGGCCGACCTCGCCCGCCGGTGGGCGCAGGCTCACCGCCACGGCGGAGTCGAGCGGGCGGAAGCCGAGCTGGTGCGGGATCAGGGCGAGGAGCTCACGCGGTTCGCCGAGCCGGAGGGTCGTGTCCATGCCCGTACCGAACCGTGCGGGCGCCAGGGCGGACGGTTCGCACGCAGCCCGTGGTGCAGGGCCGTCCGAAGGGTCGGCCTGTGGTCGGTTCGAGCCCGCGACGGAGCTGGGCCGGCGGCTACTCTGTGCCGGTGCTGCACCGGACCGTCCGCCACGACCAGGGATGCCTGCGGCGTCCGCCGGCCCCGGTCCGCCTCGGCCTGGCAGCCGTGCTCGCCTCGGGGGTCCTCCTGACGGCGTCGGCCTGCTCGTCCAGCGCACCCGCCACCCTGGCGCCGACCGCGACCGAAGCGATGCCCTCGGCCTCACCGACGGAGACGCTGCTGGCGGAGAGTGCCGACACCTACTCGGCCGTGGGCGCGCTCGTCGAGGGTTTCCCGAGCGATCTCGTCCCCGTGCCCGAGGGCGCCGAGGTGCTGGTGTCCGCCGCCGAGCCCGTCGACGGGTCCGACCTCGTCGAGATCTCGCTCAACCTGCGCTCCGCGCAGGACGCGCCCGGGCTGCTCGAGGCCGTCCGTGCCCCGTTGGTGGCGGCCGGTTTCACCGAGGCCCCGGTCGGCACGCCGGAGGCGGGCCTGGCAGCGCAGTCGACCTTCAGCCGCTCCGACGGCACCGAGCTCCTCGTGGTCGGGGTGCTCGACCGTGACGGCGAACGCACCCTCACGCTCGGCGGGCAGGTCCGGACGGGCTCCTGACCTGCCCGTCGCCTAGGCTCGCGGTGTGATCCCCGACGTCCGCGCCCTCGTCGACGTCGAGGACGTCCGCGCCCAGGTCGACTCCGTCCTGTCCGGTCACGTCGGTGAGCTGCGCTCGGTGCTGCGCGCCGCCGGTCCTGACGCCGAGGTGCTCGCCGACGCGGTGACGCGCATGCTCTCGGGAGGCAAGCGCCTGCGGGCCGCGTTCTGCTACTGGTCCTGGCGCGCGCACGGCGGTCGACCGGGCTCGCCCCAGGCGCACACCGCCATCAGGGTCGGTGCCGCGCTCGAGCTCTTCCAGGCCGCCGCGCTGTTCCACGACGACGTGATGGACGCCTCCGACACCCGCCGCGGTCTGCCGGCGGCCCACCGTGCGTTCGCCTCGCTGCACGACGACTGGGGCCTGGTGGGCGACGCCGAGCAGTTCGGCACCTCGGCGGCGATCCTGCTCGGCGACCTGGCGCTCGTGGCCAGCGAGCAGGAGTTCTCCGGGGCGCTCGCGCTGGCCCCCTTGCCTCGCGCGACGCAGGCACGCACGGTGTTCGACCTCATGCGCACCGAGGTGACCGTGGGCCAGTACCTCGACGTCCTCGCCCAGGCCACGCCGTGGGGTCAGGACCCCGACGCGGACGAGCGACGCGCGCGGACCGTGATCCGGGCGAAGTCGGCCCGGTACAGCGTCGAGCACCCGATCGTGCTGGGAGCCGCGCTGGCGGACGCCGACGAGGAACAGCTCGACGCCTGCCGTCGGATCGGGTTGCCGCTCGGCGAGGCGTTCCAGCTGCGCGATGACCTGCTCGGCGTCTTCGGCGACCCGCGCACGACGGGGAAGCCCGCCGGGGACGACCTGCGCGAGGGCAAGCGGACGGTCCTGGCCGCCCGTGCGGTGCGCCGCGCCCTCCTGGCGGGTGACGCCCCGGCCGTCGAGGCGCTGCGCAGCCGACTGGGCGTGCGGGCGATGTCCGAGCAGGAGGTCGCCGACCTGGCCGCGACGATCGCCGCCACGGGGGCGCCTGAGGACGTCGAGGAGCTCATCTCGGTGCTGTCGGCCGAGGCCTTCGACCGGATGGAGAACCGGCCGTGGTCAGAGCCTGCCCGCGGTCAGCTCGTGGCACTGGCACACGCCGCGGTCGACCGCCGCTCCTGAAGCGGCCGGGCGGAGGCCGGTCAGAGGCCGGTCAGAGCTCGGCCTGCGCCAGCCGACGGACCTCGGTCTTCCGCCCCGCGCGCAGCGCCTCGATCGGTGAGGCGGCCAGGGACTCGTCCCGGGCGAACAGCCACGCGATCGCGTCCGCGTCGGAGAAGCCGACGTCGGTGAGCACGGTCAGCGTGCCCTGAAGCGCTGCGAGCACGGTCCACTCGGGCAGGCCCTCGGCCTTCGAGGGTGCCGCGGGGTTGGCCAGGTGTCCGGCGACCAGGAATGCCGCGGGCACCGACTGCACGGGCCGTTCGCCGCGCCGCACGGCGACCAGGCGACGTTCCTGCAGGAGCCGGTGCACCTTGGTGACGTCGAGGTCGAGCCTCTCGGCGGCGTCGGGGATCGTGAGCCACTCGTCGACGAGCAGATCGAGGTCGGGCACAGGGGGATTCACTCGACCAGCCTACGCAACAGCAAATGACATCGGCGCAATTGCCCCGCGTGGCTTTCCCATGGTGTCGAGGTCGACTACCGTCGCATTTTGTCACTCGAGTAACACCCGTCACTTCCGTGTACTCCAGCACCAGAGGTTCAGCCATGACGCAGCCCGCATCCGCCCGCCCCGCCCGACTTCGCCGTGCCGGCACGGGGACCGGGGCCACGCTCGCGCTCGCCGCCGTGGCCGTGACCGCCACCGGGGGTGCCGCGCACGCCGACGACCAGGTGACGGTCCGCGCGGGCGACACGGTCAGCCACATCGCCGTCCGCACCGGCGCGAGCGTCACCGCCATCACCCGGGCGAACGGCCTGGCGGACGCCTCGCGCATCCGGATCGGCCAGGTGCTCACCATCCCGACGACGTCGACGAGCGCCGGCACGGCCGCGGCGACCGCCGCAACGCCCGCTGCCGCACCCGCCGCGACCCACACGGTTCGCACGGGCGACACGGTCTCGGCGATCGCCTCCCGGTACGGCACGAGCGTCCAGGCCGTCGTCGCCGCGAACGGGCTCGACGCCCGCGCCTTCATCCGTGCCGGTCAGGTGCTCACGATCCCGGGCACGACCGCCGCCGCCGTCGCGTCCGCAGGGAGCACAGCGAGCACGGCCGCCGTCAGCACCGTGGCGAACCACACGGTCGTCGCGGGCGACACCGCGGGCGCGATCGCCCGCCGGTACGGCACCACCGTGACCGCGCTGGTGCAGGCCAACGGCCTCGACTCGCGTGCGCTGATCCGCATCGGGCAGTCGCTGTCGATCCCCGGGACGACGGCGACTGCCACCACGTCGACCACGTCGACCGCCACGACGAGCGCGCCGCTCGTCGGGAGCACCTTCGAGGGCCGCACCTACCCGGCGGCCGTCGTGGCCTCCGCCAACGCGAACAAGGCCGCGCTGCTCGCGGTCGGGGTGCCCAGCAAGGCCGACATGCAGGCCACGATCGTCGCCACCGCGCGCGCCATGGGCGTCGATCCCGCACTCGCACTGGCGGTCGCGTTCCAGGAGTCCGGTTTCAACCACGCGTCCGTCTCTCCGGCCAACGCGATCGGCACCATGCAGGTGATCCCGTCGTCGGGCGAATGGGCCTCCACGCTCGTCGGTCGCGATCTGAACCTGATGGACCCCGACGACAACGTCGTGGCCGGTGTGGCGATCCTCCGCTCGCTCGTCAAGACCGCCCCGGACCTTCCGACGGCGATCGCCGGGTACTACCAGGGCGCGTCGTCCGTACGACGCAACGGCATGTTCGCCGACACCCGGCGCTACGTGGCCAACGTGCAGACCCACATGACGCGCTTCGACTGACCGTGCCGGTACCACGATCGGAGCAGTCGGAACCGTAGGATCCTGCCCGTGGGAGCCACCGTCACCGATCCGCTCGTCGGCCGTCTGGTCGACGGCAGGTACGAGGTCGTGTCCCGCATCGCGCGTGGGGGCATGGCGACGGTCTACCTGGCGATCGACCGACGGCTCGACCGCGAGGTCGCGCTCAAGGTCATGCACGCCCACCTGGCCGAGGGTGCCTCGGGGCTCGACTTCGTCGCACGGTTCCGGCGGGAGGCGCGCACCGCGGCCCGCCTGACTCATCCGGGGCTCGTCGGTGTCTTCGACCAGGGCGTCGACGGCGAGACGTCCTACCTGACGATGGAGTACATCGACGGGACGAACCTGCGACGTCGCATCGGCGAACGAGGATCGCTCACGCTCGGTGACGCCCTCGGCACCGCCGAGCACGTGCTGGACGCGCTGGGCGCGGCGCACCGCAACGGGCTCGTGCACCGCGACATCAAGCCGGAGAACGTGCTCCTCGCCGACGACGGCCGCATCAAGCTCGCCGACTTCGGCCTGGCACGCGCGGTCACCGAGGTGACAGCGACGACCACCGGCACCGTCATGGGAACCGTGGCGTACCTGGCCCCCGAGCTGGTCACCCGCGGGACGAGCGACGCACGGACCGACGTCTACGCGTGCGGCATCCTGCTGTACGAGATGCTCACGGGTGTCCAGCCGTTCGTCGGCGAGACGCCGATCCAGGTGGCGTTCCAGCACGTCAACTCGGACGTCCCGGCCCCCTCCGACACGGTGGCGTGGCTGCCCGCGGAGGTCGACGAGCTCGTGCAGGCGCTCGCCGCACGTCAGCCGTCCGACCGTCCGGTGGACGCCGCCGCCGCACTCGCGCTCGTGCGGCGCACCCGTGCCGCGCTCGACGAGGCGACCCTGGCCCGCCGTGCCGACGTCGCTCCGACCGTCGTGCTGCCCTCGGCCACCGACCCGGAGGAGTCCGCGGTCGCCGAGCCGTCAGACCGCTCGGCACCGACACCCGTCGCCACCGACGCCGACGCCACGACCCGGCTCACGCTGCCCGCCGGAGCCCTCACCCCGCCGCAGGGCGCGACCGTCGCCCTGCCGATCGGCACGGGCCTGAGCCCTGCGGCTGCCGTGGCGCCCGCCGCACGTCGCCGCCACCGGGCACGGTGGGTCGTCCTCACCCTGCTGCTGGTCGCCCTCGCCGGGCTGGGCACCTGGTGGTACGGCGCGTTCGGCCCGGGGGCGTACACCACGGTGCCGGCGATCGTCGGCCAGGACGAGGCCACGGCCACCGACCTGCTCACCGGCGCCGGGCTCGGCGCAGACCCCACGGCCGCGTTCGACGACACCGTTCCCCAGGGCGTCGTCATCTCGGCCGACCCCGGGGTCGGCGAGGACGTCCGCAAGGACGGCAGCGTGTCGTTCGTCGTCTCCAAGGGCCCCGACCTGGTCACCGTGCCGGACGGCGTGGTCGGACAGCCGCAGGCCGCTGCGACGCAGGCGCTCACCGACGCCGGCCTCACGGTCGACTACGGCGACCCCGCCTACGACGACGCCGCACCGCTCGGCAACGTGCTCACCGCGACGCTGCCCGACGACTCCCCTGCCGAGGCGAACGCCCAGGTCAACCGCGGGACCGTCGTCGTTCTCGTGCTGTCGAACGGACCGGCGCCGGTCACGATCACCTCCGTCGTCGGCGCCTCGCTCGACGACGCGACGACCGAGCTCGGGCGCAACGCGCTGAAGGTCGCCACCACCGAGGCGTTCTCGGACACCGTCGCCGCCGACGTGGTGATCTCGCAGGACCCGGCCGCAGGCGCCACGGTCCACCGTGGCGACACCGTCAATCTGGTCGTCTCCAAGGGCCCTGAGCTCTTCGAGGTCCCGGACGTGATGCGGCAAGGGGTCGACGCTGCCACCAAGACGCTCGAGGACGCTGGATTCAAGGTGGAGACGCGCAAGGCCGCCGCGTACTTCGGCCTGGGCTTCGTCGTCGGTCAGACACCCGAGGGCGGATCGATGCAGCCAAAGGGCACGACCATCGTGCTCTCGCTGACGTAATCCCGCAGCGCCCCTCCCTCGCTGGCACGGACCCACCTGGTGAGCGCCGCGCCATTGCGGCCCTGCCCGACACGAGGCCGTCATCCGCGGGCCTTACACTGACCGCGAATCAGCGTGTGGGGCCTCGACCTGGGCCCGGAACAGGGTCTGGACTTTGACCCGGCAGCCCGTCCCCTCCCCTGCGCCGAGGCGAACCATGACCCCACCCAGCCCCCTCCGCACCGCGCTGCCCGTGCCGCGGCCCGCCCCCGCACGCTCGTCGGTGGCCGCCGCCCTCGCCCGGGCGGCCGACGGCGGCGCACCCGATCGGGGCACCGCCGAGCTGCTGCTCATGGCCCGGGACGACCAGCTCGACTCCCTGCTCGACGTGGCCTCCGCCGTGCGCGACGCCGGGCTCGCCGCCCGGGGCCGGGCCGGGGTGATCACGTACTCCCGCAAGGTCTTCATCCCGGTCACCCGCCTGTGCCGCGACCGCTGCCACTACTGCGTGTTCGTCGACACCCCCGGCGGCCTCGCCCGTGCCGGCATCGCGCCCTACATGGACGAGGACGAGGTCGTCGAGCTGGCACGTCAGGGTGCCGCGCTCGGCTGCCGCGAGGCGCTGTTCACGCTCGGCGACCGGCCCGAGGACCGGTGGCCGGCAGCCCGACGCTGGCTCGACGAGCGCGGGTTCGCCTCCACCGTGGAGTACCTGCACCACCTGGCCGTGCGCGTGCTCACGGAGACGGGCCTGCTGCCGCACATGAACCCGGGCGTGCTGACCTGGTCCGAGCTGCAGCGTCTGCGCCCCGTGTCGCCGTCCATGGGCATGATGCTCGAGACGACCTCCCGGGACCTGTGGGCGGTACCCGGCGGGGTGCACTTCGGCTCGCCCGACAAGGACCCTGCGGTGCGGCTGCGGGTGCTCGAGGACGCCGGTCGCTCGCGCGTGCCGTTCAGCACGGGCCTGCTGCTCGGCATCGGTGAGAGCGTCGCGGACCGCGTCGACACGCTCCTGGCGATCCGGGCCTCGCACGAACGGTTCGGGCACGTGCAGGAGACGATCGTGCAGAACTTCCGCGCCAAGCCGCGCACCGCGATGCAGGGCGCACCCGACCTGGCCACGCAGGAGTACGTCGCGGCCGTCGCGGTCGCCCGCCTGCTGCTCGGTCCCGACGCGACCGTGCAGGCCCCGCCCAACCTGACCGACGCCGGCGAGCTAGCGCTCCTGGTGCGCGCGGGGATCGACGACTGGGGCGGCGTCTCGCCGCTGACCCCGGACCACGTGAACCCCGAACGCCCGTGGCCGCACCTGGACGACCTGGCCCGGCTCACGGCGGACGCCGGCTTCACGCTGCAGCAGCGGCTGACCGTGCACGCGCCGTACGTGCGCGGGGCCGACGGCTGGATCGACCCGGCCTTGCACGCGCACGTCGCGGCGCACCGTGACGCCTCGGGCCTGGCGGACGAGCAGGCACCCGTCGTCGGCCGCCCGTGGGTGCCCGTACCGGTCGCTGCGGCTCCTGCCCGCGCCACGGCACCCGCCGTGCACGTCGACCCGGTGCGGCAGGCGCTCGCGCGCGCCGAGGACGACCCCGCGGGGCTCGACGACGCCCAGTACGTCGCGCTGCTCGGCGCCGACGGACCCGAGCTGGACGCGCTCGGCCGGCTGGCGGACGCGGTACGCGCCGACGTCGTCGGTCCGTGGCTGACCTACGTGGTCAACCGGAACCTCGACTCCTCACGGCTGCGCGCCCCCGACGACGACCGCCCCGACGCCCTCGGCTGTGACGACGTCGCCGCTCTCGTGGACGAGGCCTGGGAGCTGGGCGCGAGCGAGGTGTGCGCGCAGGGCGCGGTGCCCGTCGGGCTGGGACCCACCGGGTACCTCGACCTCGCGCGAGTCGTGAAGGCGACCCGCCCCGGCATGCACCTGCACGCGTTCCGGCCGCTCGAGCTCGCCGACGGCGCCCGGCGCACCGGTCTGCCGCTCGCGGAGTACGCGGTCGCGCTGCGCGAGGCAGGCGTCGACACCGTCCCGGGGACCGGCGCACGGGTGCTCGACGACGAGATCCGTGCTGTCCTCACCGACGGGTCGGAGGTCTCGGTCGCCGACTGGCTCACCATCATCGGCACGGCCCATCGCGCCGGCCTGCGGTCCACGGCCACGCTCGTCTACGGGCACCTGGAGGGTCCGCAGCACGTCGTGACGCACCTGCGCCTGCTCGCCGCCCTGCAGGACGAGACCGGCGGCTTCACCGAGCTGATCCCCATGGCCTTCGTGCCCGCCGACGCCCCTGCGCACGTCGCGCGCCGCACCCGGGGCGGGCCGACGCTGCGCGAGACCCGTGCGGTGCACGCCGTCGCACGGCTCGCGCTGCTCGGCCGCATCGACCACGTGCAGGCCGCGTGGCCCAAGCTCGGGCTCGACGGGAGCCTCGCGGTGCTCGCCGGCGGCGCCGACGACCTCGGCGGCGTCCTGCTCGACGGTCGCCTGCGTCCCGACGCCGGCCCCGAGCGCGGCCTGGAGCTGTCCGAGGCCGACGTCGCCCGCCTCGCCGCGACGCTGGGTCGCCAGGTCCGTCGACGCACCACGCGGTACGGAACTCCCGACCCCGAACGGCTCCGTGCCCGCGCGGCCGTGCAGGGCTGACCCGTGGGCACCGAGCTGACGGACGTCGTCGTCATCGGTGCGGGCATCGCCGGCATCGGCCTGGCGGTGCGGCTCCGCAGGGCCGGCGTCACCGACTTCGTCGTGCTCGAACGCGCCGACGACATCGGCGGCACGTGGCGTGACAACACCTACCCCGGCGTCGCGTGCGACATCCCGTC
The DNA here is from genome assembly GCF_013409305.1 of Cellulomonas soli. Classification (GTDB taxonomy): domain Bacteria; phylum Actinomycetota; class Actinomycetes; order Actinomycetales; family Cellulomonadaceae; genus Cellulomonas; species Cellulomonas soli. The sequence continues at coordinate 3,493,245 of NZ_JACBZJ010000001.1, read as the reverse complement.
GCACCTGTACGCGCTGTCGTTCCTGCCGCACCCCGGGTGGACGCGCGTGTACGCCCCCGGCGCCGAGATCCACGAGTACCTGCGTGCGGCGGCGCGCAGCGAAGGCGTCCTCGGCCATGTGCGCCTGCGCAGCCCGGCGCAGCAGATGACGTGGGACGCGCCGGCGCGCCGCTGGCACGTCGACACCCCGACCGGCCGGATCAGCGCGCGCGTCCTGGTCGTCGCGGCCGGACGACTGACCGAGCCGCACATGCCCGACGTGCCCGGGCTCGAGGACTTCGAGGGCTCGATCGTGCACTCGGCACGCTGGGACCCGGACGTGCCGATCGACGGCGCCCGCGTCGGCGTCGTCGGCACCGGTGCGTCGGCGATCCAGATCGTCCCGGCGATCGCGCACCGGGTGGACCGTCTCGTCGTCTTCCAGCGCTCGGCGCCGTACGTCGTCCCGCGCGACGACCAGCCGTACACCGCGCACGAGCGCGCGAGGTTCGCCCAGGTCGACGGGGCGATCGACGAGCTGCGCGCACGGACCGCGGCCGAGCTCGAGCAGGGGCACGCGGCCCGACGACGTGTGCCCGAGGCGCAGCACGAGCTGCGGGCACGAGCCCTGACGCACCTGCGCGCCCAGGTCCAGGACCTGCGGCTGCGTCGTGCCCTGACCCCGGACCACGAGGTCGGCTGCAAGCGTGTGCTGCTCTCCGACGACTACTACCCCGCCCTCGGCCTGGCGCACGTGGACCTGCGGCCCTCGCCGCTGGCACGGGTCCGCGCGCGCAGCGCCGTCGCGCAGGACGGCACCGAGCACACGCTGGACGTCCTGGTCCTGGCCACCGGGTTCCGCACGAGCGAGCCGACCTACGCCCCGCGCGTGCGCGGCCGCGGCGGACGGGTGCTGGCCGACCACTGGTCCGGCGGGATGACCGCGTACGCCTCCAGCGCCGTGCACGGCTTCCCCAACATGTTCCTGGTCGACGGTCCGAACGCCGCGCTCGGGCACTCGTCGGGGGTCGCCCTCATCGAGGCGCAGATCGACTACGTGCTCGGTGCGATCGCGCACCTGACCGGGCCGGGGGCACCCGTCCTGGAGGTGACCGCGCGAGCCGAGGAGACGTACACGCGTCGCATCGACGCGATGGCGGCGGGCACGGTGTGGCTCACAGGCTGCCGCTCCTGGTACGTGGACGAGCGGTCCGGGCGGCTGACGTTGCTGTGGCCAGGCGACACGGACTCGTTCCGGGCGGCCAACGGCACCTTCTCCCCCGCGCCGTACCAGGCGGCCTGACACGCCACAGGCGTCCCACGACGACTTCTCGCGGGACGCCCGTGGACGGCGGTGCTCAGGCGCGGCGCAGCAGCTCGACGACCTGGAACGCCATCTCCAACGACTGCTGGTGGTTCAGCCGCGGGTCGACGAGCGTCTCGTACCGCAGCGCGAGCCCCTCGTCGTCGATCTCCTCCGAGCCGCCGAGCACCTCGGTGACGTCGTCGCCGGTCAGCTCGATGTGCAGCCCACCGGGAACCGTGCCCAGTGCGCGGTGCACCTCGAAGAACCCGGCGACCTCGTCCATCACGTCGGAGAACCGGCGCGTCTTGTACCCGGTGGCCGAGGTGATGCCATTGCCGTGCATCGGGTCGCACACCCAGGTGACCGGACGGCCGTCCGCGGTGACCTTCTCCACGAGCTGCGGGAGCCGGTCGCGGATCTGCCCGGCACCCATGCGCGTGATGAACGTGATGCGTCCGGCCTCGCCGCTGGGGTTCAGCTTGTCGACCAGGGCGAGCGCGTCGTCCCCGGTCGAGGAAGGCCCGAGCTTGATGCCCAGCGGGTTCTGCACGCGGGAGAAGTAGTCCACGTGCGCGCCGTCGAGCTCACGCGTGCGCTCCCCGACCCACAGGAAGTGCGCCGAGCAGTCGTACGGCAGCCCGGTGCGCGAGTCGATCCGCGTCAGCGGCCGCTCGTAGTCCAGCAGCAGACCCTCGTGGCTGGAGAAGAAGTCCACCGCACGCAAGGCGTCGAAGTCCGCGCCGCAGGCCGCCATGAACCGGATGGCCCGGTCGATCTCGGCCGCGATCTCCTCGTAGCGCGAGTAGGCGGGGTTCGTCGTGAAGCCCCGGTTCCACTCGTGCACGCGCAGCAACGAGGCGAACCCGCCCGTCGTGAACGCCCGGATGAGGTTCAGCGTCGAGGCCGACGTGTGGTACGCCTCGAGCAGCCGCTGCGGGTCGGGGGTGCGGGCCTCGGGCGTGAAGTCGAACCCGTTGATGATGTCGCCGCGGAACGCCGGCAGCGTCACCCCGTCACGCGTCTCGACGTCCGAGCTGCGCGGCTTGGCGTACTGCCCCGCCATCCGCCCCATCTTGATGACCGGCAGGCTCGCGCCGTACGTGAGCACGACGGCCATCTGCAGGATCGTCTTGATCTTGTTGCGGATGTTGTCCGCGGTGGCCTCCGCGAAGGTCTCCGCGCAGTCACCGCCCTGCAGCAGGAAGGCCTCACCGCGTCCGGCAGCCGCGAGACGGGCCCGCAGGTCGTCGGCCTCGCCCGCGAAGACCAGCGGGGGCAGGGACGCCAGCCGCCCGGTCACCCGGGCGAGCTCGGCGGCGTCCGGCCACTGCGGCTGCTGGCCCGCCCGGAGCGAGCGCCACGCGTCGAGACCGGCGACGACCTGCGGGTCCGCCTCGACACTCATGCGTGGCTCGCGCGGACCAACGGCTGGCCGATGTCCTCCAGGAGGGCGCCGAACCAGGGCTGGGACACGTCGAACGCCTTGCCGCCCGCGATGCGCGGGAACGCGATCGCGGTCAGACGGTCGCCGTTCTCCTCGTCGTGGCCGATGACGCCGGACTCGCCGCGCAGGGCGCACTCCACCGCCAGGTCGGTCATCGACTTGATGAGGCGCAGGTCCTCGGCGTTGGCCGCGGCGGCGCGCGAGTAGTAGCCGGACTTCTGCACCATCGTCTTCTCGGCGCCGAGCTTCTCGGCGAACTGCTTGGCGAACCACTGGCCCGGGTTGACGGTGTCGAGCTTGACGTGACCGAACGGGTCGCGCTCCACGGGCGTGCCCGCGGCCTCGAGCTGCTCGACGATCTCGTGCATGCCCGCACCCTCCGACAGGAAGATGTTGACGTTGCCCTGCTCGTCCATGATCGTCTTCAGGCGCTCGGCCTCGCCGTCGATGTCGAGCGCGAGCTCGGGCAGGAAGACGGCGTGGATGTCCCAGCGCTCGCGCGACAGACCGATGCTCGGGACCCACTCCTGCTGGTCGAGCCACTTGCGGTACTCGGCGGCGGCAGCAGCCGTCAGCCACCCGCAGTGCCGGCCCATGACCTCGTGCACGATCAGCATGCGCGGCCCGGAACGGTGCTCGCCGATGATGTTCGCCGCGAAACCCGCAGCCTCCTCGGCGGCGGTCCAGGCGCCCAGCGACTGGCGGATCGGCACGACGTCGTTGTCGATCGTCTTGGGCAGGCCGACGACCGTCAGGCCGTAGCCGTTCTGCGCGAGGTAGGCGGCCAGGTCGGCGGCGGTCGTGTTCGTGTCGTCGCCACCGATGGTGTGCAGCACGTCGACGCCGTCGGCCTTGAGCTGCTCGGCCGCGACCTGCAGCGGGTCCTGGCCCTCCTTGACCAGACCGCGCTTGACGCAGTCCTTGGCGTTGGTGAGCTTCACGCGCGAGTTGCCGATCGGCGAGCCGCCGAAGCGGTGCAGGATGCCGGCCTTCTTGCGGGTCTCGGCGTCGATGACGATCTTGTCCCCGCGCAGCAGACCGTAGTAGCCGTGCTCGTACGCGATGATCTCGACGTCCGGAGCGATCTCGGTATAGCGCTCGATGAGGCCACCGACGGCGGACGACAGGCACGGAGCGAAGCCACCCGCGGTCAGGAGAGCGACGCGACGAACCGACATGAGACACACCTCTCGTTGGACTGCACAGCTCTGGTCGACCTGCACTAGCGCCCCCAGGGTGCTGTGCCCGGGCAGCGGCGGTGCGGGCCCTAGGTCCGGGCCGCTGCGGCGGGTCTGGCGTGGGGGTGCGTGGTCGGCACGGGGCCGACCCTGCTCATGCTACCGAGGGCGGGGCCTCGTCCTCCGGGGGGACCGGAACCTGGACGTCCGGCGCCGGACGTCCGCCCGGCGCGACCGGCGCGTGCTCGGCGACCTCCGGGACGGCCGCGGGGTGGCCCGTCGCGATGCGCGCCTTCTGCGTCGCGGCGTACACGTCCACGTACTCCTGGCCCGACAGGCTCATGATCGCGTACATGATCTCGTCGGTGACCGACCGCAGGATGAACCGGTCGTTCTCCATGCCCGCGTAGCGGCTGAAGTCGAGCGGCTCGCCGATGACGACGCCCACCCGCATGATCTTGGGGATGCGCCGACCGATCGGCTGAGCCTCGCCCGTCCCGATCATCGCGACCGGGATGACCGGCGCCCCGGACTCCAGCGCGAGCCGGGCGATCCCGGTCTTGCCGCGGTACAGCCGGCCGTCCGGGCTGCGCGTGCCCTCGGGGTAGATGCCGAAGAGCCCGCCGTCCTCGATCCGCCGCAGACCCGTGCGCAGGGCGGCCTCGGAGGCCTTGCCGCCGCCACGGTCCACCGGGATCGTCCCGACGCCACGCATGAAACCGGCTGTCAGGCGTCCCTTGAACCCGGAGCCCGTGAAGTACTCCTGCTTGCCGATGAACACGATCTCGCGATCGATCATGATCGGCAGGAACACCGAGTCGAAGACCGCCAGGTGGTTGCTCGCCATGATCGCGCCGCCCTCGGACGGCACGTTCTGGGCACCCCGGATCCACGGACGCCAGATGAGGTGCAGGAGCGGGCCCGCGAAGACCCGCTTCATCAACCAGTAGAACAACGGCTCACCTCTCGCCCGCCCGGACCGTTCCGTACGACTCTAGAGTGCTCTCATGCCCGCACGCCCGGACGAGCCCGACGCAGTGCCCCCGGAACTCCCCGAGGACGACGACGCGGCATGGGCCTCGCTCGTCGCCCGGCTCGGCGACCTCGACCCCGTCGACGACGAGGACGACTCCCCCGAGGCCGCCGGCACCCCGGTCGAGGACCGGCCCGCCGACGGACCGCACGTAACCTACCCCGTCGCCCCGTGGGTCTCCGATCCGCACGTCGTGCGACCTGCCCGCCGAACGGGTGAACCGAGCGGCAGGGACTGGGACGGCACGGACCAGATCGACGAGGCCGAGGCCCAGGTCGACGCGTCCGAGCACTTCGTGCCGCCGGACCCCGGCCCCGTCCTCGGCGGCGACCCGCTGCTCACGATGGCCTGGCTCGCGGTCACCGCACCCGCGCTGCTGCTCCTCGTCGTCGCGGTCGCGTGGCGCTCGGCGCCGACGGCCGTCCTGCAGGCCGCCGGGCTCGTCTTCGTGCTCGGCGTCGCGGTGCTGGTCTGGCGCATGCCGCACAGGCGCGACCCGTCGGACGACGACACCGGCGCCGTGGTGTAGCCGGCGCCGGCGCCGGTCGGCCGCTCGGTCAGGCGCGCGCGAGGTCGGCCGCGCCGACGATGCCCGCGTCGTTGCCCATCGCCGCCAGCACGATCGCGGCCTCCGGCCGGTGACCGCGCGCGGAGAGCTGCTCGGCGAACGCCTTGCGTGCCGGTGCGAGCAGCAGGTCGCCCGCGGCGCCGACCCCGCCACCGATCACGATGAGCGCCGGGTCGAGGAGCGCCGCCACGGAGGCCGAGCCCTCGCCGATCCAGCGCCCCAGCTCGGCGAGCAGGTCGATCGCCAGCGGGTCGCCCTCCTGGGCGGCCTTCGTCACGTCCGGACCGGTCAGCCGCGCGGCGTCGCCGCCGGCCAGCTCGAGCAGCCGCGTCGCACGGTCCGGCTGGGCGACGACCGCGGCCTGGGCGTCGCGCACGAGCGCGCTGCCGGAGGAGTACTGCTCCCAGCAGCCCTCGTGCCCGCAGCCGCAGTAGTGCCCACCGGGCACGACACGCATGTGACCGACCTCGGCGGCCACGCCCCAGGCGCCGCGCACGAGCCGGTTGTTCACCACGATCGCACCGCCCAGGCCCGTGCCGACCGTGAGCAGGAGCATGTCCTCGACGTCCTTGGCGGCGCCGTACCGGAACTCGGCCCAGCCGGCGGCGTTCGCGTCGTTCTCGACCACGACCGGCACGTCGGAGCCGATCAGCGCGCGCACGTTGTCGCGCAGCGGGTAGTCGCGCCAGGCGATGTTCGGCGCGAAGAGCACACCGGAGCGGTCGGCGGCGACGAAGCCTGCGGCGGCCACGCCGATCGCACCGATCTCGTAGCCCTCGCGCAACTCGGCGTAGACCTCGGCGATCGCGCGGTCGATGCTGCCCGCGTCGTCCGGCTGGGTGTCCCGGCGGGTCTTGGCGAGGATCGTCCCGTCCTCGTCCACCACGCCCGCCGCGATCTTCGTCCCGCCGATGTCGACACCGATGGCATGCATGTGCGTCTTCGCTCCTCCGCGCTGGTCCGGATGGTCGCGCACCGACCCGGTCCGCGCGCCTGGCAACGCTAGCGCCCGTGGTCGGCCTTGGCGCGCGTCACCGACGCACGCACGCGAACCCGGACGAGGTTACCTGGACGCCCGCCCGACGCACGAGGCACAACGTCCCGTATCCTCGCGTGCAACCATCGCCCCTTCTGCCAACGGAGTCAGCATGGACGAGTTCAGCACGCCCCTGCTCGTCGACATCGACGCGGCACGCAACCTCAACGACCTGCTGGCCGATCGCGCGGCCAGCACCCCCGACCGTGTCCTCGTGGAGCGCAAGGGCGACGACGGCACCTGGACGCCCCTGACGGTGCGGGCGTTCGACACCGAGGTCGTGGCCGTCGCCAAGGGACTGGTCGCGCGAGGCGTGCAGCCCGGGGACCGGGTCGGCATCATGTCGCGCACCCGCTACGAGTGGACCCTCCTCGACTGGGCCGTGTGGGCCGCGGGCGCCGTCCCGGTCCCCCTGTACGAGACGTCCTCCGCCGAGCAGGTGCTGTGGATCCTCACGAACGCCGACGTCTCCCTGCTGGTCGTCGAGCAGGCCACGCACGCCGCCGTCGTCGAGGAGGTCCGCGACCAGGCGCCCACGCTGCGCGAGGTCCTGCGGATCGACGAGGGCGCCATCGCCTCGCTGGTCGCCGCTGGTGCGGACGTCGGCGACGAGGAGATCGCCCGGCGCCGCTCCCTGGCCGGGCTCGAGGACGTCGCGACGATCATCTACACCTCGGGCACCACAGGCCGCCCGAAGGGTGTGGAGCTCACGCACGGCAACTTCGCGCTGCTCACCACGAACGCCGCGGCCAAGCTGCACGAGATCCTCGACGGGCCCGGTGCCCGCACGCTGCTGTTCATGCCGCTGGCGCACGTGTTCGCGCGGTTCATCGAGGTGCTGTGCGTCGTGGCCGGCGCGACGATGGGGCACACGCCCGACACCCGCGACCTCGTGCCGGACCTGCAGTCGTTCCGACCGACGTTCATCCTGTCCGTCCCCCGGGTGTTCGAGAAGGTCTACAACTCGGCCGAGCAGAAGGCCGCCGCGGGGGGCAAGGGCGCCATCTTCCAGCGTGCCGCCAAGACGGCGATCGTCTACTCCCGTGCGCTCGACACCCCCTCGGGCCCGAGCCCGTGGCTGCGGCTGCAGCACAAGGTCGCCGACGTCCTCGTGCTGTCCAAGCTCCGCGCCGTGCTCGGCGGGCAGGCGAAGTGGGCGATCTCCGGAGGAGCCCCGCTCGGCGAGCGCCTCGGCCACTTCTACCGCGGTGTCGGTCTCGTCGTGCTCGAGGGCTACGGCCTGACCGAGACCACGGCGCCGGCGACGGTCAACCTGCCCGACCGCACCAAGATCGGCACCGTCGGCCCGGCCCTGCCGGGTACCGCGCTGCGCATCGCGCCGGACGGCGAGGTCGAGATCAAGGGCATCCAGGTGTTCCGCGGCTACCACGCCAACGAGTCGGCCACGGACGAGGCGATGGACGACGGGTGGTTCCGCACCGGCGACCTCGGCTCGATCGACGCCGACGGGTTCCTGCGCATCACCGGGCGCAAGAAGGAGATCATCGTGACCGCGGGCGGCAAGAACGTCGCACCCGCCGTGCTCGAGGACCGCCTGCGGGGGCACCCGCTCGTCAGCCAGGTCGTGGTCGTCGGGGACCAGCGTCCGTTCATCGGCGCCCTGATCACGCTCGACCCCGAGGGTGTGCCCGGGTGGCTCAGCGCGCACGGCAAGCCCGAGATGAGCCTGGCGGAGGCGGCCAAGGACCCGGACGTCCTCGCCTCCCTCGACCGCGCCGTGGAGCGGACGAACAAGGCTGTCTCGCGCGCCGAGTCGATCCGCAAGTACCGCATCCTCGACACCGACCTGACGATCGCGAACGGCTTCCTCACGCCCAAGCTGTCCGTGCGCCGCGCCGAGGTGCTCAAGGCGTTCGCCGTGGACATCGACGCGATCTACGAGGGCGGCAAGGACTGACCCCTCCGGAACCGGGGCTGGTCAGAGGCCGGGTCAGAGGCTGCGTCAGAGGCGGCGCAGCCGTTCGACGAACGTCGCGGACGGCACGACCCACGCGCCGCTCGCCTCGACGTCCCGGGTGACCTGCTGGTCGCTGGTGACCACCAGCAGGGCTCGCCCGGGCGGCTCGGCGTGCACGAGGCGGCGGATGAGGTCGTCGGCGATCTCGCCGACCGAGAACAGCACGCGCACCGACCGTCCGGCCGTCGTGGGCGGCCGGTGACCCTCCTGGCCGTCGAAGCAGCACGTGACCTCCGCGCCGGTCCGGGCGGCGAGCCTGCCGAGGGCGTCGACGAGCCCGCGGCGCTGCTCGACGAGCGTCAGGCCGGGCAGCCAGGTCTTCGAGACGTTGTAGCCGTCGACGACCAGGTGCGAGCGGGGCCGCGCGAGCAGCTCGTCGACCAGCCGGGGGTCGTCGGTCGTCCGGCCCCGCGACCCCTGCCACACGACCGCGCCTGGCGCTGCGTCGGGTGCGACGAGGTCGGCGGGCAGCTGTCCGACCGGAGGCAGCGCCAGCTCGGACCGCAGCCCGTCGGCGGCGTCGACGATCGTGTCCAGCAGGAGCCGGACCCGCACGTCCGCGAGGTCGCGCGCTGCCCGTGCCTCGGTCCGGACGACCGCCTGGGCGGTCTGCGCGGCCCGGCGCTCCGCCTCGGCGACCCGTCGCTCCTCGGCGGCACGGTGCAGGTCCTCCTGCGCGGCGGCGAGCACCTCGGCTGCCTCTTCGGCGGCCGTCCGGGCCTGCGAGCGGGCCCGGTCGGCGTCCGAACGCAGCCGGCGCAGCTCGCGGTGCAGGGCCGCCAGCTCCTCCTGCGCGCGCCGGGCCTCCTCGCGGGCGGTCCCCAGCTCGAGGCGCAGCCGTCGCTCCTCAGCGGCCGAGCGGTCCTGACGCTCGCGCCGGCGCTGCGCGTCCTCGGGAGCCCCGTCGACGGGGTGCTCCGCGAGTAGTGCCCGCCAGTGCGACGTGCCGAGCAGCCAGGATCCGACAGCCACGGCCAGCGACCCGTGCTCGTCGACCGCCTCGTCCACGGGGTCGGCCGCCTGGTCAGACGCGAGGTCGGCCACCTGGTCGGACACCGACTCGGCGCCGGAGGTGCTGTCGGCGCCGAGGTCCGCCTCGGGTCCGGCCGGCGGCGCCACGGCGGCCGCGAGCTCACGGTGGCCCTGCGTCCAGACCCGCACGACACGAGCGCGGAAGGCGGGTTCCTGCAGGGCGGCCCACAGCGGGCCCGCGCCGGCGCCCGCACGGCGACGCGGTGCGAACTGACGGACCTGCCGCAACGTCGCGGGGACCTCGGCCGGCTCCAGCGTGCCGAGGACCTCGGCGGCGACCTGCACGAGAGCGGTGCGCAACGGTGCGGGCACGTCGGTCGCCGGTCCCGGGTCGGCGTCCACGGGACTCGGCTCGGTCATGGGACCAACCCTACGGGCGCTCGCACCGCCCGCTCCGCCCGCCAGCGCACGGCAGCGGCCGGGCAGCAGCCGGCGACCGGGCGGGGGCGGACGACGCCGCCACCTGTCGGTGGCCGCCGCTAGCGTCCGTGGCATGTCGTCCGTCCATCGCCTGCGCCCCGTCTGGGTCGAGGAGCGATCGACAGGGGCGGACCTGGCGGCACGGCCGGTGCAGCCGACACTGGACGAGGTGGGCACCCCGCTGCACGAGGTGACGTTCGTGGTGGTCGACCTGGAGACCACCGGTGGGACACCCGCCGACTGCGAGATCACCGAGATCGGTGCGGTGAAGGTCCGCGGCGGCCAGGTTCTCGGCGAGTTCCAGACCCTCGTCGACCCGGGCGGCCCGGTGCCGCCCTACATCCAGGTGCTCACCGGCATCACGACGTCGATGCTGGTCGGCGCCCCACGCATCGAACAGGTGCTGCCGAGCTTCCTGGAGTTCGCGCACGACGCCGTGCTGGTCGCACACAACGCGAGCTTCGACATCGGCTTCCTCAAGGCCGCGGCGGCGCGTACCGGGCACCCGTGGCCCGGCAACCGGGTGGTCGACACGGTCCGGCTCGCCCGACGCGTGGTGCTGCGGGACGAGGCGCCGAACCACAAGCTGTCGACGCTGGCCGGCCTGTTCCGTGCGTCCGTGACCCCGGACCACCGTGCACTGTCGGACGCGCGGGCGACGGTCGACGTCCTGCACGCGTTGCTGGGCCGGCTCGCCCCGCTCGGCGTCACGCACCTGGAGGACCTGGCGACGGCGACCGACCCGGTCCCCTCCGACGTGCGCCGCAAGCGCGGCCTGGCCGACCACCTGCCCGACGGCCCCGGCGTGTACCTGTTCCGAGGCCCGCGCGAGGAGGTCCTCTACGTCGGCACCTCGACGACGTCCGTGCGCACCCGGGTCCGCAGCTACTTCACCTCGGCCGAGAAGCGCCGACGGATGACCGAGATGGTGCGCGTGGCGACGAGGGTCGACGCCGTGGCGTGCGCGACACCGCTCGAGGCACGCGTGCGCGAGCTGCGGCTCATCGCCGAGCACGCCCCGCGCTACAACCGCCGTTCGCGTCACCCCGAGCGCATGCCCTGGGTCCGCCTCACGAGCGAGCCGTACCCGCGCCTGTCGGTGGTGCGTGACGTGCGCGACGAGCCCGGGGCGGCGTACCTGGGCCCGTTCGGCTCGGTGCAGGCAGCACGGCTGGCCGTCGAGGCGTTGCACGAGTCGTACCCCGTGCGTCAGTGCACCCGCCGTCTGCCGCTCGTCCCCGCAGCCGACGCGTCGGCCTGCGCGCTCGCGGAGATGGGGCGCTGCGGTGCCCCGTGCACGGGCGGGCAGGGTGCGGCGGCGTACGCCGAGGTTGTCGCCGACGTCCGCGCCGGCATGCTCGGCGACCCCGCGCCGGTCGCGCGCGCGCACGCCCGCCGCATCCGTGAGCTGTCGGCGCAGGAACGGTACGAGGAGGCGGTGACCGTCCGGGAGCGGCTGACCGCCTACCTGCGCGGAGCGGCGCGCGTGCAGCGGTTCGACCCGGTCGCGCGCACGGCGGAGCTCGTGGCGGCCCGCCGCGACGAGGAGGGCGGCTGGGAGATCGTGCTCGTGCGGCACGGTCGGCTGGCCGGCACGGCACGGGTCGACCGGCGGACCGACCCGGTGCCGACGATCGAGACGCTGCGCGCGACCGGCGAGCACGTCGAGGCGCCCGTGGCCCCCGCGACCGCGGCACACCCGGAGGAGACCGATCTGCTCCTGGCCTGGCTCGATCAGCCGGGGGTTCGCCTGGTGGCCGTCTCGGACGCGTGGACCTGCCCGGTGCGCGGCGCCCAGGGCGTCGGCGACGCCGCGACGGCCGTGGCCGCGGTGCAGCTGCTCGCTCCGGACCGCTGGTCCGGGGCGGACGCCCTGCTCACGGGTGGGGCCGCACCGGTCGTCGCACCGGCACCGCGCACGGCATGATGGCGGGATGCTGACCGCCATCGTCCTCATCGACACCGACGCCGCCCGCATCCCCGAGGTGGCCGCCGCGATCGCCGAGATCCCCGGCGTGAGCGAGGTCTACTCCGTGACCGGCGAGGTCGACCTCATCGCGATGGTGCGGGTGCGAGAGCACGACGACCTGGCCGACGTCATCGCCGACCGGGTGAGCAAGGTCGAGGGTGTCCTGCGCACGCAGACGTACATCGCGTTCCGGGCCTACTCCCAGCACGACCTCGCGCAGGCGTTCGCCCTCGGCCTCGACGACTGAGGGAAGTAGGAGAAGCGACTGCGGGGCGCTGACGGGGCGACGACCGAGAGCGGTCAGCCGCTCGCGAGCCGCCAGCGCTCCAGCACGTCTTTGGCCGCCCCGCTGTCGAGCGAGTGCCGGGCGTGCTCGGCCCCGACGCGCAGCCGCTCGACGAGCGTGCCCTGACCCGTCCCGGCCAGGGTGCCGTCGGCCACGAGGGCCGCAGCGGTGTTGAGCACCACGGTCTCCCGCACGGCGCCGGTCTCGCCGTCGAGCAGGCGGAGCGCGACCTCGGCGTTGTAGGCGGCATCGGCCCCACGCAGGTCGGCCTGCGTGATCGCCGGGACGCCCAGCTCGACCGTCCAGTCGACGACCTGCTCGGCGATCTGCCCGTCACGCACCTCCCACACCCGGGTCGGGGCGGTCGCGGCGATCTCGTCGAGGCCGTCGTCGCCGCGGAAGACCAGGGCGCTGGTTCCGCGTGCCGCGAGGACGCCGGCCACGAGAGGGGCCATGCGCGCGTCGGCCACCCCGATCGCCGCCGCCTGCGGCTGCGCAGGGTTGGTGAGCGGGCCGAGGAAGTTGAACGCGGTCGCGATCCCCAGCTCGCGACGGGCCACGCCGGCGTGCCGCATCGAGGGGTGGAACACGGCGGCGAAGCAGAACGTGATGCCCACCTCCTCGGCGAGCTCGGCGACCCGTTCGACCGGCTGGTCCAGCCGGATCCCCAGGGCCTCGAGCACGTCGGCGGAGCCCGAGGAGGAGGACGAGGCCCGGTTGCCGTGCTTGACGACGCGCAGACCGGCCCCCGCGAGGACCAGGGCGGACATCGTCGAGATGTTGACCGTGTGGGCACGGTCGCCGCCCGATCCGACGATGTCGACCGTGCGCCCCGGGACCACGAACCGGTGCGCGTGCTCGAGCATCATGTCGGCGAGCCCGGTCAGCTCCCCGACGGTCTCCCCCTTGGCGCGCAGCGCGACGAGGAAGCCGGCGACACGCGCAGGCGAGGCCTCGCCGCGCATGATCTCGCCCATGGCCCAGGCGGCGTCCTGCGTGGACAGGTCCTGGCGGGCGACGAGCGAGGTCAGCAGGTCCGACCAGGTGGTCATCCGGCGGCCACCTCGGCACGCACGAGTGCGGCCACCGCCTGCTGGACGGCGACCGGGTCGAGCGGCCGGCTGACCACGCCGTCGGCGTTGGACCAGTGCGCGAGCCACGCGTCCTGCGGTCGCCCGGTGAGCACGAGCACCGGCGGGCAGTCGTAGACCTCGTCCTTGAGCTGGCGGCACAGCCCCATGCCTCCGACCTTGTCGGCCTCGCCGTCGAGGATCAGCAGGTCGTAGCGGGACTGCTCGGCGGCGGCGACCACCACGTCGGCGGTGGCGACCTCGTACCAGCGGATGTCGGGGGCCCCGCGACCCAGCCGGCGTCCGACGGCGAGCCGCACCTGCTCGCGTGCGTCCACGTCGTCGCTGTAGAGCAAGATCCGCGGGCCGTCAGCGGGGACGTCAGCGGGCTGTGCGGGGGTGGCCGTGCTCATCGTGGGTACCTCACTCGTCGTCGACGTGCGTCCGAGGACATCGTGGCACGTGGGACGGCCCGTCCGTGCGCACGCGTGCGTGCCGGCAACCGGACGACGGGGCGGGCACCGCTCGGCACGGCACGTCGGCCACCCCACGAGCAGGACACGGTCCGGCCACGGGACGGACACGGACAGGCCACGACACGCCGTGCGCGGGCCTGCGATCGTGACGATGTGACATATCCCGCGCGCGTCACCTGGGCCTAACGACCCATGCGCTTCACAGTTCCGCCATAATGGCGGACGTGTCGACCGCAACGGCTGCCCCTCGCACCGCCACCCACGTGAGCGTGAACCGACCGAACCCCGTGTCGGTCGGCACGATCGTGTGGCTCGCCAGCGAGCTCATGTTCTTCGCCGCGCTCTTCGCCATGTACTTCACCTTGCGCGCAGCGGTGCCGCAGGAGTGGGCCGAGCAGACGACCAAGCTCAACGTGACCTTCGCGGCCATCAACACCACGGTGCTGGTGCTGTCGTCCGTCACGTGCCAGATGGGTGTCTGGGCCGCCGAGCGGTTCCAGCCCGCCCGGACCGGCTCGCTGCTGCAGGTCGGGCGCTGGGGCATGAACGAGTGGGTGACGCTGACCTACCTCATGGGCGCCTTCTTCATCGGCGGCCAGGTGTTCGAGTACGCGGCGCTCGTGCACGAGGGGCTCACGATCTCCTCGAGCCCCTACGGCTCCGTCTTCTACCTGACCACCGGCTTCCACGGGCTGCACGTCCTCGGCGGACTCATCGCGTTCCTGCTCCTGCTCGGCCGCTCGTTCAGCGCCAAGCGGTTCGGGCACCACGAGGCCACGACGGCGATCGTCACGTCGTACTACTGGCACTTCGTCGACGTCGTGTGGATCGCCCTGTTCGCCGTCATCTACCTGCTGCGCTGATCGCACCGCCCGCACACCCCCACCCCGGCCCCGCGGGACCCCCCGCCACCCCCGACACGCGAGACGAGGACCCATCCGTGAAGGCACTCGCAGCCCGCAGGCACGACCGGCGCGCGCCGGTCCTCCTGCTCCTGCTGGCGCTGCTGGTCACAGGCGGCCTGTACGCCGTGCTCGCGCCGACGTCGGCCGACGCGGCGAGCGCCCCGGCCAGCGCCACCGACGTGGACACCGGCCAGAAGCTGTTCCAGGCCAACTGCGCGACCTGCCACGGCGCGGGCGCCTCGGGCACCGACAGCGCGCCGTCCCTCATCGGCGTGGGCGCCGCGGCGGTCGACTTCCAGGTGGGCACCGGACGCATGCCGATGCAGGCGACGGGACCGCAGGCACCGGCCAAGCCCGTGCAGTTCGACGACGAGCAGATCGCCCAGCTGGCCGCCTACGTGGCGAGCCTCGGCGGCGGGCCCTCGATCCCCACCGCCGACCAGGTCGACCCGACGCAGGGCGACGCAGCCAACGGCATGGCCATCTTCCGCACCAACTGCGCGATGTGCCACAACGCGGTGGGCGCCGGCGGCGCCCTCTCCCAGGGCAAGTTCGCGCCGTCGCTGCTCGAGACCTCACCCACGCACCTGTACGAGGCCATGCTCACCGGCCCGCAGTCGATGCCCGTCTTCAACGACGCGAACATCACGCCCGAGGAGAAGCGGGACATCATCGCGTACATCGCCGAGCAGGATCAGCCGGCCCCCGGCGGCCTCGACCTGGGAAGCCTGGGTCCTGTCAGTGAAGGCCTGTGGGCCTGGGTCGTCGGCATGGGTCTGCTGATCGGTGCCGCCGTCTGGATCGGAGCGAAGTCCTCGTGAGCAGCCACGACCACGACAGCACGCGCGACGTCGTCGTGCACGAAGCAGAGGGCCACGAGTCGGACGGCCGGGTGCCCGAGCGGTTCACGGACCCCGGCGACGCCCCGCACCAGCTGCGTCGCGCCGACCAGGACCCGGCCGCCGACAAGCGCGCCGAGCGTCAGGTCGTCACGCTCTTCACGATCTCGATCCTGGGCACGCTCACGTTCGTCGTCGCCTACTTCGCGCTGCCTCCGGGCGAGACCTCCGCGACGATGCAGCGCTCGAACCTGGTGCTCGGCCTGAGCCTGGCGTTCGCCCTGCTCGGCATCGGCACTGCCGCGATCCACTGGGCCAAGTCGCTCATGAACGACCGCGAGCAGCACGAGGACCGGCACGAGCAGCGCAGCTCGGACGAGAACCGCGCCGCGGCCGTCGAGGCGCTCAAGGCCGGTGCGGCCGACTCCGGCATCGGGCGGCGCGGCGTGCTCAAGGGTGCCCTCGCCTCCGCTCTGGCCCTGTTCCCGCTGACCATCGCGATCCCGCTCATCGGGAACATCGGCGAGGACTGGGACGTCTCGAAGTTCAAGCACACGCTGTGGAAGAAGAACACCCGGCTCGCCATCGACCCCTCCGGTCGACCCATCAAGGCGGCCGACGTGACGATCGGCTCGGTGTTCCACGTCATCCCCGAAGGGCTCGACGACGTCGAGCACCCGCTGGACGAGAAGGCCAAGGCGATCGTGCTCCTGGTGCGCCTGGACCCGCGTGACCTCACCGAGGCCGAGGACCGCAAGGACTGGTCGTACGAGGGCATCGTCGCGTACTCCAAGATCTGCACCCACGTCGGTTGCCCGGTGGCCCTCTACGAGCAGCAGACCCACCACCTGCTCTGCCCGTGCCACCAGTCGACGTTCGACGTCGCCGACGGGGCCAAGGTCGTCTTCGGACCGGCGAAGCGCCCGCTGCCCCAGCTGCCGATCACCGTCGACGACGAGGGATACCTGATCGCGCAGAGCGACTTCCACGAACCTGTCGGCCCGAGCTTCTGGGAGCGGCTGAAGTGACGACCACGACCCCCTCGCGCGGTGCCCGCGCCGCCGCCGGCACCGCCGACTACCTCGACCAGCGCACCGGGATCGGCACCGCGGTCAAGACCTTCGCGCGCAAGATCTTCCCCGACCACTGGTCGTTCCTGCTCGGTGAGATCGCCCTGTTCAGCTTCGTCACGCTGCTGATCTCGGGCGTGTTCCTCACGATGTTCTTCGTGCCGAGCATGGCCGAGACGCACTACGACGGCCCCTGGGCTGCGATGAACGGCGTCGAGATGTCCGAGGCGTTCGCCTCGACGCTGCGCCTGTCGTTCGAGGTGCGCGGCGGCCTGCTCATGCGGCAGATCCACCACTGGGCCGCGCTGATCTTCATGGCGGCGATCGTCACGCACATGATGCGCGTGTTCTTCACCGGCGCGTTCCGCAAGCCGCGCGAGGTCAACTGGGTCGTCGGCTTCGTGCTCATGATCCTCGGCCTTGCCGCCGGGTTCTCCGGCTACTCGCTGCCCGACGACGTGCTCTCCGGCAACGGCCTGCGCATCACCGACGGCGTCGTGCGTGCGATCCCGATCATCGGCTCGTACATGTCGTACTTCATCTTCGGCGGCGAGTTCCCCGGGCAGGACCTGATCCCCCGCCTGTTCACCGTGCACGTGCTGCTCGTGCCCGGCCTGATCCTCGCGCTCGTCGGCCTGCACCTGTTCTTCGTCGTGCTGCACAAGCACACCCAGTACCCCGGTTCGGGGCGCTCGGACGAGAACGTCGCGGGCTTCCCGCTGTTCCCGGTGTACGTCGCGAAGGCCGGCGGCTACTTCTTCACCGTGTTCGGGGTGATCGCCCTCATGGGCGGCACCATGGCGATCAACCCGGTGTGGAACTACGGCCCGTTCGACCCCTCGCCCGTGTCCGCCGGCGCCCAGCCCGACTGGTACATGCTGTTCCTCGAGGGCGCGCTGCGCCTCATGCCGGGCCAGGCCGAGATCGTGGTGGCCGGCTTCACGATCCCGCTCAACGTGATCATCCCGGCCATGGTGGTCCCCGGGATCCTGTTCACGTTGCTGGCGCTGTACCCGTTCATCGAGGCGTTCGCCACCGGTGACAAGCGGGAGCACCACGTCCTGGACCGGCCGCGCAACCGCCCGTTCCGCACCGCGTTCGGCGTCTCGCTCCTCACGGCGTTCTTCATCCTCATCCTGGCCGGATCGAACGACCTCATCGCGACGCACTTCCACCTGTCGATCAACGACATCACGTGGACGTTCCGGGTGCTGCTGTTCGCCGCGCCGGCCTTCACGTTCTGGATCACCAAGCGCATCTGCCTCGGGCTGCAGCGCAAGGACCGTGAGCTCGTGCTGCACGGGCACGAGACGGGCCGCGTCGTGCGGTTCGCGAGCGGCGAGTACATCGAGGTGCACCGTCCCCTGGACGAGCACGAGCGGTGGCTGCGCGTGCAGCACTCGCCGACCCGGCCGATCGAGATCGAGCCCGCCGAGGACTCCCGCGGCGTGCGTCGCAAGGGGTACCGCCTCGACGCGATCCGGCAGCGGGTCTCACGCGTCTTCTACGAGGACCGGGTCGAGCCCGTCACACCGGCCGAGCTGGCCGCGGCCCACGCCCACACCGCCCACCCCCACGGCACGGACCACGACGGCCTGCCGCAGGCCTCCCCCGCCGCGGCGCTGACCAGCACCGATGGTGACGAGGCTCTCGTCTCGGGCGCCGAGACGGACGTCGCCGCGCGGAATCGGTGACCATGGCCGACCGTTGATCCAGGAGCCGGGCAAACGCGCCATGACACGGCGCGGGCGCCCGGCTCTTTCAGTCCCACGGCCGAACCCGTCGGCGGTGGGCCCAGCAGGAAACGACGTAGGAGAGGCACCCACGCATGGCTGACTACACACTCCCCGACCTGCCCTACGACTACGCAGCCCTCGAGCCGCACATCTCGGGCCGGATCATGGAGCTGCACCACGACAAGCACCACGCGGCCTACGTGACGGGCGCCAACACCGCCCTGGAGAAGCTCGCGGCGGCCCGCGACGCCGACGACCTGGCCGCGGTGAACCTGCACGAGAAGAACCTCGCGTTCAACCTCGGCGGCCACGTGAACCACTCGGTGTTCTGGCAGAACCTCTCCCCCGAGGGCGGCGACAAGCCGACCGGCGAGCTCGCCGCGGCGATCGACGAGTTCTTCGGCTCGTTCGAGAAGTTCCAGAAGCACTTCGCCGCCAACGCGATCGGCATCCAGGGCTCCGGCTGGTCGATCCTCGCCTGGGACTCGATCGGCGCCAAGCTCGTCATCGTGCAGCTGTACGACCAGCAGAGCAACATCGCCCTCGGCCTGGTGCCTCTCGTCGTGCTCGACATGTGGGAGCACGCCTTCTACCTGGACTACGTCAACGTCAAGGCGGATTACGTCAAGGCGTGGTGGAACATCGTCAGCTGGGCCGACGCCGCCGCACGCTTCGACCGCGCACGCACCCAGACGGCAGGGCTCATCGTCCCGGCCCTCTGACCTCGTCACCTCGACGACGAAGGGCGCCGCTCCCACGTGGAGCGGCGCCCTTCGTCGTCGGCCTGCGGAGACCTCAGTGCGCGTGCTGGCCGCGGGAGAACTCGAAGACCCAGCCGACCAGGCCGATGACGCCCAGGGCGACGCCGATGCCGGAGAGCCACCAGCCGACCGCCAGACCGGTGAAGACGATCGCCGAGGCGAGCGCGATCACCAGAGGCCACCAGCTCCACGGCGAGAAGACGCCCTGGTCGCCGGCGCCCTGGTCGATCTCGCCGTGCTCGTCGTCTTCCGGGCGGGGGTCGATGCGGCGCGACAGCAGCGCGAAGTACGCGCCGATCATGCCCACGAGGCCGCCGGTCAGCGGGATCGCGACCGTGCCGACGGGCTCGCCGTGGCTCCAGATGCCGTACAGCAGACCGATCGGCACGAAGAAGAGGGCACCGTAGGCGAAGAGCTTGGTCTCGAGCTTCACGGCATGTCCTCTCGGTGGTCGGTCACGTCCCGGTCGGTGCGCTCGGGCGGGTCCTCGACGAGGGTCGCCGTGGACTGCTGCGCCTGACTCGCGCCGTGCACGACGCCGTCGACGGCCGCCGCGCTCGCGCCGGTCCGTTGCGCCTGCCGATCGAGCACGCCGGGGTCAGCGGTGACGTGGTCCATCGCCGCGACCTCGGGGTGGTGCAGGTCGAAGGCCGGGCGCTCCGAGCGGATGCGCGGGAGCGACGTGAAGTTGTGCCGCGGCGGCGGGCAGCTCGTGGCCCACTCGAGCGACGCGCCGTAGCCCCACGGGTCGTCCACCGTCACCTTGGGCGCGTTGCGCCAGGTGATGTACACGTTCCACAGGAACGGCAGCATCGAGGCCCCGAGGATGAAGGAGCCGATCGTCGAGACCTGGTTGAGCGTCGTGAAGCCGTCGTCCGGCG
Organism: Cellulomonas soli; assembly: GCF_013409305.1. Classification (GTDB taxonomy): domain Bacteria; phylum Actinomycetota; class Actinomycetes; order Actinomycetales; family Cellulomonadaceae; genus Cellulomonas; species Cellulomonas soli. The sequence continues at coordinate 3,473,278 of NZ_JACBZJ010000001.1, read as the reverse complement.
AGTAGTCGGCGTACCGGCGCGGCATGCCCTCGACGCCGAGCCAGTGCTGCACGAGGAACGTCGTGTGGAACCCCACGAAGAGCAGCCAGAAGTGGATCTTGCCGAGGCGTTCGTCCAGCATCCGCCCGGTGAACTTCGGCCACCAGTAGTACAGGCCTCCGAACGCCATGAACACGACCGTGCCGAACACCACGTAGTGGAAGTGCGCCACCACGAAGTACGTGTCGGAGATGTGGAAGTCGAGCGCGGGGCTGGACAGGATCACGCCGGTCAGCCCGCCGAAGAGGAAGGTCGTCAGGAACCCGATCGTCCAGAGCATCGGCGTCTCGAACGTGAGCTTGCCGCGCCACATCGTGCCGATCCAGTTGAAGAACTTCACACCGGTCGGCACCGCGATGAGCATCGTCATGAACGAGAAGAACGGCAGCAGCACCGATCCCGTGACGTACATGTGGTGCGCCCAGACGGTCACGGACAGCGCCGCGATCGCGATCGTCGCGTAGATGATGCCCTTGTAGCCGAAGATCGGCTTGCGGCTGAAGACCGGCAGGATCTCCGAGGCGATGCCGAAGAACGGCAGCGCGATGATGTAGACCTCAGGGTGCCCGAAGAACCAGAACAGGTGCTGCCACAGGATGGCGCCGCCGTTGTCCGGGTTGAACACCTGCGCACCGAGCCTGCGGTCGGCGCCGAGCGCGAACAGGGCCGCGGCCAGCGGCGGGAACGCCATGAGCACCAGCAGGCTGGTCACCAGGGTGTTCCAGGTGAAGATCGGCATCCGGAACATCGTCATGCCGGGCGCACGCATGGTGACGATCGTGGTGATGAAGTTCACCGCTCCGAGGATCGTCCCGAAACCGCCGAGCGCGAGGCCGAAGACCCACAGGTCACCGCCGACGCCCGGGGAGTAGACGGTGTTCGACAACGGCGCGTACGCGAACCAGCCGAACGAGGCCGCACCCTGCGGGGTGAGGAATCCGGCGGCGGCGATCAGGCCACCGAAGAAGAACAGCCAGAACGCGAACATGTTGAGCCGCGGGAACGCGACGTCGGGTGCGCCGATCTGCAGCGGCATGATCACGTTGGCGAACCCGGCGAACAGCGGTGTGGCGAACAGCAGCAGCATGATCGTGCCGTGCATCGTGAACGCCTGGTTGTACTGCTCCTTGGAGGCGAACAGTTCGAGCCCGGGCTGGTACAGCTCGGCGCGGATCAGCAGCGCCAGCAGGCCGCCCACCATGAACCAGATGAACGACGTGATCAGGTACATGTACCCGATCGTCTTGTGGTCGGTGGAGGTGATCCACTTCACGACCGTGCGCCCGAGGGTCTGCCTCGAGGGCGCCAGACCGGGGATGTGCTCGGCGACGGTCGCCATCAGTTCCCACCCTCCTGCTGCGCCTGCGAGTCCTGCACGTCCTGCAGACGGCTGTAGTCCAGGCCGAGCTCGCCGGTCTGCCCGGCGTCGCGCAGGTCCTGCATGTGCGCCTCGTACTCCGCCTCGGAGACGACCTTGACGTTGAACAGCATCGAGGAGTGCTCCTCCCCGCACAGCTCGGCGCACTTGCCCAGGTACGTGCCCTCCTCCTGGGGGGTGATCTGGAACGTGTTCGTCTTGCCGGGGATCATGTCGAGCTTGAAGAGGAACGAGGGCACCCAGAACGAGTGGATGACGTCACGCGAGTTCAGGACGAACTCGACCCGCTTGTCGACCGGGAGCCAGATCGTGACCTGCTCGGCGAGGACGCCCGAGGAGTCGCCGACGCCCTGCGCGTGCTGACCGGTGTCGTACACGTCGTCGTCGAGGTAGTTGACGTCCCAGCTCCACTGCTTGCCGATGACCTGCACCGTGAGGTCGGGCTCTGCGCTGGTGTCGTTGATCGCCGTCATGTCACGCGCGGTGTAGAAGAAGAGCACCCCGACCATGATGATCGGCAGGATCACGTACATGATCTCGAGCGGGACGTGGTACCGGAGCTGAACGGGCAAGACGTCGTCGTCCTTGCGCTTGCGGTACACGGCGACGCACCACAGGATCAGCCCCCACGTGATCACGCCCACGATGAGCGCGGCGATCCACGCGCCGACCCACAGGTTCGTGATGCGACCGGTCTGGTCGGTGATCTCGGCCTGGGAGTTGCCGGGCATCCAGCCTCGCTGGGCCTCGGCCGAGCAGCCGGTCAGCGCGACGACGACCACGGCCACCAGGCCTGCCCACCTCAGGGCCGGGCGCCGGTTCCGGCGGGGTGTATCCGGGTGCACGGGGGACCTTCCACTCGTGTCCGCGCGGCGCCGGCCACCTCGTGCAGGCGGCGCCACCTGGGACCTTCGTCCTTCGACGGGAGCAGCGTAGCGCGCCCTCGGCCACGTTTCGCTGCCTTGACACCCACATGACGACACGGTGTCAGCACCGTCACACCACAGCCGGTACCCGTCGGGCACCCTGCCGGCGCCCTGCCGGCGCCCTGCCGACCGTCGGCGTACGTCCCGGACGCCAGGGCCGTAGGCCGGTTACCGTGCCGAGGTGAGCCCCGCACACCCCGACCCGTCGCCCTCCGCGCGACCCCCGGACCGTCCGCGGCCGACGCACCGCGTCATCCTCGACGCCTCCGGTCACGCCCCGCTCCCCCTGGTCGCACGCGAGGCGTTCCTCGAGGCGCTCGACCAGGGGTGGGCCGACCCGCGACGGCTGCACGCGGAGGGCCGGCGGGCCCGCATGCTGCTCGACGGCGCCCGAGAGGCGCTCGCCGCGGTCGTCGGCGTCCGCACGCAGGACGTCGACCTGGCGCCCTCGCACGTGGCCGCCCTGCACGGGGCCGTGCGGCAGGTCGCGCGAGGGCGGCGACGGGCCGGACGGGACGTGGTGGTCGGCGCTGTGGAACGCGCCGCCGTGCTGCACGCCGCGGACTTCGTCACCGCGGACGGCGGAGCCAGGCAGACGATCGCCGTGGACGGGTACGGCCGCGTCGACGTCGACTCCTACATGCACGCGCTCGACGCCCCCGGTGTGGCGCTCGCCGCGCTCCAGCACGCGAACGGCGAGGTCGGCACCCTGCAGCCGCTCGACACGGTGCACGCCGCGGCTCGCAGAGCCGGGGTGCCGCTGCTGGTCGACGCCGGCGCGAGCGTGGGTCACCTCGACGTGGGCGACGCCTGGGACGTGCTCGTCGCCGACGCGGGCGACTGGGGCGGCCCGGCGCCGCTCGGCCTCCTCGTCACCCGACCGGGTGTCCGCCGTTCCCCGGACGGGCCGCAGGACGAGGACCGCTGGTTCCCCGGCGGCGTGTCGGTCCCCGCCGCCCTCGCGGCCGCGGTCGCCCTGCAGTCGGCCGTGCAGGCACGCGCCGAGTCCGACACCCGGCGCCGTGCGCTCGTCGACCGGGTGCGCGCCCGGGTCGGCGCCGAGGTGCCCGACACCGAGGTCGTCGGCGACCCGGTCGACCGGCTCCCGCACGTCGTGACGTTCTCCTGCCTGTACGTCGACGGCGAAGCCCTGGTCGGCGCGCTGGACACCCTCGGCTTCGCGGTCGGATCCGGGTCCGCCTGCACCTCCAGCACGCTCGAGCCCAGCCACGTGCTCGCGGCCATGGGCGTCCTCACGCACGGCAACGTGCGGCTCGCTCTGCCGCGGGACGTGCAGGAGCAGGACGTCGAGGCGTTCCTGGACGCGCTGCCCGGTGTCGTGCGCGACGTGCGCGCTGTGCTCGGCGTGGAGGACCTGTGACCGGCACCGAGGGGCCCGCGACGGGCGCACCCTCACCCGCACCGCGGGCTGACGTGGTGGTCGACGCCCGCGGCCTGCTGTGCCCCGCACCCGTGATCCGCCTCGCGCGGGCGGCCCGGGAGCACACACCCGGCACCGTGCTGACCGTGCTCGCCACCGATCCCGCGGCCGCGCTCGACGTGCCCGCCTGGGCCCGCATGCGCGGGCACACCGTGGTGCCCACGCCCGAGACGTCCCGGGAGCCCGAGGAGGTTGCTGCCGTGCCGGAGGACGCGCTCGTCGTGGTCTCCGTGCGTCTGGGCTGAGCGAGGCGCCCTCGCTCCTGGGCGGTGCCGCGCGAACCGGCAAGCCGCACGCGCGCCGGAGGCCCAGCCCCGCGACGCGGGACCGGGCCTCCGGGACGTGCCTCAGACCGGTGTCAGCTGAACGAGCCGCCGCACGCGCACGCGCTGCCGGCGTTCGGGTTGTCGATCGTGAAGCCCTGCTTCTCGATCGTGTCCGCGAAGTCGATCGTCGCGCCGTCCAGGTAGGGCACGCTCATGCGGTCCACGACCACCTCGACGCCGTCGTAGTCCTTGAGGGCGTCGCCGTCGAGCACCCGCTCGTCGAAGTACAGCTGGTAGATGAGGCCCGAGCAGCCGCCGGGCTGCACCGCGACGCGCAGCCGAAGGTCGTCGCGACCCTCCTGCTCGAGCAGGCTCCGGATCTTGGCCGCGGCCACGTCGGAAAGGAGGACGCCGTGCGTCGCGGTCTCGGTGGTCTCGCTCATGCTCACTCCTGGTCTGCAGAACTCGGCTCTGACGGCACGCGCCGTGGTCCCCACGGGGACGGCGTCCCTGGTGCGAACGCCCGCCGCGGCGCCGTTGTTCCCGGTCGCCGGTCGCAGGGCGTCCCGGACAGCATCCTGCGGCGAACCACTCGCGCGGACGCCGCCCGTCCAGGGTACGACCGGTCGACCGCCAGGCACGACCACGGGCCGTGGATAACCCGCTCGACGGAGCCCGGGACGACCGTCGGCCGTCAGCGCGACCAGGTGCGCGCGACCCGGATCGCACGCGCGCGCAGCGAGCCGACCGGATCGGCCAGCGCCGCGCGCACCTCCTCGGGCGTGTCCCCGACGGCGTAGGCCGCGGTGATGCCGGCTGCCAGCAGCTCGCGCCGTCCCACGCTCACCTCGCCGGCCAGCACGACGGTCGGCACGGCCGCCGCGAGCGCACGCGTCGCGACCTGCGAGGCGACCTTGCCGTGCAACGACTGCCAGTCGAACCGGCCCTCGCCGGTGACGACCAGGTCGACCCCCGCGAGCGCCTCGTCGAGCCCGACGAGGTCCGCCACGAGCGCCGCACCGGGAACCAGACGCGCACCGAGCAACGAGAGCCCGAAGCCCAGCCCCCCGGCCGCCCCCGCGCCCGGGGCCTGCGTGAGCCGGGTGACGGTCGCACGCCCGCCCAGCAGGTCGGGGCGTACGGCGTCGCCGAGCGCGGCCACGGCGGCGCGGGCGAACGCGTCGAGCTGACGCTCGAGCTCCTGGGCCTGCTCGGGAGTGGCACCCTTCTGGGCCGCGAACCCGGCGCTGGCCCCGGTCAACCCGAGGAGCGGGACGTCGACGTCCGTGGCGACCAGGATCTCGACGTCGCGCAGCCTCTCGCGCAGCCCGGGCAGGCCCGCCAGGTCGCCCGCACCCAACACGCCGAGCCCGCCGCCGCCGCCGGCGAGGACCTCGGCCGGTTCGAGACCGAGCCCGGCGAGCATGCCCGCACCCGCGTCGTTGGTCGACGAACCGCCCAGCCCCACGACGACGCGGGTCGCACCCGTGCGCAGGGCCGCCTCCAGCAGGGAGCCGACGCCGACCGTCGTGGTCCGCCCGGGATCGCGGCGGTCGGCCGGGACGAGCGGGAGCCCGATCGCCTGCGCGGTCTCGACGTACGCGGTGCGCACCGCACCGTCGACCACGAGCACCTCCGCGGGCACCGGACGACCGATCGGCGACGGCACGCTCACGGGGACGACCAGGGCGCCCGGCAGCGAGCGCAGGGCGTCGAGGAACCCGGGCCCGCCGTCCGAGAGCGGTCGCAGGACGATCTCGTCGTCCGGGGCGACCGACGCCCAGGCGTCCCTGACGGTGGCGGCGACCTGCGCCGCGGTCAGGCTGGAGCCGAAGCCGTCAGGGGCCAGGAGGACGCGCACCGGCCGATCGTGGCACACGGCGGTCCCCTCGGGTTCGCACCGCGGCGTCTCCGCGACCCGCGCCTGCGGTCGTCCCAGGACCCGCCCGGTCCCGTGTGAAAAGATCGGCACGTGACCCTGACGACCCCCCGTCCCGGTGCGTTCACCGAGCCGCTGCCCTCCGCGCTCCTGCTGCTCGGGCGTGGTGTCGACCTCGCCTCCGAGCGCGGGGTCGAGTGCGTGGGCGACCTGCCGGCGCCTTCCGACCCCGATCTGGTGGAGCGCGCGCGTGCCGCGCGTGCCGCCCTCGGCGAGCGTGCCTTCGTGCTGGGGCACCACTACCAGCGCGACGAGGTGATCGCGTTCGCCGACGTGACGGGCGACTCGTTCAAGCTCGCGCGCGAGGCGGCTGCACGGCCCGAGGCGGAGTTCGTCGTCTTCTGCGGCGTGCACTTCATGGCCGAGTCCGCCGACATCCTCACCGCCGAGAACCAGCAGGTCGTGCTGCCCGACCTGGCCGCAGGCTGCTCGATGGCCGACATGGCCGCGATCGACCAGGTCGAGGACGCGTGGGACGTGCTCGTGGACGCCGGGGTCGCCCAGGACACCGTGCCCGTCACGTACATGAACTCGACGGCCGCCATCAAGGCGTTCACCGGGCGGCACGGCGGCACGGTCTGCACGTCCTCGAACGCGCACGTCGCGCTGCGCTGGGCGTTCGACCGTGTCGGTGGCCTTGCGGGCACCGGCAAGGTGCTGTTCATGCCGGACCAGCACCTGGGACGCAACACCGCGGTCCGGCTCCTGGGGCTCTCGCTCGAGGACTGCGTGGTCTTCGACCCGCGCAAGCCGGGTGGCGGGCTGACCGCCCGGCAGCTGAAGGACGCGCGGATGATCCTGTGGCGCGGGCACTGCTCGGTGCACGGGCGGTTCTCTGCGCAGAACGTCGCCGACATCCGCGCGGCCGACCCGGCCACGACCGTGCTCGTGCACCCCGAGTGCCGGCACGAGGTCGTCACCGCTGCGGACATGGTGGGCTCGACGGAGTACATCATCAAGGCGCTCGACGCGGCCGAGCCGGGCTCGTCGTGGACGATCGGCACCGAGCTGAACCTCGTGCGCCGCCTGGCGAACGCCCACCCGGACAAGCAGATCCACTACCTGGACTCGACGGTGTGCTTCTGCTCGACGATGAACCGCATCGACCTGCCCCACCTGGTGTGGACCATGGAGCAGCTCGTCGCCGGGCGCGTCGTCAACCGGATCGTCGTCGACGCCGACGACGCCCACTGGGCACGCGTGGCCCTCGACCAGATGCTGGCGCTGCCGGGCTACTGAGCCCGACGATCCGCGTCCCGCCGGTCGCGTCGGGCGCGAGGTCCTGAACAGGGAGGCGACGTGAGCACAGGCAGTGCGCTCCGGGTCGGCATCTTCGTCTTCGACGGCGCCGAGGAGCTCGACGTGGTCGGGCCGTACGAGGTGCTGTCGTGGTGGGCTGCGCACTCCGACCTGCACCCGGACGTCGTGACGTTCTCGACCGACGGCAGCGGCGTGCGGTGCGCCAAGGGCCTGAACCTGGTGCCCGACCTGGCTGCGGACGAGGTCGGTCCGCTGCACGTGCTGGTCTACCCCGGAGGTCACGGCACCCGGGCGTTGGCCGAGGACTCGGCGCACCTGGAGTGGGTGCGGGCGATGCGCGCCTCGACGCCGCTGGTCACGAGCGTGTGCACCGGGGCGCTCGTGCTCGCCGCCGCAGGGCTGCTCGCGGGGCGGCCCGCAACGACCCACTGGGCGGCCTACGACGAGCTGGCGGTCATCGACCCGAGCGTGCTGACCGACACCGAGGCCCGGTTCGTCGACGACGGTGACGTCATCACGTCCGCGGGCGTCTCCGCGGGGATCGACATGGCGCTGCACCTGGTGGCACGCCTGGAGTCGACCGCGATGGCCCGGCGGGTGCGCCGTGGCATCCAGTACGACCCGGCTCCCCCGGTCTGAGCAGTTCCCACGGGACGTACCCGTGGGTAACCTCGCGGCGTGACCCGCACCCTGCAGCTCGCCTACACCACGTTCCGCCCGCGGCCCGCGGTGGCGGGGCAGACCGTGCTGTCGCCGTCGGTGACCCGCATGCGCGTGCACGTGGGCGACCTCGACCTGTACCGGCACGTGAACAACGGCACGTACCTGCAGATGATGGACGTCGGGCGCAGCAACTTCCTCGCCGACCTCGGCGCGTTCGACCTGCTCAACGCCCGCGGCTGGTACCCGGTCGTGGCCGCCTCGACGGTCAAGTACCGCCGTTCGCTGACGCTGGGCCAACGCTTCGACCTGACCACGAGACTGCTCGGCTGGGACGAGCGGGTCGCCTACCTCGAGCAGTCGTTCACGCGAGGGCACGAGCACGTGGCCCGCGGCCTGGTCGCGGGCCGGTTCCTCGGGCGCGACGGCTCGCGCGTCCCCGCGCCCGACGTCGTGACCCTCATGACCGGCGCGGACGTGACGAGCCCCGACCTGCCCGACGACGTCCGGGCGTGGGCGCGGGCCGTGGACGTCGCCGCCCGCTGAATGACGGCGACGCCCCCGGATCCCGCGGCCTCAGGAGGTGCGGTTCCCCAGACGGGCCAGGAGCAGCGTCTCGGCCAGCACGACCTTCTCCAGCTCACCGAGGTGCACCGACTCGTTGGCGCCGTGCGCCCGGCTGTCCGGGTCCTCGACGCCGGTGACGAGGATCGCCGCCTGCGGGAAGACCTCGAGCAGGTCCGCGATGAACGGGATCGAGCCGCCCACGCCGATGTCGACCGGGTCGGTGCCCCAGGCCTGCGCGAACGCCCACCGGGCGGCCTGCATCGCCTCGGAGTCCGTCGGTGCCTGGAAGGGCTTGCCGAGCTCGCCGTCGGTCACGGTGACCTGCGCCCCGAACGGCGCACGGGCGACCAGGTGCGCGCGCACGGCGACCATGGCCTCGGCCGGGTCCTGCCCGGGGGCGATGCGCACGGACAGCTTGGCGGACGCGCGCGGCGTGATCGTGTTCGACGCCGTGGCCACGCGCGGGGCGTCCAGCCCGATGACCGCGATCGCCGGCCGCGTCCACATCCGCGCGGTGAGCGGACCGGTCCCCGCGAACCGCGCGCCCTCCAGCAGGCTGGTGTCGGCGCGCAGGTCGGCCTCGTCGTAGTCGACGCTCGGGTCGCTCGCGGTGACCAGGCCTGCCACGGCGACGTCACCGTTCTCGTCGTGCAGCGTCGCGATGAGCCGCGCGAGCAGCGTCGGGGCGTCGAGCACGGGGCCGCCGAACATGCCCGAGTGCACCGCGTGGTCGAGCACGGCGACCTCGACCGTGCAGTCGACCAGGCCTCGCAGCGACGTCGTCAGGCCGGGCACCCCGACCTTCCAGTTGCTGGAGTCCGCGACGACGATGACGTCGGCCGCGAGCAGGTCCCGGTGGGTGTGCAGGAAGTCGACGAACGTCGGCGAGCCCACCTCCTCCTCACCCTCCACGAAGACCGTGACACCCACACCCAGGTCCTCGCCGAGCACACGCAGCGCGCCCAGGTGCGCGACCACGCCCGCCTTGTCGTCCGCGGCACCGCGACCGAACAGGCGACCGTCGCGCTCGACGGGCTCGAAGGGGTCGGTGTCCCAGTGCGCCGCCTCGCCCGGAGGCTGCACGTCGTGGTGGGCGTAGAGCAGCACCGTGGGCGCCCCGGCCGGCCCGGGTCGGCGCGCCACGACGGCGGGGGCGCCCTGACGACCGTCCGCCCCGGTCACGCTCAGCACCTGCACGTCGTGGATCCCGGCGCCCCGCAGCAGGTCGGCGACCGCCTCGGCCGAGGCCTGCACGTGCGCCTGGTCGAAGTCGGCGTTCGACACGCTGGGGATGCGCACGAGGGCCTCGAGATCGGCGCGCAACGGGCCGAACGCGGCCGCGGTGCGCCCACGCAGGCGCTCCACGACGTCGACGGTGAGCTCGGCAGGGATTCCAGGGGAGGTGGCAGTCACAGCCCTGCACGCTACTCGACTACCCTTGCGGGGTGTTCGGACGCGACAAGGACCCTCAGCCGCTGACTCCCCCGCCCAGCGCGGAGCCCGCGAAGGAGCTGCGCCACGCCGTCGACGATCCCGGCAAGGGCCGTCCGACGCCCAAGCGCAAGGAGGCCGAGGCCGCCAACCGGCGTCCCCTCGTGCCGGACGACCGCAAGGCCGCGGCCAAGGTCGAGCGGGCGAAGGCCCGTGAGCAGCGCGACCGCGAGTACCAGGCCATGCAGACCGGCGACGAGCGCTACATGCCCGTCAAGGACCGCGGTCCTGTCCGCCGGTACGTGCGCGACCACGTCGACGCGCGCCGCAACCTCGGTGAGCTGTTCCTGCCCGTCGCGTTCGTCTTCCTGCTGCTGCAGTTCTTCGTGGCGAAGTCCTCACCGGTGCTGGCCTTCGCCGCCCTGATCGTGCTGTACGTGTACATCACGGCGACGGTCCTGGACGGCTGGCTCATGTGGCGCGGTCTCAAGAAGCGCCTGGTGGCGAAGTTCGGCACCGCGGCCACGCAGCGAGGCCTGACGATGTACGCGGTGACCCGCGCGTTCCAGATCCGTCGGGCGCGGCTGCCCAAGCCGCTCGTCAAGCACGGCCAGTACCCCGTCTGACCGCGGACGTAGGGTGGTTGCCATGGTCAACTACCGACACCTGGGCCGTTCCGGCCTGAAGATCACCGAGATCATCTACGGCAACTGGCTCACGCACGGCTCGCAGGTCGAGAACGAGACGGCGACCGCGTGCGTGCGCGCCGCGCTCGACGCGGGCATCACCACCTTCGACACCGCGGACGTCTACGCCAACACCAAGGCCGAGACGGTCCTGGGCGAGGCGCTCAAGGGCGAGCGTCGCGCCTCGCTCGAGATCCTCACCAAGGTGTACTGGCCGACGGGTCCGGGCGGAGCCAACGACTCGGGGCTGTCCCGCAAGCACATCATGGAGTCGATCGAGGGCTCGCTGCGCCGGCTGCAGACCGACTACGTCGACGTCTACCAGGCCCACCGGTACGACCTGTCGACCCCTCTCGAGGAGACGATGCAGGCGTTCGCCGACGTCGTGCGCGCCGGCAAGGCGCTGTACATCGGCGTGAGCGAGTGGACGGCCGACCAGATCCGGGCCGGGCACGCGCTCGCCGGGCAGCTCGGCTTCCAGCTCGTCTCGAACCAGCCGCAGTACTCGGCCCTGTGGCGCGTCATCGAGGGCGAGGTCGTCCCCACGTCCGCCGCGCTCGGCATCTCGCAGGTCGTGTGGTCCCCGGTCGCCCAGGGCGTCCTGACGGGCAAGTACCTGCCCGGGCAGCCGGCCCCCGAGGGGTCGCGCGGCACCGACACGAAGGGCGGCGCACGGATGATCGGCCGCTTCCTGGAGCAGGAGGAGACGCTGCGTCGGGTCCAGGAGCTGCGCCCGATCGCCGACGAGCTCGGTCTGACGATGGCGCAGCTGGCCGTCGCCTGGGTGCTGCAGAACCCGAACGTGTCGGCGGCCATCATCGGGGCGTCACGTCCGGAGCAGGTCGCCGAGAACGTCAAGGCGTCCGGCGTGGTCATCCCCGCCGAGCTCCTGGCCCGCATCGACGCCACGCTCGGCGACTCGGTCGTGTCCGACCCGGGCGAGACGGCTCGCACGGCACCTGGACCCCGCTGAGACCCGGACCCCGGGCACTCGTCCTGCACGCACCGGAGCCGGTGCCGACCCCTCGTGAGGTCGGCACCGGCTCCTGGTGTCTCAGCGCCGTTCGGCGACCTCCACCGCACCCTGCCCGTCGTGCACCGCACCCTGCCCGTCGTGCACCGCACCCTGCCGGTCGTCAGCCGCGGCCGGGGCCACGGGCGAGGTCCGCACGCTGAGCAGCGGCAGGAGCAGGTGCACGAGCGGTCCGATCGCCACCGCGAAGGCCAGGGTGCCCAGGCCGACGGTGCCCCCGAGGAGCCAACCCGCCGCGACGACCACCACCTCGATCGACGTGCGCACCAGTCGCACCGAGCGGCCCGTGCGTGCGACCAGGCCGGTCATCAGCCCGTCGCGCGGGCCGGGCCCGAGCCGGGCCCCGATGTACAGGCCGGTCGCCACCGCGTTCAGCGCGATCCCTGCGACGACCAGGGCGATCCGGGCGACCAGCGGCAGCGGGTCCGGCAGCCGGTCGAGCAGAGCCAGCGCGGGGTCGACGAGCACCCCGATGACCAGGACGTTGGCGATCGTGCCGATGCCCGGGCGCTGGCGCAGGGGGATCCAGCCGGCCAGGACGAGCGCGCTCAGGACGAGCGTCACCGTCCCGAACGAGTAGCCGGTGCGCCGCGAGATCCCCTGGGAGAGCACGTCCCAGGGCATGCTGCCCAGCCCGGCGTGCACGAGCATCGCGATGGACAGGGAGAAGAGCACGAGCCCGACGAGCAGCTGGGCACCACGTCGGACCGGCGCCCGGTCGGGGGCGGCAGGCAGGTCGGGCGTCGTCGGTCCGGTGCGGGCGGTGGCCGCGGTGGGCGGTGTCGATGGGCTCACACCGAGCATCCTGACCAACGATGGCCTTGGAATCCATGGCCACTTGCGCGAGAGTGGCCCGCATGACGCCGAACGACGTCCCCACCGACCGCCGCATGGGCAGCCACCGCCTCCACCAGGTGCTCGGCTCCTGGCAGCGCACCGGTGCCACGTACACCGCGCTCGCCGACGGTCTGCGCGCCGCCGTGCAGTCCGGGGCCGTCCCGCTGAGCAGCAGGCTGCCCAGCGAACGCGAGCTCGCCGCGACCCTCGGCCTGTCCCGGACGACCACCACGGCGGCCTACGACGTGCTGCGCGAGGAGGGGTTCCTGATCAGCCGACGCGGTTCGGGCACCGTCACCACCCTGCCACCCGGTGCGGTCGACAAGATCACCACGCACACGGTGCTCACCGGACCGGCCGACCTGGTCGACCTCTCGGCCGCCGCACCCTCCGCACCACCCGAGCTGCACGGCGCCTACCTCGCCGCGCTCGACATGCTCCCCGCCCACCTGAGCGGCAACGGCTACTCCCCCGTCGGCCTGCCGGTGCTGCGCCAGGCGATCGCCGACTGGTACACCGCACGCGGCACGCCCACGGGCCCGGACCAGGTCCTCGTCACGCACGGTGCCCAGCAGGCCATCCACCTGCTCGTCGAGTCGTACGCCGGACCAGGCGACCGCGTCGTCGTGGAGCAGCCCACCTACCCGCACGCCATCGACGCGGTCCGCGCCGCCGGCGCCCGACCAGTGCCGGTGCCCGCCGGGCCCGACGGCCTGGACGTCGACCTGTTCGAGTCCACGCTCCGACAGGTCGCGCCCCGGCTCGCGTACCTCATACCCGACCACCGCAACCCGACGGGCACGAGCCTGTCGTCGGAGGACCGCGCCCGGGTCCGTGCGGCCGCACGGCGGCACCGGACCGTCGTCGTCGGCGACGAGGCCCTCACCGAGCTCACGCTCGACGGGCCCGCACCCTCGTCCTTCCCCGGCGACGGCGAGGCGGCGGGTTTCGTGGTCGCGATCGGCTCGGCGTCGAAGTCCTTCTGGGGTGGCCTGCGCATCGGCTGGGTCCGCGCGCATCCCGACGTCGTCGCCCGGCTGGCGGCCCGCCGTCGGCACGTCGACGTGGGCACCGCGCTGCTCGAGCAGCTCGTGACCGCCCATCTGCTGACGCACCGGGAGCCGCTCCTGGAGCGACGGCGCGCCGAGCTGCGCGAACGGCGTGACCTCCTCGTGGACCTGCTGGCGGACCGGTTGCCCGACTGGCGCACGTCGGCGCCGCCCGGAGGGCTCGCGCTGTGGGTCGACCTCGGCCTGCCCGTCTCCTCGGCGCTGGCGGCGCTCGCGGGTCACCACGGCGTGCGCCTGGCTCCCGGACCGGCGTTCGGCGTCGACACCAGCCTCGAGCGGTACCTGCGGATCCCGTTCAGCGAGACGCCCGATGCGCTGCGCCGGGGCGTCGACGGGCTGAGCGCCGCATGGGCGGGTCTCGGCGGCACGGCCCCTGCCCGCGGCGGCTACGAGGGCACACCCGCCTACGTCTGACGCGTCCCGTCCTCGCACGGACGGCGCACGCTGCGGCTCAGATGCCGGGGATGGGCACGGTCGGTGCGGCCTGGACGCCCTCGTGCACGAGTCGCGCCAGCTGGACGCCCTGGCCGGCGAGCGTGCGCCACTGCTCGCCGAGCCACTGCTCCGCGTCGAACTGCGTGGTGAACACCGGGCTGACCGGCCGACCGAGCACCCGCCCGGACCCGTCCTCCAGACGCCACTCCCACTGCGGTCGCAGGACCATCACGCCACCCCCGTCGCGGACGTCCGACCGGCGTCGGACGCGAGGCCGCGCGCGATCCGCGAGGCCCAGAACGGCCCCTGGTAGATGAACGCGGTGTACCCCTGCACCAGCGTCGCACCGACGGCCAGGTACTCGCGCGCGTCGGAAGGCGTCGTGATGCCGCCGACGCCGATGATCACCGGCTCCGGCCCGAGCCGGCCGCGCAGCCGGGCGACCACATCGAGGCCACGGGACAGCAGCGGCGGGCCCGACACACCGCCCGGTCCCAGGTCGTGCGCGATGGTCGTGTTGACAGCGACCACACCCTCGAGCCCGAGCTCCAGGGCCAGGTCGGCGACCGCGTCCACGTCCTCGTCCGACAGGTCCGGGGCGATCTTGACCAGGAGCGGGACCCGCGGTCGCCCGGCGCGGTCGGTGGCCTCGTCGGCCGCCGCCCGGGTGGCCTCGAGGATCGGGCGCAGGCTCGAGACCGCCTGCAGGTCGCGCAGGCCCGGCGTGTTCGGGGAGGACACGTTCACGACCAGGTAGTCGGCGTACGGTGCGAGCCGCCCGGCGCTGGTCGCGTAGTCGGCGGGGGCGTCCTCCGGAGCGGTCACCTTCGTCTTGCCGATGTTCACCCCGACGACCGCCGCACGCCCTGCACGGGTGGCCCGCAGACGCTGCAGGCGTTCCGCCGCGACGGCCGACCCGGCGTTGTTGAACCCCATCCGGTTGCGCAGAGCACGCTGCTCGACCATCCGCCACATCCGCGGCGCCTCGTTGCCGGGCTGCCCGTGCGCCGTGATCGTGCCGATCTCGACGTAGCCGAAGCCGAGCATCGTCAGTCCGGTCACGCACCGGGCGTCCTTGTCGAACCCCGCCGCCACGCCCAACCGGGAAGGGAACCGACGACCCCACAGCTCGACGGCACCGGCCGCCGGCGTCGGGAAGAACAGGTGCACGAGTGCACGCAGCCCGGGCACGGCAGCGACCGCACGGATCAGGTCGAAGGCGAGCTCGTGCGCCTTCTCGGGAGGCAGACGGCGCAGGACGAGGTCGAACAGGAGCCGGTACACGGCCCCAAACTAGCGGTTGGGCGCAGGCGACCCGTCGGCCGTCCGTCCTGTGCGCCACAGCCACCAGACGCCGAGGAACGGCAGCACGAGCGGCACGTAGCCGTAGCCCTGACCGAAGGCCGACCAGACCGTCTCGTCCGGGAAGTCGCCCGCGTCCAGCAGGGACAGCGCGCCGACCGCCAGCACTCCCACGAGCTCGGTGCCGACGGCCGCCCACGCCAGCCGGCGCCGGTCGGTCGCCAGCGCGAACGTCGCCAGCACGTACACGAGCCCGGCGAACGCCGAGAGCAGGTAGGCGACCGGGGCGTCGTCGAACTTGGTGGCCACCTGATAGCCGGCGCGCGCGCAGGCCGCGAGCGCGAACACGCCGTAGACGGCGACGAGCGCCCGCCCGGGTCCGGTCCCGGTGCTGCGATGCGTGCCCGCGGCCGTGGGCAGGTCGCTCGCACCGTCGGCGGGTCGAGGGGCCTCGGTGCTCACACGGTCCCCCAGATCTGCAGCAGCCGGTACTCCAGGAAGGCGACCGTCACCGCGGCGACCGCCAGGACCACCGAGCTCCAGCGGGTGCGTTCGGCGAAGGCCCACGCGGCGGCGACCGGCAGCAGGAGCAGCTGGGTCAGCACGTAGCCCCACAGCTCGCCGGCCGCGACCGGGCCGAACCCCTGGACGGTCCGCACGAGGAGCACGACGGCCTGCACCAGCAGCAGGCCGACGACGACGGCACCGCCCCACAGCTGACGCAGCACGACCGCACGGTCGCGGACGACGAACCGCAGGGCCCAGGCGGCCAGGGCCAGGCCTGCCGCCACGACGAGCAGCGCGAGAGGCACGGTCACGGTCGCCCAGGCTACCCGCGCCTAGGATCGAGCCGTGACCGTGACGCTGACCTCGCAGAACCCCACCCGCCTGACCACCGACGCCCTCGTCGTGGCCGTCGCCCAGCAGGACGGTGCCCCCGTCGTCCTCGGTGCCGACTGGCTACCCGCGGCGCTGTGCGCCGACCTGACCCGGGACGCGCGCACGCTCGCCGTGACCGGCGCGGTCGACGAGGTCCGACGCATCCCCGCCGCGGGCCTGTCCGCCCGCGTCCTCGTGCTCACGGGCGTCGGCCCGCACACGGCACCGTCGGCCGAGACCCTGCGCCGCGCCGCCGGTGCTGCCACGCGCGAGCTGGGCGGGACTGCCTCGGTCGCCCTCGCGCTGCCTGCCGACGACCTCGAGCAGGTGACCGCCGTCGCTGAAGGCGCACTGCTCGGCGCGTACGCCTACACCCGGTACCGCGAGGCGGACGCCGCGACGTCCGCCCCCGTCGCGGCGCTGACGGTCGTCACCGCCCTGGCCAAGGACAAGGCCGCGACGGCTGCCGTCGCGCGGGCCGAGGTCGTCGTGGCCGCCGTGCACGCCACGAGGGACCTGGTCAACACGGCGCCGAACGACCTGTACCCGGCGGCGTTCGCCGACATCGCCCGCACCGTCGTCAAGGACGCCGGGGTCCGCGGGCTCAAGGTCACCGTGCTCGACGAGAAGGCACTCGTGGCCGGCGGGTACGGCGGCATCGTCGGCGTCGGGCAGGGCTCGGTGCGCCCGCCCCGCCTGGTCAAGGTCGCCTACACCCCGACGCGCCCGCGCGCGAAGGTCGCCCTGGTGGGCAAGGGCATCACCTTCGACTCCGGCGGCATCTCCATCAAGCCGGCGGCCGGCATGGAGGCCATGAAGTCCGACATGGCCGGCGCGGCCGCCGTGCTCCACACCGTGGTCGCCGCCGCGCGGCTCGGTCTGCCCGTCGCGGTGACCGGGTGGCTGTGCCTGGCCGAGAACATGCCGTCGGGCAGCGCCCAGCGTCCCTCGGACGTGGTGACGATCCGCGGCGGGAAGACCGTCGAGGTCCTCAACACCGACGCCGAGGGCCGGCTCGTGATGGCCGACGGGCTCGTGGCCGCGACCGAGGAGAAGCCCGACGTGGTCCTCGACATCGCGACGCTGACCGGTGCGCAGATGGTCGCGCTCGGCTACCGCGTCTCGGCCGTGATGGGCTCGGACGACGTGCGTGCCGAGGTCGTGGCGGCCGCCGAGACGAGCGGGGAGCAGTTCTGGCCGATGCCGCTGCCCGGCGAGCTGCGCGCGGGTCTGAAGTCGAAGGTCGCCGACCTGGCCAACATCGGCGACCGGTTCGGCGGCATGCTGACGGCGGGCGTGTTCCTGCAGGAGTTCGTCGGCACGACGCCGTGGGCGCACCTGGACATCGCCGGCCCGTCCTTCAACGAGAAGGCGCCGCACGGGTACACCCCGGCCGGTGGCACCGGCGTCGGCGTGCGCACGTTGCTCGGGCTGATCGAGGCCCGCGCGGCGCGCTGAGCGCGCACGACCTGAGCACGCGGGGCCCGGCGTCAGACGACGTCGGGCTCCGCGCCTCGGCGCTGCCGGGAGTTCCAGGCGCGCACGCGCGGCGGGTAGCCGGTGCGTTGCACGTCGTAGACGGGGATCCCCATGCCACGGGCGATCTCGTGCGCGGCCTTCTCGTCGGGCACCCGTCGGCGGGTCCACTCCCCGTCGGTCGCCACGAGCATGACGGTCGTCGCCGTGACGTTCGTGCGCGGCTCGACGTAGGCCTCGACGCCGACACGGGTGTCGACGAAGTCGCGAAGGTGGGCGAGCGTGGCCTCACGCGCCGCCTTGTCGGTCGGCGCGTCGGTGGCGGCCGGACGCCGCCTGCGGGAGAACAGACCCATCCGGTGAGCCTAGCCACACCCGGGCGCCCCGGACCGCACTTCCTGGCCCCGTGGGACCAGTTCTGGGTGATCCCGTCACGCTGCTAGCACACCCGACGAGCTCAGACATGGGACGACTGTTCCGAGCGTCACACCGAAACGTGCCCGCTCCGGTTCGATCGGGCCACACCAGGGTGACAAGATGGGCGACGACCTCGAACCACACATCTGCGTGAGGAGTGTGCACGTGGCCGAGACCAACGGCACCGCTTTCGACATCGTCGTCCTGGGCGGAGGCAGCGGCGGCTACGCGGCCGCTCTCCGTGCGGCACAGCTCGGCAAGACCGTCGCCCTCATCGAGGCCGACAAGGTCGGAGGGACCTGCCTGCACCAGGGCTGCATCCCGACCAAGGCCCTGCTGCATGCCGCCGAGCTGGCCGACAACGCCCGCGAGGGCGCCCACTACGGCGTGCACACCACGCTCGACCACGTCGACATCAACGGCGTGAACGAGTACAAGGCCTCCGTGATCGGCCGGCTCTACAAGGGCCTGCAGGGCCTGATCAAGTCGCGCAAGATCACCGTGATCGAGGGCTACGGCCGCCTCGTCGCCCCGGACGCCGTCGAGGTGAACGGCCAGCGCATCACGGGCCAGCACATCGTGCTCGGCACCGGCTCCTACGCGCGCTCGCTGCCCGGCCTGGAGATCGGCGGGCGCATCGTCACCTCCGACCAGGCCCTCCAGCTCGACTGGATCCCGAAGTCGGTCGTCGTCCTCGGTGGCGGTGTCATCGGCTCCGAGTTCGCCTCCGTGTGGAAGTCCTTCGGTGCGGACGTCACCATCGTCGAGGCGCTGCCCCACCTGGTCGCCAACGAGGACGAGGCACTGTCCAAGGCGTTCGAGCGCGCGTTCCGCAAGCGCGGCATCAACTTCAGCCTGGGCGTCCGGTTCGCCGGCGCGACCCAGGACGAGAACGGCGTGCACGTCACCCTCGAGGACGGCAAGACGTTCGACGCCGACCTCCTGCTCGTCGCCGTGGGCCGTGGCCCGCGCACGGCCGACCTCGGGTACGAGGAGCAGGGCCTGACCCTCGACCGTGGGTTCGTCATCACGAACGAGCGGCTGCACACCGGCGTGGGCGACATCTACGCGGTCGGCGACATCGTCCCCGGCCTGCAGCTCGCGCACCGCGGCTTCGCGCAGGGCATCTTCGTCGCCGAGGAGATCGCGGGCCTGAACCCGCAGGCGATCGTCGAGTCCGGCATCCCGCGCGTCACCTACTCCGAGCCCGAGGTCGCCTCCGTCGGCCTCACCGAGGCCAAGGCGCGCGAGACGTACGGCACCGACGGCGTCGAGACGCTCGAGTACAACCTGGGCGGCAACGGCAAGAGCCAGATCCTCGGCACCACGGGCTTCGTCAAGCTCGTGCGCCAGAAGGACGGCCCGGTCGTCGGCATCCACATGATCGGCGCGCGCGTCGGCGAGCTCATCGGCGAGGGCCAGCTCATCGTGAACTGGGAGGCCTACCCCGAGGACGTCGCCGGTCTGGTGCACGCCCACCCCACGCAGAACGAGGCTCTCGGCGAGGCGCACCTGGCGCTGGCCGGCAAGCCGCTGCACGCCCACAACTGACCTGAAGGATCGAAGGAGACACGAGCGGTCATGTCCGACAACGTGCAGCTTCCCGCGCTCGGTGAGTCCGTCACCGAGGGCACCGTCACCCGCTGGCTGAAGAACGTGGGCGACACCGTCGCGGTCGACGAGCCCTTGCTCGAGATCTCGACCGACAAGGTCGACACGGAGATCCCCTCGCCGTTCGCCGGCGTCCTCGAGCAGATCCTCGTCCAGGAGGACGAGACGGCCGAGGTCGGTGCCGTCCTGGGCGTCATCGGGTCCGGGCAGGGTGCGTCCACCTCCGCCGAGGCGCCGGTGGCGCAGGCCCCCGAGGCCGAGGCTCCCGCCACGCCCGTCGCCGAGGCACCTGCCGCTCCCCCGGCAGAGCCTGCACAGTCGGCGGAGCCCGCGCAGCCGGCTGAGCCGGCACAGTCCGGCGATGTCGCGGGTGCGCCCGTGACGCTTCCGGCCCTGGGCGAGTCGGTCACCGAGGGCACCGTCACCCGGTGGCTGAAGGCCGTCGGCGACGAGGTCGCCGTGGACGAGCCGCTCCTGGAGATCTCGACCGACAAGGTCGACACCGAGATCCCCTCGCCGTTCGCCGGCACCCTGCTGCAGATCGTCGTGGGCGAGGACGAGACCGTCGAGGTCGGCGCCGTGCTTGCGCTCATCGGCTCGGGCGCACCGGTTCCGGCCGCGGCACCGATCGCCGCAGCACCGGTTGCTGCAGCACCGGCCGCGCCCGCTCCGGCACCCGTCGCGGCGGCTCCTGCTGTTGCGGCTCCCGCGGCTGTTCCCGCCCCGGCTGCAGCCCCGGCACCGGTGGCCGCCGCGCCGGCAGCGCCCCCGGTCGCCGCAGGCGGCTACCTCACCCCGCTCGTCCGCAAGCTCGCGGCCGACAAGGGCGTGGACGCCGGCACCCTGGTCGGGACCGGTGTGGGTGGTCGGATCCGCAAGGAGGACGTCCTCGAGGCCGCAGCCAGGGCGGAGGCCGCCAAGGCCGTTCCTGCCCCGGTGGAGACCCCCGCGGCTCCGGCAGCCAAGGCCGCGAACGTGCCGGCCGTGTCCCCGCTGCGCGGCACGACCGAGAAGGCGAGCCGCCTGCGTCAGATCATCGCCGAGCGCATGGTCGAGGCCCTGCACACGCAGGCGCAGCTGACCACCGTCGTCGAGGTCGACGTGACCAAGGTGGCGCGCCTGCGGGCCCGTGCGAAGAACGACTTCAAGGCACGCGAGGGCGTCAACCTCACGTTCCTGCCGTTCTTCGTCCTCGCCGCGATCGAGGCGCTCAAGGCGTACCCGAAGATCAACGGCGTGCTCGAGGGCAACCAGATCACGTACCACGGGCACGAGAACGTCGGCATCGCGGTCGACACCGAGCGCGGTCTGCTCGTGCCGGTCATCCGTGACGCGGGCGACCTGAACCTGGCCGGCCTGTCCCGCAAGATCGTCGACCTCGCCGGTCGTACGCGGGGGAACAAGGTCACCCCGGACGAGCTGTCCGGCGCGACGTTCACGGTCACCAACACCGGTTCGGGCGGGGCGCTCATCGACACCCCGATCGTGCCCGGCGGCACCTCGGCGATCCTGGGCACGGGCGCCATCGTCAAGCGGCCCGTGGTGGCCACCGACGCGGACGGCGCCGAGGTCATCGCGATCCGCTCGATGTGCTACCTGTCGCTGTCCTACGACCACCGCCTGGTCGACGGCGCCGACGCCTCGCGGTACCTGTCCGCGATCAAGCAGCGCATCGAGGACGGCGCGTTCGAGTCCGAGGTCGGCCTCTGACCGCACGTCCTGGTCCACGCGAGCCCGGGTCCCACGGACCCGGGCTCGCGTGCGTCGTGCCGGCCACGCGCCGCACGTAGGCTTCCCGGTATGCAGATCGTCGTCGCGGGTTCGCACGGCTTCATCGGCAGCGCGCTCGTGCCCCACCTGCGTGCCGCCGGGCACGAGGTGCGGCGGCTGGTCCGGTCAGCACCCCGCGCCGCCGACGAGATCGCCTGGGACCCGAGCGTCGGCGTCCTCGACGCACGTGCGCTGTCCGGCACGGACGCCGTCATCAACCTGGCCGGCGTGAACGTGGGCGAACGTCGGCTCACGGACGCCCGCAAGCGCGAGGTCCTCTCCTCGAGGCTCGACACGACCGGTCTCCTCGCGCGGACCCTGGCCGAGGGCGCCGGTCCGCACGTGCTGCTCCAGGCCTCGGGGATCGGCGCCTACGGCGACCGTGGCGAGGAGCTCCTCGACGAGCACGCCGCGCTGGGCTCCACCTACTTCGCCGGGGTCGTGCGCGACTGGGAGGCCGCGACAGCGCCCGCCGAGGCCGCCGGGGTGCGGGTGGCGCACCTGCGCACCTCGGTCGTGCTCGATGCGCACGGCGGGGCACTGGCGCGGCTCCTGCCCCTCGTGCGCTGGGGGGTCGGGGGACGACTCGGTTCCGGTCGGCAGTTCTGGAGCTGGATCACGCTGCACGACCAGATCCGCGCGATCGAGCACCTGCTGACGGCTCCCGTGCACGGCCCGGTGAACATGGTCGCCGAGGCGACCCGCAACGCCGACCTGGTGGCCGCCCTCGCCGCAGCGGTGCACCGCCCCGCGATCGTGCCGGTCCCGTCCTGGGCGCTGCGCACGGTGCTGGGCGACTTCTCCTCGGAGATCCTCGGTTCCGTCCGCGCGGTGCCGGCCGCGCTCCGGGCGAGCGGGTTCCGTGCCGACCACGCCGACATCGCGACCGCAGCCGCCTGGGTCGTGGGCGAGCACCCGCACCACGGTCGCTGACCGGACCCCACCCCGTCACGGCGCCGCCTCGACGTCCCAGACCCGCCACCCGGCGTCCGTGCTGCGCAGCACGAGCACCACCGTGCTCGCCTGCGTCGCCGGGACCTGCGAGCGCCCGTCGGCCCCTTCGCGCACATGGGCCCGGGCGGAGGACGTGACCGCCACCCGGGCGTCGCCGTTCTCCGCCGCGTCGAGCTCCTCGGTGGCCAGCACGTCGACGCCGTAGCCCTCGAGCGTGACGTCGGCGAGCGAAGCCATGAGCGCCTGGTCCGCGACGTGCGCCGGGCCGTCGGGCACCTCCAGGTCGGTCAGTGCGGCCACGTCACCGTCGGCGAGCACCTCGGCGCGCCGTACCGTCAGGTCTTCCGCGGTCTGCGCGAGCGAGCCCGGCGTGGCCGCGTCGGTCGTCGCAGCGGGTGACGTCGCCTCGCTTCCCGCCGGCAGGTCCCTGCGCTCCTCCGTCCACGGCAGGCGCGAGGAGGTCAGGGCCGCTGCGCCGAGCGCGACGAGCAGCAGGACGACCACCGACGCGCCGACCACAGCGAGCACGCGGCTGCGACCCCAGCGACCCCGTCGACCCGAGCGGGTCCGCTCCTTGCCCTGCTTGCCCTGCACGCGCAGGTCGGCTGCCGTGCGGCGCGCATGAGCGCGGACGTCCTGGTGCACCGACTCCCACGCCGTCTCTTCACCGGGAGGCACGTCACCCGCGAGCAGGTCGCCGGCAAGGGCAGTGTCGGCGAGGGCGGTGTCGGACGACCACGCCGCGACGCCGGAACCGGCCAGCACCGCGTCGTCCGGCAGCCGCAGCGGCTCAGGAGGCACGACACGCAGGCAGGTCACGGCCACCGCAGCCGCGGGGACCGGCTCGCTCACGAGCTCCACGAGCGCCTCCCGCAGCGTGCCCGCAGGGTCACCGGCTGCTCGGTGGGCGTCCTCGTCCGGCATCTGCGCGAGCAGCGTGGCAACCAGGTGAGCCACGTCGCCCGCGGCTGTGCCGGACCCCAGCAGGCTGTCGCGCAGGTCCACCAGCACCGGCCGGCCGTCGGGGCGGATCACGACCGAGCTCCCCGACACCGCGCCGTGCGCGGTCCCCGCCGCGTGCAGGGCCTCGAGGGCGCCGGCCAACGGGATCGCCACGCCTGCGGCCTCGGCGTCGGTCAGCGGTGCGCGAGAGGCCCGCAGCATGCGCAGCGAGGGCCCGTCGACGTGCTCGACCACGAGGGCGAGCCGGCCCGGTGCGATCTCGAGGACGTCGTGGACGACGGGCAGGTGGTCGTGGTGGATCGCCCGGAGCGCGTCGGCCCGTGCAGCCAGGGCGTCGTCGACGACCGCAGGCACGACGTGCAGCTCGACCGGGGATCCGGGGCCGTCGATCGGCTCGCCCAGCCACGCCGTCCCCTCGGCGCCGACGGGCGCGAGCACGCGCAGCCCCAGGTACTGCATGGCGCGAGCGACGTCGTCGGGAGGGGGAAGGTCAGGCACCCCCTCATCGAAGCCGGTGCGGCCCGAGCCCGTGCGGCGCTGTCCACAGCCCCGCACGGTGGACGCGCCCTACGGCGTCAGTGCAGCGGGACGACCTGACCCTGCTGGGCGGACTGCAGCGCCGCGTCGAGCACACGTGCGGTGCGCACGGCGTCGGCCGGGTCGACCGGCGGGGGCCCGCCGTCGACGATCCACCGCACCACGGCCCGGTAGAGGTCGACGTGGCCGCCGTGTGCGCGGGGCACCGGGTGCCGTTCGGACCCACGGACGATCCAGCCCTCGTGCTCGGGCTCGCCCGGACGACGGCCTTCCTCGTAGGCGTCGTCGAGCACCGAGAACGGCGTCGGCTCGCCCTCGAAGCTCGTCACGAGGTACGCGCCGCGGTCCCCCAGCACGCGCGTGCGCGGACCCGGCGCCCCCACGAGCGCGCCGGCCTGCAGGTGGCTGACGACGCCGGGGCGCCCACCCTGGGCGTGGTGGGTGAGCGCGAGGAAGACGTCGTCGACCGCGGCGGTGGTGCGTGAGGCGAGCTCGGCGTACACGGACACGACCGGGCCGAACAGCTGGACGGAGGAGTCGACGAGGTGGGCGCCGAGGTCGAGCAGCAGTCCGCCGGACCGCGGGTCGTTCTCCTTCCAGCGGTCCTGCGGGACGGGCCGGAACCTCTCCCAGCGTCGCTCGAACCGGTGCACGTTCCCCAGCTCGCCCGAGGCGAGCACGGCCTGCAGGGTCAGCTGCTCGTGGTCCCACCGTCGGTTCTGGAAGACGGTCAGCCGCCCCCCGGCGTGCAGTGCCGCGTCGACGAGGGCCTGCCCTTCGGCGGCGCTCGTCGCGAGTGGCTTGTCGACGAGCACGTGCAGGCCGGCGTCGAGGGCCGCGCGGACGTGGGCCGCGTGCTCGCCGGTCGGGCTGGCGACCACGACGAGGTCGAGCACGCTGGCGTGCGCGAGGAGCGAGTGCACGTCGGGGAGCACGTTCGCGTGCGGCCAGTCGTGGTGCACCTCGGCCGCGCGCGAGCGGGTGACGACGTGCGTCACCCGCTGGTGCGCCTCCCGCAGCAGACGCGAGTGGATCCCCCGGCCCGCTCCCCCGTACCCGATGATCCCGACGCGCAACGAGTCCATGCCGCCACCCTACGGCTGCACGGGCGCCGACTCCTGACGAGCGTCCTCGGCGCGTTCGCCCACGTCGGCGCGCCCGCCGGGGACCCCGGGGCGCGACAGGCGCCCGGGCCACCAGGTCCGCGAGTCGAGCTGGTGCACGACGGCCGGCACCAGGAGGCTGCGGACCACGAGCGTGTCCAGGAGGACGCCGAACGCGACGATGAACGCCAGCTGGGCGAGGAACAGCAGCGGGATCACGCCGAGCGCGGCGAACGTGGCGGCGAGCACGACACCGGCGGACGTGATGACCCCGCCGGTGACGGCGAGCCCGCGGACGACCCCGTCACGGGTCCCGGATCGCAGCGACTCCTCGCGCACCCGTGTCATGAGGAAGATCGAGTAGTCGACACCCAGCGCGACCAGGAACACGAACGCGTACAGGGGGACGGACGGGTCGGCCCCGGGGAAGCCGAGCACGTGGTTGAACACGACGGCCGCGACGCCGAGCGAGGCGGCGAACGAGAGGACGTTCGCCGCGAGCAGCACGACCGCCGAGACGACCGAGCGCAGCAGCAGCATGAGGATCAGCACGATGACGAGCAGCACGGCCGGGACGATCGTGCGCAGGTCGCTCGCGCTGGCCGCGTTGGTGTCGAGCGTCTGCGCGGCCGCACCGCCGACGAGCGCGTCCGGCGAGACGGCGTGCACGGCCTCCCGCAGGGCCTCCACGGTGGCGACGGCCTCGCGGGAGTCGGAGGGCGCGCTGGTGGCGACGTCGACGCGCACGTTGCCGTCGACCACGACCGGCTCCTCGCCGGCTCCCGAGCCGGGTGCTCCGGTGGCCGCTCCCGTGTAGGGCGTGACCGTGGCGACCCCGGGGACGTCGGTGGCGGCAGCCACGACGGCGTCGAGGTCCTCGGCCGGGGCGATCACGTTCGCGGGCTGCACGGCGCCGGCCGGGAAGTGGTCGGCCACGACCTGCTCACCGGCGACCGAGTCGACGTCGGTGAGGAAGACGTCGCTCTGGCTGGTGCCGTCGGCCTGCAGCGTGGGCAGGAACGCGGCACCGAGCGCGAGGGCGAGGGTGGTGACGATCCAGACCGGTCGGGCGTGCGCGCCGACCCACCGGGCGAGACGGACCCAGGCTCCGTGCTCGCGGACGAGGGCGTCGGCGCCGGGCGCGTCGGTCTCCACAGCAGCGACGTCAGCCCTGATGCCCGCCGTGACGTCCGCACGCTCGGGGCGCGGGGTCCGCGGCCAGAACCAGAAGCGTGCGCGCCGCCCGCCGACGAGCAGGAGGGCGGGCAGGAACGTGAGCACGGCGAGGAACGCCGAGGCGATGCCGATCGCGGCGACCGGTCCGAGGTCGCGGTTGGAGGCGAGGTCGGACAGCAGGAGGCACAGCAGTCCGGCGATCACGGTCCCGGCGCTCGCGGCGATGGGTTCGAACGAGGCACGCAGGGCCCGGCGCATCGCGGTCCACGGCTGCTCGACGTGCCGCAGCTCCTCGCGGTAGCGGGCCACGAGCAGCAGCGCGTAGTCGACGGATGCGCCGACCACGAGGATCGACAGGATGCCCTGGGACTGCCCGTTGAGCACGATGACGTCGGCGTCGGCCAGCGAGTAGATGACCCACCCGGCGAGGCAGAGGGCGAAGACGGCGGTGACGATCACCGCGAGCGGCAGCAGCGGCGAGCGGTAGACGAGCACGAGGATGACGAGCACGGCGCCGAGCGCGACGAGCAGCAGGACGCCGTCGATGCCGCCGAACGCGGTGACGAGGTCGGCGACGAACCCGGCCGGGCCCGTGACCCAGGCGTGCAGCCCGATCTCCCCTGCGCTCGTCGCGGTGGCGCCGAGCTGCTCGTCGAGCTGGGCGCGCACCTCGGTGACGAACGCGGTGCTGACCCGTCCGTCCTCGCCGAGCTGCTGGTCGGCTGCCACGGCGTCCAGGGAGAGCACGACGAGGATCGCCTCGCCGTCCTGCGACGGCGCGACGACCGGGTCGGCGACCAGGTACTGACCCCAGGTCCCGGTGACGCCTGCGTCCTGAGGCAACGGCAGGTCGCCCAGGCCTGCGGCGAAGTCCTGCACCGCAGCGATCTGCTCCGGCGTGACGGCGCCGCCGGCGGCGGGCTCGAGCACGATCAGTGCCGGGAGCGTCTCGGTCTCGACGAACTCGGCGGACAGCGCCGCGGCCTGCGTCGACTCGGCGGTCGTGGGTAGGAAGGCCGCCGCGTCGTTCGTCTGGACCTGGGAGAGTTTCCCCTGCGCCATGCCGCCGACCGACCCGATGCCCAGCCACACCCCGAGTGCGACGACGACGGCGAGAGCGCGCAGCACGGCACCCGATGAATTCCTCAGCATGCTGAGTATCATGGGTGCCGATCACGACGAGCACAAGCCCGAAGGGTGCAGCGATGATCGACCCGACCGCGGAGGACCCCGGACAGGGAGCCGGGTACGGGCCCCCTGGCAGGCCGCGCGACGCCGGGTCCGACGACCCCCGCGACTGGCCGGTCGGCCGCCTGCTGTCCGCCGCGGCACGCCGTGTCGAACGCGAGTGGAACACGCACCTGTCCGCCTGGGACCTCAACCACGCCAGCCTGCCCGTGCTCGTGCACCTCATGGGCGGACCTCGCTCGCAGCGCGAGCTCGCGCACCTGTGCGGCGTGACCGAGCAGACGACCAGCCGCGTGCTCGACCGGATGCAGCGCACCGGCTACGTCACGCGCACCGAGCACCCGCAGGACCGCCGCCGTCACGTCATCGCGCTGACCGACGCCGGGCGCGGCGCCTTCCTCCAGGCCTCCGCCCCACGCGCGGCCGAGGCGATGGTGACCCGCGGGCTCACGCCCGAGCAGGTGGCCCAGCTGCACGACCTGCTGGTCCTCGTCGCCCGGCCCGAACGGTCTGAACGGTCCGACGAGGCCGCCGAGAGCACGGCGCCCGACGCCGACGGGGGCCGGTTAGCCTGAGCCCCATGCGTGTCGACGAGCTCCACCTGGGCGAGCGGCTGCTGCCCTACGTGCCGACCTGGGAGAGGCAGCGCGCCGTCCACGCCGCGGTCGTGGCGGGCGAGCAGGAGGACACCCTGCTGCTCGTCGAGCACGAGGACGTGTACACCGCCGGGCGGCGGACGGCCACGTGGGACCGTCCGGTCGACGGCACGCCCGTGGTCGACGTCGACCGTGGCGGGCGCATCACCTGGCACGGCCCCGGGCAGCTCGTCGGGTACCCGATCGTGCGGCTGGCCTCACCGGTCGACGTCGTCCGGTACGTGCGCGCGCTCGAGGAGGCGCTGATCCGCACGTGCGCGGAACTCGGGCTCGAGGCGGTCCGCGTCGAGGGTCGCAGCGGCGTGTGGTTCCCCGCCGACCCGGCCGGCACGCCCGACGCACGGCCCGAGCGCAAGGTCGCCGCCATCGGGGTCCGCGTCGCCAAGGGCGTGACCATGCACGGCTTCGCGCTCACCTGCTGCTCCGACCTGTCGGCGTTCGACCGGATCGTGCCGTGCGGCATCGCCGATGCGGGCGTGACCTCGCTGAGCGCCGAGCGCGGAACGCACGTGAGCGTGCTGGAGGTCGTGCCGCTCGTGCGCCGGCACCTGCAGGACACGCTCGCACCGCTGCTCGCGGCGAACGCGGGCCTCAGCGCCGCGGCTGCTGGTGCGGGCGTACCGCCGCGAGCTCCCTGACGATCGTCGCAGCCCACGCCCGCACGTCGTCGAGGTCGCGGTAGTCGCCCGGCTCGGCGCGGGTGAGTGCCACGAGCGCCCGTTCGCTCAGGTTGAGGTCCGTGCGGTCGAGCCGCCCCGCGAACGCCCGCGGGTCGGCCGAACCCGTGCGCGAGGCCACGGTCGTGACGTCGTCCGGCACGGTCGCCGGTACCGGCGGGTCGCCGATCGGCCCCGACCAGAACAGCCACGACGGCCGCTGCCGGATCTGTCCGGCCTGACGGTCCACGAGGTCGCGCAGCGAGGCCGCCAACCTGCCCACGTACACGGCCGAGCCGAGCACGATCGCGTCGTACTCGCGCACGGCGTCGACGTCGTCCGGTGCCGTCTCGTCGACCACATGGCCGGCGTCCCGCAGCACCTGGGCGATCTCGGCACCGATCTCCTGCGTCGCCCCGTGCCGCGAGGCGACCGTGACCAGTACGCGCACGGCCCCCACCCCTTCCGCGCTCGGCGGCGTCGAGCCCTGGTTCGGTGGTCCGTCCTCGGTGACGTCCCTGGCCGTGCCGCAACGATCACCCCAGACTCACGCAAAGCCCGTGCAAACGGCAGGGACCGAGGTCCCGGTGGTGTGACGGGCGCCTCGCCCACGGACCGTTCCGCGACCGGGAGCCGGCGACGCGACGCGGTTACCCTGACCCGGTGACCATCGCACCCGACGGCCGACGCATGCTGCGGATCGAGGCCCGGAACGCCGAGACGCCCATCGAGAAGAAGCCCGAGTGGATCCGCACCCGGGCCACGATGGGACCCGAGTACTCCGAGCTCAAGGGCCTCGTGAAGCGCGAGGGCCTGCACACGGTGTGCGAGGAGGCCGGCTGCCCCAACATCTTCGAGTGCTGGGAGGACCGCGAGGCCACGTTCCTCATCGGCGGAGACCAGTGCACGCGCCGCTGCGACTTCTGCCAGATCGACACCGGCAAGCCCGCCGACCTGGACCGCGACGAACCGCGCCGGGTGGCATCGTCCGTGCAGGCCATGGGCCTGAAGTACGCGACCGTGACCGGGGTGGCACGCGACGACCTGCCCGACGGCGGCGCGTGGCTGTACGCCGAGACCGTCCGCCAGATCCACGCGGTCAACCCCGCGACCGGGGTCGAGCTGCTCATCCCCGACTTCAACGCCGTCCCCGAGCTGCTCGACGAGGTCAACGACTCGCGGCCCGAGGTGCTCGCGCACAACCTCGAGACCGTGCCGCGCATCTTCAAGCAGATCCGCCCGGGCTTCCGCTACGACCGGTCGCTGTCGGTGATCACCCGCGCCCACGAGGCCGGCCTCGTCACCAAGTCCAACCTGATCCTCGGCATGGGCGAGACGACCGAGGAGGTCGTGGAGGCCCTCGCCGACCTGCACGGTGCGGGCTGCGACATCATCACGATCACCCAGTACCTGCGCCCCTCGGTGCGCCACCACCCGGTGGCCCGCTGGGTTCGGCCCGAGGAGTTCGTGGAGCTGTCCGCGCAGGCCGAGCGCCTCGGGTTCCTCGGCGTCATGTCCGGTCCGCTCGTGCGCTCCTCGTACCGTGCCGGGCGGCTGTGGGGCCAGGCCATGCGGCGGTACGACCGGCCGATCCCGGAGGCGCTCGCCCACCTCGGCGAGCCGACCACGGCCCGCCAGGAGGCGTCGAGCCTGCTCGCACGCTGACACCCGAGCGGCGCCGGGCGGGCGGCGCAGCGGGCGCTCGCCCGAGGGCCAGGAGAAGGCCCGCGGCTCGGTAGACTCGCCCGCATGGCCCGTGAGAGCACGAACTCCCCCGCACCCGCGGCGAAGGTGAAGAAGGTCCGCTGGTACCACCAGGTGTGGCAGGCCTACCAGATGACCCGCAAGTACGACCCGTCGGTCACCTGGGTCGTCCTGGCCGTCTTCGTCGGGACGATCGCCCTCGGCCTGGTGATCGGGCTCCTGGTGCACGCGGTCGTGTACCTGCTGCTGCTCAGCATCCCGTTCGCCGTCCTCGGCGCGATGTTCGTGCTCGGGCGCAAGGCCGAGACCGCGGCCTACACCCAGATCGAGGGCCAGCCCGGGGCCTCGCTCGCCGCGCTGCGCACCATCCGCCGCGGCTGGAGCTTCCCCGAGGAGCCCGTCGCGGTCGACCCGCGCACCCAGGACGCGATCTTCCGGGGTCTGGGTCGTGCCGGCATCGTCCTGGTCGGCGAGGGTCCGACGCACCGCATCGCCAAGCTGCTCGAGGGCGAGCGCAAGCGGACCGCGCGCCTCCTGTCGGGCGTGCCGATCACCCTGATCCAGTCGGGCAACGACGAGGGCCAGGTGCCGCTGCGCAAGCTCCCCCGCGCGGTGCAGAAGCTGCGCCCGACGCTGACCAAGCAGGAGGTCGCCGAGATCGACAAGCGTCTGCGGGCGCTCGGCGGCGTGAAGATGCCGCTGCCCAAGGGTGTCGACCCGATGCGCGCCCGCCCGGACCGCAAGGGCATGCGCGGCCGCTGAGGCGAGCGCGCGTCGGACACCTCCCGGGTCCGGGCGGCGTCCGTCCTCGTCAGCGCCGGACGATCGCCGTCCCTGCGGCCCGGTCGTGCAGCCCGCGACCGTCCGCGTCCCACACGACCGCGGGGACCACGAGGCACAGCAGCACCGTGCGCACGAGCGCCGGGATCAGACCCGGTGCCCCCGCGTCCGCCGGCGCGTCGACCGGGGTCGGACCCGTGCGCGGCGCGAGCAGCCGGCGCACGCGCAGACCGGCCACCCGGTGCCCGAGGGTGTGGCCCAGCGTGGCGACGAGCACGACGTTCTCGACCGCGAAGACCCCGAGCGTGGCCATGGGGTCGCCGTCGAACAGGGCCGCGGACACGGCCAGGCTGGCGACCCAGTCGATGCCGAGACCGACCACGCGGCGACCGAGGCGCGCGAGCGATCCGGGACCCTCGGCGGGCAGGCCCAGCCGTCGCCCTCGAACCGGCGCACCCGCGCCCCCACCGGGCCCGCCTTCGAGCCAGGAGCCGACACCCTCACGTTCTGCCACCAGCCCAGCCTAGGCTGGGCCCGTCGGGCACCCGGCTCGACAGGTCGATCGAGCGTTACACACGGCCCCATGTCGTAACACGGTCGAAACAATGGGTACACCGCAGGGAAACCGCCCGCTCGTAGCGTCGGGCGAGGCCCGTCCCCAAGGGCACCACCAACCGAGGAGCAGCGGATGTTCAGCAAGCCAGAGGAAGTCCTGGCGTTCATCAAGAGCGAGGACGTCAAGTTCGTCGACGTCCGCTTCTGTGACCTGCCCGGCGTCATGCAGCACTTCAACGTGCCTGCGGCGTCGATCGACGAGGCGTTCTTCACCGACGGCCAGATGTTCGACGGGTCCTCGATCCGTGGCTTCCAGGCCATCCACGAGTCGGACATGAAGCTCATCCCCGACGTCACGACGGCCTACCTCGACCCGTTCCGGGCCGAGAAGACGCTGAACATCAACTTCCACATCGTCGACCCGTACACCGACGAGCCCTACAGCCGCGACCCGCGCCAGGTCGCCGCCAAGGCCGAGGCGTACCTGCGCTCGACCGGCATCGCGGACACCGCGTTCTTCGCGCCCGAGGCCGAGTTCTACATCTTCGACGACGTGCGCTTCGAGACGAAGCAGAACGCCTCGTACTACTACATCGACTCCATCGAGGCCGCCTGGAACACGGGCCGCGTCGAGGAGGGTGGCAACCTCGGCCACAAGACGCCCTACAAGGGCGGCTACTTCCCGGTCCCCCCGGTCGACATGTTCGCCGACCTGCGCGACAAGATCTCGCTGCAGCTCGACGCCCTGGGCCTGCAGGTCGAGCGCGCCCACCACGAGGTCGGCACCGCCGGCCAGGCGGAGATCAACTACCGCTTCGACGAGCTCGCCAAGTCGGCCGACAAGGTGCAGCTCTTCAAGTACGTCGTGAAGAACGTCGCGCACGAGGCCGGCAAGACGGCGACCTTCATGCCGAAGCCGCTCTTCGGCGACAACGGCTCGGGCATGCACGTGCACCAGTCCCTCTGGAAGGACGGCAAGCCGCTGTTTTTCGACGAGAAGGGCTACGGCGGCCTGTCGGACATGGCCCGCTGGTACATCGGCGGCCTGCTCAAGCACGCCCCCGCGCTGCTGGCCTTCACGAACCCGACGGTGAACTCCTACCACCGCCTGGTCCCCGGCTTCGAGGCCCCGGTCAACCTGGTCTATTCGGCCCGTAACCGCTCCGCCTGCATCCGCATCCCGGTCACGGGGTCGAACCCGAAGGCCAAGCGCATCGAGTTCCGCGTGCCGGACCCGTCGTCGAACCCCTATCTGGCGTTCGCGGCCATGCTGATGGCCGGTCTCGACGGCATCCAGAACCGCATCGAGCCGCCGGAGCCGGTCGACAAGGACCTGTACGAGCTGCCCCCCGAGGAGCACGCCCTCATCCAGCAGGTCCCCGGCTCGCTCGCCGAGGTGCTGGACAACCTCGAGGCCGACCACGACTGGCTGACGGCCGGCAACGTGTTCACGCCCGACCTCATCTCGACGTGGATCGACTACAAGCGCTCCGCCGAGGTCGACCCGATCCGTCTGCGGCCGCACCCGCACGAGTTCGAGCTCTACTACGACGTCTGATCGGCTGCTCCCGGTCAGTGACGGTGCGAAGGGCGCTCCCTCCGGGGGGCGCCCTTCGCGCTGCTCGGGCCGGAGAGACTCAGCCGCCCGCGCGGTACGGGGTCAGGGCGGCCTCGAGAGCCGCACGCAGGGCGTCGGGTGCCGTCGACCGGACGAGGACGTGCGTGCCGTCGCGTCGCGTCAGCCCGACCACCTGCGACCCCAGGGTCGATCCGTAGGCTCCCCCGACGAGCTTCCCGTGGACCTCCCGGCCCGGTTCCGTGACCCCCCACGGGTGCAGCTCCGTCAGAGGGATCGATGCGCGTCCCACCCGGAGCTCGGAGTCGGTCAGCCGGATGTTGCCGTACCGTCCCGTGCTCCACATCGTGACCGCACCGACGCCCCCCAGGATGGCGACGATGATGCTCGCCTCGAGGACGAAGCCTGGATCGAGCACGAGCAGAGCGAGCCAGACGACGGCGCAGGCCCCCAGGAGCGTCAGCCAGGCACGGCGGCTCGGCGACCGCTCCTCGTACCGCGTCATGGCGGCCATCCTAGGGGCCGGTCGAGGCACCGCCCGGGCTCGGCGACGTCGGCTGCGCACCGAGCATCGAGACCCGAACACGCGAGCAGCTCGAGGCTCCCGCGGCGCACCGCGGTACCGTCGGCGGGCGGGTTCGACCGGGCCTGCACAACAGCCTTGGAGGACCCGTGATCCGACGCACCACGCCGACCTCCGGATGGGACGCCCGGCGTCCTCCCGCATGGCTCCCGCAGGCGCTGCTGCTGTGCGTGCTGGCCGTCTTCGCCGCGATCCTCGCCTGGCGGGCGCTGTCGATGCTCGGCACCGTGACGACGATCGTCGTGATCTCGTGGTTCCTCGCCCTGGCCATGGAGCCGCTCATCGCGTGGCTGGTCCGACGGGGCGTCCGGCGGACCCGGGCGACCGGGATCGTGATGATCGGTTCGATCGTGGTGATCCTCGGGCTGCTCGGGCTGTTCGGCGGCCTCTTCGTCACGCAGCTCATCGAGCTCGTGCAGTCGTTGCCGACGTTCTACACCCAGCTGACCGACTTCGCGGACACCCGTTTCGGGCTCGATCTGCCCACCCAGGTCGAGCTGCTGGACACCCTCGGCAACAACTGGCAGGACCTCGCCCCCGGCATCGTCGGGGTCGGCACGTCCGTGCTCGGCGGGCTGTTCACGACGAGCGCCGTGCTGCTCGTCGTCTACTACATGGCCAGCGCCGGGCCGAAGTTCCGCGCCGCCATCTGCCGCTACCTGGCCCCGCACCGGCAGCGCGAGGTGCTGCGCCTGTGGGAGGTCTCGCAGGAGAAGGTCGCCGACTTCATCAACTCGCGCATCGTGCTCGCGGCGCTGTCGACCGTGTTCACGTTCATCTTCCTGACGGTGCTCGGCATCCCCTACGCGCTGCCCCTGGCTGCGTTCACGGGCGTCGTCTCGCAGTTCGTGCCGACCATCGGCACCTACATCGGCGGGGCGCTCCCGGTCGTCGTCGCACTGTCGGTCTCACCGCTCAAGGGCCTGCTCGTGCTGGCGTTCATCATCGCCTACCAGCAGCTGGAGAACCTGGTGTTCGCGCCCAAGGTCTCCGCCCGCTCGCTCGCGCTCAACCCGGCCGTGTCGTTCCTGGCCGTGCTGGCGTTCGGCGCGGTCTTCGGCGCCCTCGGGGCCTTCCTCGCGCTGCCCGTGGCAGCGACGATCCAGGCCGTGTCCAACGTGTACCTGCGTCGGCACGAGCTCGTCGACTCCGAGATGCTGCGGGAGGACCGGGGCGCTCGATCGGCACCGGAGGAAGACGAGGAGACGCCCCCGCAGGCGGAGGACACCGAGGAGAGCGAACCGACCACGGCCGGAGCTGCCGTCGCACCGGCCGACGGCGGCGAGGATCAGCCGTAGAAGACCCGTTCGACGACCGCGCGGGCCCGGCGAGCCGTGCGCAGGTAGTCCTCCTCGAGCTCGCCGCCCGCCCCGGCCGGGTATCCGACGACCCGCGACACCCCGGCGAGCGCCCGCCGGTCGTGGGGCAGGACGTCGGCGTGGGCGCCGCCCGCGCGACCCGTCCACAGCACGTTCGCGTCGCGCAGCCGTGAGGCCAGGAGCCACGCGTCGGCGAGGACGGCCCCGTCGGAGGCGTCGAGAAGCCCGGCCTGCATCGCTGCGGACAGCGCGTCGAGCGTGCCCGTCGTGCGCAGCCCGACCACCTCGTGGGCGTGCTGCAGCTGCAGCAGCTGGGCCGTCCACTCCACGTCGGCGATGCCACCCCGTCCGAGCTTGAGGTGCCGCGCGGGATCCACGCCCCGAGGCAACCTCTCTGCCTCGACGCGCGCCTTGATCCGCCGCACCTCGCGCACCGTCGCCGCGTCGAGCCCGCCTGCCGGGTAGCGCAGCGGGTCGACGAGGGTCATGAACCGCTCGCCGAGCCCGGTGTCACCGGCCACCGGTCGCGCCCGGAGCAGGGCCTGGCTCTCCCACGGGGACGACCAGCGCTCGTAGTACTCGGCGTAGGCGGAGAACGAGCGCACGAGCGGACCGTTGCGCCCCTCGGGTCGCAGGTCGGCGTCGACCTCGAGGACGGGTTCGGCCCCGACCGCGCCGGTGAGCGCCCGCACACCCGTCGCGACGGCCAGGGCGAACTCCTGGGCCTCGACCGGGTCGACGCCGGGCACGGGGTCGTGCACGAACAGCACGTCCGCGTCCGAGGCGTAGCCCATCTCGCGTCCGCCGAGGCGACCCATCGCGACCACCAGCAGGCGGGTGGGGCTGTCCTCGAGACCGCGGGCCGCACGTGCCTCCGACTCGGCGATCCGCAACGTCCCGGAGAGCACGACGTCGGCGGCGGCGGTCAGGCTCTGCGAGGCGCGCGTGCCCGTCACGACGCCCAGCACGTCGGCGGCGGCCGTGCGAGCCAGCTCACGGCGACGCAGCGCCCGCAGCGCCGTGGCGGCGGGCACGGGCTCGTGGGCGCGGGTGAGCACGGCGTCGGCCTCGGAACGCAGCCGCTCGAGGGTGCGCGGCTGCAGGTCGGCGTCCTCGGCCAGCCAGGTCACCGACTCGGGCGAGCGGGTGAGGGCGTCGGCCACGTACCGCGAGGTCGAGAGCACGTGCGCGAGGCGCTGTGCAGCGGTTCCGGAGTCGCGCAGCAGCTTGAGGTACCAGTGCGTGGCGCCCAGCTCGTCCGAGAGCCGACGGAACGCGAGCAGCCCGCCGTCGGGATCGGCACCCTCGGCGAACCACCCCAGCATCACCGGCAGGAGCTGGCGCTGGATGGCCGCGCGGCGCGAGATGCCCTCGGTGAGCGCCGCGATGTGCCGCATCGACCCGGCCGGGTCGGCGTAGCCGATGGCCGACAGGCGGGCGCGGGCGGCATCCGGGGCGAGGCTGGCCTCCTCCGTCGACAGCTGGGCCGTGGCGGGCAGCAGGGGACGGTAGAAGAGCTCCTCGTGCAGGCGTCGCACGTCACGACGCACCTGACGCCAGCGTTCGACGAGGCCCTCGGCACCCTCCGCCCGCATGCCGACGGACCGGGCGAGCCGGCGCAGGTCGGCCTCGGCCGTCGGCATCAGGTGCGTGCGGCGCAGCCGGAACAGCTGGATGCGGTGCTCGAGCACGCGCAGCAGCCGGTAGCAGACCGCCAGCTGCGCCGCGTGCTCCCGGCCGACGTAGCCGCCGGCGGCCAGGGCCGCGAGGGCCGTGAGGGTGCTCGGGCTGCGGATCTCCTCGTCCGCCCGGCCGTGCACGAGCTGCAGCAGCTGGACGGTGAACTCCACGTCGCGCAGCCCGCCGACCCCGAGCTTGAGCTGCCGGTCGGCCTCGGCCGCGGGCACGTGCTGCTCGACCCGGCGACGCATGGCCTGGGAGTCCTCGACGAAGTTCGGTCTCTGCACGGCCGACCACACGAACGGGTTCACGGCCTCGACGTAGGCCTCGCCCAGCGCACGGTCGCCGGCGAGCGGCCGCGCCTTGAGCAGCGCCTGGAACTCCCACGTGCGCGCCCAGCGCTCGTAGTAGGCGCGGTGGCTGGCGAGCGTGCGGACCAGGGGGCCGTCCTTGCCCTCAGGCCGCAGCGCGGCGTCGACCGGCCAGAGCGCGGGCTCGCCCGACGGTGTGGAGCACACCCGGGCCAGACCGGCGGCGAGGCGGGCACCGACAGCCATCGCCTCGTCCTCCGCCGCGCCGTCCACGGGCTCGGCGACGTAGATGACGTCGACGTCGGAGACGTAGTTCAGCTCACGGCCGCCGCCCTTGCCCATGCCGATCACCGCGATCCGCACGCCGCGACCGTGGTCGTCGAGCTCGGCACGGGCGACCGCGAGCGCGGCCTCGAGCGCGGCGCCGGCGAGATCGGCGAGCGCCGCGGCGACGCCGGGCAGCCGGGACAGCGGGTCGGCGCTGGTCAGGTCGGTCGCCGCGATGCGCAGCAGGCGCGCCCGGTAGGCGAGCCGCATCGCGTCGGTGCCCGCTCCCCCGGCCAGCGCGGCCACGGGCACGTCGGCGTCGGGGTCGGCGCCGACCGCCACGAGCAGCTCGGCGCGCACCTGCTCGACCGGCACCCCGGTCCCGGGGCTCTCGTCGACGATCACGTGCAGGTTCTCCGGGTGCGCCACGAGGGTGTCCCCGAGCGCCACGGACGCGCCCGCCACCGCCAGCAGCCTCTGCCGGGCGGGCCCGTCGCTCACCAGCACGTCACGCAGCAACGCACCGAGCGGCGCGTCGGGGCCGCCGACCGCACCGGCGAGCTTGGCGAGCGTGAGCAGCGCCTGGTCGGGGTCGGCGACCTCGGCGAGCGGACCCAGGAGCAGGTCGGCGGGCTCGGGCACGAGCGCGACGAGCGCGGCGTCGTCGAGCAGCCGCACGGCGCGCGCCGCATCCGTCACGCCGGCACGCGTGAGCCGCCCGGTGAGGGTCGATCCACGCCCTGCAGGCGTCGGGGTGCTCACCAGAGCCTCACAGGACCGGCAGGAACCGCCGCAGCTCGTACGGCGTGACCTGCGTGCGGTAGTCGATCCACTCCTGCCGCTTGTTCCGCAGGAAGAAGTCGAAGACGTGCTCGCCGAGCGTCTCGGCGACCAGCTCGGAGCGCTCCATCACGGCGATGGCCTCGTCCAGCGTGGTCGGCAGGGGCTCGATGCCCAGCGCGCGACGCTCGGCGTCGGTCAGCTCCCACACGTCGTCCTCGGCGCCCTCGGGCAGCTCGTAGCCCTCCTCGATGCCCTTGAGCCCCGCGGCGAGCACGACGGCGAACGCGAGGTAGGGGTTCGTGGCGGAGTCGATCGAGCGGTACTCGACGCGGCTCGAGTTGCCCTTGCCGGGCTTGTACATCGGCACGCGGACCAGGGCGGAGCGGTTGTTGTGGCCCCAGCAGACGTAGCTGGGCGCCTCGGCGCCGCCCCACAGCCGCTTGTAGGAGTTCACGAACTGGTTGGTGACCGCGGTGATCTCGGCGGCGTGCGTGAGCAGACCGGCGATGAACGAGCGCGCGACGCCGGACAGCTCGAACTGGTTGCCCGGCTCGTGGAAGGCGTTCCGGTCGCCCTCGAACAGCGACAGGTGCGTGTGCATGCCCGAACCCGGCTGGTCGGCCAGCGGCTTGGGCATGAACGAGGCGAACACGCCCTGCTCGAGCGCGACCTCCTTGACGACCGTGCGGAACGTCATAATGTTGTCGGCCGTGGTCAGCGCGTCGGCGTACCGCAGGTCGATCTCGTTCTGGCCCGGGCCGGCCTCGTGGTGGGAGAACTCCACCGAGATGCCCATGGACTCCAGCATCGTGATCGCCGCACGCCGGAAGTCGTGCGCGGTGCCGCGCGGCACGTGGTCGAAGTAGCCGCCCTGGTCGACCGGGACGAGCTTCTGCGCGGGGTCCGCGGGGGCCTCGAACAGGTAGAACTCGACCTCGGGGTGCGTGTAGAACGTGAACCCCTTGTCGCTCGCCTTCTGCAGCGCGCGCTTGAGCACCTGCCGGGAGTCGGCGAGCGAGGGCTCACCGTCGGGGGTCAGCAGGTCGCAGAACATGCGCGCGGTGCCGTGCCGCTCACCACGCCAGGGCAGCACCTGGAACGTCGTGGGGTCCGGCTTGGCGATCATGTCGGCCTCGTACACGCGCGTCAGGCCCTCGATCGCGCTGCCGTCGAAGCCGATGCCCTCGGAGAACGCGGCCTCGAGCTCGGCCGGGGCGATCGCCACCGACTTGAGCATGCCGAGCACGTCGGTGAACCAGAGGCGGATGAAGCGGATGTCCCGCTCTTCGACCGTACGGAGCACGAACTCCTGCTGCCTGTCCATGCGGTACATCCTGCCCGATCAACGGCCCTGCGAGGGGACGTCGTCCGGCTGACGTCCACGGTGTCGTCCGGCTGACGTCCGGCTGGCGTGCGCAGTGTCCTGCGCACCGTGGTTCGCGCTGTCGTCCGCACTGTCGTCCGCGGTGTCGTCCGACCGTGGTCCGCGGTCGATAGGCTCGCGGCATGGCTCTCACCCGCATCGCCCTGGCACAGGTCGACACGTGCGTGGGCGACGTCGACGCGAACGCCCGCCTGGTCCTCGAGTGGTCGCGTCGCGCGGCGCAGGCCGGGGCGGCGCTCGTCGTCTTCCCGGAGATGACCCTGGCGGGCTACCCGGTCGAGGACCTCGCGCTGCGTGCCTCGTTCCGTCGCGCCGCGGAGGCCGCCGTGCAGCGCACCGCCGCCGACCTCGTCGAGGCCGGCCTGGGCGACCTCACGGTGGTCGTCGGCACGATCGGCGAGCGGCTGACGAGCACCGAGCCGGACGCACAGGTGCGGCCGACCAACCAGGCCGTCGTGCTGCACCGCGGGCAGGTGCTGGCCCGCTACGACAAGCATCACCTGCCCAACTACGGCGTGTTCGACGAGCGGCGCATCTTCGTCCCCGGCGAGGACACATGCGTGGTCGACGTGGCCGGGCGCCGCGTCGGCGTCGTGATCTGCGAGGACATCTGGCAGGACGGCGGGCCCGTCTCGCAGATGGACGAGCACGACATCGACCTGCTCGTCGTGCCCAACGGCTCGCCCTACGAGGAGGGCAAGGGCCACGTGCGCACCGAGCTGGCCGCCCGGCGGGCCCGTGAGGTCGACGCCCCCGTGGTGTACGTGAACCTGGTCGGCGGGCAGGACGACCTGGTCTTCGACGGCGGCTCGTTCGTGGTCGGTGCGGACGGCGAGCTGCTCGCCTCGGCGCCGCAGTTCGTCGAGCACCTGCTGCTGTGGGACCTGGCGGATGCCGACGAGCCCGCCGCGCACGGTCCCGTGGCGGCGCCGCTGAGCGAGGACGAAGAGGTCTACCGCGCCCTGGTGACGGGGCTGGCCGGGTACGTCCGCAAGAACGGCTTCCGCAGCGTGACGCTCGGGCTGTCGGGCGGGATCGACTCGGCCCTGGTCGCCGCGATCGCCGCGGACGCGATCGGCGGGCAGAACGTGGTCGGCGTCTCGATGCCGTCGGTGTACTCCTCGGACCACAGCAAGGACGACGCGGCCGACCTGGCGAAGCGGATCGGGGCGGACTACCGCGTGCAGGCGATCCGCCCGTTCGTCGACGTGTTCGAGTCCGAGATGGGGCTGCAGGGGGTCGCGGCCGAGAACCTGCAGGCGCGCATGCGCGGCGTGATCCTCATGGCACTGTCGAACGCCGAGGGCCACCTGGTGCTCGCCACGGGCAACAAGTCCGAGCTCGCGGTCGGGTACTCCACGATCTACGGCGACGCCGTCGGCGGGTACGCACCTTTGAAGGACGTCGACAAGTCGCGTGTGTGGGCACTGGCCCGCTGGCGCAACGACGCGGCCCGCGACGGCGTCTTCTCCCCCGACGAGCTGCCGCCCATCCCGGAGTCGTCCATAACCAAGCCGCCCTCGGCCGAGCTGCGACCCGGTCAGGTCGACCAGGACTCGCTGCCGCCGTACGACCTGCTCGACGAGGTCCTCGACGCGTACGTCGAGCACGCCGAGGGGCGCCCGGAGCTGCTGGCCCGCGGGTACGACCCCGCCGTGGTCGACAAGGTCCTCTCCCTGGTCGACCGGGCGGAGTGGAAGCGACGCCAGTACCCGCTCGGCCCGAAGGTCACCGCGCTGGCGTTCGGCCGCGACCGCCGCCTGCCGGTGACGACACGGTGGCGCGAGGCCTGACCGGCAGGCCCGCACCCCCGACCCTCCCGCCGCGGCCCACCGGGCGCGACACCACGACGAGCTGGAGCAGCACGATGACGCAGACCCCCAAGCGCATGCGGGTGCACCACCTGCGCGAGGCGAAGGAGCGCGGCGAGCGCCTGACGATGCTCACCGCCTACGACGCGGTCACCGCACGGATCTTCGACGAGGCGGGCATCGACCTGCTGCTGGTGGGCGACTCCATCGGCAACACCATGCACGCCCACACCACGACGCTGCCGGTGACGGTGGACGACCTGATCCCGGCGACCCGGGCTGTCGCGCGCGTCGCGCAGCGGGCGCTCGTGGTGGTCGACCTGCCGTTCGGCTCGTACGAGGCCGGGCCGGAGCAGGCTCTGGCCACCGGTGTCCGTCTGCTGAAGGAGACCGGTGCCGCCGCGGTGAAGCTCGAGGGCGGCCAGCGCGTCGTCCCGCAGATCCGGGCGCTGACCGAGGCCGGGATCCCCGTGTTCGGGCACCTGGGCTACACGCCGCAGTCGGAGAACCTGCTCGGCGGTCCGCGCGTCCAGGGGCGTGGCGACGAGGCGGCCGAGCGGCTCAGCGCCGACGCCGTCGCGATCGTCGACGCCGGCGCGGTCGCGGTCGTGCTCGAGATGGTGCCCGCACCGGTGGCGGCCCGCGTCACCGAGGTCCTCCCGGTGCCGACGATCGGCATCGGTGCCGGCGCCGAGTGCGACGGGCAGGTGCTCGTGTGGGTCGACATGGCCGGCATGAGCGACTGGTCGCCGCGGTTCGCCAAGCGGTTCGGCGAGGTGGGTGCCGCCCTGAGCGCCGCCGCCTCCGCCTACGCGGACGAGGTCCGCGCAGGCACGTTCCCGGACGCCGCCCACTCCTTCGACCGGTGAGCCGTCACCGGCCCGGGCCGTTCGCCTGGGTCGTCGCCGGTGTGCTGGGCCTTGCCCTCGGCTGGCTCGCGCTCGGCCTCACCCCGGGGCTGTACGGCGTGGCCCAGCTCGTCGCGCTGCGGGGCGTGCTCGCATGCGGTGCGGTGGCACTCGCCGTGGCGGTCGGGCTCGGTGCACTGCTCGTCGCACCAGAGCACCGGCCGGGTGCGGCGCTGGTCGCGTCCGTCGCGATGCTCGGTGCTCTCGCGCAGATCGGCGTGCTGACCGTCCGGAGCGTGCCGGGCGACCGGGCCCCCGCCGCCGGTGAGGCTGCCGCCGGCGACGAGCTCGTCGTCCTCGCGTTCAACACGCTCGACACCGTGGAGCCGGCCACCCTGGCCTCCCTGGTGATCGCGCAGCAGGCGGACGTCGTGGTCCTCCCCGAGACCTCGGCCTTGACCGCCGCGCGCACCGCCGAGCTGCTCGCCGACGAGGGCCACCCGATGCAGGTCCTCACCCACGACGCGGCACCGGCCTCCGTCGCGGGCACGGCCCTGCTGGTCTCCCTCGACGTCGGCACCTACGACCAGGTCGACCCGCTGCCGACCGCGCTGGGCTCGTTCGTCGCGGCGCCCCGCACGGGCTCGCCATCGGCCCCGACCCTGGTCGCGGCACACCCGCGGGCACCCATCACCGCGTCCTCGATGCCCGGGTGGCGCACCGACGGCACGGTGGTCGCCGACGCGTGCCGCACGACCCCGGGCGTCGTGCTCGCCGGGGACCTCAACGCCACACTCGACCACCCGCAGCTGCGCGAGCTGGGCCCGTGCCTCGACGTGGCACGCGCCGTGGGCGCGGGTGCGCGGGGCACGTGGCCCGCCTCGGCGCCGAGCCTGCTGGCGGCACCGATCGACCACGTCCTCGTCGACGGTCGGGTCTGGCAGCCGGTGTCGTTCTCCGTCCTGCCTGCCACCGGCGGCAGCGACCACCGGCCCGTCGTCGCCCGCCTGGTGCGTCGCAGCGCCTGAGCCCGCCCGACGGCCGGACGGCAGCGGCTCAGCGCGAGCGCTCGTCCTCCTGGTCCCAGTCCTGCGTCCGCCGGACGGCCTTCTCCAGCGCGTGCTGGGCCGCCTCACGGGTCGGGTAGGGACCCATGAGGTGCGACCAGTCGCTGCGCCTGCCGACCTCGACCTGTCGGGTCTGCGTGTTGAACCAGTACTCGTCGGACTCGTCGGTCATCGTCGTCCCCTCTCCTGCGTGCCAGTCGCGGTGCCCGGCCTCGTGCCCGTCTCGGTACCCCTCTCGGTGCCCGCCGCCGTGCCGTCGGCTCACCCGGCCCCACGGGCGGTCCATCCCCCATTCCGTAGACTGCCAGGCATGTCGACCGCGCACGCAGCCCGAGCCGCCCTCGTCCCCGGTCGGGTCTCGCCCCAGCGGTCGGTCCCATCGTCGATCGCCCGCCCGGAGTACGTCGGCCGCCCGGGACCGAGCCCCTACACCGGCCCGGACGTGCTCGACGAGGGCACCATCGAGCGGATCCGTGTCGCAGCGCGCATCGCTGCGCAGGCCCTCGAGGAGGTCGGCAGGCACGTGGCACCCGGTGTGACGACCGACGAGCTGGACCGGATCGGCCACGAGTACCTGGTGGACCACGGCGCGTACCCCTCGACGCTCGGCTACCGGGGCTTCCCGAAGGCCCTGTGCACCTCGCTGAACGAGGTCGTGTGCCACGGCATCCCGGACACGACCGTGATCCAGGACGGCGACATCGTCAACGTGGACATCACGGCGTACATCGCCGGCGTGCACGGGGACAACAACGCGACGTTCCTCGCCGGCGACGTCGACGAGGAGTCACGGCTGCTCGTCGAGCGCACGCAGGAGTCGCTGCGTCGGGCCATCAAGGCGGTCGTGCCCGGGCGCGAGATCAACGTGATCGGCCGCGTCATCGAGAAGTTCGCGGCACGGTTCGGCTACGGCGTGGTCCGCGACTACACCGGGCACGGAGTCGGCCCGGCGTTCCACACCGGGCTCGTCGTGCCGCACTACGACGCCGCGCCGGGCTACGACACCGTGATCGAGCCCGGCATGGTCTTCACCATCGAGCCGATGCTCAACCTCGGCACCCCCGACTGGGTGATGTGGGACGACGACTGGACGGTGCTCACGGCCGACGGTCGCCGCAGCGCGCAGTTCGAGCACACCCTG
The DNA here is from genome assembly GCF_013409305.1 of Cellulomonas soli. GTDB lineage: Bacteria > Actinomycetota > Actinomycetes > Actinomycetales > Cellulomonadaceae > Cellulomonas > Cellulomonas soli. Next base: position 3,428,813 of record NZ_JACBZJ010000001.1, on the reverse strand, counting down.
CTCGTCACCGACACCGGAGCGGAGATCCTGACACTGCCATGAACAAGCACGCGAAGGACGACAAGCACGCGCACGAGCAGGCGTTCGGCATCGACATCGGCGGCTCGGGCATCAAGGGCGCCCCGGTCGACCTGCGCTCGGGCGAGTTCGCCGCGGACCGCGAGCGCATCCCGACGCCGAAGCCGGCCACACCCGGGGCCGTGGCGGACACGGTCGCCCAGATCGTCGACTCGTTCGGCCTCGACCAGCACGTCCCGATCGGGGTGACGTTCCCCGCGGTCATCCTGCACGGGGTCGCGCAGTCCGCGGCGAACGTCGACCGGTCGTGGATCGGCACGAACGTCGAGAAGGCGGTGCACGCCGCGACCGGTCGACGGGTCCTGGCCGTGAACGACGCGGACGCCGCCGGGTACGCCGAGGTGCTGTACGGCGCGGCCAAGGGCGTGCGGGGCGTCGTGCTGGTCGTCACGCTCGGCACCGGCATCGGGTCGGCGCTCGTGGTCGACGGCGTGCTCGTGCCGAACACCGAGCTGGGTCACCTGGAGATCGACGGGCACGACGCGGAGAGCCGTGCCGCCGAGAGCGTGCGGGACCGCGACGGCCTCGACTGGGCGCAGTGGGCCGCGCGCCTGCAGCGCTACTTCACGGTCGTGGAGAACCTGTTCTGGCCGGACCTCATCGTCGTGGGCGGCGGGGTGAGCAAGGACCACGCGAAGTTCCTGCCGTTGCTCGACCTGCGCACACCGATCGTCCCCGCGGGCCTGCGCAACGCTGCCGGGATCGTCGGCGCCGCGGCACTGGCAGCCCACGGGACCCGGCTCGACTGACGCGCGCGATGGACCGCGCCCTGAGCCGTGCGCTGACGCAGGTGGCGCCCGGGGTCTGGGTCGCGACGGCGGGAACGTGGAGGACGACGACGACGCTCGTCGTGGCCGACGACGGCGCATGCCTGCTCGTCGACCCGGCGCTCTCGCCCCAGGAGCTGGACGCCCTCGCCGAGGAGATCGCCGCACGCGGCTGGCGGGTCAGGGCCGCCGTGGCGACCCACGCGCACTGGGACCACGTGCTGTGGACGCCCCGGTTCGGTGACGTGCCGAGGTGGGCGAGCGGGCGCACGGTCGAGCGGGTCGGCGCCACCCACGACGCGCTCGTGGCGCAGGCCGAGGCCGAGCACGCGGGCCACGGGGCTGCCGTGACGTCCGGGCTGCGGGCCCTGCCCGGAGATCGTGTGCCGTGGGAGGGCCCGGCGGTGCTGGCGGCCGAGCACGACGCGCACGCACCCGGGCACCTCGCCCTCGTGGTGCCCGCGGCCGGGGTCCTGCTCGCCGGTGACATGCTGTCCGACACCGAGGTGCCGCTGCTCGACCTCGACGCCGCCGACACCGTCGGCGCCTACCGGGACGGTCTGGCGACGCTGGCCCGCGTCCGTGCCGAGAACGGCGTGCAGGTACTGGTCCCCGGTCACGGCTCCGTGGCGTCCGGCGAGGCGATCGACCTGCGGATCGCCACGGACCGCGGCTACCTGGACGCCCTGGCCTCCGGTGCGGGACGAGTGCCCGGCGGCGGTCCCACGGACCCGCGCCTGACGGACCCCTGGCTCGCGCGGCAGCACGCCGAGCAGGTCGCGGCGCTGCGCCGATGAGCGGGCACGCGGCATGGGCCGTCGGGATCGTGCTCGTCGTGCTGCTCGCCGTCGGGCTCGACCGCCTCGTGGCCACCGGGGTCTTCGACCGGCGCCCCCGTGAGCGCCCTCGCCCGACGGGCGGCTCCTCCGCGGCGACGGGTGCCCTCGGGGACCTCGTCGAGATCTTCCAGCCCAGCCGCGTGCACCTGACCGAGGAGCTCGAGCGTCAGCGGCTCGAGACCGATCTCGTCGGAGACTCGGCGCCGCCGATCGACCTGGACAGCGGCGTCGTGCACCTGCCCGCACGAGAGCCTGCCGACCGGCAGCGCGGTGACCGCCCCGCCGCCTCGACTCAGATGCCCGCGCCGGGCTCGGCCACGGCCTCGGGCACCAGTGCCACCGAGGTCGGCGCCGGCGAGGCGAACCCCACGACGAAACCCCCGGGCGCGAGCACGTAGGCAACGGTGTCGCCCCACGGCTTGACCTCCGCGGGAGCCAGCACGCTCGCACCGAGCCGCTCGGCACGTGCCGCCGCCTCCGCGACGTCGTGCGCCGCGAGGTACACCTCGGCGGGCATCAAGGGCCCGGCGGCGAGCCCCGCGGCGGCGACGCCCAGGTTCTCGGCGAACGCCTCGCGGGTGTAGAGGCCCAGCCGCGTACCCGACGGCGAGCGCATCTCGTGGTAGACGGGCGCGTCGTCCGTGAGCACCCAGCCGGTGAGCTCGGTCCAGAACCGCACAGCGGCCGCCAGGTCGTCGACGGCGACGATGACGAGTGCGAGGTCCAGGTCGGAGCGACGAGACGACATCCGTGCACGCTAAGGCCGCACCGCACCCCCTCCCGGGACCTACGTCCTGGTCTCACGTCGTGGCAGGTCGGCCGGGCGATCACCGCGATCTGACCAGGTCACAGGATCACCCCAGGCCCTGCACAGGCCCCGACCGGCACCGTCACCCCTCGCGGGCGACGCACCCGGTTGGATCGCACCCATGGGCATGCAGCTCGGCACGATCCCCGACGTCGGTGCAGACCGGGGCGTCGACGAGGAACCACCGCACCGCGGGCTCACCGCGGTCGAGGAGCGGCTCGACGCGTGGGCGAACCGTCGGATCGCGCGTGCCGAGGCGCTCGGGCGCAGGCGCCGCGATGCGTGGCTGGTCGAGCTCGTCGTGTTCGCGCTCAAACAGGCCTGGGCGTGCGTGTTCGGCGCGCTGCTGCTGAGCGTGCTCCTGCTCGCCCACCTGTTCTACCCCGCAGGCGCGCCCCTCGTCCGCGACGACGCCCTGACCCTGGCGGCCGTGGCGATCCAGGTCCTGATGGTCGCGACACGCCTCGAGACCGCACGCGAGCTGCGCGTGATCGTGCTCTTCCACCTCGCAGGCACCGCGATGGAGCTCGTCAAGACCGATGTCGGCTCGTGGTCCTACGCCGCCGACGGGGTGCTCCGGATCGCCGGGGTGCCGCTGTTCTCCGGTTTCATGTACGGCGCTGTCGGCTCGTACATGGTGCGCGTCCTCCGGATCGTCGACCTGCGGTTCGACCGGTACCCGCGCCGATGGGTCAGCGCCCTGCTCGCCGCCGGCATCTACGCCAACTTCTTCACGCACCACTGGTTCGTGGACGTCCGCTGGGTGCTCGTGGGGGCGGTCCTGGCGGTGTTCGGGCGCTGCACCCTCCACTTCCGGGCGCACGCCTCGCGGTACCGCATGCCCCTGGTCGGCGGCTTCGCCCTGGTCGCCGTCGCGATATGGCTGGCAGAGAACCTGGCGACGTTCTCCGGCGCGTGGCGATACCCGGACCAGGAGGCCGGCTGGCAGCCTGTCTCGGCGAGCAAGCTCGTCTCCTGGTTCCTGCTGATGATCGTCTCGGTGGTGCTGGTCGCCTGGGTGCACGAGCCCCGCCCCCCTGAGGACGGGCGGCGCGCTCTCGCCGACCGGGGCCTTGCGGATGCGTCCGCAGCAGCGGAGGTGAGAGGTCACCACGCCTTGGTGTTGCGTCGCACGAGGTCCAGCCCACCCGGTCCGAGCCTGCGGCACAGCTCGACGAGGACCAGTGCGCACTGACGTGCGTCGGCTCCCGCGTCGTGGTGGGCGTGTGCGGCGATGTTCAGGGCCATGGAGACGTCGGGGAGCCGGTAGGACGCGAGGTCGAGGACGGCCCTGGCCGTGTCGCGCGTGCAGAGCCACTTCGTCGGGGGCACGCCGATCCCGTACTCCTGGCTCGCACTCGCCATCACCGAGCGGTCGAACGTGGCGTTGTGCGCGACGAGAGCGTCCCCGCCGGCGAACTCGGTGACGGCGGGGTAGACCCGGTCCCAGGTGGGCGCGACCACGACGTCGTTCGCGGTGATCCCATGGACCGCCACGTTGTAGCTGCTGAACGACCGATGCCCGGGAGGCGGCTGCACCAGGGTCTCCATCGAGTCCACGACGACACCGTCACGGACCTTGACGACACCGACGGAGCAGACCGACGCCCGCTTCGGGTTGGCGGTCTCGAAGTCGATCGCGGTGAACGACAGGCCAGGCAGGGCAGCGTGCGGCATGCGGGCATCGTAGGCGCGAAAGCGGACCTGCCTCCGGGACCCTGGAGACGACGTCGGCGCAGGTGAGGGGGCTGTGGCGCGCCACTCGTGACTGGCGATCTCGGCCCCGCCGGCCCGCCCGGCGGCCCTGCGGGGCGAGGCCCTGAGGGCGGATGAGTCAGTCGATACGCCGGGTTCTGTCCCCGCGCGCGGTTGCCCCCGCGCGGGTGGCGACCATCCATCTACGACGTACGTTGCCGCACGCCTCCAGCGGTCTACCCGGGAGCTCGGGCGGGCCGCCCTCGAACGCTCCCTGTCTGACCTTGCTCCGGGTGGGGTTTACCTAGCCGCACCGGTCGCCCGGCACGCTGGTGGTCTCTTGCACCACCGTTTCACCCTTACCTCACCCGTCCGGCGAACCGGAAGGACGAGGCGGTCTGTTCTCTGTGGCACTGTCCCGCGGGTCACCCCGGGTGGGCGTTACCCACCACCCTGCCCTACGGAGCCCGGACGTTCCTCGGCGAGACCCTCCGTGCGGAAGGACCCGACGCGGCCGCCTGACTGACTCATCCGCGCCGTCAGCCTAGCGCGCGACGGGCGCCCGGCCGACACGACGGCGGGTGGCGTCAGACGTCGGTGCGGTACGGCAGCGTCAGCTCGTCGCCGGCGACCCCACGGATGCCCCAGTTCTCCGGCGGGCTCTCCAGGAGGACCATCTCCAGGTCGTCCGCACCCAGACCCAGCGCCGGCGCGACGTCGTCGAACATCCGTCGGACGAGCTCGCGGCGGGCGGCCCGGCTGCGCCCCGCGAACGCGACGACCTCCACGACCAGGTACTCGGGCCCGCGCGGGGCGATGAGGTCCTCGGGGTCGAGCAGCACGAAGCGGTGGAACCTCTTCTCCTCGGGCAGGCCCCAGGCGCCGACCAGCGCGGCGTGCAGCGCGTCGGAGACCTCGCGCCGTCGGTCGGCCCAGACGTCTCGGCGTCCGTAGATCGTCAGGTGGGCCATGCGTTTACCCCGTCTCCGGTCCCTGGCCGCACCCCGGTCGGCGCGGACGTGGTTGCGCGGCGGAGCCTACAGTCGGGGCGTGCTCGTGCTCCTCCCGCCGTCCGAAGGCAAGACCGCTCCCCCGGCCACCGGCCCGACGCTCGACCTGCACGCCCTGTCCTCCCCTGCCCTGACCGAGGCACGTGAGCGCGTGCTCGACGCGCTCGTGCAGGTCAGCGGCCGACCGGGGGCGCTCGAGGTGCTCGGTGTCGGTCCGGGTCTCGCCGCGGAGGTCGCCCGGAACGTGCACCTGCGCACCGCCCCGACGGCTCCCGCACGGCGGGTCTACACCGGGGTCCTCTACGCGGCTGCCGGGCTCGACCGGCTCACCCCGACGCAGCGCGAGCGGGCCGCGTCCACCGTCAGGATCGTCTCGGGCCTGTGGGGCGCGGTGACACCGGACGACCCGATCCCGGCCTACAGGCTCTCGATGGGCACGACCCTGACGGGTGTCGGCGGGCTCGCGGCGGCGTGGCGGGACCACCTCGGCTCCGTGCTCGACCCTCGGGCCGAGGGCGACCTGGTGGTCGACTGCCGTTCGGCGACGTACGCGGCCGCGTGGCGCCCGCCGTCGTCGGCGCACCGCGTGGCCGTGCAGGTGCTGCGCGAGCAGGCGGGCACCCGCACCGTGGTCTCGCACCACGCCAAGCACACGCGCGGCGTGCTCACGCGCCACCTGCTCACCCGCCGGGGCAAGGCCCCGCACGACGCCGACACGCTCGCAGCGGCCGCCGCCGAGCTGATCGGCACCTCGTTGGGCACCGCCGGGGGTGCGGGGCCGGGCACCGCAGCCTCCTCGGTGCTCGCCGTCGAGCTGGGTCCGACCTCACGCACCGCGGCACGTGTGCTGTCGCTGGTGGTCTCGTGACCGGCGCGAGGGCCCGCCCCCGGTGGATGCGCACCGTGCCGGTCCTCGTCGCCCTGCCACTGGCGACGGCCGCCTGACCTCAGGCGCGGGTGCCCCAGCCCTCGCTCGGTGCGCCCGCGACCGCGACCTCGTGGCGTCCGTCCGGGTACAGGCGCACGATGCTCACCGACGCCGGCGCGACCCTCAACCGGCTCCACGAGGACGGCTGCGCCCCCATCGTGAGCCCGAGACACGCCCGGATGGCCACCGCATGGCTGACCACCACCACGGTCCGGTCGGTGCCGGCCGTCAGCAGCCCGTCGAGCGCGGTACCGAGGCGTCGGCCGACGTCCTCGATCGACTCCCCGCCCGGGGGGCGCAGGTCGGCCGACGTGTGCCACTTCTCGAGCATCCCCGGCCACCGGGCCTCGATCTCCTCGGGAGCCAGGCCCTGCCACGCACCGAAGTCGGCCTCCTGGAAGCCGGCGTCCGTGCGGACCGGCAGCCCGAGGCGCCCCGCGATCACCCCGGCGGTCTGCTGCGTGCGGACCATCGGGGAGGCCACCAGCTCGCTCGGGTAGGGGATGTCGCCCCACAGGTCACGCCCGACGCGTTCGACGAGCGCCGCAGCCGCGCGCGCCTGCCCCTGACCCGTCTCGTCGAGCGGCGGACCGGGCTCGGAGGATCCGGAGTACCCGCGCGAGACGGTCATCGTGGTCTGCCCGTGGCGGACGAGCACGACGGTGACCGGACGGGCGTCGTCGAACCGCGCGGCCGCGCCCGACACGCGCGGACGCACCGCCGGGTCCGGACCCGCGCCCGTGCCTTGCGCGGCATCGGGTGCCCCCGCGACCGAGTGCGCACCCCCACGGGCGGCGTCGGCGACGGGCTCCGGACCACCGGCATCCATCGCCTGGTTCGCGAGCCGGTCCGCATCCGAGTTCTGCGCCCGAGGCACCCACGTCCAGGTGACCCGGTCGACGTCGACGAGCGACCGCACCTGGTCGCCGAGGCGGCGCATGTCCTCGTGCTTCGTCTTCCACGCCCCGCGCATCTGCTCGACGACGAGCCGGGAGTCCATCCGCACCTCGAGGCTGGCCTCGGGGTCGACCGTGAGCGCCGCCTGGACACCCGCGAGCAGGCCCGAGTACTCGGCGACGTTGTTGGTCGCCACACCGAGGAAGCCGTGCCGCTCGGCAAGGACCTGCCCGGTCTCGGCGTCGCGGACGAGCGCCCCGTAACCGGCAGGTCCGGGGTTGCCCCGAGACCCGCCGTCCGCCTCGACGACCAGCCGCCGCCCCGCGCCCGTTCCCACCGGCGGGTCAGCCCTTCGCGGGCTCGGGCAGACGGACCAGGATCCGCCCGCACTCCTCGCACCGCACGACGGCCTCGGCCGGCTTCTTGCGGATCACGTCCAGGTCGAGCGGGTTGAGCTCGAGCCGGCAGCCCTCGCACCGCCGTCCGCGCAGCGCGGCCGCTCCCGAGCCGCCCAGCTGCCCGCGCAGCCGCTCGTACAGGGCGACGAGCGCCTCGTCGAGCCCGGCGACCGCGGTCTCACGCTCGTTGCGCACCCGCGTGGCCTCGGCGTCGACCTCGGCGAACCCGGCGTCCCGCTCGGCCTCGACGACGCTCTTCTGGTCGATGAGCGCGGTGTGCGCGCTGGTCAGCTCGGCGAGGGCGGTCTCGTGCGCCTCGAGCCGCTCCATGACCTCGAGCTCGACCTCCTCCAGCTCGGCCTGCCGCCGCGCGAGCGAGGTGAGCTCGCTGGTGAGGGCCTGCATGTCCTTCGCGCTGCCCTGCCCTGCGTCCAGCCGCTGCTGGTCGCGAACGGCGCGCCCGCGCACCTGCTCGACGTCCGTCTCGGCCTTGCGCACCTCGCGGCGCAGGTCCTCGACGGCCGTCCGCGAGGTCACCAGCGCGGTGTGCAGATCGCTCACCTGGCTGTCGAGCTCGACCAGCCGCGCCAGGGCAGGCAGCGTCCGACGCTTGTGCGTCAGCTGGTCGAGCCGGGTGTCGAGCGCCTGGACGTCCAGGAGTCGCTGCTGGTCCGCGACGGGTGCGTTGGGCACAGGGTTCCTTCCCTCAGGTCATGCCGGCGCGTCGGCCCGACCGGCGACCCGGCCCGTCCACGGGTCGGTGCGGCGCGTGCTGACGCGGGTCTCCACCGTAGTGCCCAGCGCTGCCAGGTCCGCCTCGAGCCCGGCCGCGCCGTTCGAGAGCCACGGCCACTCGGACGCGAAGTGGGCCAGGTCGACCAGGTACGGCGTGGCGGCACCGCCTCGCGCCTCGAACAGCGCCTGCTCACGCTGCTCCGAGGCGGGGTGGTGGCGCAGGTCGGCCGTGACGTAGGCGTCGACGCCGGCGGCTCGGACCTGGTCGAAGAAGGAGTCGCCGGACCCGCCGAGCACGGCGACGCTCTCCACGCGCCCGTCGGGCGCGCCCGCGAACCGCACGCCCTGGACGGTCGCGGGCACCGCGTCCGCGACCGCCTGGGCGAACCCGGCGAGCGTCGTCGCGACCGGCAGCCGACCCACCCGGCCCGTGCCCGTGGGCCCGGACCAGGTCGCGAGCTCGAGCACGTCGAACGCGGGCTCCTCGTACGGGTGCGCGGCACGCATCGCTGCCAGGACGGCTGCGCGCGACCGGCGCGGGGCGACCATCTCGACGCGCGCCTCGACGACACGCGCGGGCTCTCCCGCCGCGCCGATCGCCGGGTTGGCGGCCGCCGAGGGCGTGAACGTGCCCTCGCCCGTGGTCGTCCACGCGCAGCGGCTGTACTCCCCCACGGCACCGGCCCCGGCGGCGGCCAGCGCGTCCACGAGCCGCTCGGTGTGCGTGACGGGCACGAACACCACGTGCTTGTCGAGCGGCGCCGCGGGCGCGGCGACCAGCGGGCGGGTGTCGACCAGCCCGATGGCGGCCGCGAGCGCGTCGGCGACGCCGCCCGTGGCGACATCGGCGTTCGTGTGCGCCGCGTAGAGCCCGACCCCGGCGCGGATCAGCCGGTGCACCAGCGCACCCTTGGTCGTCGTGGCCGCGACCTGGTGCACGCCGCGCAGGAGCAAGGGGTGGTGGGTGACCACCAGATCCGCACCCCAAGCCACCGCCTCGTCCACGACGTCGGCGACCGGGTCCACGGCGAACAGCACCCTGCGCACCGGCTGGGCAGGGTCGCCGACGACGAGGCCCACCCGGTCCCAGGACTCGGCGGTGCCGGGCGGGTAGCGCCGGTCGAGCACCTCGACGACCTCGGCGAGCGTCGGCGAACCGACCCCGTTCGCGCCCTGGTCCGTCACGGCAGGAGCATCGACTTGATGGCACGCCGCTCGTCCATCGCGGCGTACGCCTCGGCGACCTCGGCCAACGGCAGCACGAGGTCGAACACCAGGCCGGGCTGGATCGCCCCCGACCACACGTCCTCGAGCAGCTCGGGGATGTACCCGCGCACGGGCGCCACGCCGCCGGCGACGGAGACGTTGGTCGAGAACATCTGCTGCACGGGCAGCTCGGGGCCACCGGCAGGCACGCCCACGAAGCCCACGCGACCGCCCGGCCGTGCGCTGTCGAGGGCCTGCTGCATCGACTCCTTGGTTCCCACGCACTCCAGCACGCAGTCCGCGCCGATCCCGTCGAGCAGGTCACGCACCCGGGCGACCCCGTCGGGCCCGCGCTCGGCGACGACGTCGGTCGCCCCGAACCGCTGGGCGAGCGCCTGCCGGTCGGCGTGCCGTGACATCGCGACGACGCGCTCGGCGCCCAGCCGGCGGGCCGCGATGACGGCACACAGGCCCACCGCACCGTCGCCGACGACCACGACCGTCGAGCCGGGGCCCACCTGCGCGGCCCGTGCGGCGTGGTGCCCGGTGCCCATGACGTCGCTGAGCGAGAGCACGTGCGGGAGGAGCTCGGACGAGGGCTGCTCCGGCGTGGCCACGAGGGTGCCGTCGGCGAGCGGGACGCGCACGTACTCGCCCTGGCCTGCGTCGCTGGGCACGCCGTCGTGGTCGGGCGAGCCCCACCAGGCGAGCTGCTCGCACGAGGTGTGCACTCCGTGCCGACAGTGCACGCACGTGTTGTCGGCGATCGAGAAGGGTGCGATGACGAACTGGCCCGGGCGGACGGACCGCACGTCGGCGCCGACCTCTTCCACGACGCCGACGAACTCGTGGCCGATGCGGCCCGGCTCGGTGGTCGGGCGCACGCCCCGGTAGGACCACAGGTCGGACCCGCACACGCAGGCGGCCACGACCCGGACCACCGCGTCGGTCGGTCGCTGGATCACCGGGTCGGGGACGGTCTCGAGCCGGACGTCGTGGGGGCCGTGGATGACTGTGGCGCGCATGACCTGCACATTACGACCCCGTGGGGGACGGTGCCCTCCGCTGCGCCGCGCCGGCGACGCACGTCACCCGACCGCGACCGGATCCCCCACCGTCAGGCGACCCGTCGTGACGGGGATCATGCGCACGCCGAACCAGGTCTTGCCGTCGCGCTTGCGGTGCACGGCCAGCGTGCGGATCGGTTCGGGTCCCCGTGCGCCCGTCCCCGGCTCGGTCGTGGTGAGCACGCACCGGTCGCAGTGCTCGGCGAAGCGCAGCTCGACGCCGCCGACGCGCAGGCGTGACCAGCCGTCCTCGGCGAACGGCTCGAGGTCGCCGCCGACGACGAGGTTGGGCCGGAAGCGCTCCATGGGCAGCGCCGACGGGGCCGGCTCTCCACGATGGGCGGCGCCCTCGGCGATCCAGGCGTCGAGCCGGGCCAGCGAGGCACGGGTGGCGACGAGCAGCGGGGCCGCGTCGGCGAACGTGACGACCTCGCCCGCGCGCCCGCCGTCCTCAGGTCGCACGGGACGTGTCGGCGCCCCCTGGTGCACCAGACGCACGGGCCTGCCGAGGGCCTCGGACAGCCATGCGTGCGCCTGCGCCGGGCCGGGCACGGCGGTCCCGACCCCCGTCATCGTCACGCCCACGGCTCCCCGGGCAGGGTCCGGCACCCGGACGGCCAACGACGGGGCACCGGCTCGGCTGAGGACGAGCCCGCCGTCCGTGGTGGGTGTCGCCCGCACGGTGAGCATGTGCGGCACACGTCGCGCGGTGAGCGTCGCTCCGGACTCGTCGACGACCATCCATCGCCGGTCCCCGACCAGCCCCTCCGGGCGAAGCTCGGCGGACGTGACGGCGACCCCGCGCAACGACTTCACCGGGTGCACCGCCAGCGAGGCGACGTGCGGCGCGGCGGCGTCCTGCGGGTCCGTGCTGCTGCTGGTCACGACACCGGACCGTAGCAAGCGTCCGCCGCGCCCCGGCAGGCACGCGTGAGGGTCACCCACGCTCGCCCGCCCCGGTAGGCTGTGCGACCGTTCGTCAGGGGCCTGTAGCTCAGTTGGTCAGAGCGCCGCGCTTACACCGCGGAGGTCGTCGGTTCGAGACCGGCCGGGCCCACCGTCGTCGGAACCGTCGTGCACCCAGCCCGGCGAGACGCGACGCGCACCATGCGGGCCGCTGCCGTCAGGCGGCAGCGAGCTCGGCGATGGCCTGCAGGTAGCCACGCAGGTCGCGGGCCTGCCCGCGCGGGTTGACGACCGACCAGCGCACCACGCCCTCGGCGTCGAGCAGGAAGCTGCCGCGCACCGCCAGGCCCCGCTCGTCGTCGAAGACCCCGTACGCGCGCGCCGCCTCGCCGTGCGGCCAGAAGTCGGACAGCAGGTCGAACTGGTAGCCGTCCTGCTCGGCCCACGCCCGCAGCGAGAACATCGCGTCGCAGGAGATGGCCAGCAGGCGCACACCCGCACGCTCGAACGCGGCGATGTTGTCCCGCAGCTCGCACAGCTCACCCGTGCAGAGACCGGAGAACGCGAACGGGACGAACACCAGCGCGACGGGTGACCCGCGCAGCGCGCTCAGGGTGACCGGTGTCCCGTGCGTGTCGAACAGCGTGAAGTCGGGTGCGAGGTCGCCGACCTGCGGCACACCCGTCACCTGCCGCCGCTCACTCGTGGCTCGCTCGTGACTCACTTGCCCCGGCCGCGCGTGGCCAGCCGCGTGGCCGACCAGTCGGCAGCGATGGAGAACGTCGTCATCGCGTGCAGGCCCGAGGTGGTGGCAGCCTCCTCGATGTCGCTGTGCGAGACGTGACCCGACCGTCCGGCCTTGGGGACCAGGACCCAGATCGGCCCGTTGTCGTCCAGCACCGTCATCGCGTCGACCAGGGCGTCCGTCAGGTCGCCGTCGTCGTCGCGGAACCAGATGACGGCACCGTCGGTGACGTCGTCGAACTCCTCGTCGACGAGCTCGGACCCGGTGATCGTCTCGAGGCCCTCACGGAGGTCCTGGTCGACGTCCTCGTCGTAGCCGAACTCCTGGATCACCTGGCCCGCGGTGAATCCCAGACGAGCCGCCGGCGTGGCGGAGTCGTCCGCAGTGGATGACACGTCCCGACCGATCCCTTCCGTCGCGGTGTCCCGGAACCGGGAAGCACCTGCTGATGTCCGCACACCGTAGCCCACCGCACCCCACCGGGCCCTGGCAAGGGGCGACGGCACGGCGCGCCCGACCCGCCGCTGCGACGTGCACAGAAGCGGCGTACGTCACGTGTCACCCACGTCACGTCCGGGAAATCGGCCCTGCGTGTGACTTTCGGCCCAGGAGGGTCCGAGAATGGGTCGACTACCCGCACCTGCCCGCCGCGCCCGACGAGGTCGCCGCACGGGCCGGTCAGGGCCGAGATGCGCGCCGGGGCCTACCGGCCTGGCGTGCGCACGAGAGGCAAGGAGCGCTGGTGGCTTCGATCGACGAGACAGGCCCGCTGATCGGCGGCCTGCTCAGCCAGGTACCCGACATCGACCCGGGCGAGACCGGCGAGTGGCTGGAGTCCCTCGACGGGCTCATCGAGGACAAGGGCGGCCCTCGGGCCCGCTACATCCTTCTGAGCATGCTGCGGCACGCGCGCCAGAAGAACGTGGCGATCCCGGCGTCCATCAACACGCCGTACGTCAACACGATCGCCGTGCACGACGAGCCGTACTTCCCCGGCGACGAGGTCATGGAGCGGCGCTACCGCTCGTGGATCCGCTGGAACGCGGCGGTCATGGTGACGCGCGCCCAGCGCCCTGGGATCGGGGTCGGTGGCCACATCTCCTCCTACGCGTCGGTGGCGACGCTCACGGAGGTCGGGCTCAACCACTTCTTCCGCGGCAAGGACCACCCGGGCGGCGGCGACCAGGTCTACTTCCAGGGGCACGCCTCGCCCGGCGTCTACGCCCGCGGGTTCCTCGAGGGGCGCCTGTCGGCCGACCAGCTCGACGGGTTCCGCCAGGAGGTCTCGCACCCCGGTGGCGGCCTGCCGTCCTACCCGCACCCGCGCCTCGCGCCGGACCTGTGGGAGTTCCCGACCGTGTCGATGGGCCTGGGCCCGTCCTCGGCCATCTACCAGGCGTGGACGAACAAGTACCTGCACCTGCGGGGTATCAAGGACACCAGCCAGCAGGACGTCTGGGCGTTCCTGGGCGACGGCGAGATGGACGAGCCCGAGTCGCGCGGCATGCTCCAGCTGGCGGGCCAGCAGGGCCTGGACAACCTGACGTTCGTCGTCAACTGCAACCTGCAGCGCCTCGACGGCCCGGTTCGCGGCAACGGCAAGATCATCCAGGAGCTCGAGGCGCAGTTCCGCGGCGCCGGCTGGAACGTCATCAAGGTCATCTGGGGCCGCGAGTGGGACGTCCTGCTCAACGCCGACAAGGACCGCGCGCTCGTCAACCTGATGAACGTGACGCCCGACGGCGACTTCCAGACGTACCGCGCCGAGTCCGGTGCGTTCATCCGTGAGCACTTCTTCGGGCGCGACCCGCGCACCAAGCAGCTCGTGGCGAACATGACGGACGACGAGATCTGGGCGCTCAAGCGCGGCGGGCACGACTACCGCAAGATCTACGCCGCCTACAAGGCAGCCCGCGCGCACACGGGTGCCCCGACGGTGATCCTGGCGCACACCATCAAGGGCTACGGGCTCGGCTCGGGCTTCGCGGGGCGCAACGCCACGCACCAGATGAAGAAGCTGAAGAACCAGGACCTGAAGAACCTGCGCGACTCGCTGCACATCCCGATCACGGACGAGCAGATCGACGCCGACCCGTACCTGCCCCCGTACTACCACCCGGGTGCCGACGACGAGGGCGTGCGCTACATGCTCGAGCGCCGCCGTGCCCTCGGCGGGTTCGTGCCCGAGCGCCGCTCGACGCACACGCCGCTGAAGACCCCCGAGCCGAAGGCCTACGAGGGTCTGGCCAAGGGCTCGGGCACGCAGGAGGTCGCCACGACGATGGCGCTCGTGCGCCTCTTCAAGGACCTCATCAAGGACAAGGAGTTCGGCCACCGCCTGGTGCCGATCATCCCCGACGAGGCCCGCACGTTCGGCCTGGACGCGATCTTCCCGTCGGCGAAGATCTTCAACACGCTCGGCCAGAACTACCTCGCCGTGGACCGCGAGCTCATGCTGAGCTACAAGGAGTCCGAGTCGGGGCAGATCATGCACACCGGCATCAACGAGGCCGGTTCGGCGTCCGCCTTCCAGGCCGTCGGCACCTCGTACGCGACGCACGGCGAGCCGCTGATCCCGTTCTACTTCTACTACTCGATGTTCGGGTTCCAGCGCACCGGCGACCAGTTCTGGGCTGCCGGCGACCAGATGGCGCGCGGGTTCCTCATCGGCGCCACCGCCGGACGCACCACGCTGACCGGCGAGGGCCTGCAGCACGCGGACGGTCACTCGCCGCTGCTCGCCGGCACGATGAGCCACGTCGTGCACTACGACCCGGCCTACGGGTACGAGATCCGGCACATCGTCCGCGACGGCATCGAGCGCATGTACGGCGAGGCGGGCGGTCGCGACCGTGACGTCATCTACTACCTCACGGTCTACAACGAGCCGATGATCCAGCCGGCCGAGCCGGAGGACGTGGACGTCGAGGGCATCCTCAAGGGCATCCACCTCATCGCCCCCGCGCCGGGCGAGGGACCGAAGGCGCAGATCCTGGCCTCCGGTGTCGCCGTGCCGTGGGCGCTCGAGGCCCAGCAGCTGCTCGCCGACGACTGGGGCGTGCGTGCCGCGGTGTGGTCGGTCACCAGCTGGAACGAGCTGCGCCGCGACGGCCTGGCCGCCGACGAGCAGGCGTTCCTGCACCCGGGACAGGCTCCCCGCGAGGCGTACCTCACGACGAAGCTCGCCGGGGCCGAGGGCCCGTTCGTCGCCACGACGGACTACGACCACCTGGTCGCCGACCAGGTGCGCGCGTGGGTCCCGGGGCGCTACGCCACGCTCGGTGCGGACGGCTTCGGCTTCTCCGACACCCGCGCGGCGGCACGCCGTCACTTCAAGATCGACGGTCCCTCGACGGCCGTGCGCGTGCTCCTCGAGCTCGCACGCGCCGGTGCGGTGCCCGCCGAGGCTCCGGCTCAGGCCATCGAGCGCTACCGCCTGCACGACGTGACGGCCGGCACCTCCGGCAACGCCGGCGGTGACTCCTGACCGTGCGGTCGGCCTGATGGCCGGCTGACGGAGGAAGGCCCGGACGGGATCCCGTCCGGGCCTTCCTCCGTCCGGGCAGCCCCGGCACACGTCTGCTGCCGACCTCGTCGGCGTCGCCTCCTGCTCAGGTGCCCTGGATGCTCTGCTCCGCCTGCGCGACCGCGTGCACGAGCTCGTCGCGCAGCGTGGCGATCTTGCGCTGGTCCGGGTAGAGGTCGAGCGCGGCCAGGTGCTGCTTGGCGTCCAGCGGTCGACCTGCCTCGACAGCGGCGAGCACCAGCTCGCGGGCGATCTCGGGCACGTGCTCACGCGGCCGCCAGTGCCCGGTGCCCAGACCGAGCGCCTCGACGGGCATGCCGACCTCGCGCAGCAGCGCGAGCGCATCGACGAGCGCACGGCCCGACGGGTCGCGCTCGGTCGCCGTGGTGAGTCGGCGCAAGGTGCCCTCGTGGTCGTCCCGGACCGAGAGCCGGGCGACCTCGATGAGCGGGTACCAGGCACGCGGGTTGCCGGCGAGCTCCTCGCCCAGCGCCCACACGGCCAGGTCCGCCGCGCGCTGCCGCTCGCTCTCGTCGAGCGTCGCGGTGAGCGGGTCGTCGTCCCCGGAGGCCTCCGCAGCACGCCGGCGGACGATCTCCGCGAGCGCCCGGAAGGCACGCTCGTTGTTGGGGTCGTCACTGAGCATGGAGCGCAGGGCGTCCTCGTGAAGCGTGTCGCCGCGTCTCGCAGCCGTGGTGGGCCGCCGCGCGCCGACCCGCGACGCGGACGTCGGGCGCCGCATCAGCTGACGGAGTCGGGGCAGGAGTGCCATGACGCGACCCTAGCCGCAACCATCCCCATCCCTCACCCCCTCCAGGCCCGGGTCACGCGGAGATCGGCCTCCGCTGCTGCCTCCACGGATCGATCCGGCGCCACGTCTGCACCGCATCCCGGCCCGTTCCCGGCCCGTTCCTGGCCCGTTCCTGGCCCGTTCCCGGACCGCATCCGCCCCGTTCCCGGCCCGCTCTCGCCCCGTCTGCTTCCCGCGCGCGTCCCGGCCCCGCGGCGTCCGACGAACGCTCACGCGGTGCGCCGAGCCACCGGCACACCGCGGTCCGCCACGGCCGGCGTTTGTCGACTTCCCACAAGGTGGCCCTTATGCTCGGCCCATGGTCAGTGCCGGACGACGTTCCCCCGTGGGCCACCCGGCAGGCGTCGACGAAGCCCCGGCGACGGTCACGACCGCCGACCCCCGTGCCGGGGTCGAGACGCAGCGCCGCATCCGCGAGGGCACCGGTCTGCTGGCCGCGGCCGCGATGCGCCGGCTGGACACCGACCTGGACTGGTACCGCTCGCTGCCCGCGGAGGACCGCTCGTGGGTGGGCCTGGTCGTGCAGGCGGGCATCACCGCCTTCATCACGTGGTTCAACGCGCCCGCGCTGCCCCCGCACGGTGTGGGCGACATCTTCGCCGCAGCGCCGCCCGAGCTGACCCGGTCGATCTCGTTGCAGCACACCCTGCAGCTCGTGCGCGTCATCGTCGACGTGGTCGAGGCCCACTCCGACCAGCTGGCAGCGCCCGGCGAGGAGCGCGAGGTCCGCGAGGCCGTGCTCCGGTACTCGCGCGAGGTCGCCTTCTCCGCAGCCGAGGTGTACGCCCGCGCGGCGGAGGTCCGGGGCGCGTGGGACGCACGGCTCGAGGCGCTCGTCGTGGACGCGCTCGTGCGCGGCGACGTGGACGACTCGCTGCGGTCCCGGGTCGCCGCGCTCGGCTGGAGCGGTCACGGCTCCATGCTCGTCATGACGGGGACGTCGGCCGGACCGCTCGACGAGGTGCGCTCCGCGGACCTGCGACGCGTGCTGCGTCGCGCCGTGGACGACGCGCTCGTGGGCATCCAGGGAAACCGTCTGGTCGTCTTCCTGGGCGGGCGCGGAGACCTGCTGGCCGCCGCGCAGGCGCTCACCTCACGCTTCGGTCCGGGTCCGGTCGTGATCGGCCCCGTGGTGCAGGACCTGGCCGACTGCTCGCGCTCGGCCCGTGCCGCCCTCGCGGGCCTGGTGGCCGCCGCCGCGTGGGAGCAGGCTCCGCGCCCGGTCCAGGCCGACGAGCTGCTGCCCGAACGGGTGCTCGTCGGCGACGCCACCGCACGCCGCGTGCTGATCCAGCAGGCCTACGCGCCGCTGGCCACCAGCCAGGGCTCGCTGCTGGAGACGCTGTCGGCGTACCTGGGTACCGGCCGATCGCTCGAGGCCGCCGCCCGCACCCTCTACGTGCACCCCAACACCGTCCGCTACCGCCTGCGCCGCGTGGCTGACGTGACCGGGTGGGACCCCCTGGACGCGCGCGAGTCCTACGTGCTGCAGACGGCGCTGGCCGTCGGGCGGCTGGACGGGACCGGGACGCCCGAACCGGCTCGCTGAGCCACGGACGCCGCCACGACCCACGGACGACCCCTCTCGCGATCACGGGTGCTTTGTAGGTCCCGCACAAGGGGTGCGGTGATCCTTGGTGTGCGCCGTGAGCCGGTCGAACCGGTCAGGGCGGGCACAGTGGACGGGTGCTCGTCGTCGTCAGCCCCGGTCAGGGCGCCCAGTCCCCCGGCATGCTCGCCCCATGGCTCGAGCTGCCCGTCGTCGCCGAGACGATCGGCCGCGCGAGCGCGACGACCGGTCTGGACCTCGTCGCGCACGGCACCACCTCGGACGCGGACACGATCCGCGACACCGCGGTCGCGCAGCCGCTGCTCGTCGCCTCGGCTCTCGCGAGCCTGCGCGCGGTCCTGGAGACCGACGCGGACACGCCGTTCGCGGACGTCCTTCCGGGTCGGGCCGACGCCCTCGCGGGGCACTCGGTCGGCGAGCTGGCCGCGGCGGCCGCCGCCGGCGTCCTCAGCCAGGAGGATGCCCTGCGCCTGGTCGCGGTCCGTGGCGCGGCGATGGCCCGCGCGGCTGCCGTGACCCCCACCGGCATGGCGGCGGTGCTCGGGGGCGACCCGGAGGAGGTCCTGGCCTCGCTCGCGCAGCACGGCCTCGTCCCTGCCAACGTCAACGGGGGCGGGCAGGTCGTCGCAGCCGGCACCCTCGAGGCTGTCGCCGCGCTCGTCGCCACCCTGCCGACCCGCGCACGGGTGATCCCGCTGCAGGTCGCCGGTGCGTTCCACACCGAGCACATGGCACCGGCGGTCGAGGAGCTGCGCTCGGCTGCGGCGTCCGTCACCGTGCACGACCCGGTGCTGCCGCTGCTCTCGAACGCCGACGGTGCGCTCGTCGCCTCCGGTACCGACGCCCTCTCCCGCCTCGTGGCCCAGGTCGCGCACCCGGTGCGCTGGGACCTGTGCCAGTCCACGCTCGTCGAGCACGGCGTCACCGGGCTGCTCGAGCTGGCCCCCGGCGGGGTGCTCACCGGCCTGGCCCGGCGTACGCTGCCCGGCGTCGAGACCGTCGCCCTGAAGTCCCCCGCCGACCTCGACGCCGCTCGCGACCTCGTCCGCCGGCATGCCGGCACGCAGCTCGACACGGCCGCCGACGCGTGACCGTCCACCGACCCCAGCAGCCAGGAGCGCACGTCGTGACCCGTCCGACCCTCACCCAGTCCTCCGGCCCCGCCTACTCACGCATCCTGGGGCTGGGCGGCATCCGCGGCGAGCGCGTCGTGCCGAACGACGACCTCGTCGGGCCGATCGACTCCTCGGACGAGTGGATCCGGCAGCGCACGGGCATCATCACCCGCCGTCGCGCCGAGGCAGGCACGGACGTGCTCGACCTCGCCGAGGGTGCGGCGCGTGCCGCGATCGAGAACGCCGGGCTGACCGGCGCCGACATCGACGCCGTGATCCTGTCGACCGTCACCTACTTCCACCAGACGCCCGCAGGTGCCGCGATCCTTGCGGACCGGCTCGGCGCGACCCCCGCCGCCGCGTACGACATCTCCGCCGCCTGCGCGGGCTACTGCTACGGGATCGGCCAGGCCGACGCCCTGGTGCGCTCGGGCGCGGCCCGCAACGTGCTCGTCATCGGCGCGGAGAAGATGAGCGAGTTCGTCGACCCGACGGACCGCTCGATCTCGTTCCTGCTCGGTGACGGCGCCGGCGCCGTGGTCGTCGGCCCGTCCGACTTCCCGGGCATCGGCCCGACCGTGTGGGGCTCGGACGGCGGTCAGGCGCAGACGATCCGTCAGACGCACTCCTGGCTCGACACCCGCGACCACGGCGCCGGCTGGCCGACGCTGCGGCAGGAGGGCCAGTCGGTCTTCAAGTGGGCGGTGTGGCAGATGGCACCGATCGCGCAGAAGGCGCTCGACGCGGCCGGCGTGAGCGCCGACCAGATCGACGCGTTCATCCCGCACCAGGCGAACATGCGGATCATCGACCAGATGATCAAGCAGCTCAAGCTGCCCGAGTCGGTCGTCGTGGCCCGGGACATCGCCGACACCGGCAACACCTCGGCGGCCTCGATCCCGCTCGCGACCGAGCGCCTGCTGCGCGAGGGCCAGGTCTCCAGCGGCGCGCTCGCGCTGCAGATCGGCTTCGGCGCCGGGCTGGTGTACGCCGCCCAGGTCGTCGTCCTGCCCTGAGCCGGGCGACCCACGCACCCCGGTACCGTCGGCCCGGCTGTACCGTTCACGACCACCAGCAGTCACCAGCAGTCGCACCGACTGCCGACCTTTGAGGAGACACCGATGGCCCACAGCGAGCAGGACATCCTGGCCGGCCTGGCCGAGATCGTCAGCGAGGAGACCGGTCTTCCGACCGACTCCGTCCTGCCCGAGAAGTCCTTCACCGACGACCTCGACATCGACTCGCTGTCGATGATGACGATCGTCACGCTCGCCGAGGAGAAGTTCGACGTGCGCATCCCCGACGACGAGGTCAAGAACCTCGTCACGGTGGGCGACGCCGTCTCCTTCATCGCCGGGGCCCAGGCCTGAGCCTGCACCCCTGACGGGTCTTCCCTGCACGCAGGGCCCCGATCGGTCGCCACCCCCGGGTGGGCGACCGGTCGGGGTGACCCATCGCCGGACCATCCCGGTCCGTGCCGCGCGACCCGGCGCCCCCGCGACCTGGGGCCGGGCAACGAGCCCTCCTGAGGGCACGCCACCGACCGGACCACGCGAGCCACCGCTCGACCGCTGACTGGAGCACCGATGAGCCACGTACCCGACGTCGTCGTCACCGGCCTGGGCGCCACGACCCCCCTCGGTGGGGACGTGCCCAGCACCTGGAGCGCCGCGCTCGCCGGGCAGTCCGGTGCCCGCACCTTCGACAACGACTGGGTGGAGACCTACGGCCTGCCCGTCACGTTCGCCGCCACGATCAAGGTCTCCCCGGAGGACGTCCTCGCACGTCCCGAGATCAAGCGCATGGACCCCTCGGCGCAGTACGCGATCATTGCGGCGCGCGAGGCGTGGGCCGACGCGGGGAGCCCCGAGGTGGACGGCGAGCGTCTCGGCTCGGTGGTGTCCTCCGGCATCGGCGGGATCTGGACGACCCTCGACGGATGGGACACGCTGCGGGAGAAGGGCGCCCGCCGGGTGCTCCCGATGACCGTGCCGATGCTCATGCCGAACTCCCCCACCGCGTATGTCTCCCTCGAGCTCGGCGCGCGCGCCGGTGCGCACGCCCTGGTCTCCGCCTGCGCGAGCGGCGCCGAGGCCATCGGCTACGCGGTCGAGATGATCCGCAACGGGCGCGCCGACGTGGTCGTGGCCGGCGGGACCGAGGCCTCGATCCACCCCATGCCGATCGCGGCGTTCGCTGCGTCCCGGACGTTGTCGCTGCGCAACGACGACCCGCAGGGCGCCTCGCGTCCGTACGACCGCGCCCGCGACGGCTTCGTCATCGGCGAGGGGGCCGGGGTCGTGGTGCTGGAGTCCGCCGAGCACGCCGCCGCACGAGGCGCCCGGGTGTACGCCCGGATCTCCGGGGTCGGGCTGTCGGCCGACGGCTACCACATCACCTCGCCCGAGCCGTCGGGCGACGGGCAGATCCGCGCCATGCGCGCGGCCCTGGGGGAGTCGGGCGTCTCCGCCTCCGACGTCGCGCACGTGAACGCGCACGCCACGTCGACGGTGGTCGGCGACCTCATCGAGGCGCGCAGCATCCGTGGCCTCCTCGGCGGCGACGCGGACCACGTCGCCCTCTCGGCGACCAAGTCCATGACGGGCCACCTGCTGGGCGGTGCTGGCGCCCTGGAGACGATCTTCACGATCCTCGCCCTGCACGACCGTCAGGCGCCGCCGACGATCAACGTGACCGACCCCGACCCTGAGCTCGTGCTCGACCTGGTGCGGGACACCCCGCGGGCGCTGCCCGCCGGGCAGATCGCCGGCGTGAACAACTCGTTCGGCTTCGGCGGCCACAACGTGGCCCTCGTCGTCACCTCGGTCTGAGGGAGACGGCCCACCGCGCGACGAAGGCCGTCGACCCCTTTGTCGAGGGGTCGACGGCCTTCGCGCGATCGGCACGACCGGTCGGTCGAACCGGGCCGTGAACAGGCTCGTTGCCGGGTCAGCCCACCCGGTGCAGCCAGCGGACGGGTGCGCCGGCACCGGCGTAGCGGAACGGCTCGAGCTCGTCGTCCCAGGCCTGACCGAGCGCCAGGTCGAGCTCGGAACGCAGCCGGAGCGGGTCGTCGGCGTGCTCCATGGCCGCACGGATGCGGTCCTCGGGCACCACGACGTTGCCGTGCACGTCCGTGGCAGCGTGGAAGATGCCCAGCTCAGGGGTGTGGCTCCAGCGGGAGCCGTCGGCCCCGTGGCTGGCCTCCTCGGTCACCTCGTAGCGCAGGTGTGCCCACCCGCGCAGCGAGGACGCAAGGCGCGCGCCGGTGCCCTGCGCGCCCTGCCACGAGTACTCCCCGCGGTAGAAGCCGGGCCCGGCGGGCTGCGGCGTCCAGTCCAGGGTGACGCGCGAACTCAGCACGTTGCCCGCCGCCCACTCCACGTGGGGGCACAACGCGCGGGGCGCAGAGTGCACGAAAAGTACACCGCGAGTGATCGCACCTGCCATGTCGTCCTCCTGACGGCTCGAGGTTCGCCTTCCCCAACGACCTCGTCCCGCATGACGGAGACTCACAGCACCGATACGCACGCAGTGTGCTGTGGCACAGCATGCCGGAGAACCGCTCCCGACGCCAGCCTGCCGACCGGGTGACCTCGCCTCGACCCGCAGGTCAGAGCTGGTCGCGGATGGCGCGCATCGCCTTCTTGCGCACCGAGCGCTCCAGGCGGTCGAGGTAGAGCATGCCGTCGAGGTGATCGACCTCGTGCTGCAGGCACCGGGCCATCAGCTCGGTGCCCTCGACCGCGACCTCCTTGCCGTCCAGGTCGGTGCCCACCACGCGCGCGTACCAGGCGCGCTTCGTCGGGTACCACAGGCCGGGCACGGACAGGCAGCCCTCGTCCCCGTCCTGGTACTCGTCCTCGGACAGCTCGACGATCACCGGGTTCAGGACGTAGCCGATCTCGTCGTCGATGTTCCAGGAGAACGCGCGCAGACCGACGCCGATCTGGTTGGCGGCGAGCCCGGCACGCCCGTCGTGGTCGACCGTCTCGAGCAGGTCCTCGACGAGACCGCGCACGCGGTCGTCGATCGTCGTGATGGGTTCGCAGGGCGTGCGCAGCACCGGGTCGCCGACGGTTCGGATCTCTCGCATGGCCATGGCGGGATTGTTTCATGTCCGGACCCTCGGACGCGGGCTCGCGAGCCCGTCCGCCCGGTCGCGTCGACGGGCGACGGGCGACCTGGGGACGGCGGCGGCGTCGACCGCGCCCGGACGTGTCGTCCATCACGTCCGGCGTCGGCACTTGTCGATGTCTCCCGCTCGTCCTATGTTTGTACTGACCGGTCAGATCAAGAGACCGCGAACGATCGAAGGACACGCGCGTGCACCCCGCAGCCTCGAGCCGGACCACCCCGGCCAGCACCACCGCCGCCACCGCCACCGCCGGGACCACCCGACCCGAGACGGGCGAGGCGCCGCAGCCCGCGGCCCACGCGGTCGTCGCCCGCCACCTCGCACTGCGCAGCAGCCGCGGCGTCGTCTACGGCCCCGTGGACCTCGACGTCCCGACCGGGACGCTCGCGGTCGTCCAAGGACCCCAGGGCGGAGGCCGTTCGAGCCTCCTGCTGACGCTCGCCGGACGCATGGTGCCCGACAAGGGCAGCACCCTGCGGGTGCTCGGCGAGTCACTCCCCCGCCGACGCGACGCCGTCCAGAAGCGCGCGGCCATCGCCGGCTTCCACGGCATCGACGACCTCGACGAGGCCGTGACCGTCGGCGAGGCCACCCGTGAGCGCCTCGCCTGGCTCTCGCCCTGGTACCGGCGGGTGCCCAAGGTCGACCAGGCCGCCTTCGCCGCGCTCGCCGCACCCGTCTTCGGCGACCGACCGCTCCCGCGCACCAGCACGCTCATCTGGGACCTCGACGAGGTCGACGCGATGCTGCTGCGGATCACCTTCGCGATGGCGCAGCGCCCCGCGCTCCTCGTGGTCGACGACGTCGACCAGGTGCACGACTCGCTGCGCCGGCAGACCGTCTGGGCGCGCCTGGAGGCCATCGCCGCCCAGGGCGTCACCGTGATCGCCGCCGTCGCCTCGCTCGACGAGGTCGCCCGCATGGGCTGGGTGCGCCGACCCGAGCAGATCACCCTCGCCACCGGCCCCCACGCCGTCCCCGCCGCCTGACACCCCTCGAAGGACCCCTGATGCTCTCCCTCACCTCGACCGGCACCGAGCTGCGCCGGTTCCGTCGCGGCACGCTGCCCCGCCTGGCCGTCGCCGCGATGATCCTCGTCCCCCTCCTCTACGGCGCGCTGTACCTCTGGGCCTTCTGGGACCCGACCGGCAACATGGACCGGCTCCCGGTCGCGCTCGTCAACGCCGACGAGGGCTCGACCCTCGACGGTGAGGCGCTCAACGCCGGCGACCAGGTCACCTCTCGGCTCGTCGACTCCGGCGACCTCGGGTGGGTCGAGACCGACGCCGAGGACGCCGCCGCCGGGGTCGAGGACGGCACGTACTACTTCGCCGTGACCGTGCCCGCCGACTTCTCGACGGACATCGCCTCCGCCGGCTCGGACACGCCGACGGCCGCCTCGCTGCTCGTGACCTACAACGACGCGAACTCCTTCCTCGCCTCGACGCTCGGACGCTCGGCCATGGCCCAGGTGCAGGCCGCCGTCCGCTCCACCGTGGGTGAGGAGGCCGTCGACCAGGTGCTCGTCGGGCTCGGCTCGGCACGCGACGGCTTCGCGCAGGCCTCCGACGGCGCGCTCACCCTGTCCGCCGCGAGCGGCACCCTCTCCGACGGGGCGCACCAGGTCGCCGACGGGGCCACCACGGCCGCCGACGGCGCGGCCCAGCTCGCCTCCGGCTCGACCACGTTGGCGGACGGGACCGACACCCTGGCCTCGGGTGCCAGCCAGCTGGCCGCGGGCGCCAGCACCCTGGCAGCCAAGACCGCCCAGGCGTCCTCCGGAGCGGCCACCCTGTCGACGGGCGCGGGCCTGCTCGCGGACGGGGCCGCCAGCGCCGCGTCGTCGTCTACGGCGCTGGCAGCCGGAGCTCTCCGGGTGGACACCGGCGTGCAGACCCTCGCGGCCTCGGCGAAGAAGACCGCAGCGCTCTCCGGCTACGTGTCGACCCTGACAACCTCGATGAAGGGGATCGCCCAGACGACCACCGATCCCGCCACGGCTGCCGCACTCGCGAGCGCTCTCGGCACGTTCGGGACCTCGGTCGCAGGGCTGAACCTGCCCACGGCCGACCAGCAGGCGGCCCAGCTCGCCTCGCTCGACCAGCTCGTCGACGGCGCCAAGCAGCTCGACAGCGGAGCCGCGGCGCTGAGCGCAGGGCTCGGCACGTTGTCTACCAAGACCACCGAGCTCGCCTCCGGCGCCTCGACCCTGGCTTCCGGCACCTCGCAGCTCGCCACGGGCGCCGGTCAGCTCGCGACAGCGTCGTCCACGCTCTCCAGCGGGGCGGCACGGCTGCAGAGCGGTTCGCACACCCTGGCTGACGGCGCCTCGCAGCTCGCTGCCGGGACCACGACGTTGGCGGACGGAGCGACCCAGGTCGCCGACGGGACGGACCAGGTCGGCGACGGCGCCCAGACCCTCGCTGACGCGCTGGGCGACGGCGCCACCCAGATCCCGGACGACTCCGACGCGCTGCGCACCGACCGTGCCGAGGTGATCAGCTCGCCCGTCACGGTCTCGACGGCCGACGTGGCGCAGGCGGAGGGCTTCGGCGAGGGCTTCGCGCCGTTCTTCATCCCGCTCGCCCTGTTCGTCGGGTCGCTCATCACCTGGCTGCTCATGCGCCCGCTGCCCTCGCGGGCGCTGGCCACCCCGGCATCCGGTCTGCGGACGACGCTCAGCGGCTACCTGCCCGCGCTCGCGCTGGGTGTGGCCCAGGTCGCCGTCATGCTCGGCGTCATCCACTTCGGTGTGGGCCTGCAGATGCACACCACCCTCGGCACGATCGGGTTCACGCTGCTCGTGGCAGCCACCTTCCTCGCCCTCCAGCAGGCGCTGATGGCGCTGCTCGGCCCGGCTGCGGGCAAGGTCGCGGTGCTCGCGCTGCTCATGCTACAGCTCGCGTCCTCGGGCGGCACCTACCCGGTGGAGACGACCCCGATGTTCTTCCGCGTCGTGCACCCCCTGCTGCCGATGAGCTACGCGGTCACCGGGCTGCGGCAGGTCATCACCGGTGGCATCGACGGGCGGCTGTGGGGATCGGTCGCGGTCCTCGTCGGGTTCCTGGTCGGCTCGCTGGCCGTGACCGCGTGGCGTGCCGGCCGGCTGCGCACCTGGAGCATGGCCCGCCTGCACCCGGCGCTCGAGATCTGACAGGCTCAGGACATGGACCCGCTCGTCACCGCTCCCGCCGACCCCGTCGCGGCGCCCGCCGTCGGCCCGTCGACCGACACGGCGCCACGCCGCGCCGGTCGGCGGGAGCGGGGCACGGGAGTCCGGGAGCAGATCCTCGACGCGGCCGTCGCCCTGATCGCCGAACGCGGGTTCGGGGCGACCTCCGTGGACGACATCGCGAGCGCGGCCGGTGTCGCCAAGGGCAGCGTCTTCTACAACTTCGGCTCCAAGTCGGCGTTGTTCGAGACGGTCCTCGTCGAGGGCATCGAACGACTCACCACCGCCATGCGCGAGGCGGTCGACGGCCTGCACGGCCGGGCGGCCGTCGAGTCGCTGGTCGGCGCACTGCTCACCCGGATCCGCGAGCACCCGGACTTCGCCAAGGTGCTGGTCGCCGAGGTCTTCCGGACCGGGCGCGACTGGCAGGAGTCGATCCGCGTCGTGCACGACGAGGCGATCGGCACGTTCGCCGCGGTCGTCGCCGAGGAGTGGCCTGAGCGGGACGCCACGCTCACGGGCGCCGCGATGTTCGGTGCGGCCGTGGTCGCCGGCCTGTCGTGGCTGGTGTTCCAGCCGCAGCGTCCGCTCGACGAGGTGCGCGCCGCCGTGCTCGATGCCGTGCACTGACACGCGCACTGACACGTGCACTGACGCCACCGGACGAAGAGCCCGCACCCGGCACCGGACGCTGCGGGCATGACACGAGGGCCGGTCCCGACCTCTGCGGTCGGGACCGGCCCTCGTGGAATATCAGGAGGCGATCACTCGCTGGCGCGCTGCTGCGGGACACCCGAGAGGAGCTGACGAACCTCGGCCTCGTGGAAGCGGCGGTGGCCACCGAGGGTGCGGACGGCGGAGAGCTTGCCGGCCTGGGCCCAGCGGGTGACCGTCTTCGGGTCGACGCGGAAGAGAACCGCGACCTCACCGGGGGTGAGCAGAGCGCCCTGCGAGAGAGGGGCCTCGGAAACGGTGGTGATGGTCATCGGAATGACTCCTGTCGTTCGGTAGCTCGGCTGACCCTGTAGGCCCCGTGGCTTTGCGTCCCCACCTTGCGGCGGGTTTGCCGTTATCGCTGACAAGAGAACTATGCCCGAATCGAGAGGTCTTGTGCAACCTCCTGAGACGCGTGTTTCGCGCGCAGACGGGTGATCTTCGATGGCGCCCCCTTGTCACCGGGTGAAGCCCGGCATGGGAGCCGACGTGGGAGCGACGCCGACGATCGGGCGATCAGGCGCCTGCGTCCGCGATCCGGCCTCAGCGACTAGCCTGGCCGACGGTACGAGGGGCAGTAGCTCAGCCGGTCAGAGCAGCGGACTCATAATCCGTGGGTCGTGGGTTCAAGCCCCACCTGCCCCACCCTGTGACATTGCGTGCACGTCGCTCCGAACGGCAGCCCCGGCTGCTCCGCCGGAATGTTTGCGCAGGTCACAGCATCGCGCGCCCGATTTCACAGGTTCGTGCCAGCGCGCGCGGGTACGGTGGGGACGTGCCTTCGTTCCGCCCTCATCGCGCTCTGCCCGGCTCCGTACGACGACTTCTCGACCTCGAGCCGAGGGATGCCGTGCTCACGACGGTCGAGCTGACCGACGGCCGGTGGGCGGTCGCCACCCGCACGAGCCTCCACCTGGTCGACGAGGCGGGTGACGTCCACCACACCTGGTCTGATGTCGACCGCGGTTCGCTCGAGGCACAGAGCCGCGTCCTGACGGTCCACTGGGTCGACGGCACGACGAGCAGCCTCCCGCTCTCGTCCGATCGCAACGCCCCCCGGTTCGCGCAGGTGTTCCGTGAGCGCGTGCAGCAGTCGGTGGTGCACGACCGGCAGGTGACGCTGCCCGGCGGTCGACTCGTCCGCGTCGCACTGCGCCGCGGACCGGCAGGTCGGCTGTTCACCCAGGTGCTCGGCGACGAGGGAGTCGACCTCGACGACCCGGCCGTCGCCTCGGCTGTCGACGCGGCCGAAGACCAGGTCCGTGAGGCCGCAGGACTGCTGCGCTGAGCGCGTCCTGAGGACCTCTGGACGGCTGCTAGAGTTCTTCCCGCACGATCCCTCGTAGCTCAATTGGCAGAGCATCCGACTGTTAATCGGACGGTTACTGGTTCGAGTCCAGTCGAGGGAGCAAGCACAAGAGGGCCTCTGACCAGCACAAACGCTGGGCGGGGGCCCTCTCTCTTTGCCCCGCGTGCAACATACGTGCAATAGCGGACCGGTTTTCGGGGCGCCCAGGAGGACTCAGAGCCGGACGGGGCCCAGTCCGCGCAGGCTCGGAGCGCATCCGGCGGCACGAGAGAGCGCTGTGCCCGGACGCAAGCCGCGGCTCGCGGGCGCCCGACGAACGGCCCTCCGCACGCCGCGGCGCTACGCGCTGGGCCTGCTGTCCCGCCGTCTCCGATCAGATCGACTGGTCGGGTCGAGCGCGCCCCCGCCTACGCCGCCCGAGGGGCACAGCCTCAGCCGTCGGCAGATGCGATGCCGGCAGCGCAACACCCGGGTCGAGCAACGCCTCCACCTCGGCCGCGCGCACCCTGACAAGCCGCGTTCCGAGTCGCACCGCCGGCAGCTCCCCGGTCGCGATCAACCGACGGACGAACCCCTCCGTGACATGCAGAAGGTCGGCAACCTCAGCCACCGTGAGGCACGGTTCCCGCAAGCCCTGATGCGAAGTCGTCGCCACTGGTCCACTCCCTCACTCGCGTCCACCGGGCAAGCATCGCGACGAGCGATAGACGAGCCGATGACGGGGCGGGGTATCGCGGCCGCGCCCGCACGCTCGAGGGATGCAATCGAACACGTGTTCGATCTACGCTCGTCCCGTGGTCGACCGAGTCCCCCCACGTGCGACGGCACGGTCCGTGCCGGCGAAGATCGCCGACACCCCGATCCAGCGCCCGGACATCCCGGTGCCCGTGACGGCGTGGATCATCGACGGCCGCGGGCGCGACGTGGAGATCGCTGCCGAAGCCGTGGCGTGGACGAGGCGCACAGTGTCGCTGCACTACTTCGACGCGGACGAGCGTGAGGGCTGGGTGTGGGTGTGGGCTTCGGCTGTCACACGGCGGCCCATGTGAGCGCTGCGCCCCGTACGCCGCCCGGCACCGACTGGTACGCCCGGTGGATCGTCACCCAGCCCGAGCCGAAGCCGCAGTGGCTGGTGACTCCCCCGCGGCCCGCGATTGCGCGTGCGCGCCACTACGACGGGACGTGGGCCGACGTCCCGGTGAGTGTCGTGGCCCGTGGCGCTGGAGTGCTGTGCGTTCTTCAGGACGTGTCCGGCGGGCCGACGGGCACGCGGCGGTGGTGTGCCTGGGTCGACATCGGCGCCGTACGTCCCGCCTGACCGCACGGTGCGAGCCCAGGTCACTTCCGCTTACTCCGGCCCGCGTGGCGATTGCCCAGGCCGGTCGGCGAGCTCGGCGCGGAGTGCTCGGACCTCGGCCGTGAGGGCTTCGACCTGGGCGTGGGTGGCGGCCCGCTCGGACTCCCCGGCTTCGGCGACGCGCTCGACGAGCCAGGACGCTAGCGTCGCGGTGACGACTCCGAGCAGAGCGATGCCGCCGAGCATGAGGGCGCCGGCGACGAACCGGCCGGTCGTGGTGGTCGGGTAGCGGTCGCCGTAGCCGACCGTGGTCATGGTGGACAGCGCCCACCACAGCCCGTCCCCGACGTTGCGGATGTTCGCCTCCGGTGCGCCACGCTCGGCGTCGGTGACGGCCA
Source organism: Cellulomonas soli (assembly GCF_013409305.1). GTDB lineage: Bacteria > Actinomycetota > Actinomycetes > Actinomycetales > Cellulomonadaceae > Cellulomonas > Cellulomonas soli. The sequence continues at coordinate 3,398,684 of NZ_JACBZJ010000001.1, read as the reverse complement.
GCGCCCCGCACAGAACGAGCAGTGAGGTGCCCGCGACGACGTAGACGACGACCCGGCCGCGCAGACCGCGTGAGGAGTTGCGGTTCAGCACCGACAGCAGGGTCACGAACCGGATCAGCCGCAGGGGTCGCAGCATCGGCAGCACCAGGACCGCGAGGTCGAACACGTTCCGGCGGACGAACGTCGCCCGGTCCTCACTGAGAAGCAGGCGACCGAGGTAGTCGACCCCGAACGCGACCCAGGTCGCTAGGACGACGACCGAGCACGCTCGCACGACGCCCGCCGAGAGGTCCGGGTTGGCGATGGGGATCGCGTACGCGGCCAGGAAGACCAGAGCGGCGGCAAGCAAGGGCCACTCCGCTCGCCGTTCCCACCGCTCGACACGCGACATGCCGTCGATGCTGCCAGGCGCAAAGGCCGCGCGACGGCGAACAGGACTTCTACCGCTAGCAACACCATGAGCGGCTCGCGACGAATGGCGTGCCGTTCAGCCGGTCGCGACCGCTGCGACCGATGGACGAGCTCCGCTCGGCGTGCGGCGCGCATGGTCCATGGACGCCATAGACGAGCCGATGACGGCCGCCGACGGCCGCGAGCGCGGAGTGAGCCTGTGGAGTCTGGGTGAGACCGTCCCGCGCGACGACGCGCGCGCTCAACCGGCGGCGATAGACGCAGCGATGACGTGCGAGCGGCGTCCGTTTGGCCTGGGGGTTCGCAGGCGTGGGCTCGATGCCCGGCCGACGGCGCGGCGCGTTCGTGGCCGTCGCCCTACTAGACCGCGCGATGACGCGATGCCTTGCGGCACGTCATGAGCGCCTCGTCATCGGACGGTCTATCGGCGGTGTGGAGCCTCGCTGGTGTCCCTACGACACCGGAGGCGGAGATGGGCGACGTGGATGCTGGCGGTCGGCGCGAGCCGCTGCCGATCAAGCGGGATCGCGACGGGCTTCTTGCGGCACTGGCAGCGATCGACGACGAGGGATGGGAGGGCCCCACCGCGACGCGCCTGCTGACGTTCGTGCGGCTCGAGATCGCTCGACCGCTCGCGATCGACGTCGGGCTGCGCGGTGCTGCGGCGTCGCAGGCGGAGGCCTCGGCATGGCAGGCGGCGTGGATCGCGATGACCAAGCCGGAGCTGCGGCGGGCCGCATCGCCGTGGGGTGTGCTGTGGCGGGCCGCGAAGCGAGCCGCGCTTGGCGAGGTGGTGGCCGCCCGCTACGGCAAGGCCGAGCGGCGTGCGTGGGAGTTGCTGCGTCCCACGAGTGGCGCCGAGCCGGTGCGCCTGCCGTTGAGCCTCGACGTGCTGCTGGATGCCGGCTGGGATCTGGCCGGGCATACGGCACCCGTGCCGGGCCTGGCCGATGTGTGCACGGTCGCGGCGCACGGGCTCATCGACGCGGGGTGGGCCGTGGAGGACGCCGGCAGAATCGTCGCGACGGTCATGGATCTGCCCGACCCCGCGACCGATCCGCGCAGCGGTGCGCTCGGGTGGCGCCACATGGCCGCAGACCTGGACTTGCCGCCGTGGCAGGCGCGGCGACTGTGCGTGGCGCTGCGTGGCACTGCGCGGTGGCGTGGTCTGTTCGCACGGGTGCTCTCGGAGGGGCCCGACGCGGTCGACTCCCCGGAGATGCGGGCGGCGCTGCGTGCCACGCGCGTCAGGCGCCACCGCTCCCCCGCCCTCGCTGCCGAGCTGGCAGTCTCGGCGACTCACGGTCCACAGCGGGCCGCGAGCTGAGGACCGCCCACAGATCTCAGATCGGCCGTCGCGTCTTGCGCAGCGTGTGGCACACCTGCAGGCATGAGCTACACGAGCGCGCCGATCTCGGACCGGTGTCCGAGATGCGTACTTCACCCGGCCGGGTGTGCAATGGCCGCTCTGGCTAAGGCGCCGGGCCGGCTCGCGGGCACCGCGGGCCCTGCAGGGGCAGGTGGACGCCGATGAGACCTCCACACATCACGTCACGAACCGCGACCACAGCAGCAATCCTCATCGTCGCGGGACTCCTCGCTGCCTGCTCATCCCCGTCACCACCACCCACTCCAACGCGCACCCACCACGCGACAGCCCCGGCGACGCCGACACCGTCTCGGACCCCGATGCCGTCGGTCGACCCGACGATCGCGCAGGCCGAGGCCGCGATCCTCGAGGCGTACCAGGGGTACTGGGACGCGAAGGTCGCGGCGTTCAGCGACCCTGCCAGCGATCCCGGCGCCGAGCTCGAGCAGTTCGCGGTGGATCAGGCGTTCGCCGACGTCGCGTCGAGCGTGTTCACCTTCCGCCGCAACGGGATCAAGGTCACGGGCGCGCCCGTGCTCTCGCCGACCGTCAGCGAGATCGTGACGGGAAGCGAGGGTTCGGCTCGAATCGTCGACTGCGTGGACGGTTCGCAGTGGCAGCCCATCTACGTGGCCACAGGCGAGCCGGCTGCCGTGCCGGGGCAGGCCACTCGCCTCACGACGACGTCGACGGCGTACTACTACGTCGATCACTGGACGATCCGCACCTCGGAGGTCGACCGGGGGGCCCCGTGCTGACCGCACTCGCAGTCGCCGCAGGGCTCGCACTCATGGCCCCGTCCACGGTCGTCCCTAGCGGCGTGAGTTGCTCACCGAACACGACCTTCTGCGTCATCGACGTCGAGCAACCGGGGACGCCCGGCGACCCTGGTGGCGGAGGCAGCAGCCTGGACCCGGTCATCGAGCGCCGCTGCGTGGTCTCGCAGACGGGGCAGGCGGTGACGTGCGAGGGCCCGCTCGGCTGGTTCAACGACGCGGACGACTGCTACTGGCGTCTGCTCGAGCACCAGCCACCCGAGACGGATCCCATCTGGGGCGGGCGGTACCCCGAAGGGGCGATCTACGCGGTCTCCTGCGCCGCGACTCGACCCGGCGGATCTGACGGCTGGGTGTGGTCCGCGACAGAACCGCCGGGCTACGGCGGAGTCGGCGTCACGCCTGCGCAGCTTGCTCAGCAGGCGATCTCCCGGATGGAGCTGTCGGGACCGGCGATCCGCATGACGATCGATGGCGACGAGTCGGGCGTGGTCGGTGTCCCGCTGTGGCTGTGGACGGAGGTCGGCCCGACGACGTGGGGTCCGAACTCGGCTACGGCGAGCGTTCCGGGGCTGTCAGTGACGGCCACGGCGCAGGCACGCCGGATCGTGTGGTCAATGGGTGATGGGCGGTCGGAGACGTGCGCCGGTCCGGGCACCCCGTACTACGCCGGCGGGATCACGTCGCCGACGTGTCAGCACATCTACGAGAAGGCGTCCGCCGGGCAGCCCGATGGGGCGTACCCGGTCACGGCGACGACGACGTGGGACGTGACGTGGAGCGGCGGTGGGGCTTCGGGCTCGCTGAGCGTGACACGGCAGTCGACGGCGAGCGTGCGCATCGGTGAGGTGCAGGTGCTGATCACGCAGGAGTAGGACGCTCCCCTGGTCCTTGGAGGTGCCATGACGGCGACCGACGAGAAGCGCAAGATGAACGGGCAGCAGGCCACGACCGAGCTGCGGCCCGGGGTCGTCGTCGGTCCGCGGGGCCGACGTCGACCGGCGTTCGTGATCGCGGGTGTGGCGATGGTCGCGCTGGGGGCGTTGGCCGCGATGTGGCTGGTGACGTCTACCGGGCAGCGCTTCGAGGTCGTGCTGATGGCGCGTGATGTGGCCTACGGGTCGACGATCACCGCCGAGGACCTGACGACCACCGCGGTGTCGGTGGAGCCGACGGTGCGGCTCGTCGCCGCGGAGGACTCCGGCGAGCTCGTCGGCCTGGTGGCCACCTCGAACCTGCAGCGTGGGTCGTTGGTCACCCCGGGCGACGTCACCGACGCCGGTGTAGTCGGACCGGGTGAGGTGCTCGTGCCGTTGCCGTTGACGGCGGACCGGGTTCCTGCCGGTGGCCTGGCCGCTGGCGACCGGCTGCTGGTGGTGGATGCGCCCCCGCAGGGTGCCGATCCGCTGCCGGGTGCGCCGATGTCGTTCGAGGCTCGTGTGGTGCGGGTGGGGCCGCCGGACGTGAACGGCATGGTCGTGGCCGATGTCGTGACCTCAGCGCAGGACGGACCTGCACTTGCCACGCGTGCGGCGACGGGGCGGTTCGCGATCGTGGTCCAGCCGGCGCAGGTGACCCCGTGAGCGTGGTGGCTCTGTGCTCGGCGCACGGGGCGCCGGGTGTCACGACGGCCGCACTGGCGCTGTGCTGGTCGTGGCCGCAGGCGCGCCCCGGCCGCAGGGTGCTGCTGGTTGACGCCGATCCGGCCGGGTCCGGGCTCCTGACCGGGTACCTGTCCCCCGGCGTCCCGGACAGCGTTGGTGTGTCCGTGCTGGCGGCGGCTCGCGGCGCGCTCACCCCGGAGCAGGTGATCGGCTGCAGTCTGGCCCTGGACGCCGAGGGGGCACGCATGGTGCTGCCGGGCGTGGCTGATCCGGTTCAGGCGCGGCCGTTGGGGTCGATGTGGACCGCGCTGGTGTCGGCGGCGCGGGACCTGTCGGATGCCGGAGTCGATGTGGTGGTGGACGTCGGGCGGGTCGGTCACCAGTTCGAGCCGCGGGTCTGGCTCACGCAGGCCGACCTGGTGGGTGTGGTGGTGGCGGGCACGGTGGCCTCGGTCGCGCCGGCTGCGGCGGCGGTGCGGGGGCTGGCGGTCGAGCGCACCGGGCGGCTGGCACCGGTCGGGGTGGTCACCGATGCTGGCGGGTACTCGCGGGTGCAGATCGCCGAAGCGATGGGCGTCACCGAGGTCCTCGAGCTGGCCGCCGATGAGTGGGCGGCGCGGGCGTTCGCGGCCGGGGAGGTCGCCGGGTGGCGGTTCGAACGCTCGCCGCTGCTGCGTGCGGCTCGCGCGGCGGTCGAGCGGGTCGGTGCCCTCGTGCCGGAGCGGGCGGTGCTGCGATGAGCCTCGACGACCTGACCCTGCCCACCGCGACACCCGGCCGGGCCACACCGCCCGTGCGACGCGCCGCCGCGTCGAGTCCGACCTCGACGACCTTGCCCGACAACGCGGATCTGGTGCTCCCCAGTCCGGATCTCGCGGTGGTCCGGGAGGTCCGCTCGGCGGTGGCTGAGCGGTTGGCAGAGCGGTTGCAGTCCCAACGGATCGACACCCCTGAGGCGCGCCGCGAGCTGGCCCGCTCCCTGGTAGCGACCGAGTTGAGTGAACGCGGCCGTGACCGAGTGCGGCACGGGGAGCAGCCGTGGCCGTTCGAGGTGGAGATGGCCACCGCCCAGGCCGTCATGGCCGCACTGTTCGGGCTGGGGCGACTGCAGCCGCTGATCGACGACCCGTCGGTGGAGAACATCGAGGTCGACGGGCACGACCGGGTGTGGGTCTCCTACGCCGACGGGCGCATCGAACCCCACCCGCCCGTGGCCGAGTCCGACGCGGAGCTCGTCGAGATCCTGCAGCTGCTGGCCGCCCGCACCGGCAGCGCTGAACGCACGTTCTCCTCCGCCCACCCGGCCCTGCACCTGCGCCTGGAGGACGGCTCGCGGCTGGCCGCGGTCGCCTGGACGACACCTCGGGTGCACGTGGTCATCCGCCGGCACCGGGTGCGCGACGTCGACCTGGACGACATGGTCGAGCTGGGCACCCTGGACTCGGTGCTGGCCGCGTTCCTGCGCTCGACGATCCGGGCGGGCAAGAACGTCGTGGTGACCGGGCTGCAGAACGCCGGCAAGACCACCCTCATCCGCGCCCTGGCCAACGAGTTCGCCCCGATGGAGCGCTTCGCGACCATCGAGAAGGAGTACGAGCTGCACCTGCAGGACCTACCCGGCCGCCACCCGCGCGTCGTGGCCATGGAAGGCCGGGAGGGGTCCGCGGAGGTCGACAGCTACGGGCACCGCGCCGGGGAGGTCACCCTGACCGAGCTGGTGAACACGGCGCTGCGACTGAACCTGCGGCGCATCATCGTCGGCGAGGTCCGCGGACCTGAGGTGCTGCCGATGCTCGAGGCGATGTCGACCGGCGACGGGTCCCTGTGCACGTTGCACTCGCGCTCCGCCCAGCACGCCGTGGACCGCATCGTCACCTTGTGCCTGTCAGCCGGGGTGCAGATGACCGACACGTTCGCCTACCGGCTGCTGGCCGGTGCCGTCGACTTCTTCGTGCACATCGAGCTGCTCGACCAGAGCGCCACCGGTGGGCAGCGGCACCGGTTCGTGTCCCAGGTCGTCGAGGTCAACGGCCTCGGTGAACGCAACCGGCCCGCCACCACCCTCGTCTTCGGGCCGGGCCCGGACGGGCGCGCGGTCCCGCTGCACCGTCCCGAGTGCCTGGCCGACCTGGTGCGCGCGGGGTTCGACGAGACCCTCCTGGACCACCGGCAGGGCACCTGGGTCTACGGGCCGGGCGGTGATCGACGATGACCGCCGTCCTGGCCGGGGCGGCCGGTGCCGTCCTCGTTACCGGGAGCCTCCTCACTGCCGCCGGACTTCGCCGGGTTGAGCCCGCACCCCCACGTCAGCGCAGGCGGGCGCGGCGCGCCACGGAGGGCCGGTGGGCGCGCTGGCGGTGGCTCATCGCGGGGACCGCCGGTCTGCTCGCGTGGGCGATCACCGGATGGCCGGTGGTGGGCTTGATCCTCACCGCCGCGGTGATCGGGCTGCCGTACCTGGTGGGGTCGGAGAAGGTCGCGGCGCGGTCGATCGACCGCGTGGAGGCGATCGAGGAGTGGACCCGGCGGCTGGCCGACGTCCTGGCCACCGGCGTCGGCATGGAACAAGGACTGCTCGCCTCAGCGGCGACCTGCCCTCCGGCGATCGGCAAGGAGGTCGCCTCGCTGGTGGCGCGACTGTCAGCGCGGTGGCCCACCGAGCAGGCACTGCGCGCGTTCGCCAACGACCTCGACGACGCTGCCGGGGACTTCGTCGTCGCCTCACTGCTGCTCGGCTCACGACGCCGCGGACCCGGGCTGTCCTCCGTGCTGACGGCGGCCGCCGGGTCGGTCGCGGACGAGGTCGCCGCCCGCCGCAAGATCGAAGCCGAACGGGCCAAGCCCCGCTCGACCGCACGCCTGGTCACCCTCATCACGCTGACCGTCGCGGGGCTGCTGATGCTCAACGGCACCTACCTGGCCCCCTACGGCGACGGCCTCGGCCAGCTCGTCCTGCTGGCCATCGCCGCCGCGTTCACCGGCTGCCTGCTGTGGATCCGCTCCCTGACCCTGGCCACCCCCACACCGCGATTCCTGACCGACGCGGAGCGCCAACCATGACCGGCACCTGGCTCGTCCTGCTCGCCGGCGGCCTGATCGGCGGCGGACTCGTGGTGGCCAGCGCCGGGCTGAGCCCCGCACGCCCCGACCTGGCCGACGCCGTCCACCGGCTCCTGCCCACCGACCGCGGCGCCCGCCCGCCAGCACCGGTGGCCAGCGGCAGGCTCGCGGGACTGCAGGCGCGTGTCCTGCCCGGTGCGGTGCGGGCCTTCGGGCTGCGCCGCTACGTGGCCGACCTGCACATGGTCCAGATGGCACCCGAGACGCTCGCCGCCCGCAAGATCGGCTACGCCCTGCTCGGTCTGGCGTTCCCCGCGGTGATGTCCGCCCTGATGCTCCTGGCCGGCACCCGCCTGCCCTTCGCCCTGCCTGCCCTCGCCGGGCTCGTCCTCGGGGGGCTCTTCTTCTGGTTGCCCGACCTCACCCTGCGCCAGAACGCCACCGCCGCCCGCGCCACCCTGCGCGAGGCCACCTGCGTGTTCCTGGAGCTGGTCGCCATGGAACGCCTCGCCGACGCCGGCCCGACCGAAGCGCTCGACCGCGCGGCCGGGATCGGCGGCTCGCGCGAGTTCGCGCGCATCCGCGACGCGCTGCTGCGGGCAGAACTGGCGGGGCAGCCGTCATGGAACGGGCTGAGCGACCTGGCCGGGGCGACCGGTGTCACCGAGCTCGCCGACGCCGCGGACATCATGCGGCTGGCCGGACGCGACGGCGCCGCCGTCTACTCCACGCTGCGCGCCCGCGCCTCATCCCTTCGCACCCAGCTGCTGGCCACGGCGACCGCCAAGGCCAACGCCGCCTCCGAGCACATGGTCGTGCCGGTCTCCCTGCTCGGCCTGTGCTTCATGGCCCTCCTGGGCTACCCCGCCTTCGTCCGGATCCTGCTCGCCTGACGGGAGAACACCCATGCCCACCCTCATCGCCCTGGCCTACCTCGACGCGCTGCTCACCACCGCACGACACCGCGTCCGCGACCGCGACCAGGTCCACCACGAGACCGGGGCCTCGACCCTGGAGCTCGTCATCATCATCCTGGGCCTGATCGCAGTCGCAGGGGTCCTCGTCGTGGCCCTCACCGCAGCCGTCCAGCGACGCGTCGACCAGATCAACTGACCATGCCCACCGCGACCACCCCGCACCGCGCCCGCCTGCGCGGCGAGCGGGGGTCGGCCACGGTCGAGCTGGCCATCCTGTTCCCCGCACTGCTGCTCCTGGTGACCGCGCTCGTGCAGTACGGGCTGTGGTTCCACGCCCGCTCCATCGCCCTGGCCGCCGCCCAAGAAGGCGTCGCCGCCGCGCGCACGTACAACGCCCCAAGAAGCGACGGGCCCGGCGTGGCCTTGGGGTTCGTGGACCAGCACGGCGGCGGCACCCTCCTGAGCGCGACCGCCATCCTCACCACACCCGGCGCTGGGCAGGTCGAGATCGTCGTCTCCGGGCGCGCCCTGTCCGTGATCCCCGGGGTCGGCGGCGCGACGGTGCGTCAGTCGGCGGCCGGGCCGATCGAGCGCTTTACGCAGGCCCAACCATGAGCCGCCGCCGACGGGACGACCGCGGATCGGCCACGCTCGAGCTGGCGATCCTCGCCCCCGCACTGATCCTGCTGCTCGGTCTGCTGGTGTTCGCCGGCCGCATCCAGGTCGCCACTTCCGCCGTTGAGCAGGCCGCCCGGTCGGCCGCGCGCGCCGCCTCGCTGGCCCGCACCGTCGACGCCGCCCGCACCGCAGCCACCACCGCGGCCACCCGTGAGCTCGCCGACAGCCGCTGCGTCGCGACGAACGTCACCACCGACACCGCAGGGTTCGCCACCCCCGTGGGCACCGACGCCTCGGTGGCGGTGACAGTCACCTGCACGGTGAGCATCGCCGACCTGGCCGTCCCCGGGCTCCCCGGAACCCGCACCATGACCGCCACCGCCCGGTCGCCGCTGGACAGGTACCGATCCCGATGAACTGGCTGCGAGCACGCCTGCAACGGGCCACTGACGCCGAGGCCGGGTCTGTCACGGTCTTCGTGGCCATCAGCACCCTGGGCCTGCTCCTGCTCGTCGGCCTGGTCGCCGACGGCGGCGCCAAGCTGCGCGCCACCCAACGTGCCGACGCCACCGCGGCCGAAGCCGCCCGCGCCGGCGGCCAAGCACTCGACCTGGCCGCAGCCGTCGCCGGCACCCACGACCGCGTCGACCGCGCCGTGGCGACTCGCGCCGCGCAGGCGTACCTCGACACCGCCGGCGCGACCGGCACCGTCACGATCAGCGAGGACCGCACCCGGCTGCTCGTCACCGTCCAAGACGCCGCACCCACCGCGTTCCTCGGGCTGATCGGCATCGACCGGGTCACCGTGACCGGCAGCGCCCAAGCTGCACTCGTTGACGGCATCACCGGAGGTGGACCATGACCGCCACCCTGCCCACCCAACCCAGCACCAGGCGCCTGCGAGACCTTGCCTGGGGGCTCGGGGCCGCGCTCACGCTCCTCGTGTTCGTCGTCGGCGTGCCGGTCGCGCTGCTCGCCCTCGCCCCGCTCTACCTGCCCGACGCGATCCCCACCCCGGGGCAGATCCGTGGGCTCCTGACGGGTCCGGATGACGGGACTTTGCTGCTCGGCGTCCTCGCGCTCATCGCGTGGATCGCATGGGTCGTGTTCAGCGCGAGCGTCCTCCTCGAGGTGATCGCGAGCGCGCGCCGCACGCGCGCACCGCGGCTGCCGCTGCTCGGCGGCGTGCAGAACTCTGCCTCGCGACTCCTCGCGACTGCGGGCATCCTGCTGGCTCTGTCATCGGGAACCATCGCCCGCGCGGCACCCGCACAGGCCACCACGCCACAAGTTCTCGACCAGGCGCGGCACCCGCACTCCGACGCGGCACCCATCACACCAGTACATCTCGAAGCGACGACAGCGCCGGCGGCCGCGGTCGCCCGCGACGAGCCGGCCCTCCCGGTCGTCACCGTGCAGCGCGGCGACACGCTGTGGGGCATCGCCGAACGCCACCTCGGCTCCGGCCCCCGATACACCGAGATCCGCGACCTCAACAGCGGGCGCACTCAACCCGACGGGCGCTCCCTCACCAACGCGGACTGGATTCTGCCCGGCTGGACGCTGCGCCTTCCCGTCGACGCGATCGGCGTGCCTGCCGGGAGCCCGGCGGCGATCGCCGCATCCGCCGCGCCTGTCGCGCAGGCGATCGTCACCGTCCTGCCCGGCGACACCCTCTGGGACATCGCCACCACCCACCTCGGCGACGGCACCCGCTACACGGAGATCGTCGATCTGAACCGCGGCCGCACCCAACCCGACGGGCAGGCACTTACTGACGCCGACCATCTGCAGCCCGGGTGGATCCTGCTGCTCCCCCACCCCCCTGCACCGGCACCCGAAGCCCCCGGGCCGATGCCACCCGCCGCAACGAGCACGACCGCCGAGCCGGCGCCCGAGCAGGGCGCCTCACGCGCCCCGGAGCCACCCGGCAACGTCGACGAACCAGTTCAACAAGGTCAGCCGGCGCCCGAGGGCGAGGTGTCGTCCCCGGCGGCCGAGTCCTCGACCCGGGACTCCGACGCCTCACCGACGATCGAGGATGGCGACGAGACCGAAGGGAGCGACGCGAGCACGCAACGAGCGTGGTTTGTGGGTCTGACTGCGCTGGCCGCCGCAGGACTCGTCGGAGAGCTGACGCGGCGACGACGCCTCCAGCAGCGGGCGCGCCGACTCGGCGAGCACATCCCCCTACCCGAGCGCGCGACGCCAGCCGCTCGCGCCGAGTCCACGCTCCGCTCGGCACCCACACCCGTGAGCATCGACGCCATCAGCACCACCCTGACCAACCTGGGCTGCCGCTGCTACGACGCCGGCCGAGAACTCCCCCGCGTCGGCGCACTACTGCTCGACGAAACGACCCTGACCCTGCTGCTCGTCGAGGACGACCCCGACGCCCTCGCACCGTTCATCGCGAACGACCCACGCACCTGGACGGCCTCGACCGCAGACGTTGCCGCCGAGACGGAGATCGACGACCCGGATCGATGCGTGCCCTACCCCCTGCTGGTGACCCTCGGGCACACCGACGGCGCGACTTTCCTTGTGAACCTCGAGGCCGCCGGCACCCTCGCGATCCTCGGCGACGACACAGCCGCGGACGAGGTCCTGCGCGCCCTCGTGCTCGAGGCCGCCACGTCCGACCTCGCAGGACGCCTATGCGTGTGCATCCCACCCGACGACGAGCTCACCGGCCTGATCGGCGCGTTCGAAGCGCAACGCCTGCGCACCATCCACGAGTCCGACGAACGAGCAAACACGGTCCAGGCGATCGCCGACGCCCTGGCAGCGCAGGGGCTGGACGACACCCTCCAGGCGCGCGGCGACCGGCAGGCCATCGACACCTGGCTCCCCGTGGCCTTCGTCGAACGCACCAACACCGGCCACTCCTGCCAGCCATGGTGCGGCGCCACACTCCTGACCCGACAACCGACCGCCGACGCCACGGCATGGACGCTCACCACGAACCCACAGGGCGACGCCCGCCTCGAGCCGCTCGGCATCACCCTGCAACCCCAACGACTCAACCCCGACCAACTGGCAGCACTGCGCCACACCCTTGAGGTCGCCGTCCCACCCACGCCGACCAACGGGCCACCGACAACCCTCCCGCCCCTCGACGACGAACTGCGCACCATGCGCGACGCACTCCCCGCGCCTCCGGAGCCCCCAGCGCCGGAAGCGACGGTGACCATCCGCGTGCTCGGCCCGATCGAGATCGTCGGACTGCCCGAAGGCCACGGACCGCTCACCCCGCGCATGACCGAGCTGCTCGTCTACCTCGCTCTGCACGGACCGACCACTGGCGCTGACCTCGACGAAGTCCTCTACAACGGCGTGCGGATCCGGCCGGGAACCCGCAACGCGCTGATGTACCGGACCCGACGCCACGTCGGCGAGCACGTACTCCCATTGGCCAGCAGCGACGGGCTCTACAGGCTCGGCGACGCGGTCACGAACGACTGGGACAGGTTCCAGTGCCGGGTGGCCGACGGGGTGCGGGACGACTGCTACGCACCCATCGAGACGCTCACCGAAGCGCTCTCCTACGTGCGCGACCGCCCGTTCCGCGGAATCAGCGGAAGTGCGTACGCCTGGGCCGACTACGACATCCAGCGAATGACCGAGACCATCACCGACGCGGCGACCCTCCTCGCCCGACACCAGCTCGAAGCGAATCGCGCCCGCGACGCACTCGGCTCGGCGCTCCATGCACTTGCGGTCAACCCTTACTCCGAGGACCTCCAGTGCCTGGCCCTCGCTGCTGCCGAGTCGGGCCAAGGAGCCGATCGGGCGGCCGACCTCCGCGAGCGATTCGCGACGCAAGCACTTGAGCTGGAGGCCGACGCCCCCCGCTAGAGGGCCAGCCGCCTCACCTAGCCGGGGCAGCGCAAGTTGCCGATACCGGACGTTCTGTCACCGGACTGCCGGCGGGGCTTCGGGTGAAGATGTGCGAAATGGGCGCGGGCCCGGCTGAAGGTCAACCTAGGGTCTTCCTGTGAGCATGAGCCCTCCCGCCCAGCGACCGTGGTGGCAGCGCCCTGCAAACGCGATCCCGCTCGCCGGCAACACGTTGCTGTTCCTCTTCGGCCTGGTCGGCGGCTTGGGTGGCGCGCTGGTCATGCTCGGCATCGGGCTGCTGCTCGGCGGCCTGTGGCACCTGCTGACCGGGAAGCCTCTGCCTGGTCTGAGGCTGCGAGGGCGCCGGTGGGGCGCTGCCCTGACGGGCCTGGCCTTCGTCGTTACGCTCACCGGGGGCAGCCTGCTGCCCCCCAGCTCTGACACCCCGAACGCACCCGCCGCCTCCACCTCCACCACCCGGACGACGGCGAAGTCCACCGCCACACCCACGCCCACGCCCACGCCGACCGAGGACGTCGAGGACGACGAGGTCAACCTCGCCGCCGCGGACACCAGCACCGGCCTCGACACCACCGCGGGCACCGCAGCCCTCCAGGCCGCGATCGGGCAGAGCGCGCTCGTCGCCCTCGCCGAGCTCACCGTCGACATCCCGACCCACGCGGCCAGCTACGACCGCGACGCCTTCGGGTACCGCGCGTACGACACCGACCACAACGGGTGCGACGTCCGCAACGACGTCCTCGCCCGCGACCTCACCGACGTCACCTACACGTCCGGGAACTGCAAGGTCGCCACCGGCACCCTGAATCCCGACCCCTACTCGGGCAAGACGACAGCGTTCACCTCGGCCGCCTCCACCCTGGACATCGACCACGTCGTCAGCCTCGGAGACGCCTGGATCTCCGGCGCCTGGGCCTGGGACGCCGACACCCAGCACCAGTTCGGCAACGACCCGATGAACACGCTCGCCGTCGACTCCGGCCTCAACAGGGCCAAGTCCAACGACAACGCCGCCCGCTGGCTGCCCCCTAACACGACGTTCGACTGCCAGTACGTCGCCATCCAGATCGGCGTGAAGTACACCTACGGCCTGACGGTCACCCAGGCCGAGAAGGACACCATGGCCTCCGTCCTGGCCGGCTGCCCCGACCAGCCGCTGCCCGAAGGATCCGCACTTCCGACCGCCGTCCAACCCCCGCCAGCCCCCGTCAGCGAGGACACCAGCTCGGCACGCGGGTCGTCAGCCAACCCTCCCGCGGCCGCCGCACCAGCCACCGAGCCCGAGCCCGCAGCTGAGCCGGCACCGGCTGCACCCGCCGCACCCGCACCCGTCGGCAACCCGGGCGACTCCAAGAACTGCGGCGACTTCGCTACCTGGGCCGACGCCAACGCCTGGTTCCAGACCTACCTGCCCGCCTACGGCGACGTCGCGGGACTCGATGCCGACAACGACGGCATCCCCTGCGAGTCACTTCCCGGTGCGCCCTGACCCGCGACCGCCGCGCAAGGCGTCCGTGCACATGGACACTGCTCATCACACGATCGTCCTTCGATGTCACCGTGGTGGTCGGCGCCGTCGCGGCGGCGATCCGGTGGCCAGCAACAGACGCCCAAACGGGCCGTGCAACCGGTTGATCGATGCCGCGCTGGCGTCGGCCGTCATCCAGTCTGGCCTGGTACGACCTCGGGAACATGTCCGCGCGGGGCGCGTCTCGACCTGATCGACCGTTCGATCTAGGCAGTGCCTGCACGAGCCAGAGGACGGTCTCGGACGTCCGCGACACGGATCGCATCACTACTCCGGAAGGACGAAAATCCTTGGCGGCAGTGTCGGCCGGGTGAAAGGTGTCTCTAGGATCTGGCACGCATCTACGCGATGTCACAAAGGGGGCAGCACGTGGGCGACAGCGAGTCCTCCACCAGCAGCGCCGCGGATGCGCGCGTCCTCTTGAGCACCTGGGCGAACGATAACGATGAGTGGGTCCGCGCGATCGTGCGCCGGGTCCTCAGCGCCGGGCGGGCTCTGGTGGACTCCGACGTCGACGAGGTCTACGCCCTGTTCCGTCAGGAGAAGGCCCTTGACAGCCGCACGCTCCCGAAGGAGCCGCTCCTGGCGGTCGCGGCGTCGCCGGCGGAGTCGGATGAGGTCTTGCGCATCACGTCGCTGTCTGAGGTCACGGGTGTCAACGCGCTCGTCTCCGGTGCCGTCATCACTCCGCACGCGGGCCTCACGCTCCTCTACGGTGAGAACGGCACAGGGAAGACGGGGTACTCCCGGCTCTTCAAGACCCTCGCCGGCAGTCGGAACGCGGACCAGATCCTCGGCGACGTCTCCCAGGCGAACACAACGGCACAGAGCGCCCTGATCGCCTACGACCTCGGCGAGACTGGGCACACGTTTCGTTGGTCCGGAGAGACGGGCGGTGTGGCGCCGTTTACCCGCATGTCGATCTTCGACAGTCCGTCGGTCAACGCTCACGTCGACGCCGACCTCGAGTACGTCTACGTGCCCGCGAGCCTGGCGCTGTTCAACCACGTGAACGCCGCCATCCAGGTCATCGAGGCGCGGATCGCCACGGAGCTCGCAGCCCTCGCGACCGGCGCATCGGCGCTGCTGTCCCGGATTCCGCGCGACGCGACCGCATACCCGCTCGTGGAGACGCTCGGTGCGTCCAGCGACCTCGACACGCTGCGGGCGCTGGCTGATGCCTCGGGCGACGTTGACGGGCGGGTCGCGGTCCTGCAGAAAGCCGTCGCGGCGCTGGAGGCGGGCACCCTGTCGACGACCATTAGGGCCCAGCAGCGAGTCGCCCGGGTGTTGGCACAGGCGAGCTCCGTCGCGGCGAGGATCGAGGCGTTCGACATTGACGCGTTCAACACCACGCGGACCACCATCGCGGCCCTCGAGATCGACTACGCGCTCGTCCGCGCGGAGCTGTTCGAGGCAGCCGACCTTCCCGCGACTCCGGACGACACGTGGAAGACGTTCGTCGAGGCCGGTGAGTCCTATCGGCAGCACCTCATCACGGCCGGCGCGCACGATGAGAACCGCTGTCTGTACTGTCGTCAGCCGATCGGCGACCGGGCCCAGGAGCTCGTCGCCAAGTACGCCGACTACCTCGCGGACAAGATCGGCGCCGACATCGCCGAGTCGAGGAAGTCACTCGCGACGGCGACGGGGACCGTCGTGAGCATCGACGCTCCCGAGGTGACCGCGTGGGTCACTGAGTTGGCCGAGCAGACCGAGCAGCCGGACTCCTACGCGCAGGTCGCATCCATCGCGTCCGCACTAGACGCGGTCAAGGCGAGCACCCGAAGCGGCACCGCTGTCGACCACAACCTCACCGCCCGGGTCGCGACGGCTCACGCCGTGCTGACGGCGCGCCTCGCTGAGATCGAGGGCGACGTCGAACGGCTCGAGTCTGAAGACGCCAACCGCGCCGAGGCGCTGCAGACCAAGCGCCGGGAGCTTGTCGAGCTCACCGCCGCGGCCGAGCTCGGACGGTCGTGGGCCCTGATCGACACCAAAGTGAAGAACGCCAAAGAGGCTGACCGGCTCACGGTGCTCGCGCGACCGGCACCGGCGCTGCGCCGCGCCGTCACAGCGCTGTCGAAAACCGCGAGTGACGCGCTCATCAACCAGAGCTTCGCCATCTACTTCGCCGAGGAGTGCGCGTCCCTGCGGGCTCCGTCGCTGAAGGTCGAGTACATCGGGCGGGACGGCACCGCGAAACGCCGCAAGGTCCTCGTCAAGAATCACCGGCCGTCGAAGGTGCTGTCCGAGGGCGAGCAGAAGGTCCTCGCCCTCGCCGACTTCCTCGCCGAGGCCCGCCTGTCCGGGATCTCAGCACCCGTGATCTTCGATGACCCCGTCTCAAGCCTGGATCACCGCCGCATCAACGAGGTCGCCGCGCGGATCGCGAACCTGGCGCAGAGCGCACAGGTGATCGTCTTCACTCACGACATTGCGTTCACGATGACGCTCCTGCACCTCATGGAGGCATCCAAGCGCTGCGTGTACTTCCAGATCGACGACGAGGAAGGCAAGGGACGGGTCACCCGATCCAGCCACCCGCGCTGGGACACCATCGGCGGCCTCAAGAAGAACATCAATGAGACCATCGCCGCCGCCCGCGCCGAAGAGGGTCAGGCCCGCGCCGCCCTGGTCCGTACCGGGTACGGCTGGCTCCGCTCCTGGTGCGAGGTCTTCACGGAGACCGAGCTGCTCCAGGGCGTCACACAGCGGCACCAGCCCGCCGTTCACATGACGCAGCTCGGGAAGATCAAGAGCGGAGCGCTCCCCGTCGCGATCGAGCCGGTCCTCCGCATCTTCGAAGAGGCGTGCCGCTACATCGACTCCCACTCCCAGCCCCTCACGACTCTCGACATCGCACCCACCCTCACGGGACTCGAAGCGCACTGGGAGGAGCTGAAGGCTGCTCGGGACGCGTACCTTCGGGCTGAGGACTAGGTGTTCTGGCTCAGCGGATCGCACCTACTGGCGAGCGCTCACATCTGGTTGGCACAGACCCATATCAAGCGCCGATAAGTTCTCTCATGACATTCCGTAGTCTGCGTATGCCGCTGACCAACGTGTTCACGGGCGCACGGCCAGCCTGCCCCTCCTGCGAGCCGTCCTGGCGTTCTGGGCTGCAGTCGGACGTTCTCCGGTCAGCGTCCAGGTGCGCGGATCCCGCGGAGCACGAGGCCGAGCAGGTACGGGGTGCGTGAGTCGTCGGTCGCGACCGACAGCACGAGCCCGCCGATGAGCTGGATGAGGTCGTGCACGGTCAGGTCGGGGTCGACCTCACCGGCGGCGTGCGCGCGTTCCAGGACGGTGCCGACCGCCGCGTCGATGCGGTCGCGGGTGCGCTGGGCGGACTCGGGGTCCCGTTCGAAGGACTGGATGACCTCGGCGAAGATCGTGCGCTTGGCCTGGGTGAAGGTGACGAACGCGTCGAGCCACTCCGTCAGCGCCTCCCATGGCTGGCGCGTTGCGGCCAGCTCGGCGGCGCGGTCGGCGAGGGCATCGAGGTCCTCGTCGTAGAGGGCCCCGACGAGGTCGATCCGCTTGGGGAAGTTCCGGAAGAGGGTGGCGATCCCGACGCCGGCCCGGCGGGCGACGTCGTCCATGGACGCGTCGTTGGGCTTCTCGGCGAACACCTCCCGGGCCGCGGCGAGCAGCCGCTCGCGGTTGCGGCGAGCGTCGGCGCGCATCGGACGCCCGGTGGGGCTGGTGCGCTGCGGTGGCGGGGCGTCCTGTGCTGCTGGGCTCGGCATGGGGCGACCTCCTCGGTACGGCGACGCAGCCTACGCGGTGTCCGCTGCGCCACACCCGATGGTACCGGAGTTCAACTCCGCTTATAGTGGAGTGTCGCTCCGGTTACGGGAGCGCCCCAGAACCTGAGAGGAACCACCCTGATGAGCAAGATCTGGTTCATCACCGGCACGTCCCGTGGCTTCGGTCGCGAGTGGGCAAGTGCGGCGCTCGAGCGCGGCGACAAGGTCGCGGCCACCGCTCGCGACCTGTCCTCGCTCGCGCCGCTGGTCGCGCGGTACGGCGACCTGGTCCTGCCGCTCGAGCTCGACGTCACCGACCGTGCGGCCGCCTTCGCCGCCGTGCAACGCGCCGCCGAGCACTTCGGCCGAATCGACGTCGTGATCAACAACGCCGGCTACGGCATGTTCGGGATGCTGGAGGAGCTGTCCGAGGCCGAGGCGCGCCAGCAGATCGAGACCAACCTGTTCGGCGCCCTGTGGGTCACCCAGGCCGCGCTGCCGATCATGCGGGCGCAGGGTTCGGGCCACATCGTGCAGGTCTCCTCGATCGGCGGCGTGCTGGCCTTCCCCGAGCTCGGGCTCTATCACGCCTCGAAGTGGGGCCTGGAGGGCTTCAGCAGCTCCCTGGCCCAGGAGGTCGCCGCGTTCGGGATCAAGGTCACCCTGGTCGAGCCGTTCGGGTTCTCCACGGACTGGGCGTTCTCCTCGGCTCAGCACGCCGAGCCGATCAGCTCCTACGACCAGCTGCGCCGGGCAGTGGCGGCGGCGGGTGGTCCCGGCGACCTGGCCGCGCCGTCCTCGACCCGGCATGCGATCCTCACGCTCGTCGATGCCCCGAACCCGCCGCTGCGGCTGTTCCTCGGCAGGGGCCCGGTCGGCCTGGTCCAGGAGGAGTACGCGCGCCGGCTCCAGGAGTGGCAGACGTGGGCCGAGGTGTCCGAGACCGCGGTGGGCGAGTGACCACCGACTCCGCCGCCCCCATCGCACCGGGACGCCCGCTCCGGGACGCCGTACCAGCCGCACCGGCTGCCGGCACGCTGACGCCCGGCACGCCGGTCGTGCTCGGGCTGCTGGTCGTCTCGACGTTCGTGGTCATCCTGAACGAGACGATCATGAACGTCGCCCTGGCGAGCCTGATCGCCGACCTGGGCATCACCGCAGCGACCGCCCAGTGGCTGACCACCGGGTACCTGCTGACCATGGCGATCGTCATCCCGACCTCGGGGTTCATCCTGCAGCGCTTCACCACTCGGCAGGTGTTCCTCACGGCGATGTCCTTGTTCGCTGCCGGCACGCTGATCGCCGCGCTCTCACCCGGGTTCGGGGTGCTCCTGACCGGGCGGATCGTCCAGGCCGCCGGTGCGGCCGTGATGATGCCGCTGCTGATGACCGCGGTCCTGACCATCGTGCCGGCCGGACGGCGCGGGTCGATGATGGGCACGATCTCGATCGTCACCGCCGTCGCCCCCGCGCTCGGCCCGACCCTGTCCGGGGCGATCCTGTCGGCCGCGCACTGGCACGTCCTGTTCTGGACGGTCCTGCCGATCGCGCTGGTGATGGTGGCCCTGGGGGCGTGGCGGCTGAAGAACGTCACCGCGACCGTCCCGGCGCCGCTGGACGCGCCCTCCGTGATCGTCTCGGCGATCGCATTCGGCGCGATCGTCTTCGGCCTGTCGAGCATCGGCGAGGCCACCGGCGGGCACGCCCCGGTGCCGCCGTGGATCGCGTTGGTGGTCGGCGCGGGGTTCCTCGCCTGGTTCATCCACCGCCAGCGGCACCTCGCGCGCGCCGATCGCGCCCTGCTCGACCTGCGCACGTTCGCGACCCCGACGTTCGCCGTGGCGATCGTCGCACTGGCCCTGGTCGTGATGACCCTGTTCGGGACCCTGACGGTGCTGCCGCTCTACCTGCAGGACGTGCTGGGCACCAGCGCCCTGACCACCGGTCTGCTGCTGCTCCCCGGCGGCGTGCTCATGGCGGTGCTGTCCCCGGTGGTCGGCCGCCTCTACGACCGCCTCGGAGCGGGGCCGCTGGTCATCCCCGGCGCGCTGGTCCTGGCCGCCTCGCAGGCGGGCTTCGCGCTGACCCTGGGACCAGGCACCTCCCCGTGGGTCGCGATGGCGCTGTTCACACTCATGCACATCGCTCTGGCGTTCCTGTTCACCCCGCTCATGACGTCCGCGCTCAGCCCGCTGCGGCCCGAGCTGCACTCCCACGGATCGGCCACCTACTCCACCGTCCAGCAGCTCGCCGGCGCGGCCGGCACCGCAGTCCTGGTCGCCCTGATGACGACCAGCGCCGCCGACGGGCCCGGCGCCGGCGAGGCCACCGGCGTCCACGGCGCCTACCTCGGCGCGACCGTGATCGCCGCCCTGGCCGTGGTCGCCGCGCTCGTCCTGGCCGGGACCGACCGCCGCACCCACCGCGCCCTGACCGCCCTGACCGCCCGATGACCAACCCGCGCACCCATCCCGGAGGCTCCACCACCATGACCAGCTCTGGCCAGCTCACCCTCACCAACGGCGTGCAGATTCCCACCCTCGGGTTCGGCACGTGGCAGATCCCGGACGGCGCGGCGGCCTATGACGCGGTTTCCGCGGCTCTGGCGGCCGGGTACCGGCACATCGACACCGCCCGCGCCTACGGCAACGAGTCCTCCGTCGGCCGCGCGATCGCCGACTCCGGCCTGGCCCGCGAGGACGTCTTCGTGACCACCAAGCTGCCCGCCGAGATCAAGGACCACGACGCTGCCGCGACCAGCCTGCAGGAGTCCCTGGCCGCGCTCGGGCTGGCGTACGTCGACCTGTACCTGATCCACGCGCCCTGGCCCTGGGCGCAGATGGGCGCCGACCACGCCACCGGGAACGCCCTGGCATGGGCCGCGATGGAGGGCGCCCACGAACACCGCCTGGCCCGCGCGATCGGCGTGTCCAACTTCGCCGTCTCCGACCTCGAGAAGCTGATCGCGGCTTCCCGCCTGAAGCCGCAGGTCAACCAGATCAAGTTCTACATCGGCAACACCCAGGACGAGATCACCCGCTACTGCCAGACCCACGACATCCTCGTCGAGGGCTTCTCGCCCCTCGCGACCGGGTCGATCCTGTCCAACGCCGACGTGCTGGACGTCGCGCGCACCTACGACCGGTCCGTCGCGCAGCTGTGCATCCGGTACGTGCAGCAGCGCGGAGTCGTCCCCTTGCCGAAGACCACGACGCCGTCACGGATGGTCGAGAACGCCGACCTCGGCTTCACCATCACCGACGAGCACATGGCCCTCCTCGACGGACTGACCGACACGGCGACCGAGCACCACGGTCCCAAGCCTCGCGCCTGACCAACGTGCCCGGGCGGCTCTCGCCGCCCGGGCACTGAGCGTCCTAGTACGACCGACCTTGATACGCAGAGGTGCCAGTACGGTTTACGGGCGCGAATCGAGCGGCGCGGGGCGCGAGCCGATGCGTGCGCCAGGATGCTTGGCACTAGCCTCCAAGCACCGCCGAGCAGTTCGGCGGGGTGAGGGGGCCGGGGTGCTGTACCAAATCCGTCCTGATGGGACGACCCGTTGGGTCGACCACATAGGGAGACAGGACTTCGCCGCGGTCGACGAGCACGGAGGGGATCTCGATCGGCTCGACTGGCTAGCGGCGGAACGTGTGCTGGACACTGAGACCCTTCGACTGGCCATTCGCTTCGGACGCGTGAGCCGAGTGGGACTGATCGTGGACGCTGGTGACCTCGTCGTCCTTGATCAGCCTCGCCGAGTGCGCGAGGCCCACGCCGCCGCGACGGCTCACCGCCCGGCGCAGCGTCAGGTGATTGCCAAGCTTGAACAGATACTCCCTGGCAGCACCGAGGCCGAGGACGTCACGAACGCCTCCGTCGACGCTTCCACTGCGAACACGTTGTCCGAACTTGACGCGAAGCTCCAGGAGACCTGGCGAGTAGCCCCGGAGCTCGCCTTGGTGCGGCACTGGCTCGACCTGGGCGGGACTCTGCCCGACCTGCTCTGACCAACTCGAAGGTCGCTGGGATGCGAGCGAACGAGCCGCAAGCCGCGACGGCCGACGAGCACTTCCTCGCGAGGGGCTACCCCTCGTCGAGGGTCACGTATTGGACCATGAGGTATTCGATCTCAGTCCCGGTGATCACGACGCGCACCCACTCCTGCGGCATCTCCTGTGACTTGCGGTTCGAGATTCGGGACAGTGGCGGTCCAAGGACTAGTTCCCGATCGGCGACTTCTAGGTCTGCACTGAACCCTTCGACGAGCCCCGACCAGATCTCGCCGCTCTTGAGCCGCGCCCGAACGAGCACACGGGAATCGGGAGTCTTCTGGTCTCGCAGCGACAGAGTCCACAACGAGTCAGCGACGATGTTCGTCTCCGAGCTGCGGCGCCTGAGCCACTGCACGAGCCAGGCGAGCGCCAGTGCCACGCCCACCTGGACGGCGACGGTTGCTCCGAGCCGTGCCGGATCGACCCTCACCGCTCCTGCTCCTGCGCGCAAGGCCTCGGCAGGCGACGCGAACACGGCTGGAAGAAGCAGCGACGCCAGGTAGGTGAACGGCAGGGCTGCGCTCGCTAGCAGAACCGACGCAAGTGCTGTGCGACCGGCTTCGCGGAACGCACTCTCCTTCACCGTAGCCCGGTACCGATCCTCCCGAAGGTCGTACAGCAGGCCGGGTGCGGCGAAGAGGAAGAAGAGCAGGATCCCCAGCCAGTTCTCCGTGATCAACTAGTCAACGTCCGGGTCGCTGGTTCCGGTGTTCTGAGGGAGCACCTGACCGGTCGGTGGGCGCAACGGCATGTTGACCACATCGATGCCCTTCTCTTCCAACTTCCTCGGGGGACGGGATCCCTCGTCGTGCTCGGCGCTCGGCTTCTGAGACATGGCGAACCTCCGTTGGTCGACAGCAACGAGTACATGCTTGCAGGAGTTCACCTGCACGTGGGGCGGCTCCCCCCGGATCTCGTGCGTCTCGATTCCTTGGAAGTGGGACGCTCGCCGGTCGCCCCTCCCCCCGGCGCGTTCCGGGCGGTGAGTCGTGTTCCAGAAGCCCTCGCACAACCCACATCGCGCAACCGTGTCGTGTGGGTGACTTCCGATAAGAACGCGCGCGTAGCCTGACCCGGTCTCCCGGACAGCTTGATCTTGACCCGGTTCGACGGACCTGCGGGTGAGGTGACCATGGCTGCTTCGTCCGAGAGGATGGATCATGCCGAGGCCGTATCCGCCGCAGTTTCGCCGCCGCGCACTCGATCTTGTCGAGTCCGGTCGCACCCTTCGTGACGTGGCAGCCTCGCTCGGCATCGCCGAGTCCGCGCTGCACCGGTGGCGTCAGCGCGACCTGGTCGACCGCGGGCTGAAGCTCGGCCCCTCCTCGAGCGAGAGTGCCGAGCTCGCCTCGGCGCACGCCCGGATCCGGGACCTGGAGGAAGAGGTCAAGATCCTGCGTAAGGCCGCCGCTGCGGTCGAGGCGGTGGTGCCCCCAAAAGAGCGGTTCCGCCTCGTGGCGGAACTGCACGGTGACGGTGTCCGGGTCGTCCGCGCCTGCCTGATGCTGGGAGTGTCCCGCTCCGGCTACTACGACTGGGCCTCGCGTGCTCCGTCTGCCCGCGCGATCCGACACGCCTGGCTCGGCGATCAGATCGCCGCGATCCACGCCGCCTCCCACGGCACCTACGGGCGCCTGCGGGTGCACGCCGAACTCGTGCACGCCGGCGGCGTGGTCGTCGGGCACAACACCGTCGGACTGCTCATGCGTCGCGCACAGCTGGCCGGCCTGCCCACACACCGCAGAGGCAAACGCTCCCGACGCGAGATCACCGTGACCGACCTGGTGCGCCGCGACTTCCACCGGACCGGGCCGAACCAACTCTGGGTCACCGACATCACCGAACACCCCACCCGTGAAGGCAAGCTCTACTGCTGCGTCGTCATCGACACCTACTCCAGGCGCGTGGTCGGCTGGGCCATCGACTCCCGGCAACGCGCCGACCTGGCCACCAACGCCCTGGGGATGGCAATCGACTCGCGCACGCCATCACCAGGAACGATCATCCACGGCGACCACGGCCCGCAGTTCACCTCCTGGGCGTTCACCGAACGCGCCCGCCGCGCCGGGCTGCTGCCCTCCCTGGGGACCGTGGGCGACCCGTATGACAACGCGGTGGTCGAGTCGTTCTGGGGACGCATGCAGACCGAACTGCTGAACCGCCGACGCTGGAACACCCGAGTCGAGCTCGCCAACGCGATCTTCGAGTACATCGAGGGCTTCCACAACCGCCGCCGACGCCACTCCGCACTTGGCTGGAACAACCCCGTAGAGTTCGAAAACACCACCCGCCAGCAGCCCACGGCTCCTCACCGCTGAGTCCGTCGAACCGGGTCAGGATCAGCTGCGGTTGGTTGATGATGCCGCCGCGCTAGCGGTGGTGTGAAGGTCCTCGAACTCGTTCGGGGACTGGTAGCCGAGCCTGGAGTGGCGCCGGACGGGGTTGTAGAAGCCCTCGATCCACCCGAAGACCACCGAGGCGAGCTCCTCGCGGTTGGCCCAGGCGCGACGGTCGAGGAGTTCGCGCTGCAGGCTCGACCAGGTCGACTCCATCGTCGTGTTGTCCACGCTCGAGGCGACCCGGCCCATCGATCCGAGTGGGCCGGCCTAACGTGGCCGGTGCCCGAAGATCCAGGCCGGACCTGGCACCCGCCACATTCGGAACGGCTGAGCACTCACCCGGTCAGTTTCTTCAGCCCCTTGCGCGCCTCGTTCCGCACCCAGGCACGGCTGTCACCGAGCTTCGACTCGAAGGCTGGCCGCGCCGCGGGATCCCCGAGCTTCGCCAGCGCCTTCACGGCCTGCCCATCGACGTCCGGGTCCTCGACCAGGCCGAGCAGCACGTCGACGGCCTGAGGGTTCTTTGACTTGGCCAACCCCAGCACGATCATTTGCCGCGCCTTGCCGTACCGCTCGTCGACGGCTAGCTCAACGAAGGCACCGAAGTCAGCATCGTCGAACAGCACCTCCAGTGCGTTGCCCATCGTCCAGCGCAACCCCGTGCCGGTTGGATCGACTCGCGCGTCAACCGCGCGGAACTCGTCGATTACCGCCCGCGTTGCAGCGGGATTGGC
This sequence comes from Cellulomonas soli, assembly GCF_013409305.1. Taxonomy (GTDB): domain Bacteria; phylum Actinomycetota; class Actinomycetes; order Actinomycetales; family Cellulomonadaceae; genus Cellulomonas; species Cellulomonas soli. Next base: position 3,373,660 of record NZ_JACBZJ010000001.1, on the reverse strand, counting down.
CCACGGCACCGACAGCGTCCGAACGAGTTCACCCTGGAGCTTCGGATCGCTCGCACGACCGAGCCAATCGACCAGGACCGGGATCGCCTTGCGATACCGGACACCGGACAGCCGCAGGTCCGCCAGCGAGCCCATCTCGAATCCAACCGCAGCAAGGTCGACCAAGATCGGCTCCTCGCCAGGGACAGGCGCCGCCGAGCACATCAGGGCAGACTCCTGATCAAGTTGATCTGGCCAGCACTGACCGCGTCCTGCAGTGGCCCCGAGAGCGTCGTCGAGTCGCGGACGTACAGGTTGAACCCCATGCCCTCCTGCTCGGCATAGGCAGCGAAGTCGCGCAACTGGTTCGTGTAGCTCAGGTTTGCGACGTTCTTCACCTCGCCCAGAGCCGTGCTCGTCAACTCGTCCGGGATCCGATAGGACGCCGTGCCACTCAACGACGGGATGCGCTGAGTGTTCTTGATGATACCGGCTGCCTGCTCACCAGCAGCGCCAGCAGCCCGCACCCCCACCATTCCGTCAACCGCGGCGTTCGCTGCGAGGAGTTCCTCCGCCGACGTCGCCCCGACGCCCAGGGCGGTGGTCGAGGGTGCACTTCGGGTGGAGAGTTGCGCCAGGCCTGCCGCGCCCTCTGCAGCAGCCGGTCCGCGCACAGCAAGGGACCGCACCGCCGACACCGGCCGCATCGTGATGATCTCGAGGGCCAGGGCTGTCGCTTCGGCCCAGCGGGTGGTGTAGGTCCCGGCGCAGACGTCGATGAAGTCGCCCGCGCCGAGTTCCGCGCGCGCCCCTGGCCGTGGCGAGCTACACCATCGACCGCACCCTGCCGGCCGACCTGCGCGCCGCTCTGCCAAGCAGCGCCGACCTCGCCCAGCTCATCCCCGCCTGCCCGGACGAGGCCCCGGGCGTGCGACCGCGGGGTTGAGCCGGTCCGCGCTGTGGCGAGGGCCGGGGTGTCACAGCGGGCCCCCTGTGGGTGGTCAGCGCGTGTCGTGTTCGACTGTCCATCACACGAGCGTTGCCACGCTCGTCGGTCTCGAGGAAGCTGCCGGGTCGAGCGGCACGCTGGCGAGGCTCACCGGTTCTCGTAGGCCTCCAGGACGCGAGCAGGGATGCGGCCCCGGTCGCTGACGTGGTGCCCGTTGGCGGCCGCCCACGCCCTGACCTGAGCCGACCGCTCCTGGTCCGGGCGCTCGCCCGTGCGAGGCGCGCTCGGCCGGGTCCGACGTCCGGCAGTGATGTAGGTCTGCAGCACGCGCAGGAACTCCTCCCTGTGCGCGTCGCTCAGGTCCACCTCGTACGTGGTGCCCTGCCAGCTGAACCCGACGGTCGTCGCGCCTTCGCTGCCGTCCAGGTCGTCGGTGATGATCACACGGGTCGTCGTCGCCATGCCGGCGATCTTCCCGCACCCGCCGTTCCCGCGCGCGATGCCCCACCATCCGGTGTCCTGCTCATGGGTCCGTTTCGGGGTGCGTGCTGCAGAACTGCTCGTAGCGCTCGAGGGCTTTGAGGTGGGCGTGGTCGGCGAGGAACAGTCGGCGCAGCACCGGCTTGTGGTCCGGTGACATGCCGGGCATCCGTTCGACCTGCTCGTGCGCGAACTCCAGTGCGGCGGCGGCCTTGTCGACCGCTGCGCGCAGCTGCTGCTCCTTCTGCTCCCACTCCTCCATCAGGTCTCCCCCGCCATCGTCTCCGACCTCGCCCTGCACGGCGAGCGGCCGTCCGCGCCAGCCGGAACAAAGGGGTCGAAGTGGGACATTCGACATCCTTGGCGGGTGAATTCGCGGGTCTGGGTGAACGGATCTTCTGATTTGGCTCATATGGTGTTGGGAAAGACGATTCAGACAGGCGATGGAAACGGTGAGCAGGGAGTTCGTTCAGGTGGTCCGTCGTGCCCAGGTCCTCAGCGACCTGCGCGGTGCGCGGTTCGACCTGTCGTTGGCCGAGCGCGGTGAGGCCTACTCGGCGGTGAATCTGGCGATCAGCGAGCAGGTGGGCGACGTGCCGCAGTTCTCCGTGCGCTACGCCGAGCTGTGGGACCGTCTGCGCCCTGAGGTCCAGGCACGCGCAGACGCCGCTCTCCGCCTCACCAAGACCGGCACGCGCGGACGCGGCGCCCGCCGGGCGGCCGCGATCCGGCTCGCCTCCTGAGAGGGCTCAGGGTGACCTGGCCTCGGGCACGGGCAGCCTCGGGGGTGGCGGCGCGCACGGATCGGGTTGCGCTCAGATCCCGGTCCGGCCGCCAGAGCGGCTGATCAGGCACCGCCGGGTCGTACCCCTGACCCTGACGACGTGGCACGCGCTGTGTCGCGCCCTGAGGCACCGAACGTCTGCGACCTCAGCCCTCAGTTGCGCCACCGCGAGGCGGGGGTGGCGACGTCGTGCACGCGCACGCCGTCTCGTCCTGCCTGCTTGGCCTGGTAGAGCGCGACGTCGGCCGCGGCGAGGGCGGCCGCGGGTGGCAGGTCGGTCGTCACCCGCGAGACCCCGGCAGAGAACGTCACCCCGCCGTGACGTCCGGTCCAGTCCTCGCGTACCACCGCCAGGACGTCGAGCACCTGCAGGGCTGAGGACTGGGGGCAGACGATCACGAACTCCTCCCCTCCGTACCGGGCGACGAAGTCACGCCGACGCACCGCCAGCTCCAGCGTGCGGGCGAACTCCTTGAGGACCGCGTCCCCGGCGGTGTGCCCGCAGGCGTCGTTGATCTGCTTGAAGTGGTCCAGGTCCAAGATCGCGACCGCGTCGCCCGGCTCGAGGGCCTCCAGCTGCTCGGACAGGGCGCGCCGGTTGGCCAGCCGGGTCAGCGGATCCGTGCGGGCATCGACTTCCAGCCGCCGGGTCAGCCGCCGCAGATGGGCGACCGTCAGGGACAGCACCTGCCCGATCACCAGCCAGGTGAACACCGCGATCGCCACCCGCACCCAGGTCGTGGCGCGGAACACGGTCATCAACGACAGGTAGGCCGCCACCGCGAACGGGACGAGCGCGAGGGTGGCCCGGGCGCGGTGGAACAGCCCGGTGAACACGAAGCACACCGGGATCAGGCTGGCGAACGCCACGCTGACGTCCTGCGCCATCAACCCGACCACACCCAGGGCTGCCAGCACCGTCAACGGGAACGCGATGCTCGCCGCCGGGTGCCGCTGCCACGGCACGCGCAAGCTCGCGGCGCACGCACCGAGCAGGACGGCGCTGAGGGTGCCGACCACGGCCCACGAATGGGAGTCCAGGGACAGGAACGCCGACCCGGCGAGCATCGCGAACGCGGTCGCCACCAGCAGCCCCCGACCGAACGCAGGAGCCGCCACGTCCGTACCCAACCAGGACGGCGCCCCGTCACCCGTGCCGTTCCGGGGCCGGTGGCCGCCCTGCGCCGAGGGCACGTCACGGTCGCTGTTCACGCCCACCTATCGGCACAAGGGACGGACATCGACAGCGGCCGGCCGTGACACGTAGGTCACAGCACCGTCCACGATCTGCGGGGACTGCCGAGCAGGCGCAGGTCAGGGCCGCTCGCGGCCCTCGTCGGCGACCCGCAGGATCGTGGCGATGTCCTCGGCCAGGCTCAGCGCCGAGGAGTCTGCGGCGTGCGGCAGCGCGGCACGGGCGCTGATGCCCAGCAGGGCACCCGCGCTCTCGCACTGCCGGTTCAAGGCGGCGTCGATGACAGCGGGCTCGACCTGGTAGCCGAGCTCGGCCAGGTGCCTCTCGGCCAGGGTTGCCAGCAGGCCGAAGTGTGCGGTGCGCCGCGTGATCGCCATGAGCCCTCTCGTCCTCCTCTGCCGGTCGGGGCCCACCCCGGACCGCGCCCCAGGGGGCGTCTGGGCGGCGCAGAGGACCCGTCGCACCACAGCGGGCCAGGGTCGACCCGCTCCGGGCGGCTTCGACCTCAGATCCCATCGGTCACCCACGGTCCGTCCTGAAGACCGCCGGTGCCGGGAACGAGAACTCACCCGGTGCACGCTGCGCGCACCGACCGGTCAGGGTCGGTGCGCGCTCTCGTAGGCGGTCAGGATCGTCCTGGGGATGGCGCCGCGATCGCTGACCCGCAGCCCGTGCTCGCTGGCCCAGCAGCGGATCAGCTGGTTCTCGGTGCGGCTGTGGTCGCGTCGTGGCGGCGCCGGGTCAGGTCGCCTGCCCGCAGCCAGGTACGGGGCGAGAACCTCCTGAAGGACCTGACTGTGGGCGTCACTGAGGTCGATCTGGACGGTGTGATCGTCCAGGCGCACCGTGTGCGTCCGGGTCGCACCAGAACCGTCGAGATCATCGACGAGGGTGAGCAGCACTCTTCGCCCCACCCTCGACATCGTGGCACCGCACCTCGACGGACGCCCGCGGTCAAGTCAGGCGCCCGCGAAGTTCGCCCGGACCCAGGCTCAGACTGCGGCCCCGCCCGAGCTTGCGATCGCTAGTCTCGCTGTAGGTCTTGTCGGCGCCTGGTGGCCCCCTACCCGGCGCCGGCAAGGCCGCTCACGTCCCTGAATTCGATGGTCTCGCACCACGGCTGCACGCACCCGATCGACCCTCGTCCGCACTGCCGGCCCCGGCCTCAGGGTGTCGGCGCCATCGGTTGCCGCGAGACCGCAACGGCGTGGTACGCCGGCCGGCGGGACGATCGCGACGGCCCCGGCGCCAGCACGCGCGTGAGGCCTGGGACGTCCGGCGCCGGCGAGTAGTTCGCCCTCGTGGGCTTGGTCCTTGATTTGCGTGACGACCGCTCCGCGGCAGCCTCCACCGATCTGCCGCCGAAACCGGCGACACAACAGCGCGACTCCGGGCAAGATCGACGGTGACCTCCGCACCCGTGAACCCCAGGAGAGGAGACCGGCATCCCCACTAGCTGGGTCCAGGCCGCCGTCATCCTGACTCTCGTCGTGCCCGGCTTCGTCTACCAAGCCTCCAAGCGTGCCGTCGCTGGCCCCGATCCTGAACAGGCCGACTTCAGCGCGAAGATCCTGCACGCGATCGTCTCCACAGCAGCGTTCGGTGGCATCTATGCGTTCTTCCTTGGTAAGCACGTCGTCGAGTACGCGCGAGATCCGGACCTCGCGCTTGCGCACGTTCAGCGCATCGGGGTGGCGTTCGTCGTCCTTGCGCTCGTCGTTCCGTGGGTCGTCGCGCGGGTCAGCTACTGGATCCTGAGCGCACGGTGGTTCGGCATCGCTTCCGCTTGGGTGCTGGACACGCTTCGTCTGCGCCGCCCTTACGACTCGACCCCGACGGCTTGGGATTGGGCGTTCAAGCAGGGCGAGGCCGGATGGGTGCGTGTCCGCCTTGACGATGGGCTCTGGCTCGGCGGGTTCTACGGCTGGCGGTCATACGCGAGCTCCTACCCGTACCCGCAGGAAGTCTTCGTCGAGCAAGGGTGGGTCATCGACGTCGACGGGACGTTCACCGACGTATGCCACGCTCCGAACGGCATGGTCATCAAGTGCGACAGGGCGGTGAGCGTGGACTTCCTCCCGCTCACTACGGATACTGAGGAGCAGGCCGGCGACTACGAAGGGCAGGAGGCGAGCTGATGTCGAAGCGAATCGAGAAGGCGAAGGCGCGCCCGGCGGCCAAGTGGTTCGCTCCTCCGTCCGGCGGCTACAGCGGCCTAGGTCCAGGTGGAACGCTCGTTGAGAGCCCCGGCAAGCCGCCGAAAGGACCGGCCAGTGCAGAAGGCGTGCGCCGAACACAGGGGAAGAAGGGGAACCCGACTCCGTGAGCGACAAGCAGTCATCGCGTCCATCGTCTTCGGCACGTCCACCCAGGACGACTGACACGAACGGATCCGGAGCAAGCCTCCAGCACGGATACGTGCCTACAGCGAAGGTGCCCAACCCCGGCAAGCCGCCGAGCACACCACCCGCAACCCCGACGGCGAAGAAGTGAGGATGCGTGGCTGAGAAGCCTCCCAGCGACCAGCACATCCAGGAGGGCTACCGGCCGAACAAGGGCCTCGAGAGCCCTTCAGGTCCGCCGAAGACGCCACCTGCTACATCGCCAGCCAAGCCAAAGGAGGGCACTGGTGCCTGAGGACATGGCAGTTCGCCCGGACGAGAACCAGGCGAGCAGGCCGGCATTCGCGCCGCGGCTGGGCGACTACGAGGAGCGCGGCTACACGGTGGTTTCCGGAAGGACGGTCCCGGCCGGGCGACCCCCGCGGACGCCCTCGGCAACGCCGCCGGCGCAGTGCAGCGGCTCGTCGAACCAGAGCGGGTCACACTGACAGCTACACCCCGACTACGGCAGTCCATGTCACCGTAGCCTGGCCGCGGACAACAAGAGGCGAACGCCGACCACAGTTCTGAACCGCAGGGAAGGGCACGACGCGATGGGCACCGAAGACGTCTTCTACGGCGTCCCGCCGGAACATCCCGTGCACCGACGCGGCAGCGACGATCCTGCGAGCCTGTACGCCGGGTATACCCCGACCTCGCGGACCGCTCCGGCCGGGTCCGGTCCTCCGCCGAAGACCCAGCCAGCCGTTCCGGTCGCGAAGAGCGAGTCGAAACAAGACTGACCGGGACGCCCCTTGCTGCACACGTGCTCCGGCCTCGACCACCCGCTACGGCGCCAGCCGGAGCCCAGGCCGCAGGCCACCGGGGTCGTCGCCGAGCGCTGGTTCACCGCCGACCATCGTGGTCCGACCGGCGCGGCGTGGCGCACCGGCCGTGGCCTCGCCAACCCGATCGTGGGCGCTTCAGAGTCCACGTCTAGGTGACCTTCGCTCGACGATGCAGTCCTGGACAGAGTCCGGAGGCTGCCGCCTCAGCGTGTCGGACCGAGCCTCTCGATGCTCACTGCCTGATCGCACCGCGTGCGGTAACCGATAGCACCCGAGGTGCGTAGTCATGAAGGCTGGGCACGACGCCTCCACTCGCGCACGATCCTCGACGCGAGCGCGGCCGCTGCGACCGCCGCCCCCACGAGGACAAGCAACCAGAACCAGAGCTGGAATGCTGCGGCGTCGGCCGCGATGCCCGACAGAACGACGCCCAGCACGATGAGCGGCAATGCGGAAGCGTCGGTGCGGACCGTCTCGCCACGCAGCGCGCCAACCTCTGCCCGCACGTCGGCGATGTCGCGGCGGAGCGCGTCCGCCGTCTCGCTCAGGCGCGCCTCGGCACGGCGTTCGACACGCTTCAGGTCGGCTTGAAGCTGGCCCAGTTCACGATCCATTGCCTTGGTCCGCTCATCCAAGATCGCCAGCTTCGCCCCGACGGTCACGTCGTCACGCCAGCCCGCGAGGCCACGACCCTCGGCTGTGAGTGTGGCGGTGACGCCGTCCACCACGCCCATCACGGATGAGATGTGGACGTGGGCGCTTCGCCGGAGGAACGGGAGGACGCGCGCGAGCTGGCCCCGGACCCGATTGGCACTAGTCCGCAGCCATGTGCGGAACTGACCCCACGTGTGCGCGGTGGCTTCTGGGCTGGCCAGCAGAGCGCCGACAACAGCAATCGCGAGCCCGAGCCACCGCGTGATGTCTTCGACTTGTTGCGCGCTCCCGGTCACGGCTATGGGCGCTCGACCTTCGCTTGGTCCACCCAGCGAGCCAACAGACTGAACGCGGCGAGCTGTTCCAGCGCGAGCTGCTCCTCGCCACCGTCGTGGGGCACATGCATGCCGGGGTTGCGGATCGCAGCGTAGAGCCCCTCGGCGAACGCCATGGCGCCCCGGTGGACGTTCTTGTAGGTCTTGCTGCCGTCATCGTCCATCAGCCGGAGCCGGGGCACGTCGGTGGTCGGTGCCGAGAGGGAGAACGCCTGGTTGAACAGGTCCGTCTCCGACACGTCCATGCGACCCAACTTGGCCTGCGTCTCCGCGTTGATCCTGATTGCCGCCTGCATCACCGCCTGGTGGTAGTGACCGGTGTTCCAGTAGCTGCGGCCGTTCTCCCATGACCACGGGTGCAGGTTCGCCGCGTCCATCTCTGGCGCGTTGTCGCCAAGCTTCTCGGCTAGCTCGGCTTCGCGGAGCAGCGCAGTCTTCCCGCGCGCCGCCTGGTCACGCAGCCAGCGGTACTCCTTGTCCTTCTCCGGACGCTCGCGGCTCCACCCCGGAAGCACGCGGTCAAGAATCTGCTCCACGACGTGGGCGGCGGCAGCCGCCTCGGTCTTGGGGCCGCGCATCACGGTCCCGAAGTAGACGACGCCCGGCCCCATGTCCACCGATGTCTGCGCGGTGACGTGGAGGAACTTGTCAATCTCCTGGGTGGCCCACTCGGTGTCCAGCTTCCTCATGGAACACATGGTGCCCGAGCGGACCGACACTCCAGGCCGTCATGCGTCTTCGGCCCAGGCGCCGAGTATCGAGTTGTCGGGCTCCTCGATGGGGTTGAGGGCGTCCGAGAAGCGCCACTCGAACACCAGCCGCTTGCGCAGTAGCGCTTCGGCGCGACGCCCCGGCCGACCCCGCACCACCCGCGCAAGGTCATCAGGCCCGTCGCGTCTTGACTCTCCTGACGGCGCTCCTGCTGGCGAGGGCACCGAGCCACGGTGCCAGGCCGATAAGGGGCGCGCACCATGCGATTCGCTGCAGAGCTGCACCTGACAATCCCGGGCGCAGACCCCGGAGTCACCCCGAACGACAGTGGACTCCCCGGCCTGGCGGTCGTCAAGGAGATCGTCGGGGCACTGCTGACCTGGGGCCTGGTGGCATGCGTCGCAGGCCTGGTCGTCTCGGTGATCATCTGGGCGGTGGCCCGTCAGCAGGGCAACTACGGGTACGCCTCGGGCGGCAAGACCGGTGTGCTGGTCTCGGCGGGGGGTGCGTTGCTGATCGGTGGGGCGAACGCGATCGTGGCGTTCTTCTCCGGCCTGGGCGGGCAGATCTGACATGGCCGTCCCGATGCTCGACCCGTGCATCGGCCCGGTCGCGTTCGCCTGCGATGCCGCCGCCTCGACGCAGAACGCCGCCTCGCAGTACGTCCTGGGTGGGCTGGGGTCGGCGTTCGTGGAGGGTGCGGCTCAGGTCGGCGAGCTCGCGATGTCGGCGCTGGACTCGACGACCACGATCGACCTGGGTGTCGGCTGGTTCCAGGCGAACGTCTCGGTGATCGCCGCGGTGGCGCTGCCGGTGGTGGTGGGGCTGTTCGTCGTGCAGGTGCTGACCGCGGTGCTGCGCCGGGAGCCGGGTGGGCTGGTGCGCGCGGTGGTCGGGGTCGGCAAGGCGTTGCTCGGGGCGGTGCTCGCGCTGGCGGTGACGCAGGTGGCGTTGACGGCGGTCGACGGGATCTGCGCGTACATCGCCGGGGCTGCGGGGATGACGGTCGCGGAGGCGGCCGGGCAGTTCTTCGACTTCGCGGCGATGGCGAGCTTCGCGCCGGGGTTGCAGCTGCTGATGGGTGTGGCGCTGACGGTGGGGTTCGTCTTGCTGTGGGGGGTGCTGCTCTTCCGCAAGGCGGCGCTGGTGCTGGTGGCCGTGTTCGCGCCGATCGCGTTTGCCGGGTCGGCGTGGGATCAGACGCGGGTGTGGACGCGTCGGTGGTTGGAGGTCGTCGCGGCGCTGGTGTTCAGCAAGGTCGTCATCGTCGTCGCGTTCGTGGTGGGGGCCTCGGCGTTCACCGGGACCGGCCCCGCCGACGGCGAGGCGGCTACGCCGAGCCCGGGTGGTGCTGCGGGGCTCTCGGACACGCTCGTGGGGATCTTGTTGCTGGCGATCGCGGTGTGGGCGCCGTGGCTGACGTGGCGGTTCGTGCACTGGTCGGGAATGGAGGCCGCCGCGGTGATGCACGGAGCGGTGGCGGCGAACCCGATCAGCAAGGTCGCCCGCTCGGCCGGCAGCACCACGCGCTACGCCGCGCAGCAGGTCGCCATGAGCGCCGTCACCGGTGGCGTCGGGTCAGCCGTGCGTGGCGCGGGCGCGGCCAAGGCGGCGGGCGGAGCGAAGGTCGGTGCACTCCCCCACCCGAGCCCGCCACCACCGGCGCCCGCGACGCGTCGTCCAGGTGGTGAGGGGTCATGAGCGCGCCCGACGTCGGCCCGACGACGCGGTTCGGTCGCCTGGAGACGCGTGGGGTGCTGCTCGGCCTGTCCGGCACGCAGCTGGCGGTCGTGGGGACGGCGACGGTGGTCGCGGTGGTGGCGGTCTACTCGGCGGGGATGTCCGGCTTGGTGGTGGCGTCGCCGGTGTGGGCCACGTTGCTGGTGGCCGGTTCGGTCAGCGTCGGTGGGCGCCCGGTCGTGGGGTGGGTGCCGCTGCTGGCGCAGTGGCATGCACGGAAGGGCACCGGCGCCACGAGCACTGTGGCGACCGCGGGCGACGTCGCGCCCGGCCGGTGGCTCACGCTGCCGGGTCTGCCCGGGCGCCTCGAGCTCGTGGACTGCGACGAGCTCGGTGGGGTGCTGGTGCTCGAGCGTCGGACGGGGACCGTGACGGGTGTGCTGCGGGCGACGGGCACCGGGTTCGTGCTGGAGGACGCGGCCGCGCAGGAGCACAAGGTCGCCGCGTGGGGTCGGGCATTGGCAGTGGCCTGTCAGCAGTCGGCGATCGTGCGGGTGCAGGTGCTGGTCAACACGCGGTCCGGTGGGTTGGCGCCGGCGCGCCGGTGGTGGCGCGAGCACTGCAACGCGTCAGAGCCCGGCCTGAGTGCGGAGCTGGCGGGCATGCTCGACGAGGGGTTCGTGGTCCCGCACGTGCGCGAGACGTTCGTCGCCATCGCCGTGCGGGCCCCGCGGGGTCGCCGTCGGCTGTCCGCATCCGACCTGGCACTGGTCGCTCGGCACTTGGAGTCGTTCGGGGCGGCGGTGCAGGTCGCGGGGCTGCGCGCAGGGGGGTGGATCGGCAGGGCTGACCTGGCGCGTGTGCTGCGCGCCGCCTACGAGCCTGGAGCCACGGCGCGTGCCGAGGAGACGCCCGCGGCGCTCGTGGGGAGTCCGGGGGTTCGGGAGCGGTGGGGTTCGCTCGCCACGGGCACCGGGGTGCATGCGACGTACTGGGTGTCGCAGTGGCCGCGCACCGAGGTGCACCCGGCGTTCCTTCAGCCCCTGCTGCTGGGTGAGGCGACGGATCGGACGGTGACGCTGGTCGCCGAGCCGTTGCCGACGGCGCAGGCGTTGCGGGAGATCCGGCGGGCGAAGGTCGAGCATGCGGCGGACGCCGCGCAGCGGGCGCGCATCGGGCAGATCGAGGACGAGTCGACCCGGGCCGAGGTCGCCGACCTGGAGCGCCGGGAGGCCGAGCTCGTGGCCGGGCACGGCGACCTGCGGTTCACCGGCCTGATCACCGTCAGCGCCAGCGGCACCTCGGAGCTGGAGGAGCGGTGCGCGGCCATGGAGTCGGCGGCGGCGCAGGCGATGTGCGAGGTGCGTCGCCTGGTCGGGCAGCAGGGTGTGGCGCACGCGGCGGCGTGCCTGCCGTTGGCCAGGGGTGTGCTGTGACCGGCGCAGCCGCGACCCGGTTCCGCACCCGTGGCGGTCGGTACGTGGCGGGGCCGCGTCTGCGGTTGCCTGCGCATCGGTCCTCCTCCGCGGTGTTGGGTGGGGCGTACCCGTTCTTGGCCACCCCGCCGTGCGACCTCGGGGTGCCGGTCGGCGTGGAGGCGTTCACCGGTGGGCTGTTCTGCTTCGATCCGTGGGCGCTGTACGGCGCGGGTGAGCTGACGAACCCGAACGTGCTGCTGGCCGGGGTCATCGGTCAGGGCAAGTCCGCGTTGGCCAAGTCCCTGGCGCTGCGCTCGATCGCCGCCGGTCGGGCCGTGTACGTGCCGGGCGACCCGAAGGGTGAGTGGGCCCCGGTCGCCCGCGCGGCCGGTGGGACCGTCGTGCGACTCGGCCCGGGGCTGTCGACCCGGCTCAACCCGCTGGACGTGGCACCCGGCGTCGACGTGCACGCGACGCGCGGGCGGGTCCTGGCCGCTGTCGCGGCACTGACGCTGCGTCGCGAGCTGGGTGCGGCCGAGCAGGGCGCGCTCGATGCCGCACTGGCCCTCACCGAAGAGCACGACGCCTCCCCCACCATCGGGTCCGTCGTCGAGGCCCTCGGCGCACCCGACCGAGCAGCCGCGAAGGCAGACGGTTTGCGGGTGGAGGACCGCGTGGCCGATGGGCGCGACGTCACCCACGGGTTGCGGCGCCTGGTGCGCGGCGACCTGGCCGGCCTGTTCGACGGACGATCCACCCAGAACTTGGACCCGCACGCCCCGATGGTCGTGCTGGACCTGTCCGGGCTCGGCTCGGACGAGGACGCCCTCGCGTTGGCGATGACGTGCTCGGCGGCGTGGCTCGAGGGGGCGCTGCTGGCCACGTCGGCCAAGCGGTGGGTGATCTACGACGAGGCGTGGCGGCTACTGCGACAGGTCGCCCTGGTGCGCCGCATGCAGGCCCAGTGGAAGCTGTCGCGCGCGCACGGCATCGCAAACCTCATGGTGCTGCACCGCCTGTCCGACCTGGACGCGATCGGCCGCCAGGGCTCGGAGGCCCGCGCCCTGGCCGAGGGGCTGCTGGCGGACTGCTCGACCCGAGTCATCTACCGGCAGGAGTCCGACCAGCTCGCCGGCACCGCCACCGCGCTGGGCCTGACGCGTGCCGAGCGGGACCTGCTGCCGCTACTGCCGCGCGGGAGCGGGCTGTGGACGATGCCGGCGCGCACGCACGTCGTGCACCACCTGCTGCACCCCGCCGAGCTGGCCGTCGTCGACACCGACGCGGCCATGCGTGAGGAGACCGATCTGGGAGGTGGATCGCGATGAACCACGACGACGTCGTCCGACTCGCCGAACAGGGCACCCTCGGTGCGCTGATGCTGCGGCCCGACGCCCTGGAGCAGGTGCGCAGGTGGTTGCGGCCCGACGACTTCGCAGACCTGTGGCACACCCAGGTCTACACCGCCCTCCTCGAGAGGCACCACGTCGGCGGCCTGGACCCGAACTCGATGGCCGCGGTCCTCCTCGACCGCCTCGGCCCGCGCGTCGCGGACCTGCCCCGGTTCACGCAGCTGCTGACGGCGACTCCCCCGGACCCGCAGCCGCTCGCCTACGCGCGGATGGTCGCCGACGGTGGACTGCGCCGGGAGACCGCGGGGCTGGGCGTGCTGCTGCAAGCCTCTGCCCTGAACGCGGTCACGCACGCCGACCCCGCCCCGCTGACCACCACGTGCGCCGTCGTCGATGCGGACCTGGACCTGGTCGGGGCTCGCTGGGCGCAGGCGACCGGGCGACCGCACGACGACGTGGTCGTGCCCCTGCACCTGCGCGCGGCGACCCGCAACACCGGCCTGGCGGCCCGCACGGCCGCCGACAAGTACCTGCAGGCGCACCCGCTCCGCGACCCGGACGCCGAGCACGCCCACCTCGTCGCGCTCGTCGGCACCCTTATCGCCCACCCCGACCTGGTACCCGACGTGGTCGACTGGCTGCCACCGACCCGGGTCGAGGACCCCGGGTGGCGGGCCGTGTACGGGACGACGATCGAGCTCGCCGAGCTCGGGCAACGCGTCGACCTGACCACGGTGGCGTGGGCCGCGCACGCGCACGCCCATCACGGCCCAGACCTGCCCGCCCTGGAGGACCTGACCGCCGCGGTCGAGGCTGGCTGGTACGCCCATCCGCCGCAGGTGATCCGCCAGGTGGCCGCCGACCAGGTCCGCCACCTGGCCGACGTCGGAGCCGGCCACCTGCGCGCTGCCGCCACCAACCCGGCCACCCTCGTCGGCGACCTGGTGGATGCCGGGCACGCCATCACCAGCGCTTTGCGGATCACGGCCACCGCCCTGGCACCGCAGACAACCGCCGTCGCCGCCGCGTCGCCGAACCCGACCGGTGTCGGGCGGGATGCCGGGCAGGTGGTGTCCCGGTGAACGGGCGACGGCCCCCGGTGCGACCAGGCGCCGGGTCCGTGGGCGGGCCGGACCTGACCGACTGGGCACTGGCCGCCCTCTCCGGCGTGCTCGTCGTCGCGGCCGTGCTGTGGGTGGGCGCCGCTGTCGCGTGCTTGCTCACCGGCCGCGCCCTGCCGCAGGCGGGGATGCTGACCGCCCTGGGGGCCGTGGCGCACCCCGGCAACCCGGCCCTGGCCTGGCCTCGTCCCGACCTGATGCCCGGACCCGTCGCGTACTGGGCGAGTACGACCCTCGTCGTCACCGTCGTGGTCGCCTCGGTGGCCCTGATCTGCTCGCGGCTCGGTCGCCGGCGGCTCGGGCATGGCATCGACGAGCTGCGCGCCCTGCCGGGCATGGCGTCCCCGAGCGAGGTCCTGGCCGTCGCCGGGCGTCGCGCCCTGCGTGGGCGGGCCGCCGTCGTGCGACCGTCGCTGGATCGGACCGCGCAGGCCGCGCAGGTCGGGTACCGGCTCGGGACGCTGCGCGGACGCGACCTGTGGTGCACCGTGGAGGACTCCTCCCTGCTGGTCGGACCGCCCCGCATGGGCAAGGGCCTGCACCTGCTCATCCCCTGGGTCCTGGACGCACCCGGCCCCGTCGTGGCCACCTCCACCCGCCCCGACACCCTGGCCGTCACCCTGCGCCACCGGCGCACCCGCGGACCCGTCGCGATCTTCGACCCCCAACGCCTTGCCGGTCTGCCCGGCGGGCTGGCTTGGTCACCCGTGCGCGGCTGCGAGACACCCCGCACCGCCCTCGTGCGGGCCCGCGGGCTGGCGGCCGGGGCCGGTTTCGGTCGCACCGTCTCCGACTCCGACTTCTGGGCCGGGCAGACCGAGACCGCCCTGCGCTGCCTCCTGCACGCCGCAGCCCTCGACGGACGCCGCGCCGTCGACCTGTACCGCTGGTCGCTGAACCCGGCCCTGGCCGAGGACGCCGTCACCATCCTCAACCGCACCCGCTCCGCCGACGGGTGGGCCGACGCCCTCGACGCGACCATCCACTCCGATCCGCGCACCCGCGACTCCATCTGGCTCGGCGTGCGCCAGTCCCTGGCCGCCCTCGCCGACCCCGATGTGCTCGAGGCCGTCGACCCACCCCCGGGCGAGGAGTTCGACCCGGCCACCTTCCTCGCCCAGTCCGGCACCCTCTACCTGCTCGCCTCCGCCGTCGCCTCCGGATCCTGCGCACCCCTCGTTGCCGCGTTCGTCGAGGACATCACCGAGACCGCCCGCGCCCTCGCCGCCCGCTCACCCGGCGCGCGGCTCGACCCGCCGCTGCTGCTCGCGCTCGACGAGATCGCCAACCTCACCCCCCTGCCGTCCCTGCCCTCCCTCATGGCCGAAGGCGGCGGATCCGGCATCACCACCCTGGCCGTCCTGCAGTCCCTGGCACAGGCCAGGGCCCGCTGGGGCGAGCACGCCGCCGACGCGATCTGGGACGCCGCCACCGTCAAGATCGTCCTGGGCGGCCTGGCCAAGTACCGCGACCTGGACGACGTGGCCCGCCTGCTCGGCGAGATCGACGAGCTCACCCAGACCCGCGCCAGCAGCCGCGGCGGCGAACGCTCCACCTCCACCTCGTTGCGCACCGTGCCCGTCATGCCCGCCTCGGCACTGCGCACCCTGCCGTTCGGGACCGGCGTGCTCCTGCTGCGCCAGACCCGACCCACCGTCATCGACCTCACCCCCTGGACCGGGCGACACGACGCCGCGACCCTGCGCGCCGACCAGCAGGCCGTCGAGCACGCCACCGCGACCGGGGCGGCGGTGCCCACATGATCGGCAAGCTCACCCTCGGCGCCCTGGGCATCCTCGCCGTCCCCGCCCTCGCCATCGTCACGGCCCTCGGGGTCGCGTTCGGCACGCACGAGTGCCTGGCCACCGCTGGCGGCGGCACCCTGTCTGACGACGCGCCGGTCCCGGTGGCGGCGCGGGGGTGGGTGGCGGAGGTGCGCGCCGGGTGCCCCGACCTGCCCGAGCCGTGGATTGCCGCGGTCATGGCCCAGGAGTCCGGGTTCCGACCCGACGCCTACGCCGACGACGCCAACGGCGGCACCTGGGGCCTGTTCCAGCTCAACGCCACCATCTGGCAGAACGCCTACGGGCACCCCTGGTCAGCGGACCTCAACGGCAACGGCACCTGGGACGTGCAAGACCCCGACATCCACGCCACCGTCGCCGGCCGCTACCTCTGCGACCGACTGACCGGGGTGCGACAGATCCGCACCGAGCACCCCGACTGGGCCTCCTCCACCATCCCCGTCCTGGACGCGCTGATCATCGCCCACAACGCCGGCGAGTCCCGGCTACGCACCTACCCGACCATCCCCGCCACCACCCGCGACTTCATCGCGAACGTCGCCGAACGGGTCGCCGCCTGGACCGCCGACCCCGTCTCCGGCGCCCAAGCCGAGAACCCCGAGCCGGCACCCGACCCGAGCATCGCCGACGCGTCCGGCACCCAGGGCTCTGCCGGCTGCGTGCCTGACCTCGGCCGCGGTGACGTCCGAGTGCCGGCAGGTACACCGGTCGACGTGGCCACCGCGGTGCGCAACGCCATGGCCTACGTCGGGGTCACCTCCGGGTGGACCCAGCTGTGCGACCGGCTCGCGTGCCGCGCCTACGGGTACCTCGGCTCCGGGTATCCCTCCGCCACCGCCCACTGGCACCAGATGCTCACCGAGGGGCACGCCCACCCCGACGACCTCTGCCCACCGCTGGGCTCGTTCGTCTTCTTCGACACCGGCCGACCCTTCGGCCACGTCTCCATCGTCGTGCAGGCCGACCCCGGACGCTGCGACCCGACCCAGATCAAGGTCACCTCCAACGGCGCCTTCGACGCCGCCACCGGCAACCACGGCGGCGTCTACCTGCTCACCCTCGCCCAGCTCACCGGCTTCTACCGCGGCGGCGGGTACCTCGGCTGGTCCGACCCCGTCTGCCGCGGCGCGCTGCTGCCCGCCGACACCATCCACCCCGCACCCCCAGGCAGGTGAGCGACCATGCCCGAACGACCCTCCCCCGACGAACGACTCGCTGCGATCCACGCCCAGCTCGTCGACGCCGTCGAGAACCTCGTCCACTCCGAGGCCTGGGCCACCATGCTCACCATCGCCGCCCGGTTCCCCACCTACTCCCCCTCCAACGTGCTACTCATCGCCACCCAACGACCCGACGCCACCCGCGTCGCCGGCATCCGCACCTGGAACTCCCTGGGCCGACGCGTCACCAAGGGCGAGCACGGCATCGCGATCCTCGCCCCCTGCATCTACCGGCAGCTCGACGACGACACCACGACACCACCCACCACCGACCACGCCGGACCGGGCGATGACGCAGCGGCCCCCGCGCGGGTGCTGCGCGGGTTCAAGATCGTGCACGTCTTCGACATCACCCAGACCGACGGCGACCCCGTGCCCGACAACACACCCGAGCTCCTCCTCGGCGACGCCCCCGCGGGACTCTGGGATCACCTCGCCGGTCTCGTGCGCGAGGACGGGTACACCCTCGACCGGGGCGGCTGCCCGCCAGGCGTCAACGGCTACACCGACTTCACCAGCCGGCGCGTGCGCGTGCGCGAGGACGTCGACCCAGCGCAGGCGGTCAAGACCCTCGCGCACGAGCTCGGACACATCCGCGCCGACCACACCACACGCTTCCCCGAGTACGCCTCGGACCTGACCTGCCGGGGGCAGGCAGAGGTGGAGGCCGAGTCCATCGCGTACATCGTGACGACTCATGCCGGGATGGTCGCCGATCCGTACACCGTGCCTTACGTCGCTGCTTGGGCGGATGGCGCGCTCGATCGACTCCGACAGAGTCTGAGCATCATCATCGCCTCGTCGCGCTCCCTCTTGCGGGAGCTTCCCCTCACCTCGGGTGTCCGGCCGCCGTCCCTCGAAGCCAATCTGACCAGCCCCGCGTCGGTCGCTCCTCAACCACGCACCCTGGCACTCGACTGACCGCCGGGGCCGTGCCGAACTCGGTAGACGGGTCAGTGGCTGGAGTAGTCAATCGACAAGATCCCAACGACACGATGCTCATCGCCCGAGTCGGAAGCCCGGAAGGCGTCGTGAAACTGGTAGTTCACTCTTGCCATACTCGATAGCTCGTAGTGAACCGTCCTCGACCAACCCGGGCCTTGCGGCAAGCCCGCCTTGCCACGCAAGTAGCACGTAGCAGACGTGGGCGGCGGCGACCCTGGCGCTGTCGCGAGGTGATCCCAGAGTGCCTGAGCAGCATCCAGCCCCACCCGACTCACCACTTGCGACCACTTACCCGCGAACTTCCGATGAACGAGCACGCGATACGCGGGCGCAGCTTCAGGCTTGCCTCCTGGCCGCCGGGCAGGCTCAAGCGGCCGGTATGCGCTCCCCCCGGGCGTCACGGACGGTCGGCCTCGACGAAGTCAGCGGGATCGTGCCGTGCCAGTAGGACGCTGCGACGCAGCGGGTCCTCCAGCTGTTGGGCTGTCGCGCGCCAGGCGGCGATCGCACTGCCGAGGACTCCGAGATCACGATCCGCCGACGCCGCGATGAGGCAGTCGTAGAGCTCGTCAACGAACGCGAGTAGGTCGTCTCGGTCAAACGCGCGCAGCCAAGCCAGGTCGCCGAGTTGCTCAACGTTCGGTTCCGCGACATCTCGTAGCAGTCGCTCGATGCGCCGATGCTGCCCCGACCAGTAGGCCAAGCCCTCGAGTACCTCCAGCTCTCCTGCCCGGAGTGCGACCAGCTCAGTCCCGTCCGTGTCTCGCAGGTGCGCGCGGCCCACGCGCGCCGCGTCGATGAACTCGCGCCTCTTTGTTGCCAGGTCTGATGCTTGGTAGATCGTGTCCACGGTGGCCCTCACGTCGTAGGATCCTACCCAAGATCTTGCTAGGATCTTAGCCACAGTATCGGTGAGGTGCATCACCTGATGAGCCGAAGGGCGGGGACAGTTGATGGACCTCAAGTCTGCGTCCGTTGCCGAGTTGCTCCGACTCTCAGCTTCGACGCTCGAAGTGCCCCCGCGATGCCCAACGGACTGGGATGCGCGCGCCGAGCTCGTCAGCACTATCAGCTATGCACTTGAGGATCGAGGGCTCGACGGCGAGAGCATCATCCGGTTCGGGCTCGCTCACCTCTTCGGGGCACCGATCCTCGGCACAGTCGCGGTCGCGCTCCTGGTCGAGTCCCATGCACCTCTACTGGACGGCGTCGAGGAGGTACTCGATGTCGCACAGTGGCGTCGATCGATGGGGCTCGAAGGGCGAACGCACGAGCTGAGCGAGGCCCTGGGCCACGCGAGCTACCTCCTCAACGGGTGGATCGCCTTCGCGCCGCTCGGTGAGCTCTTGCGCATGGAGCCCCCCGACAGGGATCGACTGGACACCTGGGCCAGCGCCGTCGATGAGTCAACGCGAGCGTCGACTGACACCTATCGCTGGGCGGTCCGGCGCCTGCTTGAGCCTGGACTCGACGAGTGGGACACGACTTCTCTCAAGATGGAGTATCGATACAGCGTGATGGCCCAAGGGCCGAACTTGCCGAGCCAGTTGCTTGAGTCGGTGGCGATCGATAGCGACCGCCTCGCGCACGCACTCGCCCGGAAGGCGCTCACCGACGACGACGAGCGTCAAGAGGCTAGCTGGACCTCCGTCCGCTCCGGGGTCTTGAAGCAGGCCAAGATGCTCCTCGGGCAAGGTCGTTGCTCGGAGGCGGCTGCCCTCTTCGAGTTCCTCATCAGCCGAGCACCGGCTGACGCCTGGCTCCGCAACAACTTCGCCTTCTGCCTGATCACCACGCGGCCCTCCGACGCCTACGCGCTGTTGCGAGAGGCCCAGCGCCTTGGCTTTGAGCCCACTGCGCTCCTGCTCTACAACCGCGCCTGTTGCGCTACCTCGGAGACCCAGAAGCGAGAGGTCATCTTCGAGGCGAACCGACACTGGCTCGAATCTCTGGAGTCCGTGCCAGTGCCTGCTTACGTCTGGCGGCGAAGCGGATCGGCTTTCGAGGGGGCCGAGACATCGGACGTCCGCCAGGAGCTCGCTGCCGTCGCAAGCGAACTCGCGCTAGAGCTTGGGGAACTCCATCGTGCGGAGATCTGGCGGGCACGACTAGCCAGTGTGAACGCTGGCTAGTCGCCGCCGACGGTGGGAGCCACTCGCGGAGCACGCAGAGCGTTCCTCGCAGCCCCGCTCCGCGCACATGGCCCGTCACCTGATCTACTCACGAACCGCAAGCCCAGACCGAGGACGATGCCCCCGTGGCCGGCACCCTGTCCGCGCTGCCCAGTCGCCCAGCCGCGAGGTCGCGGCAGCGAAGTGCTCGTGCCAGTGGAGCGGCGCGTCGGGGGCCGCGGTGGAGGCGAAAGCACCTTGCCACGCAAGGTGCAGCGCTGCGAGCTCTTCCAGGAGCTCAGGGTGCTCGTGCCAGCAGGGCGGGATCACGCGCTGGTCGAGCCGGTAGCGGTCGATGAGCCAGTCGACCCACAGGTCGAGCTCCTCGAGCATGAGGAGCTGATCTTCGGGTGTGTGCGCGCACCAGACGATCGGCACGGGCAGCGAGTTTGGCTGCGTCAGGAGCCGGGGTGGGTAAAAGGGATCGTCTGGGGCGGTCACTGAGTCACCTCGCCGGGGTCGGTGTGGCTGGTCGTGTCGCGGGGGCTGCCGGGGTTCGCCGGTCGAGGTGTGTGGCGTGGGCGCCGATCGCCGCGAGCCACGCCTCTCGTGCCGGTCCAGGTGCGGGTGCGGGTCCGAGCTCGTCGAGCCACATCGGCGCGTCTTCGATCGCGGCTCGTGTCAGGACGGCTGTGCGGTCGGTGATGAGGTGCTCGATCTGGTCGAGCAGGGTGAGCCCGTCGGCGTCGAGGCCGTCCGGGTCGCGTACGGGCCGGATCTCAGCGGCGTCCTGGTGGTGTCGGCGCAGCCAGGCCGCGGCGCGCCCGAGCAGCGCATCGGGGCTGGCGGGTGCCTGACCGGTGTGCAAGATCCTGGTGATCGTGGCCGCGGGGTTGTCGGCCGTGGCCGCGATCTGGTCGAGGGTGGTGGCGAGACGCCCGGCGTCCGGGGACGTCATGATCGCGCGTGCCGAGGCGGCCTCGATGCCGTGCGCGGTGAGGCGTGTGGCCAGTCGGGTGTGGGCGGCGTCGGCGTGCAGGGTGCGGGCGATGGGTTCGAGCCGGCGCAGCGAACTCGCCTCGTCCAGGCGGGCGGCGATGGTCGCGGTCGCGGACCGCTCGGCGCCGCTCGTGCCCAGGATGGTGGTCAGGATGTCGCGGGCGTCGCCGGGGGCGTGCGGGTCGGGCGGGCCGTCGCAGTCGTTGTCGATGCCGTCGACGGCCAGGTAGAGGTGGTTGGTGTCTCGTCCGCGGGTCATCGCGACGTACAGGTTCTCCCGGGTCATCCCCGTGTGTGCGAGCACGTGCGCGGCGTCCACCGTGATGCCCTGCGCCCGGTGGGTGGTGGTGGCGTAGGCCAGGTCAACGTGCTCGTACGCATACCCGGCGGGCAGGTGAACCAGGGCGTGCTCGTCGGATCCAGTCATGCCGACCACGCCGCGGCGCGCCAGGCGGGTGTGCGCGCGGACGACCAGGAGGCTGCCGTCGGGGTCGATGCCGCGTACGTCCCACAGGTCTCCGTTGCGGACGTACCCGCCGCCGACTCGCAGGTGCCGCTCGTTGAGCCGCGTGACGACCCGGTCCCCCACACCGATCACCGTGCCGGACGCGGTAGTGATGCCACCGGGGCGGACGAGTCCGTCCAGGACGCGGTCGTTGTGTGCGCGGGAGTTCAGGGCGGTCACGGTGCCGGCGTCGGGGGCGAGCAGGATCGCGGCCGCGCCCGCGGCGACGTCGGCGGACCAGGCTGCGTAGGCCTCCTCGAGCATGGACTCCCCCGGCCCGGCATGCACGCGACCTGCGTCCTCGTAGGCGTCCAGCGCACGGCGGTCCCCGGCGCGCAGTCCAGCGGTCGCCGCGGCTTCCCAGGGGTGGGTGAACCGCCACAGGGTGCGCAGTCGCGCACCCCCGGTCCGATCGACCAGCAGGGCGAAGGCCCCTCCGGCGTCGACCGCGGACAGCTGGGCGTGATCCCCGACCAGGAGCACCTTGGCTCCGGCGCGGCGCGCTTGGGCGGTCAGATCGCGCAGGGCGAGCGTGCCGGCCAGGGATGCCTCGTCGACGATGACGAGCTGCCCGCCTTGCAGGCGCCAGCGGCGGTCCTCCCCGATCAGCGCCGCGGTCGCGGTGTCGATCGTGCGGGCACGGATCAGGTCGATCCCGGTGCCGCGCCGCTCGTGCACCAGCTGGTCGATGACGGCGCGCCGCTGCTTGCCACCGGGTCCGGTCGACTCGTGCAGCCACTTGGCGGTGTTCTCACACAGGACGCCCAACGCACCGGCCAGGTTCGCCGCCGCACTGGAGGACGGCGCCAGGCCGATGACCGACCCGCGCCCGTGCTGCCGCTCCCACACCGCCCGCAACGCCGCCAACGCGGTCGTCTTGCCCGACCCGGCCGGACCGACCAGCAGGTCGACAGCCCGCCCCGAGGCGGCGATCTGCCGCACGGCCGCCTCCTGGTCTTCTGCCAGTTGCTCGCCATCGCCTCGGTTCAGGTCGGCGTGCAGGACCCGCGCGGTCGGTGCCGTGATGTCGGTGGAGGCTTCCAGGAGGTCGTCCTCGGCCTGGAGGATCACGGCGTCGGTGTACGTGTGCTCGCTGGGCCGGTCGAACACGCTGGTCCCGTCCGCCCGCGCGTACCGCCCGGTCGAGGTGAACGCCGCCGGGGCCTCCAGGCTCACGCACCGACCGAGCACCGCCTCGGCTATGGCGGCCGTGATCGCCACACGCTCCGCCACCGATGCAGCGATCAAGGGCTTGGTCAGCCGCAGGGCCTCGGCCTCGACGTTCCACCGCGTCCAGGTCGAGCGCCGCTCCCGCACCCCCTCCAGAACCCGGGTGGCCAGCTCGTCGACCACGGTGGCCGACAGATCACGACACCGCGCCGGACGAAAACCGGCGCCACGCAGAACCTGCTCGGTCAGCTGCTCAGGGCTCATCCCGGTGGTGCGGGTGGCGCGGTCACGCCAGCGTTGAAGCAGCTGAGCCAGCGGGTGGACCTTCTTGGCCGGGCGCGTGGCCCGGGTGACCATCTGGCGCAACTGGATGATCTCGATCCGGTTCGGACCCCGACCATGTCCGGCCGCGAACCGGGCAACCGCCCTCGTCATCGCCTCGTCAATCTGCGTCGCGCGCCGGGAGAACACGCTCAGCAACTCCTCGCCCACGCCCTCCAGCTCGAACGCCGGCGAACGGCGCGGGCCGCGACCACGCCACCCCCACCGCACCGGCAACCGACCGGCCACCTCGTCCACCAGGAACGCCTCGTACAATTCGCTCACCGCCACCACCGCGTGATGCAACGCGCGCGAGTCGAGAGAACGCCACGTGCCGTCGAGCCCCTGCACCTTGTTGGCCACCACGACGTGCGTGTGCAGGTTCGGGTCACCGGCCCGCGAGTCCCAGTGATCGAACGCCGCCGCCACCGCACCCCGCGTCGCCTCCTGACGACACCCGCCATGCCCCGTCCGGGTGAACAGCGCCCGGTCCTCCACGAACCGCAACGCCGCAGCGACCGCCGCGATGTGCGCGTCGTAGACGGCCTGCTGCACCCGCACATCACCCAACGCCCACAACGTCGAGACCGACTTCATCACCGTGAACGTCAGATCGAACCCCGCCACCGCCGGATTCGCCTCCCGCCCCAGCTCCACGCGGGTGATGGCCTCGATCGCCGCCTCGCGCGCCTGCGCATCCATGGCCTCGGGGAGCTTGCGGGTCTGCGCGGCGACACGATCGGCCGGCGAGGTCGCACTCGGGTACGCGCGGCCCAGCGGCACGCCGGTCATCGGATCCAGGCCGTGAGCGAACAGGCGACCCATCGCGTCCTCAACCACCACCGTCCCGACCTCCAGGCCGATCGGCTCCAGGTCACTGCGCGCCGCACCTAGCCGATCCAGGCCACGACCGAACCAGCGACCAGGCGGGTTGCCCGACTCGGTGTAGTAAGACGTCACCGGGGCCCGACCGGTCCGCGCGCAGTCACCCGTGGCGATGTGCCGCAACAGGTACCGGTACCCGGCACCCGCCGTCAGGCGGTGCAACGTCATCACCACCGCGGCTCACCACCGCTACGCCCGATCCGCTCCCGGTCCACACCGGCAGGGGTGCATCAGCGCGACGCAACACACGACGCCCACGCCCGGGTGCCAGATGAGTCAGACGCCTCCTGCCAGCCCGAGACTCGCCATGGCGACGATGATCCGCACCGCCCAGCATCCCTCGACGGTCATGTCGCGTTCGTTCGAGCAGGAGGTCAGGACTGTCCGGAGTAGGCGCGCTCGAGCTGAGCCGCCTCGGCAGCACGATCACGCCTTCGGAGGGCGACTGCGAGGTCACGCACGCCTACACGGTCCTCGTGCACCGCACCGTCGCCCCAGCCGCCCCCGGTGGCGACGCGTCGGCGGGCACCGACGGGTCTGGTGCGGCCTCGGGGGCGAAACTCCCAGCCAGAGCCGCACAGGGGTGCTCGCCATGACGGGCGCCGAGCTCGGATGGCTGCTCTCTGTCACGATCGCGCTGCTCCTGGCCGGGTTGGCGACGGTGGCGGTCGCTCGCCGGGGCCGGAGGCGGTGACTGGGGCCGCGACTCGCCTGCTGAGTCAGGTCAGGCTCGGCTCGGCGTCCCCGTCTGGCCAGCGTCCCCTCGCGGTGATGAAGCGCAGCTCGCCAGGAGCGGCCCCGTCAGGGGCGCGTGACACGGCGTAGTCGGCTTCGGGCTCGTCGCCCTCGTCCAGCCCGAGGTCGACGACCGCGACGGTGAGCGTGCCGCCCAGCGGCGTCTCCGCGGCGCTGAGCGCGCGGTCGCGGAGGACTCCATCCATGAAGGTGTACTCGGGCATGTGTCGTCCTCCGTCCCAGGCTGCCACGCGACGCCCTGGGCGAAGGGTGCAGCCGTTTCACCGACGTCGAGGTGTCTTCAGCGTTCGCCACGCTAGCGGCCAACCATGGCCGAGCCGTTTCGTCGTCGTGAACTCCTGGCGTCGGGGTGGTCCGCGCGACACGCAAGGCCCGGACGACGCGGGCCCCGCTACTCCTGAGCGGACTCGCGGTAGGCCTCGACCAGCTGGCGTTCGATGAGCACGGGGACGAAGTCGTGGATCGTCACGTCCTCGAACCGCACGTGGTGCGCCGTGACGTCGCGCTCGATCTGGTCTCGACCGAGCGTGGGGAAGCGTGTCTCGAGTCGGCCGACGAGCTCGGTGAGGGCGCGTTCTTCGTCGAGTTCCATGCGCTCGACCATCGCCCCGCGCGGCGACGTCGTCAAGACCGAGAGCCGGTCGATCGCTCGAGCGCGCGGCCGTTCAGGCGCCTTCGCACGCTCGACGGGAGCGTGCTGTGGCGGGTGCCGTCGGGTCCGTCGCGCGGTCCTGCGGCGGTTCGTTCGGGACCGTCGGCGACTCGATCCTCTCCATCCACGGTGCGGGCAGCCCGGGCGCCCAGCCGGGCACCCCGCTGGCCGCCATCCAGCGCGCCACGGTCACCGGGTCGTCGAGGAGCTCGATGATCGCCTCGCGTCCGTCCTCGGACTCCCGGAGCTGATCGTGCAGCGCGCGCAGCCGGTGGAAGGTGCGCTCGGCACGAGCCGGGCTGCCCGCCTCTGCCTGCCAGTCGAGCGCCAGGTCGCGGTACGCGGTTCGCAGGCGTGCGGTGTTCTGCGGGTCGGTCATCGTCGTGGGTCCACCCCTCGTCGATCGACTACGGACGCCGTCGGCGTCCTGGGTCTGCGTGCGATGAGCGCCTGCTCGTGGTGGCAGGGGGACGTGACCGGGCACGGCCTCACGACAGCGCCTGTGCGTAGCGGTTCGCCGTCGTGGCGACCTGGTCGGCGTACGACTCGGAACGGTTGTAGGACAGCACGGCCGCTCGCCAGCCGTCGCCCGTGTCCAGGCTGCCGGAGTGGCACAGGTACCGCGCGGCGGCGAGGGCTGCGTCGTCGATCTGGTTCGGGTCGGCGACGCCGTCGCCGTCGCCGTCCGCACCCCAGCTCGCCCAGGTCGACGGGATGAACTGCAGCGGGCCGACGGCGCGGTCCCACGTCGTGTCCCCGTCCCACAGGCCGTCGTCGGTGTCGGTGATCGCGGCGACGCCGTCGCCGTCGAGCGCGATCCCGAGGACGGCCGGTCGCGGACGCCCGTCGTCGCCGAGCCTCGCCCCGCCGTGCGTGCCATGGGCGGACTCGATCGCACCGATGGCGGCCAGGGTGTTCCAGCCGAGGCCGCACCCGGGGTCCTCCGCGTCGAGCACCAGGTCGGCGGCGGCGTAGGCGAGCAGCGCCCGCGCGGGGATCGCGGTCACCGCGGCCACGCGTTCGACCCAGCCGGGGTCGACGCGCGCCGTCGCGGGTTGCGGCGAGCCGGCGCCGACGGTGGCGGAGGTCGCGGCCGTCTGCGCCGGTTCGAGCGCGCGACGCGGTGAGGTCGGTTCGGCGGTGGGCAGACCGGTGGCGTGGATCAGGGCCGTGGCGGTCACGACCATCGTGCCGAGCCCGGCCGCCACGAGCGCGCGCACTAGGGCGACCCGGAGCCGTGCGAAGCGGTCACCGCGCGGCGCGTCCGGATCGATCCGGTCGATGGTCACGACGGCTGGCCCCGGCGTGGGCTCCGGGGCGCTCACGCCCCGTCCCCGAGCACGGGTGACGGGTCGGGGCTCGGCGTCGGGACGGCGGCTGCGACCACCAGCGTGACCGTGGCGCCGACGCGCAGTCGGCTGCCACCCACCGGCCGGGTGCCGACGATCAGGTCCGTCCCCGACGCGTCGACGCCTGGTGCCGGGCCGGAGACGGCCACCGTGAAGCCTGCGTCCTGCAGGCTGGCCGTGGCGTTCGCGACGGTCGTGCCCGTCACCTCAGGCACGGCGTTGAACCCCGACGCGAGGGTCACCTCCACCGTCGAGCCTGCGTCCACGGCCTCCCCCGCGGCGGGCGCCTGGCCGAGCACCTTGTCGGCGGCCTCGGCAGAGTCGGCCCGGGTGACGGCGCCCAGCTGCAGTCCCGCGTCGCGCAGCGCCTGCAACGAGTCGGACAGCGTGCCGTAGAGCGTGGGGACGGTGATCCGGACGGGGTCGGTGGTCGGCGTCGGTTCCGCGTCAGTCGTCGTAGCGGGGCTCGGCACGGAGGGTGGCACGACGGGCGCCTCGGTCGTCGGCGCAGGGTCTGCCGCCGCGCTCGTCGAGGTGCTGATCTGTGGGCTCGGCGCCCCGGGGTCGGCGGCGGCGGTCAGCGCGCCCCACAGCGCGATGCCCAGCACGGCCGCGACGGCCACGCCGAGCACTGCGCCCCCGGCTGGCGAGGGCGGACCAGCGGTCACGGGTGACGTCGCGGGCGGGCCGACCGGGTCGAGGTAGTCGAGGTCCGCGCCGACCGGCTCGCCCGGGCGGGTCGCACCGCGCAGCACCTGGGTCGCGCGGACCTCCTGGCCGGCGGCACCCTCGGACGACACGGCACCGGACGGGTCGAGGTCCCGGGTCGCCGGCCGCTGTCCAGGTGCACGTGTCTCAGCCCGGTCTGGGCCGACGGCCGCGCGCACGGCCGCTCGGAACTCCTCGGCGTCGCGGTACCGCCGGGCGGGCGTCTTGGCCATCGCGTGCACGACGACGCGGTCGAGCACCCGTGCGCCGGGCTCGAGCGCCGACGGCACGGGCTGGGGCGCGGACACGTGCGCCTGCAGGACCTGGTCGGCCGAGGGCAGCGGGTACGGCGGACGGCCGGTGAGCAGGAAGTACAGCAGCGCGCCCGCCTGGTAGAGGTCACCTGCCGCCCGCACCGGCCTGCCCTGCGCCTGCTCGGGCGACATGTAGTGCGCGTTGCCGATGACCCCCCGCTCCCCCGGGTCGGCCGCACCACCGGCGGGGGTGCGCAGCAGGTCGGCGCCCACGGCGGTGCTCCCGGTCGCGTCGGCCAGGCCGAGGTCGACGACCCGCACCTGTTCGGCACGCAGCGGCTCGTCGGGGTCGACCTGCTGCAGGAGCACGTTCGCGGGCGACACGTCCCGGTGCACCAGGCCCGCACGGTGCGCGGCGCCGAGGGCGCCGAGCACCCCGTCGAGCACGGCCGCGGCCTCAGCGACGCCCATCGGCCCGGTGCGCGCGACCCGGTCGGCCAGGCTGCCGCCGGTGACCAGGTCGAGGGCGATCCACGCCGTACGGATCCCGCCGATGTCCTCCGCCCCCGACGCGTGCACGGCCGCGATGCCCGGGTGGTCGAGCGACTGCGCCGCGCGCGCCTCGCGCAGGAACGCCTCGCATGCCCCCTCGTGGGCGCTCAGGTGCGGGTGCAGGACCTTGACGGCGACCCGCTCCGGCGAGGCACCGCGCAGGGCCTCTGGCGAGCGCAGGTCGTCGGCCTCGAACACCGAGGCCGACCCACCCACACCCAGCAGGTCGCCGAGCAGGTAGCGACCGCCGAGCAGTGTGCCGCCCTCGTCGAACCCCGTCATCGTGGCGCCGGCCTCACCCGAAGCGCCCGTTGACGTAGTCGAAGGTGCGCTCGTCCTGCGGCTCGGAGAACATCGCCTCGGTGTCGCCGTGCTCGACGATGACACCGGGCGTGCCCTGGGCGGCCAGGAAGAACGCGCACTGCTGCGACACCCGCTGCGCCTGCTGCATGTTGTGGGTGACGATCACGATCGTCACCTCCTTCTTCAGCTCGGTCATCGTCTCCTCGATGACCCGGGTGGAGGTCGGGTCGAGCGCGGAGCAGGGTTCGTCCATCAGCAGGACCTTCGGTCGGACGGCCAACGAGCGGGCGATGCACAGCCGCTGCTGCTGCCCGCCGGACAGACCACCGCCCGGCTGGCGCAGGCGGTCCTTGACCTCCTTCCACAGCCCGGCGGAGGTCAGCGTGCGCTCGACGAGCTCGTCCTTCTCGTCCCGGCCGGCGCGTCGCCCGGTGAGCTTGAGGCCGGCGACGACGTTGTCGTAGATGCTCATCGCCGGGAACGGGTTGGCCTTCTGGAACACCATCCCGATGTCCTTGCGGGCGTCCTGGAGCTTCTTGCTCCGGTCGTAGATGTCGTCGCCGTCGAGCAGCACCTGACCGGCCAGGGCCGCGGACGGCACGAGCTCGTGCATGCGGTTGAGGATCCGCAGGAACGTGGACTTGCCGCAGCCCGACGGGCCGATGAGGGCGGTCACCTCGCCGGGCAGCATGCTCAGCGAGACCCTCTCGAGCACCTTGTGCGTGCCGAACCAGGCAGAGACGTCCTGCGCATCGATCGCGGACAGCCGCCGGGGCGGCAGCGACGGCGCTGCGGAGTGGGCGGCGGCGATCTCGGCGGTGGCGTCGCGCAGCGTCTCGGGCGCGGTGCCGTCGGGTGGCGCGAAGACGGTCGTGCGGTCGGGGTCGACCGGTGCGGCGAGCGGCACGCGGGCGGCGGTGAGCTCGGCGGACTCGGCGAGGGTGTGCGTGACGGTGGGATGGTGCACGGCCGTCGGCGCCGCGTACGGGTCCGGGCTGCTGGTCGGGTGCGTGGATCGGGTGCTCATCGCTGGTCCTTGGCGGTCGGGGTGGGTCACGGAAGTAGGGATGGCGAGCCGCGGGGCGTCGTGGTGCGGCGGGTGGGCGACGGGCTCACAGCAGGTTGGGCAGCGCGCCCATCACGGCGTCAGCCCCGGTCACGCCCAGAGCGAGCAGCACCGGCACCCCGACCACCCAGGCGTGCCAGCGGCCCCAGCGGGTCCACAGCCACCAGGTGGCGGCCCCGGCCCCGACGAGCAGCAGCAGCACGAAGACCACGAGGGTCCACGCCTCCCGGTCCTGGCCCATCGCGCGTTCGGCGGCAGGCAGAGCGGCGTAGGCCATCACCCGGCTGGACGCGTCGTACGGTTCGCTGACCAGCTCGGCGTCCACGTGCAGCACCCCGTCGGGCAGCAGAGCGAGGCCGTCGGCCGTCAGCAGCTCGAGTCGCCCCTCCCCCGAGCGCAGCGCCTCGGGCAGCGGGTCGCCGGCGCGTCGTAGACCGAACACCCGGTAGGTCGAGGCACCTTGACCGGTGGTCACCGTGATCTCGTCGCCGGGCTGCAACCGGCTCAGGTCGCCGAAGGGCCCTCCGTAGGTGAGCTGCCGGCCGAGGACGACCGCGGTGCCGGGCTGCCCCGGGAGCACCGAGTCGCGCCGATGACCGGGGCCCGAACGCAGCACCTCGGCGGTCGATCCCTCGAGCACCACCTCGGACAGCTCGATCGACGGGATCTGCAGCCAGGCCACCGGGGTGCCGGCGGCGACGAGGTCCTCCCGCAGGTCGAGCTGACCCGTGGGGGCCTCGGCCTTGGCGAGCGCGGTGCGCAGGTCACCGTAGGCGAGGGTCTGGGCGCGGTGGTGCTGGAAGGTGGACAGCACGGCGACGTGCGCGACGAACGCGAGCAGCGTCACCGACAGGGTCAGCAGAGCGGCCCCGACCCACCAGCGCCCGTCGCGCGGTGCGGGTGGACGAGCGGGTACCGGGAGGCGTGAACCCCGGCCGGTGCGGCGACCTCCGCCCGGCGGTCCGGCTACGCGGTACGCCTCGTCGATCGATGCCGGTGTCGTCAAGGTCACGGCACGGCCACCTGCGCCAGCGCGCCCGGCCCTCGCATCAGCGCGAGCAGCTGCCAGCCGCCCGCCCCCAGGCCGACCAGGCCCGCGCCGCCGCCCGCCCACCAGGCCCACGGCGGCACGCCCTGCTCGGCCGGGGCGGTGGCTCCGGCCGAGCCGACGAGCACGTCGACCACGGCGACCGCCGTACCGCACCACCCGCTCATCTGCACCGTGTGGGTCCCCGGTGCGGTGCCGTCGGCCACCGGGAAGATGGCCTGCACCTGACCCGCGGCGTCCGCGGTGAACGAGCCGACCAGGGCCGCCTCGCTGAACAGCACGAGCTGGACCTGCTCCCCGGCGGCGAAGCCGGTCGCGGTGGCAGTCACCCGCGCCCCCGGCAGGTACAGGTCCTGGTCCACGTGCGCCTCCACCCCGGCCGTCCCGGCGGTGGCCGGTCGGGTGGGCACGTCGGGCTCGCTCGGGGCGCACCCAGCGGCCGCACCGGCGGGCTGCGCCCCGCCGACCGCCTCGGACGTGCCGGCCGACCGCGGGGAACCGGTCGTCGCAGCGCCGCGACCGGCGGTCGGCGCCGTGGTCGACGTGGCGGTCGGCGACGGCGTCGTGGTGGTCGGCACAGGGGTGGGGGTCGTGCCGGCTCGTGCAGGGATCGACACCGACAGCCCGGTCTGGTCGCCGGCATCGTCGGCGAACGCCGCGCCCGCCGGCACGGCCAGCGCGCCGAGGGTCAGGCACGCGCCCGCGAGCACACGTGCCACACGGTGGGCGGGGGGACGGCTCGGGGTCATCGGACGGTCTCGCTCTCGTTCGGGACGTCGGGGCGCAGGGTGGAGGTCAGGCCGAGTGCCTCGGCGCGGACCTGCTCGGTGTAGGTGGCCAGCTCCTCGGCCAGCAACCGCCGTGCACGGCGTCGTTGCGCGAGGGTCAGGGTGATGCCCGCGACCACCAGGGCGACCAGCCCCAGCAGGGCCCAGGGCACCGCCCAGGCGCGGGCGGAGCCGGTGGCTGCGGTGGCGGCGCCGTCGGCCTCGGCGACCACCGGGGTGACGGTCACCTCGGCGGTGAGCAGCAGCAGCGGGGGGACGCCGGGGACCTCGGCGGTGACGTGGGTCGTCGCACCGGGCACCAGGTCGGTGACCGCGTCGAGGGTGACCGTGCCGAGGTCGAGGCCGAACGGCCCCGTCAGGCGCACGCTCGGGGTCGCGTCGAGCCGGACGTTGCCGGTGTTGGTCAGGTCGAAGCCGACGGTTCCGGTTCCGGTGCCGACCGGGTTGGCCGAGCCGTCGTAGCCGGCGACCACACCGCTGACCCCGACGGCCGGGGCGAGCGCGCCCCCGACCCGCAGGTAGATCCGTGTGCCGACACGCTGCTCGACCTGCACGGCCGACCCCTGCGCGTCGCTGGCCTCCGAGCGGAACGAGGCGACGATCCCTGCGGCGTGGTCGCCCGGTGTGGCGTCGTGGGGCACGGTGATGGTCACGGGGATGTCCTGGCTGGTGCCAGCCGCCAGGGTGACCGTGACGCCGAGCCCGGCGAGGCAGGCGGTGTCACCCTCGGCGCAGACCGAGGTGGCGGAGTCGACCGACGTCCAGGCGCCGAGGTCGGTGGAGGCCTGGTCGGCGCCGATGAGCGTGAACGCACCGGTGTCGTAGTCGGTGGTGGCGTCCGCGGCGTAGACCTGGAAGCTCACCTCGTGGGTGGACCAGTTCGCCACCGAGACCCAGTCGCTGATCGTCGTGCCCGGGTCGACGGCGAAGTCGAACCGGGTGCGGCCGTCCGGGCCTGCGGGCGTGGAAGGCTGCACGCTCCAGGTCACCTGCGAGTCGTCGGCGGGTGCCTCGTCGGCCTGTGCCGGGGCGGTGGCGAGCAGCGTCGCGACGCCGAGCAGGGCCGCGATCGCGAGGACGGCCCGGGCGGTGGGGGGTCGCAAGGTCATGGGTGCTCTCGGGTGAGGTGCCGGGCCGGGCCGGCAGTGGTGAGTGGGTCGGTGGTTGGGTGGCTCCGCAGGCCATGGGTCGGCCCGCGGAGCCACCCGGGCCTCAGATCAGGGTCAGCAGGAGCGTCGCGGTGTAGCTGCCCTCCGCGGAGCTCGCCGGAGCCTTCAGGGTGATCCCCGCCTGCACCGCGGTGTCGGCCACCGTGGCGCCGGCGGCTGCCTGGGCGAGGGGGCGTGCCGAGCCGAGCCCCGAGGTGCTTCCTGCCGCCACCTCGACGCCCGCGGTGCCGCCGTTCGTCGACCCCACCAGCGCCGGCTTCCATCCCAGGTAGTCCGCGTCGATCTTCTGCGTCGCGTCGGTGGTGCTGACGAAGTCGTCGACCTGGCCGTTCAAGGTCCACGCCGTGCGGGTCGTCCGGTTGTCGGAGACCGTCACCGTTCCCAAGGCTCCCGTGGCCACGTACGAGGTGCCCTGCAGCGTGGCCTGGCCCAGGGCCACGTCACCGGGGGTCACGGTGAACTTCAGCCCGCTGAGCGCGGCCGGGATGGTCACCGTCACCCCGGTGCTCTGCGGCGGCACCGGCTCGGCCACCGTGGTGACGGTGGTCTGCGCGTCGGTGGTCGAGTCGGTGTAGACCGCGTTGCTGCCGGCCCTGTAGGCCGCGGCGAAGGTGTACGTCTTGCCCGCCTCGAGCACCGGGCTGGTCCAGCTCGCGGTGCCGTCCGCCGCGACCGGCAC
Source organism: Cellulomonas soli (assembly GCF_013409305.1). GTDB lineage: Bacteria > Actinomycetota > Actinomycetes > Actinomycetales > Cellulomonadaceae > Cellulomonas > Cellulomonas soli. The sequence continues at coordinate 3,340,548 of NZ_JACBZJ010000001.1, read as the reverse complement.
GCTGCCGGTGACCGGCGTCGCCAGCCCGGCATACGTGCCGGTGAGCTCGACCGTGCCGGAGGTCGCCGCGCCGGAGTCACCGGTCACGGCCGAGGTCAGGGTGACCGTGCCGTCGGCATGCGCGATGGCACCCGTCAGGGTGATGGTCGGGGTGGCCTTCTCGACGACGGTCTCCGGAACGACCTCCCAGGTCTTGGCTGCCAGGTCGAAGCGCACGTCCACGCTGAAGTACTTCGCCTGGCCGATCGGGACGGCCGCTGCGGGGTACGTCGCCCCGTCAGGGGCAGTGCCGACCTCGCAGGTGACAACGTAGGTCGCCAGCCCGTCCTTGATCGCGTCCAGCGGGAACTGCGCGGAACCCCAGCGCGCGGCCGAGGTGCCGGTGCGGGAGATCGCGTTCCCGTCGAGGCCGCTGCCTGCGGTTGCGGCGACCTTCACACCCGCGGCGAGGTGGGTCGCGTCCTGGGAGCCGTCCGCCCAGATGAACAGGACCCGGGAGGACTGCCGGTAGCCGACGGGGCAGCCGGTCGTGGTGGTCAGCGTGGTCGGGCCGAACGTGGTGGTGTCGGACAGCGCGCCCGAGGCCGGGGCCAGGGTGATGTCGCCGAGGCGGTTGGCCGGGTCGAGGCTCGCGTTGGCGGCCTGCGCGGGGCCGATCGCAGCCAGGCCGAGCACGGCGGTGGTCAGGACGGCGAGCAGGCCGCTGCCCGCTCGCCGACGAAGGGATTCGTGCGACATGGAGGGTTCTCTCTGTAGGTGGAAGGTGGCGGCGGTGACGCGAGCCGGGGCCTCTCCCGGCAGGTCAACCTGCCGGGAGAGGCACTTCATGAGCTCGCCCGCGCCGCGGGCGGGGCACCCGGTGGCCGAGCAGCGCCCGGCCACCGGGTGGTGTGATCAGTTGGTGCGGATGCTCTCGGCGTCGCCGGCCTTGTAGGTGACGCCCTGGATCGTGACGCCGTTCACGTCGGTGTCACGGTTGATCAGCGAGCCGAACCCGAAGTCCTCGATCACGAACTGCGCGGTGGCGGAACGCTTGGCGGTGTAGACAGCCCCCTCGACGACGTCGGCGGTCGCCGGGTCGTCGATGAAGGTGGCGGACAGGGTGCTGTTCGACGCGATCGCCGCGTGCTCCACCACAGTGAAGACCGGCCGGGTCAGCGGGAACGCGGTGTTGAGCACCGGCGTGGTGCCGGTCGTCGGCTGGACGAGCGTCGAACCGACGGTGACCGGGGCGAGCACCGCCCCGTGCCGACGGTCGAGTACGGACACGCCGTAGTTGGCCGCCAGGCTGGCGGCGTTGCTCTGGGCGATCCACTGCGCGATCGAGAACGGAACGATCGCGTTGCTGACCGCAGCGAGCGCGGCGCCGTCGTGCTCCTGGACGTCGGTGGTCACGCCACCGGCGGTGTAGGTCCAGGCCACGGCGGAGCCGAGGCTCGCCTCGGTCAGGCCGAGCTTGCTGAGGAAGAACGAGCGGGTGCCCGAACCGGACTGCGGCAGCAGCGGCACGATCTGCGCACCGCTGGTGGAAGCCGTGCCGATGACGCGCGAGCCGACGCTCAGCGACACCGTCTGGCCGGCGCTGGCCTGGTAGATCTGGGTCAGGTCGGCCACGGTGAGACCGTCGGGCACCGCGGAGCTCGCGCCCTTGGCGTAGGTCACGGCGTCCACAGCGAGCGGGACGTACGAGTAGGTGCCGCTCGCCGCGAACGACGAGGGGCCGGACGACGAGCGGGCGAACTGGAGGTCCGTCCGGTCGAGCCTGCCGTCGGCGGTCGCACCACCGGTGGAAGTGCCACGGGCGTTGGTGAGCGTGGTTCCGGCCACGGTGGCCTTCAGCGCCGCGACACCCTGACCCGACCCGTTCGGACGCGGGATCGTCGTGCCGCCGGAGTGCGTCACGATGGTCGTGCCCTGCGCACCTGAGCCGGTGGGCAAGGTCGCGTCCCAGGAGCCGAGGACGAGCTGGCCCCCGCTGCGCACCACGGCCGCCAGACCGTTGTTCAGGTCCTGGGTCGTGTCCGAGCCGGTGCCGTTCAGCGGCCGGTTCTGGGTGTAGGACTCCAGGTCGGCGTCCCACGGGTCCGCCTGAGCGGCCGAGGCACCCAGCAGCAGGCTGCCGGTGGCGAGCAGGGCGGTCGCACCGACGCCCCACTTGGTGAACTTGGACATGAGATGTCCCTCTCTGGTAACGTCCCCCATCGATTTGCACCACGTGGTGCCCGACCCCTCACCCGGACCGTCAACTCTCGGGTGGGGGGTCTCCTCGTCCGACCGGGAGACCGGTGCCGGATGAGTGGTCGGTGCGCCGGCCCACCCCGAGGGGTGTCGCGGCTCCGGGCGGCTCATGCCTCGCCCGGCTTCCGTCGCAGCAGGAGCGGCGCCGCGACCATCCCTGCCAGCCCCGTCGCGAGGCTGACGCCCAACGCCGTGCGGGCCGGTGAGGCCGCCGCCTCCGTGGTGTCGGCTGCTGCAACCTCGGCGCTGGTGATGCCGATGGTCGTTGTCGGTGCCGCGCCCGCGAGATCTTCCTCAGACGCGACCGGCGCGGCACTCGTCCCCGACGGTACGGTCACGGTGGTGCTGGCGGTCGTACCGGCGTTCGTGCCTCCCGTCGGCGTCCCCTGTGCGCCTGTCGTCACGGGGGTCCGCAGCAGGGTGGCCAGCGCGTGCGCCGCGGCGACCTGCGCTGCGCCGAGCGGCACGTAGCCCTCGGGCAGCCCGCCACGCGACCCGGTGCGCACGTTGCCCGCGCCCGCCGCGTAGTCGAGCAAGCCCGCGTAGTCGCCCCGGGCTTCGGCGGCCATCCCCGTCGCGCTGACGTCCATCGCGGCGTAGACCGTGGTGGCGAGGGGGTAGGCGCCGGAGGGCAGCGCCGACATGTCGGTGACGGCGATGCCGGAGGCCTCGTCGAGCTGCTGGGCCGCGATGGCGGTCGCGACGGTGGCATCGGAGTACCCGACGAACTCCCGGGCGGTGGCGACGGTCTCCTTGCTCGTCCGCGAGCCGAGCGGGAGCGCCAGGCTTGCCGTGGCCAGGCCGTAGCTCTCGGCCGCGACCGCCGTGGTCGGCCCCACGATCAGCCGTCCGGAGCCGTTGGTGGGCAGGGCCGGGGGGCTGGCGACGAAGAACCCGACGTTGGTGCCGGAGAACTTGTTCGGGTCCCACGTGAACGTCAGCTTGGCATCGACCCTGGCGATCCTGGCGGCGTTGGCGGCCAACGAGTTGGAGTAGGGCGAGTAGGAGGTGGAGTCGATCGTCAGCCCGCGGTACTTCTTCTCCGCGGTCGCGGCGTCCGGTGCCACCGACTGGTCCGCCTTCGGGAAGGTGTCGAGCGCGGTCGCAAGCAGGTCGTACCCGCCGCCTGCCGCCAGCGCCGATCCTGCCGGCAGGTAGTAGCGGTTGACCGTGCTGCCCCACGGGTCGGGCTCGCCCTTGAGGAAGGCGACCGCGTCGGCGTCGGCCAGCACGTACTGCCACAGCAGCCGGATCGCGTCGTCCCCCTGCGGCCCGACCACGACCCAGGCGGCGCGTGCCACCGACCCCGGGAGGCTGGTCGGGTTCCCGAGCGCGATCCACTCCTCGTCCTCGAGCACGGTGTCGTCGGCCAGGAACTGCAGCGACTCGCCGACGGTGGTCGATCCCCAGTCGCCGGAGACCTGCGGGACGTCGCTCCGGTACGACTGGGTGAGCAGCTTGGCGAGCAGCCTGGGCGTCAGGCGCAGGTCGGTGCGGACCGTCCCGTCGCTCTGCTCGGCGACCATCGCGATGGTCAGCGCGGTGTTCGCGATCGGGGCGTACCGGATGTCCGCCTCGTCCAGCAGCGCCGGGTCCGCCGCACCGATCGTGTCGGCCGTGAGCGGGTCCGAGACCGCGACCACGTCCACCTGGCCGGCGAGCAGCTGGGCGCGGGCCAGGTCGCCCGAGTTGGTGGTGAGGCTGAAGGTCGCACCGTCGATGCCGCTGCACAGGCTCGGCTGCCAGGAGCTCACCGCCTCGGCGACGAGCTCGCTGCCGACCACCCGCCGCTCGGCCGAGCCCGTCGGGCAGCTCAGGTACGGGTCCTCGAAGTCGAGCGGCAGCACCACGCGGTCGTCCCAGTAGCTGCACGCGGTGGACAGCGGCGACCCCGCCTGACCCCACTCCGTGGTCGTCCCGAAGCCGCTGGCGATACTGTCCGGCCCGCAGTGAGCGCCGTCGGCACGGGTCCCGGAGTGGATGCCCCGAGGCACCACCACCAGCCAGCACCGCTCCCCCGCCGCCGAGTCGGTGTCCCCGCAGCCGAGGTACGGCTGCGCCGCTGCGGACTGCACCGTGAAGTTCGCGACCGCTGTGCCGTCGGCCGCGACGGGGACGAAGGGCATCTCGTTGGAGGAGGAGCTGTCGTAGAAGGCCGCCAGCCCGGTGGTGATGATCACGGCCCCGGCGCCGCCAGGGAGCGGCACCTCCTCGCGCTGGTTCTCGGCGCCGTTCACTGCCCGGAACGTCACACCGCCCCGGCCGACCACCCCGGTCCCACGCGGCTCGCTGAATGTGCCATTGATCGCGCTCGAGGCGGTACCGCCCACTTCTTCGGAGGAGTAGCCGCCCCACTGGCACGTCTGGGCGAAGTCCGCAGCGGCCGGGTCGCCCCAGCACTGGAAGACCTGCAGGAAGTTGCTCGATCCTCCTCCGCCGGGCTGCCTCGCGGTCGCGGCCATCCCTGACGCCGTCACCGTGACCGTCTGGTCGATGAGCCCCGTCGTCTGCAACACCGTCACCGTCAGGTCCTTGAAGTCGTCCCAGTGCCCCGACCCGGCGTCCTTGCCCTCACCGTCGCTGGTGAGCGCGGCGTGGTCCGGGTTGGCTGCGGCGATCTCGGCGGCCGTCGCGGTGGCGTCCGCGCCGACCCGCACCGAGCCATCGGCCCAGCCGACCGTGACCGAGGAGTCCGGGCCGGCGGCAGCCCGGGCCGTGCCCGGCGTGGCGACCAGGACCAGGCCGGTGGCGGAGACCAGGGCCAGCACCAGTCCGGTGGCAGCGATCGCTCGCGCGAGGACGACGCGGGCGGGGTGCATCCCGCGCAGCGGGGTCGGCGAGGTCACGGAGTGCGCTCCTGAGGTCGAGGGGTGGGGCTCGGTGAGCCACCGAGTGGGACGGGCGGGAGCAAGGACCGGCGGGCGCGTCGGCCGAGGACGGGCGGCAGGATCGCCGCACCGAGCGCCCCGAGACCGGCACCGAGCATGGACAATGCGGCGGTGGGGCCGGCGGCGACCACCGGGATGGACTGCGGGCGCGCGGCGGCGACCACCAGGTCGTCCTCCGAACCGAGGGCCAGCACCTCGGCGTCCGCGGCCGCGAGCGGGTCCGCGACGGACGCCACGTCAGGGCCCGGGGTGCTGTCCGTGGCGGCCGTGCCGTCTGCGCCAGCGACCCCGGCAGCGCCGTCAGAGCCTGCCCCGGCACCGGCGGTCTGGTCGGTGGGCGTGTCCTTCGCCCCGCCGGTGCCGGTGGTGCACTGCGGCACGCCCGCCCGGTCGCAGTCCTGGGGGTACGGGGCGCTCTTCGCCAGGGCATTGCCGCTCGGGTCGGAGGGGTCGAGCGTCGGGTTGTTGCAGTCCGCGATGGTCTTCACGGCCGGGTCGCCGCCGGGGATCTTGGCGATCTGCGCCTGACCGGCCGCGACCAGGTTGACCGGCAACGGCGAGTACCCGAGGGTCTCGGCCTGCTGCTGCCCCTCGCACAGGAAGTACGTGCCGAAGTCCGCGAGGGTGCCGCCCTTGTCGTTCGAGAACCCGGACTCCAGCGCCGTCGGCAGGATGATGTACGAGTAGCTGGACAGCACGTAGGCCCGGGGGTCGCCGTTGCGGTAGACGTCGGACAGGTCCTGCGTCAGGTAGTCCGGCGAGGTCGTGTCCTCGTTGATGTGCGCCTGCAGCAGGGCGACGGCGACGTTCGAGGCGGTGGGCTCGGTGTAGTAGCCCGCGGAGTTGAGCACCTTCGCCACCGGGTACCCGGCATTGAGGGCGTAGGAGTACTCGACGAAGGTGATCGCGCCGACAGCGTGCGACTGCGCGACGTAGCCGGAGACCCCGTTGGACCCGGACTTGGAGACGAACCCGGACCCCGGGACGACCGGGAAGTTGCTGGTGACGCCGCAGTGCCCGTTGACCAGCGGCCGGCCGACCTTGCCGCAGTAGTCGTCCCACAGCGCGGTGTGCTCCTGACGGAGCCAGATCGACACCTGCGCCGTGGCACCGGAGCCGTCCGAGCGCACCACGGGCACGATCGGGATGGCCGGCAGGGCGAGCGAGGGGTTGTCCGCGGCGATCGCGGCGTCGTCCCAGTGGGTGATGACGCCGGTGAAGATCTTCGCGATCGTCTCGCCGGAGAGCCGCAGGTTGGTGACCCGCTTGCCGCCGACCTGCAGGTTGTACATGAAGGCGGTCCCGCCCGCGACGATCGGCATGTACGCGAACTGCCGGTTCGGCCGGGCGTCACCCTCGTTGGAGTTCGCGATGCCGTACGGGATCTCGCTGACGCCGAAGTCCGCGGTGCCGTTGGCGAAGTCGTTGCGGCCCTGCGTCGAGCCGGACTCCGAGTAGGTGATCTTCCACTGGTAGTTGGCCCACACGTTGCGGATCCACTGCTGCAGGGCGTTCGCCGACCAGGTCGATCCCGAGCCCACGATCGGGGCGCGCACCCGGTCCGCGGCGGCTGCCGGCCCGACGCCGGCCAGGCCCAGGCTCCCGGCCAGCACGAGCGCGACTCCCAGGCACGCCGTCGCCGCCCGCGCCGCCTGACGCCACCGGGCTGCGCGGCGCGCGCTCATCGGGCCACCGCCCCGGTGCCCGTGCCGCCCGTACCGGCCGCCGGTGGACGTTGGCCGGCGGCCAGCTCCCATTCCTCGAGCGTGCTCACCAGCTCGCGCTGCTCGATCCGGGCCAGGACGCGCGCCGAGGCCGCGCGGGCGCGCCGCGCGCCGCGCGGCGACTGCACCCCCGCGCCCTTGCCGCCCATCAGCCGGGCCAGCAGGAACAGCACGAACACCAGCACCATGAGCACAGCCGCCGCACCGAAGCCGCGCGCCACCTGCGTGGGCTCGGGCGACTTGACCAGCGTGAACGTCGCGAACGGCAACGACACCATCGGCCCGGAGAACGGGTTGAAGTTGTAGAACGTGGTGTAGCCGGCCGTCAGCAGCACCGGGCTGGTCTCCCCGATGCCGCGCGCGGTGCCCAGCACCACCGCGGTCATCAGGCCCGACCTGCTGGTCGGCAGCACCACGTGCCAGATGGTCCGCCACTGCGAGGCGCCCGTGGCCAGCGAGGCCTCCTTGAGCGTCGCGGGCACGAGCCGCAGCACCACGTCGGCGGAACGCACCACGATCGGCAGGATCATGATCGTGATCGCCAGGCTCGCGGCGAAGGCGGACTTGTCGAACCCGAGCAGCAGCACGTACGTGGCGTAGATGAACAGCCCGCACACGATCGAGGGCAGCGCGGTCATCGCCTCGACCACGGTGCGCACCACCCGCGCGAACGGCGAGGGGAACTCGGCCAGGAACACCGCGCACAGCAGACCCAGCGGGATCGCGATCACCAGCGCGATCGAGATCATGATCAGCGTGCCCACGGCTGCGTGCGCCATGCCGCCGACCGTCATCGGGTCCAGCGGACCCGCCATCGACAGGTCCTGGGTCCAGAAGTTCGCGTGCCGGAACGCCTGCGACCCACGCGCCAGCGTGAACACCACCACGACGGCCAGCGCCAGCAGCAGCACCACCGCGGCCGAGTGGATGAGCACCCCGACGACCCGGTCGAGCACGGTCACCCGGTCGTCGTCGAAGCTGATCAGCACCACGAAGTACGCCACGAACAGCACGTAGGTCACCAGGACGAACGCCAGCGCACCCTGGGCGGGCAGCAGCTGGGTGAACAGCCAGGCGGACGAGGCGATCGACGCGGCGGCCGCACCGACGATGCGCAGCACGTCCTCCCGTCGGGTGCGGGACAGGTTGCGCTGCACCTCGGGAGCGCCGGGGTGCCCGGCGGACGCGGGCACGTGCGTGCGTCGTGCCGGCGGGGCGGCCCGTCGCGCCGATCGGGCGGGGATCTCGGTCGTGGTCATGGTGCGTCCTTCAGCTCGACGCGCCCGAGCGGGAGCGCTGGATGACGAAGCCGGCGGCGAAGTTGACGAGCATGGTGATCGCGAAGAGCACCAGCCCGGCGGCCATCAGGCCGGACAGCTCGAAGCTGGACGCCTCGCCGTAGCGCAGGGCGATCAGCGAGCTGATCGAGTTGGTCCCGGTGCTCAGCAGGTGCCAGTTGACGACGAAGACCGGGCTGATCACGAGGTAGACGGCGATGGTCTCGCCGAGCGCGCGGCCGAGGCCGAGCATGGTGCCGCCGACCATCCCGCCGAGGCCGAACGGGTACACGACGGCGCGGATCATGCCCCACTTGGACGCGCCGAGCGCCAGGGCGCCCTCCCGCTCGCCGATCGGGGCCTGGGCGAAGACCTCCCGCATGATCGACGCGGCGATGGGGGCGACCATCATCGAGACGACCAGGCCGGCCAGGAACGCCGAGGCGGTGAACACGGTCGGGGTGGCCAGCGGGTCGTCCGGGTCGAACTGGGGGACGGAGAAGATCGGGATCCAGCCGAGGTAGGTGGTGATCCACTTCGCCACCGGGAGCAGCTGGCCCTCGAGCCAGAACATGCCCCACAGTCCGTAGACCACCGAGGGGATGGCCGCCATCAGGTCGACGACCCCGACCAGCACACGCTTGAGCCCCTCCGGCGCGTACTCGGAGATGTAGGTCGCGGTGCCCACGGCCAGCGGGAGCGCCACCGTGATCGCGATGAGGGCGATCGTCACGGTGCCGAACAGCACGGCCGCGATACCGAACCGGCCGGAGTTCGGCTCCCACTCCTGCTCGGTGAGGAACTCCGGGCCTGCCGCGCCGATCGCCTCGGCGCCGCGCACGGCCAGGAAGAGCCCGACGAGCGTCATGATCGCCAGGACCAGGACCCCGCCGCCGTGCGCGCCGATGCGGAACACCGTGTCCTGCAGGCCGCGCACGGCGGTGATCTGCCGCGGCACGTCTCGCCTGTCGTCGAGGACGTCGGTCCTCATCACCACCCCCGTCGCTGGGCCGGCTCGCAGGTGACCGGAGGTCCGGGTCTGCCGTCGGCACGTGGTCCTCGTTCAGCGCCGGCTGCCCCGCGGTTCCCCACGTGCTGCTGCCCTTCGCGGCCCGGCAAGCGACATCGTGCAGGACCCGGATTCGAGTTGGCAAACCAGATCGTCGGTCAATCGACGAATGCGGGTGACGAGTGCACAACGCGCAGATGAACGGAACATGAACACCGCGACCGGTCCCTACCGAACCCTTATTCGAATCGCGTCAGGCATCGACGCGGCCGACCCTCAGAATCGGACATCCGTCGTCGCGCTCGCCTAGAGCGGCATCGCGCGATGCGACCCTGAAGTGAATTCTGCGATTCCGCGACGCACGGCGTGTCGGGGCGCTCAGGATGTGCGCGATCGCTGGGCGAGCACGTGCTCGTCCAGCGCCTCGGAAGCCGTCAGCCGGCCGTGGACCTCAGGCCCGGGGCGAGCACGGCCCACAGCCGCCGGACCCTCACCGGACCGTCGACCGGAACGCTCGCCGGAGCGGGACACACACAGGCGCCGTAGACCGCCTCGACCACCGTGGCCGCCACCTCACGGATGGCGATCGAGTCGCCGACCTCTCCGTCGGCGATCGCCTGCTGCAGCGACAGGATCGTGAAGTCGTGCCAGGCCGCCAGCACGGAAGCCGCGGCAGAACCCTCGAGCTCCTCGGCGATCCGCAGCACTGCTTTCGCCCGGATGTCGTCCTGCAACCGTTGCGCGGCGGACACCGCGAACTCCTCCAGCGCGGACAGTCCGCGCGCACCCGAGCTGCTGACGTCCTCGGCGAGGGCCGGCCACCGACCGGCCTCCTGCGCCGCGAGCGCGTCGGCCATCTCCTGCTTGCTGGTGAAGTGGTGGTAGAGGCCGCCCTTGGTGACCTGGGCCCGGTCGAGCACGTCCTGGATGCGCGTGCCACCCAGCCCGTGCAGCCACAGCTCCGCGGCGGCGGCGTCGAGCAGCAGCTCTCGCGTGCGCTCGGCCTGCTCCCGGCGGATCATCGGACGTTCTCCACGGCGCTCAGCGTATGCCATCCGGCATATGCCGTTCGGCGCGCTGCTCAGATCATTGTCGTCGAGATGGCACGACCGCTCTTTCCACACGGGCACGGGAGTACCTCGATTACTCACCCGGGCCGACCGGAACGGATACGCTGAGCGGCGTCGGTCTCGCTCGAATCGTGCCGATCGTTACTCGTTCACCGACCATATCGTCTGCGAATGGATGTCGTGATGCCTCGGTCAGCAGCCGTCAGGCGCTCGTCAGCACCGACCCGTGCCACGCCCCGCATGCTGATGTCGGACACCGCGTGGGCGGTGCTCCTCTCGATCGTCTCGATCGCCTACTTTCTCGTCACCATCGCGGTGAGCACCAGCTTCTTCACCGACAACGGCGGTCCGACGGTCAGCGTCGCCAGCGTCTGGGGCACCGTGGCCGTCTTCGCGCTGCAGGCGGTCCCGCTGGTGCGGCGCACCCGCCACCCGGTGGCCACCTTCTGGCTGGTGTACGCGTGCTTCCTGGTCGCCGTGGCGATCACCGTCGACCGCAACTTCACCATCACCCCGACCTACTGGTTCGCGATCTTCACCGTGGCGGCCTGCACCAGCCGCCGCACGTGGACCACCACGCTGTCCATCGCCGCCGGCCTCGACTTCCTGATCCACCTCACGCTCGCCGGGATCGCCACCGGCGGCATGAACGCCCTCGTGCTCCTGGCCATCGTCGTGCGGGTCGTGCCCACGTACGTCGCACCCCTGCTCGCCGGGCTCCTCTACGGTGCGCAGCAGCGCCAGGCCGAGCTCGCCGCTGCGCACGCGGCCGCCCTGCGCACGGCCGCCGATGCCCAGGCCGCGGCCGCGGTCGCCGCCGAACGCAACCGGATGGCCCGCGAGCTGCACGACGTCGCCGCCCACCACCTGTCCGGGATCCTGCTGCAGACCCGCGCCGCCATCCGCGTCCACGAGCACGACCCGCAGACCACCACCGAGCTGCTCACCTCGATCCGCAACGAGGGCGAGCTCACGCTGCGCAGCCTGCGCGAGGTCATCGGCGTGCTGCGCGACGACGACGGCGGCCCCGGGGTGCGCGAGCCCACGCTCAGCACGCTGCCCGAGCTCATCGCCTCCGTGCGCACGCTGCACCCGGCGATCGACCTCGCCGTCACCGGAGACATCGACGACCTGTCCCCCGCCACGTCCCTGGCCTGCTACCGCATCATCCAGGAGTCGCTCACCAACGCCCGCCGGCACGCCCCGGGCGGCCAGGTGACGATCCACGTGCACCGGCGCCCGCGCGAGCTGACCATCGAGGTGTCGAACACGGCAGCCACCGAGCAGCCCGCGCACGAGGAACGCAGTCGCCCCGGCTACGGTCTGGTCGGCATGCGCGAACGCGCCACGATGCTCGGCGGCACCCTGCACGCCGGGACGACCCCGGACGGCGGCTGGCGGACCAGCGCCGCCATCCCCCTCGACCGCCAGCTCGCGCGCACCGTCGAACGGACGGTCCCGGCATGATCCGGGTGCTCGTCGTGGACGACCAGCTCGTGGTGCGTCGCGGCCTGCGCGTCATCCTGCAGGACTTCCCGGACATCGACGTCGCCGGCGAGGCGGTGTCCGGACCTGCCGCCCTCGCCGCCGTGCAGGAGCTGCGCCCGGACGTCGTCCTGATGGACGTGCGGATGCCCGACGGCGACGGCATCGCCGCCACCCGCGCCCTGGCCACGGCGTCCGAGCCCGTGCCCGTCATCGTGCTGACCACCTTCGCGGTCGACGAGTACGTCTTCGGCGCGCTCGAGGCCGGGGCCGTGGGCTTCCTGCTCAAGGACGACGCCGAACCGGACGACCTCGCCGCCGCCGTCCGAGCCGCCGCCCGCGGTGACGGGCTCGTCTCCCCCTCGGTCACCCGGCGCGTCATCGCCGAGTTCGCCCGGCGCGGCTCGCTGGTCCCGGCCGACCCCGGGCCGGGGCGAGGAGCGGAGGTCCTCACCCGCCGGGAGCTCGACATCGTCCGGGCCCTGAGCCAAGGCCACTCCAACGAGCAGATCGCCCAGCACCTGCACCTGGAAGCAGGAACCGTGAAGGCCCACCTGTCGCGGATCATGGCCAAGCTCGAGGTGCAGGGCAGGGTCCAGGTCGTCATCTGGGCGTTCCGCAACGGCGTCGTCGCCTGAGCACCGCCGAACGAGTGAGCCCGAACGGCGGCTCCACAATGGCGACCTTCGGCAGACGCGCACGCGCCGGACCTGCACCAACAATGGGCGCGCGAGACCGCACGAGACCAGCCCGACGCGAACCCCGCGCCGGGCATCGCGAGGCAGACGCCCGCCGAGAGGCTGCACCGTGGACCCGACGTACCACCGCTACGCGCAGACCCACCCGCTCTTCTACGACACCCCCAGCCGCCGCCCTGTCCCACGCACGCGAGCGTTGCGACCCCACGACGACGACTCGTCCTGGACCGGCTGGCAGCACCTCGACGACGGCCACTGGGTCTTCCACCGACCCGAGGGCGCCACGCTCCCCGAGCAGGGCTGGAAGATCCACGTCACCGCGAGCGAGGACAACGCACGCCAGGTGCTGGCCCAGGTGAGCGCCTACTGCCGCGCGCACGACATCGTGTTCAAGCACCTACCCGATCTGGACACGCTCACCGCGCGCAACGCCAAGGACGCCGACCGCTCGACGTCCGGCAAGTTCATCACCCTGTACCCGGTGGACGAGGACACCCTGCGCCGAGTGCTCGACGACCTCGATGCCGTGCTCGGTGGCACACCCGGCCCCTACGTGCTGTCCGACCTGCGGTGGAACGCCGGGCCGCTCTTCGTACGCTACGGCGCGTTCACCCGCACCTGGACGCGTGACGAGCACGACCGCCCAGTCCTCGCCCTCCGCGAGCCGACCGGCCACCTCGTCGAGGACCGGCGCACCGCATCCTTCACCCCGCCGCCCTGGGTCACGGTGCCGGCGTTCCTGCGCGAGCAGCTCGACGCACTCGGTGGGAGCGCCCCGCCGGCCGACTTCGCCTACCGACCCACCCGCGCGCTGCACTACTCCAACGCCGGCGGCGTCTACGAAGCCACCGACCCGACCGGTGCGCGGGTCGTCCTCAAGGAGGCCCGACCGCACGCAGGCCTGACGCCGGACGGACGGGACGCCGTGGCCCGACTCGTCGACGAGGAGGCCGCCCTTCTCGCCCTCGCCGGCCCGGACGTCGTCGCCGTGCGCGACTCACTGACCGTGCAGGGCCACCGGTTCCTCGTGCTCGACCACGTCGACGGCACCACGGTGAGCACGCAGGTCGTCGCCCGATGCCCAGCGGTGCGTGCCGACGCGGCGCCCGCCGACCGCCTGGCATACCGGCAGTGGGCACTCGACGTCGATGCACAGGTCCGACGCGCCGTCGCCCGCATCCACGCAGCGGGCTACGTGCACGGCGATCTCCACCCAGGCAACGTGCTGCTCACCCCCGGCGGTCAGGTCGTCCTGCTCGACCTCGAGATGGCCCGCACGGTCGAGGGCCGGCACGCCCCCGTCATCGGGGCACCCGGGTTCGTCGCTCCCGACGGACGCGGCGGTGTGGCGGCCGACCGGTACGCGCTGGCCTGCCTCACGCTCTTCCTCTTCTGCCCCTTGACGACCCTGCTCGGTCTCGACCCGCTCAAGCTCGACGAGCTGCTCGACTGGGCGCGCGACACCTACGGGCTCGACGAGGAGCTGCTCGCCTCCGTCCGCGCGGACCTCGCACTGCCCGGACGCGAGCGCCTGGACACGCGCTCCCGCCTGGCCCAGGGGGTCGACCACGCCATCCGTCGATGGGACACCAGCACCGAGGACGCCGTCCTCGCGCTCCAGGTGCTGGTCTCCCGGTCGATCGCCGCGAGCGCCGACTTCGCACGCACCGACCGTGCCTGGCCCGGCGACCCGCAGCAGTTCGCCGAGAACGGATGGAACCTCGCCCACGGCGCCGCAGGCGTCCTGCACGCCCTCGATGCCTGCAGCCTCGACATCGACCCGCAAGGCCTCGAGTGGTTCGACGCCGCCACGCGCGGCGGTACCGGCGTCGACGGTTCGGCTCCGGTCGCCGCGGGCCTCTTCGACGGGCTCGCCGGGGCCGCCTGGGTCCAGCGCCGCCTGGGTCATGACGCGCAGGCCGACCGCCTGCTCGACGAGCTGCTCCGCCTCGACACCGGCGCGCTCGGGGCGGACCTGTACGGAGGCCTCCCGGGCGTCGGCCTGTACCTGCTGTCCGAGGCGGCCCACGACCCGACCCTGATCGATCGCGCCGAGCAGATCGCTCGCCGACTGCGGGCCCGGCACGACGAACGTCCGCCGCTCGATCCCCGCGAGCCCGACCCGGTGGTCCGCACCGGTCAGGGCGGCCTGCTGCGAGGTCCGAGCGGCACGGCACTGTTCGCCCTCGAGCTGTACCGCCACACCGGCGACCTCGACCACCTCGCGCTGGCGAGGGACGCCCTCGATCACGACCTCGCGCACTGCGTCGTCGCCCCCGACGGCTCGCTGCAGGTCAACGAGGGCTGGCGCCTGATGCCGTACCTGGCCACCGGTTCGGCGGGCATCGGGCTGGTCGCCGCCCAGCTCGTGCACCACGTGCCCGAACCCGGTCGGTACCTGCTCGCGCTGGACGGCATCAGCGCCGCCGCCCGCGCGCCCTTCGTCATCGAGCCCGGGCTGTTCCACGGGCGTGCCGGACTGATCCACTACCTCGTCACCCTTGCCCGGCTGGGCCTGTCCACGCCGCGCGACGACGCGGCGCTGCGCACGCACGTCGACGCGTTGCGGCTGCACGCCGTCCGCCACGGCACCGGTATCGGGTTCCCCGGACAGGGTCTGCTCCGCCTGTCCAGCGACCTGGCTACCGGAGCCGCGGGCGTCCTGACCGCCCTGCAGGCGCACACCATGCTGAACCATGACGACGCACGAACAGGGTGGAACACCCTGCTCCCCCTCCTCCTCCCGGGCTGCCCGCCCGCCCGCCCGGGCACACCGGCGGCACCTGCCGTCCCACACAGGGGAGGAGGTGACACCCGTGGGCTTCCTCCTCGCCCTGCAGTCGCTCGATGAGCACCCTGACAGCCAGCACCACCAGCAGCTGGCCAGCGCCTACAGCCTGACCGTCTGCGTCAGCACGACCTCGCAGGCCATCTGCTGAGCACCGGGACCGTGGCCGTCGCCTGGAGATCGTCGGCGTCGGCCACGGTCGACCGGCGCCAGCCCGCCGCACTTACCCGACATTTGCGTCCGCCAGACCCTCCCCACACGGGGCCGCGGCTGGCAGTCTGGCCGCATGAGCCCCCTCGAGGTCCGCTGTCCCCGGTGCGACTCCCCCGTCGGCACCCTTTGCGTCACGAGCGAGGGCCAGGTGCGTGACCACGCACACCGCCGGCGCACGGTTGCCGCGCAGCTCGCCACAGTCGAGCCCTCGGACGGGTCCGAGTAACGCGTCCGCGCCGCCGCGCGTCGCTCGACAGAAGCCGCGACGCCCGAAGAGGTGGCGTGCCTCGGTCGGGTGCTGGCGCTAGCCCCCCATCTGGACTCCGGTGTGACGGTGGCCGCCGATCGGCGCGCCGTCGAGCCGAGCTACTTCGTGAGCGCGCCGCCCAGAGTGCCGGCGACGCGGCGCTCGATCGCGGCGGCCGGGTCGGTGCGAGCGGCCAGGCCAGACATCCGTCGGAGCAGGAACTCGGTTGCCTCCGCGTCGGAACCCTGGCGTCGCAGTAACAAGACCGCTCGAGCGAGTCCGCTTGCGGCCGAGTACGAGGGTGACGACTCGACTGCCTCGAGGAGCATGCGCGGATCTGAGGCAAGCGTTCGCAGGTACGGCTCGGCGTAGTCCTGGACAGCCCTGGCCATCTCTTCGGCTGCGGCCGCGGCGCTGTCGAGTTCGATGTGCCACTCGTGCCAGCGCGAAGCTGGCATCAGGTGGCCGATCGACGTGGTGCCGGTCGTGGTCCGGTAGCCCTCGTTCGGCGTGTCGGTCAGTTTCGCGACCTCCGCCTCCAACTGTTCGTCGCGAAGGTGGACGTAGATCGTCGCCGTCGCTTGGCCGGGTGCGGAGTGTTTCGACGCCACGCCGACGGCGAGAACACCGAGCGCACCGGGCGCCACCGCACGGGTGAACCATCCGGCGCCGCGGGGGGTCCACCCTCGCTCTTGTAGCGCGCCGCGCAATGCGCGCTCGATGAGCTTGCGGCCTGTCGTCATGGCCCGATCATCGTGCCGTCGCCCTGGATCTGACCACGCGACATGCCTGCAGCGAGCGGCTGAGGCCGACGTGAGCGCTTGGGCGGCGGAGGCGAACCATCGCTCTTCGTGCCGTCACACGTCACTCGCGTCCGAGTCGGGATGGCCGAGGTGGGCAGCAAGGGGCTGCTCGCTTGGCGCCGGGCAGGTACGGGTCGCGGCCTGTGCGCTGTAGCCGAGGCGGCGCGCCCCCGTTCTTCTCGCATGCTCGCGAAGGATGCGGTGGTAGGTCTCCACATCGTCGACGTTGTTGGGGTGGAGCCGGCAAGGCCGAGGAGCAGGTTGGTGCGACGAGCGTTTCGAAGCGCGAACAAGTGGGACTCGATCAGCGCGCGCACGGCCGACGCGCCGGCCGCAGTCCCGACGCGTCTTGCTGCGATCACCGCACACCCGCCGACGTAGTCGGGATCACTCACCGTCTCGGGGTGTGCTTGAGCGGGTCCTCCCGGCTGGCGCGAAGGTCGAGCCGATGCGGGGCGCATGCGCGCCTCCCGGGAGGTGGGTCAGATGGCGACACGATGGTCGGTCCCCGCAGGCGCGCTGCTGTCGGGTGGTGAACCGACGTGGACCGGGCTGTCCGCTCTGCTGGATGCCGCCAGTCACGCGACGCTCACGCTCTGCCTGGCGGCGCCGCTGGGTGCGGGCGTGGACCTCGCGTTCGCCGCGATCGCGCTCGGCGAGGCCCTTGATGAGGCAGCTTGGCTGCACGAGCAGGTGAGGCAGCAGCCGCCCGCACGCCTAGGTCCGCTGCACATCGGCGACGACCTCGACGAGTCGCGGCACGTGGTCGAACAACTGCTGACCACCGCCACCGCACACACGCTCCTCATGATCGACGAAGCCGCGACGCCCGAAGAGGTGGCGTGCCTCGGTCGGGTGCTGCGCAGGCTGCTTACCGCGGGCGAGGAGTTCGCCCGGGCCGCAGCATGACTGCCGCGACGTACGGCGGGCTGCTGTGGGATGCGTCCCGTCACATGGGTGAGGGGTGTCGCCTGGTACGCCTGGACCGCTTCGCGGACAAGATCGAGGCCGACTTGGCCGTCGCCGCGTACTACGGCCTGCTCGACGCGGCAAGCCAGCACGTGTGGGCGCTGATCAGCCCCGCACGCATGGCAGGCGTCGCCGCTTCCGAGCACCCGCACCCCATCGAGGCGACGGCGCTCGTCATGGCCAACGTGCTCCAGGTCGGCCCAGATGACCTGCCGCCACACCCCTCAGTGATCGCCCCGGACCGGCACCCCTGGGACTACGCCAGCCGGGTGCTCCGCGCCGCCTCCGACCTGGTCGCCTCCCACGTGACGATCACCGGTGGCGCCCACACCCCGGACGCGCCGCTCGTGTGGGACGAGCAGGCGCGCAACGGAGCGCTCGCCCGGATGGGCGAGTTCGTCGCCCAGCTGACCGCGACGCAGGACATGCTCGGTCTCCGTGCCGGCCAGGCCGGCGTGCGCTGGGAGAAGGTCGGACGATGGCTCCCGCCGGCGGACCGCACCCAGGCCGCGGCGTTGGCAGTCGTGCGTGTCGCGCAGGTCATGGGTGTCATCGCCACCGAGCTCGACAGCCTCACAGCCGCGAGCGCACGGGTCCATGGCGGGACACAGATCGACCGGCTCGGCGACCTGGTCGCCCGCATCCGACGAACCGCCTGGGACCTGCGCGAGCACCCCGACTACTCGGTGCAGACCCTGGCTGACACCGCCCGGGTCGGGTTCGAGGTCGCCGTCCACACCGCCACCTTTCACGGGGTCGACCTGCACGACCCCGCCGTCGCCGCACGCGACCCCGGCGCCCGACGAGCCGCCACCTGGCTCGCGCTCATGGCCGACCTCCGCGGCTACCTGGGCGCGGGGCCCGCCGATCGGCGAGTCCGCGCGGATGCGACCGCTCTTCACGATCTGCTGGGCGACCTGGTCCCCCGCGACCGCCTCGCCGGCGATCGCGGGGCATCAGCCCGGCCCGAGGAACGGCGTCTCGGCGGCGCCCTGCACGGAGCCTGCGCCGCCTTCGAACAGGCCGCCGAGTGGAACGCAGCGGCCTTCGCGCGCCTTGCCCGCTCCGAACAGGTCTACGTGCCGATCGACAGCCTGACCGGCGACCAGCTCAGCGACCGACCCGAGCTGGCCGCCGCCCGGCTGACGCACAGCACTCGACTCGTGCCGGCGCCCGCCGAACGTACCGAGGCAACCCTTGACCGCTATCGCGACGTCGCCCACCTCAGCGCCGTGCCGCACCTCGAGCGCACACAGGCACTCCCAACCTCGCACATGCCGTCACGACACGACGACACGATCCCTGCGATCGGGCTGGAGCCGACTCGATAGTCACCTCAGCGGTGTGCGCCGTCTTGCGGCCGCGAACATCAGCCCGAGCTGGCGCTGTCCGCGCGCACAAGAGCTGAGAGCGCCTCGGCTATCACGCGGTCGCGGTCCTGTGCCGCGTGCTGGTAGCGCATCGCCGCTGCGGGCGTGGAGTGCCCGAGCCGGGCCATCAGTTCAGCGAGGGTCGCACCCGTAGACGCCGCCAGGACTGCGCCCGTGTGCCGAAGGTCATGGAACCGGAGGTCGTCGCGCCCGGCTGCGTGGCGTGCACGGAAGAACCACCAGTAAAGGCTGTTCGGGCTCAGCTGACGTCCGTCCGTGGCGGGGAACAGCAGAGCGTCGGCACCGCGTTCGACCCTCGCGCCGAGGTGCTCCTTCAGCACGGGAAGCAGGTGAGGAGGGACGGCGACGTTGCGCACGCCAGCCGCGGACTTGGGCGTGCCGACGACTACCTCGGCACCAAGCCGAACGACGCCTCGGCGCACATGGAGCACTCCGTGGCGCAGGTCCACGTCGGCTCGTCGTAGCTCGGCCAGCTCTCCGAAGCGGAGCGCGCACCAGGCCGCCAGCAGCACCATCGGTCGTAGTCGCTCGGGCATCTCGCGGACGATCACCTCCAGCTCGGCCAGCGTCGCGGGCCGAATCGTCTTCGCGCGAGTCACCGAGCCTGCGGCCTTCACACGGCAGGGGTTCGCCTCGACGAGCTCGTCGGCGACCGCCGTGGAGTAGATCGTCCTCAGGAGAGCGTACGAGTGGGCGCGGATCGTCGGCTTCGTCGGATCGAGCGCAGCGTGCCAGGCACGGACCTCGGCCGGCGTGACCTCGGTGAGCACGCGACCTCCGAACTCCGGCAGGATCCGTGAGTCGAGAATCTGCCGGTAGTGCTGACGCGTGCGGGGCTTGAGGTCGCGTCCGTCCAGCCACTCCTCCGCATAGGCCCGAAGCGTCGGCGGCGGAGTCGGCTCCGGGTCGTCAGCATGGGCGAGCAACGATGCCCAGCTGCCGTCGTCGATGGTCTGACGGACCCTCAGCAGCCAGGTCTCAGCGGCCACGCGGGTGGCGAACGTGTCCGGGCCGACGTACCGGGCCAGATCCGGTCCGGTGTAGGTCGCCTGGTAGCGCTTGGACGGGAGCTTGCGGATGCTGCCCCACGACCGTCGAGCTCGCGTCACAACCTCCCCCTCCTGTCGGCGCGTGCAACAAACGTGCAATAGCGCGTGCAATAAGAGGGTACTTCAGGCCACTCGAGGCGCCAGACGGCTAGCGCGTATCGGGCGCTGACCTGCAAATACACCCGGTCAGCACTGGAGCCGCCCTCCCAGCGGTTACTGGTTCGAGTCCAGTCGAGGGAGCCAGTAAAGAAGCAGGTCAGGCCCCCTTTCGAGGGGGCCTTCGTGCTGTCGTGCCCAATACGTGCCCGATCAGAACGTCACTCGGTTCCACCATGTGAGCGCCCAGGGCTCGCGAGACGTCGCGCGCAGCGCGCTCAGCGGGCACGGCCTCCCCTTCGTGGCGCCTTCCCTCGGCTCCCACACGTCAGGTCGCGCATGGCAGCCGGCTACCACTCACGCCCACACGGCTGCCGCA
The DNA here is from genome assembly GCF_013409305.1 of Cellulomonas soli. Taxonomy (GTDB): domain Bacteria; phylum Actinomycetota; class Actinomycetes; order Actinomycetales; family Cellulomonadaceae; genus Cellulomonas; species Cellulomonas soli. Next base: position 3,320,224 of record NZ_JACBZJ010000001.1, on the reverse strand, counting down.
CCGCCTGCCCCTGCCGACCGGTGCCGATGTCGACGACCGGCGCCAATGGTCTCGCGTCGCCGTGGCCTTGAGGGATGCAGTCGAACACGTGTTCGATCTACGCTCGTCGCGTGGTCGACCGAATCCCCTCGCGTGCGACGGCGCGATCCGTGCCGACGAAGATCGCTGACACCCCGATCCAGCGTCCGGACATCCCGGTACCCGTGACGGCGTGGATCATCAACGGCCGCGGGCGCGACGTGGAGATCGCTGCCGAAGCGGTGGCGTGGACGAAGCGCACGGTGTCGCTGCACTACTTCGACGCGGACGAGCGTGAGGGCTGGGTGTGGGTGTGGGCCTCGGCGGTCACGAGGCGGCACACGTGAGCGCCACGCACCGCAGCCAGCCCGGCACCGACTGGTACGCACGGTGGATCGTCACCCAGCCCGAGCCGAAGCCGCAGTGGCTGGTCACTCCCCCGCGGCCAGCGATCGCGCACGTGCGGCTCTACGACGGGACGTGGACCGACGTCCCGGTGAGCGTCGTGGCCCGTGGCGCTGGAGTGCTGTGCGTTCTTCAGGACGTGTCCGGCGGGCCCACGGGTCTGCCCCGAGTTTGGTTGACACCTGACCTGTGAGGATCTGGTCCTCGCTGGAAGGATGTCCCCGTGGCAAAGCCGTATCCCAAGGAGTTCCGCGACGACGTCGTGGCCGTGGCCCGCAAGGGGCAGGTGCCGCTGACGCAGATCGCGAAGGACTTCGGTATCTCCGAAGGGTCGTTGTCGAACTGGATGAAGCAGGCCGACGTCGAGGACGGCCGACGGTCCGGGCCGACCCAGGCCGAGCGCGCCGAGCTGCGTGAGGCGCGCAAGCGGATCCGGGTGCTGGAGCAGGAGAACGAGGTCCTGCGCCGCGCGGCCGCCTACCTCGCGCAGGCGGGTCTGCCGGGAAAATAGTCTTCCCGCTCGTCCGTGAGATGGCCGCGGCCGGCGCCCGCATCAGGGTGCCGGTCGCGGTGGCGTGCCGGGTCCTGGGCCTGTCGACCCAGGGGTACGACAAGTGGCTCAAGAACCCGGTCTGCGACCGGGACTGGGACGACGCGCACGTCCTTGCCGCGATCTACGAGATCCATGGCGACGACGCGACGCTCGGCTACCGGTTCATCACCGACGAGCTGGCCGACGAGCACAAGATCAGCGTCGGGGAGAACCGGGTGCACCGGTTGTGCCGGATCGCCGGCATCAGCGCCAGCCACCACAAGAAGCGGTCCAAGCCCGCGACGGCCGGCCCCGCGCCGCACGACGACCTGCTCGCGGTGGTCGACGAGCACGGCGTGGTCCGTCACGAGTTCGTCGCGCACGCCCCGAACCAGGTGTGGCTGTGGGACATCTCCGAGCACCCCACCGCCGAGGGCAAGCTCTACATCTGCGCGATCAAGGACGTCTACTCGAACAAGATCGTCGGGTACTCCATCGACTCGCGCATGAAGTCGTCCCTCGCGCGGGCGGCGATGCGCAACGCGATCGCGCTGCGCTCACCGGCCGGCACGGTGTGTCATTCGGACCGAGGCGGCCAGTTCCGTGCCAAGGCGACCCAGCGGCTGCTGGCGAACAACGGCCTGGTCGGGTCGATGGGCCGCTCCTACGGCGCGGGCGACAACGCGAGCATGGAGAGCTTCTTCTCCCTGCTGCAGAAGAACGTCCTGAACACCCGCCGCTGGCACACCCGCGACGACCTGCGCCTGGCGATCGTGACCTGGATCGAGACCAAGTACAACCGCCGACGCCGCCAACGCGCCCTCGGCAAACTCACGCCCGTCGAGTTTGAGATGATCTACACGGCCGCAGACGCGGCCTGACTACCGCAAACCCCGAGTGTCAACCAGACCGGGGGCAGACCCCCTCTGGGGCTCGCGCCACGCTGGGGCCAGGACACTGAAGGGCGTGAGTCGTGGGGCACCCCAGGAGCATCACAGCCGGGCTCTGGCTGCACATCGTCCCGGCACGGTCGGGTAGGTACCGCAGATGCGGTATCCAGGTTCCGAAGGACGGGGCTCCACGTGCGCACGGTGCGCCGACACCCTGGGACGCTCCCGCGCCCGCCGCCGAACGACGTGGAACCGGTCGCTCCGAACCCGCTGGAGTGCCGCTCAGGTAGCGTGTGACCATGTCCATGCAGCGCGAGTCGCATCTGCCCGCGCACCCTGTTAGCCCGGTGACCAGCGCCGACGTAGCGCGGGCGGCGGGCGTGTCTCGGGGAGCTGTCAGCCAGATCCTCAACGGTCGTGGGGACCGCTTCGCAGCAGCAACCCGCGAACGAGTGCTCGAGACAGCCGCGCGCCTGGACTACCAGCCCTCACTGGCCGGGCGAGCGTTAGCGCGCGGCACCAGCGATGTCGTGGTGGCAGTGGTTCCCTACACGACCTTCGGTGGCCACCTTCAGGACATGCTCGACGTGATGACCTCGGAGCTTGCACGTCGTGGCTTCACGCTGGTCACCCGGTTCTCCGCGAATGACGTCCCCGCCTTCGAGCGCTTCCTCGCGGCGCTGCAGCCTGCCGCGGTCCTTGCGATGGCTCAGCTCAACCCTGCGCTGCACGAGCTTCTCGCCGCGCGCGGCATCCCCCTCGTGGCCTCGGACAGTTCGGCGCCGACGGAGCGCGAGCAGAACAGCGTGATCGGCGACCTGCAGGCCACCCACCTCATTGAGCGCGGCTATCGCCGGCTGGGCTACGCCAGGCTCACCGACTCCCGCGACAACGTGTACGGAGACTCCAGGGTCGTGGGCTTCCGTCAGGCCTGCGAGCGAGCCGGTGTGGATTCCCCGACCGTCATCGACATCGCGCTTGACGACCGCGACGCCGGGCAGCTGCTGCGGGGGGCCGGAGCCCCGGGCATTGCTCTCGGGTGCTACAACGACGATGTCGCGCTCGCCCTGATCGCGCGGGCTGGCGACTCGGGGTGGGCCGTTCCGAAGGACGTGGCGGTCATCGGTGTGGACAACTCGCCCCTCTCGCGCGCTCTGACGCCTCGCCTGACCACCATCGGCTACGACCCGAGCGCAATCGCTCAGGGCCTTGTCGCGGTCACCTTGATGAGTCTGGGTGTCTCACCCGAGCACACGCCCACGGCACCGGAGTTCTTCCTGGTCCCGGGCCAGACTGCCTGAGCCAAGAGAGCTGCAGCCCCGTCACGCCATGGCTGCGACCCGAGGTGCAGCTCGGCCACGCGCACCGTGGCCCAGCATCCGCGCGATGGCGAGAGCGAGACGCTTCGGTCCGGGCACGTCGCGATCTCCCACAGTCGTCACGGCGCGGCGACCTCGGGCCGTGCGCTGGACGGCAGGACACCCGTCGCCGAGCCGCGTCACCACCTCGCGCCTCCCCCGTCACGGCCCCGTCGGCAGGTACGCGTCCGCAGTCAGGCGCGCCAGTGATGGCGCGCTGGCGTCACGCAGGCTGAAGTACGCCTCTAGCGCGCCGACGACCAGGCAGTACCCGCCGACCTGCATGACGAACATGGGCAGCACCAGGCCGGCGGTCGAGAGGGCTGTGACGCCCATGAGGAAGGCCACCGCTGCGCTGACGAGCAGCAGGATCGATCGCGTCGAGCGTCCCCGCGCCGGGGAAGCCACGCTCACGGCTGCGCGCGCGTGTGACCACGCGCCGGCCAGCAGGCACACACCGAGCAGCACGTTCGTAGGGACCACCAGCAGATCGAGCCTCGAGATGACGGCCAGCACCGCGCAGCCCGAGGCCACCAGGGCCACCGCGGACCGCCGGCTCAACCGCGACGAGTCCCGGAACCGCAGCAGGTGGCGGATCAGCCGCGTCGTCGCGACCACAAGGAAGGTGAGGACCGCGAGCGCGCCGAGGATCTGCACGGCGACGTGCGGGACGATCGCCAAGAAGGCGCCGAGCACGAGCAGCAGGCCGGCGCGCACGGTGCGACGCTCGCGGACCACCCGGCGCCAGCCGACGTCGGCCACGGCTCGCAGCGCCACGGTCAGCCCTAGCCGCACCGGACGGCGCGTCTGTCCACGGGAGCGGCGCAGGGCGAACAAGACCGACTCGAAGCTGCCGTACTCGGTGCTGGCGACATCGACGACGAGAGTGGCACCCCCTGCGGCCAGCGCCTGGAAGAACGCCTCGGTGAACGCCCGGCGGTCCTCGCGCGCGGCACCCTCCAGCCAGCTGTCGATCGCACGGTTGAGGGCGGTTGCCTGCGGGGAGAGTCCATCGGCCCGCATCAGGTCGGCGCCTTCGACCTGCCACGTCATCAGGTCGTGCTGCATCAGGCCTCGGGCGCTGCTGGTGACGACGTGCGAGGCAGTCCCGCGCTCGAACAGCATGCCGACCACCGCGAACTGCGGCACCACCTTCGTCAGCCGCGTCGCCAGCCAGGCGTAGGCCTCCGCGTCGACGACCTCAGGGCTGAAGCCCGGGCCGTCGTTGTTGTAGACGGCCACGACCCTCTCGCGAGGATCGGCCCCCAGTCGCATCGCGGCGAAGGAGGCGAGGTTCCCGCCCTTGGAGTGGCCGCCGACGCGGACGGGCCGGTCGTGCTCGGTGAGGCGTTCACTGAGGTACTCGGCGGCGCTCGCCTGTGCAGGCACCTCCTGAAAGCTCATCGTGAAGTCCTCGCGCCACCCGACCAAGGTGTTGTCGGTGCCGCGGTAGGCCACGTACGTGGTCCCGTCGTCGAGGTGCACGGACAGGGCGGCGAACTGCGTGCCCACTCGCTCGTCGACCAGATCCACGTAGTCCGACAGTTCGGCACCGGAGAAGCGTCGTGCAGCGGCCAGCTCGGTGAGCAGCGCGGCGGGCATCAGTGCGAGCCGCCGGTCGCCGCCTCCCGGTGGCGCAGCCGAGCGTGCCGTCGTGAGCCGCTCGGCCGCCACACGCACCGACACCGACCCTCCCCCGGGCGCCGGAATGACGCCGCCGAGGTCCAGGTAGGCCAGCGCGCACAGCACGAGGTTGTCGACGTCGTTGAACGCCCGCTCGGCCAGGCTGATGTCACCGCGCCACCGCAGATAGTCTCTGAGGTCTCCCATGTGGCACCCCCTCTCGACGCGTGAGGCCGTGAAGAACGGCAGTCCCGACGAAGCGGGCAGGCCGGAAGCTCCCTGCGGCTGACGTACTCACAGGCGCCCTCCGGTCAGGCCCGAGCACGACTCATCCGATCCGTCACGCCCGGCGTGGGCGAGCTGACGGATCTGCGCCGCGCGAGAGCGCGGCGCTCGACCCGAGCCTCAGGGGCGACGACCGTGCCAGCCGCCAGCTGTACGCCCGCGCCAACCCTTGCGCGGCTCCCGAGCCTGGAACCGGCGCCGATCACCGCACCCGCCCCCACGTGGGCGTGCTCGCCGATCGTCACCTCAGCCTCGACCTGCGCGTCGCGTTCGACCCAGCTGTGCGGACCAAGATGCGCACCCGCCCGGACGGCTGCACCGGAGTCGACCCAGGTGGAGTCGGCGATGTAGGCGGTGGAGTGCGCCTGGGCGTCCAGGGCAACTCGGCCGCCGCCGTTGGTGTGCCTGCGATAGAGCTTCACAGCGCCGTCGTCGAGTTCGACCTCCTCGAACATCGAGGCACTCTCACGGGTCACATCGTCATCTGGCCATGCGGTCATCGGGGCAGAACGTCCTTGCGGGATGAGGGGTCGACACGGCCCCTGGTTGTCGTGGTCCTGCTTGTACGGTCGCACCGACCGCCCGACACCCGCGTCAGCCTGAGGGTGCGAGCCAGGTACTCCACTCGCGGTAGCCGTCGTGCCACGCCTACCCCCGCCGCGGCACCGAGTCGCCCCGCGACTCCGCTCCTGGACCGAGCGCCGACTGGGTCGACGAGGTCAGACATCCTCCTTCGGGGTCCCTCAGACGAGGTCCAGGGTCGTCCTGGCGGCATCGGGATCTCCACTGAATGCAGCCGCCTCAATACCGACCCGTCCGGCAGCCGGGGCGAACCCGCCACCCACCCAGCGCTGGAGCGGGCGGACCGAGCAGCGCACGGACAGCGTGCGTGCCGTGCCCGCATCGAGCCAGGCCGTGGCGAACCCTACGAGCACGCGTGCTGGGCAGTCGGCGACGTCGTCCCTCACCGCATACACCTGCACGACCTGACGTCCGCGCCGTACGCCGCTGTTGGTCACGACGACCTGGGCGTCGAAGCCCTGCTCGTCGAGCCCCCCCACGCGCACGTCGTCGATCCTGAACTGGGTGTAGGACAACCCGTACCCCATGGGAAACGCGGCGGCGTGACCGTCCCTGTCAAGAAGCCTCTGCCCGAACCAGCGGTCGTACTCGACGGAGGTCGCGTGCGGATCGAACGGCGGCAGATGGTCCTCGCACGTGGGAATGGAGTAGGGCAGGCGCCCGGTCGCGTCGACGTCACCTACCAGCACGTCCGCGAGGCCGGACCCTCCTTCGCTACCGCCGTACCACCCGAGCACGAGCGCAGGGACCGCATCCCGCCACTCCTCGGTGATCACCGCGCCGGCGGCCACCATCACCACGACGGTGCGGGAGTTCACCGCTGCCACGGCGCGGATCAGGGCGACGTCCTCGTCGCGCAGCCGCAACGAGGCGCGGTCACCACCGTCCGCATCCCCCATAACATGACCGCTCTGCGACGCCATGCGGTCGATGTCGACACCCGGCGGGAATGGTGGGAAGAGGTCGCGGACGCCCGGGGCGTTCATCCCGTCTGCACCCAGGTACTCGCCCTCGTCCTCGTAGGTGTACCCGACGACGACGATCGCGACGTCCGCCTCACTGGCCACCTGCGCGGCGGTGCTGAGGTCGGCGCTGTCCAGCGAGGCGCGCACCTGGGCAGTCGGCAATGCCGCACGCAGCCCTTCGAGGGGTGTCACGACGTGCGGGGTGCGAACGTGCGACGAGCCCTTGTCGCCGGTGTTCGTCAGGTCTGCCAGCCTGCCTAGGACGGCCACGCTGTGCAGACGCTCCCGGTTCAGCGGGAGGAGCGGGGCCCCGTCGACCGAGTCGTTCTTGAGCAGGACGACGGCCGAGCGGGCCGCTTCGCGGGCGAGTTCCCGGTGCGCCGGGCAGAACACGACCTCGGGACCCGGCGCCGGGTCCCGAGGGGCGGCATGGAATCTCAGCTGGGTCGCGAGTATGCGCCCGCAGGCACGGTCGACGTCCGACCAGGACGCGAGACCGCTGTCCAAGTCTTCTTCGAGGTATGCGGCCCGCTGCTGGCGCAGCGGCGCCTCCACGTCCAGACCCGCCGCCAGCGAGCCCGTCGCGTCACGGAGTCCGAAGATGAAGTCGGAGATCGTGAACCCCTCGAACCCCCACCGGTCCCGAAGCACCCCGGTGAGCAGCTCCGGGTTCTGCCCCGCCCACTCCCCGTTCACCGAGTTGTACGCGGACATGATCCCGTCCACGCCCTCCTCGACGACACGGCGGAAGTGCGGCAGGTAGACCTCGTGCATCACGGACTCGTCGACCCGCACGTCGACCGAGAACCGCGCATTCTCCATCGAGTTCAGCGCGAAGTGCTTGGCCACGGCCATGCCATGGCGACGCACCCCGCGGGTCAGCGCGGCACCCATCTCGCCCAGGAGCAGCGGGTCCTCGCTGTAGGTTTCCTGCACCCGGCCCCAGGCCGGGTGACGCGGGAGATTGATGCACACCCCCGCGAACAGGTTGCCGCCCTGCGCGCGCATCTCGGAACCGATCGCGGTGCCGACCCGCTCCTCGAGCACCGGGTCCCATGTAGCTCCCCGGGCCATCGGTACGGGGAAGGCCGTGGAGCGGCCCATGACGACACCCCGCGGTCCATCGCTGAACCGCAGGCCAGGTAGTCCGATCCTGGCGATCTCGCCGAGCACGATCGGCTCGGCGTTGTACGCCGCTCCCATCGTGGCCATACCCGACCAGAACTCGCCGTCACCGTCCAGCAGCCACAGACGCTCATCGGGGGTGAGCTCGGCGAGCAGGGCCGAGGCGACTACCTCGGCACGCTCGCCGGCACGAACCCGGGCCACCGCCCTCTCGAAGATCGCGCCGTCATCGCTTGCGGTCGTCGACATCACGGCCCGGCCGCCTGTGGAAGGGTTCACCGCGCACCCTTGACTCGGGTCAGCACGACTGATCCGCCCACGAGCGTGAACACGCCGGCGACCACGAAGAGCAGCCCGTAGTTCTTCTCATCACCGACCGCGTTCATGGTGAGAAGGGCGGGGGCAATGAGAGGAGCCAGCGCCTGCGGAATCGTGACGGAGAACTGGTTGATCCCGATGAACCGGCCCGCGTCGGTCTTCTTGGACGGAAGCACGTCGAGCACGAGCGCTTGGTCGACCGACGAGAACAGGCCGAGACCGAGGTTGGCGAGCAGCGCGCCTGCGACGGCCGGGCCCAGATCGGACGACGCGGCCATGACCACGGCGCCGACGGTGAAGATCACCCCGGAGGCCATGACGAGCGCCCGGCGGCGCTGGAGCTTGTCCGAGATGAATCCGCCACCCAACGCGCCGATGGCCGAGGCCAGCACGCCGACTATCGAGACGAGCGCGATCGTCCCGGCGGCCTCCTGCACGCTGGACCCCGCCCGCTCCGAGAGGAACAGCGTGAGGAACGTGGTGTTGAAGGTCACGCCGAACATGAACAGGAACCGCCCCGCCCAGTTCCACGCGAAGTCGGGGTTGGCCTTCGGCGAGAAGAGGAAGTTGCGGAGCACTGACCGGGCGGTCAGCGCGTCCCCGGCAGGCTGGTCGCGGTTGTCGGCCTCACGGACGAAGAGGAGGAACAGCGCGAGGCCCACGAGACCGACGACGCCCGGGACGACGAAGAGCAGCAGCATGTCGCCCGCAAGCGAGGCGCCGAGACCCGCACCCACGACGGGGCCGATCATCGTGGCGAACCCTGTCAGACCCGCAACCTTGCCGCGCTGAGACTCGGGGAGACGGTCCGCCTGGACGGCCATCAGCATCGCGATGACGTTGTTCCAGCCGAGTTGCGCGAGCATCCAGCCGAGCGTCAGCACGAGGAGGTTCGGTGCGGACGCCATGACGAACAGTGCTGCCATGCCGATCAGACCCCCGACGAGCATGACCGGACGCCGGCGCCCCCAACGCGTTCGCAGCCGGTCGCTCGCCGCTCCGACGACCGGACCGGACAGGACCGCGACCACCGAGCCGGCGCCGATGATGTAGCCCAAGAACTCTTCCCGGCCCGGCGCGAGGTCCTGCACCGCGATCGCGAGCGACATCGCGATCGGCGTGACGAACGCGACGTAGACGCCGAGGACTGCCAGGACGAGGAACCAGATGAACTTCCCACCGACCGCTGGCAGGTCGTCGGCGGGCGGCTCGGCGTCCATGGCGTCGCTGGCGGTGACGTTCGCCTCGAAGCCGGCGAGGTCGACTTCAGGCTCCGTGGCCGGGACGACGGGGGGCAAGCCGGTGCTAGGGGTTGACATGGGATCCTCCTTGATCACAGTGGGTGCGCGAAGGCGCGAGCGCCCGGTAGCGCGGGGACGCAAGCGGATGGCGGGTCGTCAGACCCACCCGCCGTCCGCGCTGACTCAGGCCACGTGGAGCTCGATCGACACAGGCGCGCAGCCGGCGGCAGACACCACGACGGTGATCCCGCCGCGGCCGGTCGGCCTGACCACGGCGAGCGCTCGACCGTCATAGGTCCGTCGCTGGGGGTCGGTGAAGCTCTCCTCGGTGACCGGGGCCCCGCTGCCGAGACCCTGGAGCACACCGGAGCCGGTCACGGACACGTGCACGACCCGCTCGGCCCAGACCTGGAGCCGACCGTTCTCGTCGGTCAGGGCGATGTCGACGAACGCGAGGTCGCTCGACTCCGCCGTGAGCTGCGCGCGGTCGGGCACGACCGAGAGCTGCACGACCTCTGAGGCCGAGCGCAGGGAGGCTCTCGAGATCTCCACCCCGTCGCGCAGAGCGACAGCGGTGAGCTCGCCTGGCTGGTAGGTCACGTCGACCTCGGCCACAAAGGCCTTGCTCTCCCCGACCTTTGCTCGCCCGGCCGGTGCTCCGTTCACCTGCAGCTCGACCTCGTCGGCGTCGCTGTAGACGTCGACCTGGACCGTGCGACCCTCGAAGCCGGGCCAGGTCCAGCTCTCCACCGTGTCGCTCCACGACCATGGCGTGGACACGGCCACCGGGCGGTCGCGGTTCGCGGGTCTGTGCACGGCGATGGCCGGCTGCGACCGGAGCCCGAAGACAGTCTGCCGGTAGGCCGACAACGTCCGAGCACTCCCCGTGATGTCCAGGTCGCCGCATCCGGCGGTGAGGCCGGGGTACCCGGTGGAGAACCCGGAGCCTCCGCCGACCTCGTCGGCGTAGCGGACCACGCCAATGCCGGTCTCTCCCAGGTAGTCCATCCCGGTCCAGGTGAAGTCACCGATGACGTGCGGGAGCCGGGTGACAAGGTCCCAGTTGCGGTCGATCTGCGCAGGCCAGGTCTCGGTGCCGACGATCACGCGGTTCGGGAAGAGCTCCCTGTCACCCTCGTAGCGCGCCTCGCCGTAGTTCATTCCTGCGACGTCCAGGGCCGCGTAGGACTCCTCCGTCCGGGCCGTGACCATCGGCGAGGCCTGGAGCTGGTCCATGAACTGACCCATCGCGGTCATCATCCCGTTGACGCCAGCGCCCTCGGCCCGATCGTCGCCGGGGCCCGCTTCCGCAGCCGCAGCCCGGCGCTGCTGCATGCCGTCCAACACCGAGTCGAGCACGGCGACGAACCCGTTCACACCGTTGGTGACCAGGCGCGTCGGATCGAGCTCCCGCACCTTCTGGGCGATCAGTCGGCTCCAGCGGCCGCCGGCTCCGGACCCCAGCTCGGGGATCTCGTTCCCGATCGAGTAGAAGATGACCGACGGGTGGTTGCGGTCCTTGGCGACCATCGCCTCGACGTCCCGCTCCCACCACTGCGCGAAGTCCGACGCGTAGTCGAAGTCCGTCTTCCCGGACGTCCACATGTCGAACGTCTCGTCCATCACGTACATGCCGATCCGGTCGCACGCGTCGAGCAGCGCGGGGCTCGCCGGGTGGTGCGAACTGCGGATCGCGTTGAACCCGGCGCGCTTCAGGAGCTCGATCTTGCGCTCCTCGGCGCGCCCGATCGCGGCGGCTCCCAGCGGGCCGTTGTCACCGTGGATGCACGCACCGCGCAGTGCCACAGGTTCACCGTTGACGCGCAGTCCGTGCTCCGCGTCGACCTGCAGGGTGCGGACGCCGAAGGTCACCTCCTGAACGTCCACGACTGTCTCGCCGTCACGAAGCTCGACCACCGCGCGGTGCAGCGCCGGGTCCTCGGCGCTCCACAAGGCGGGTGACGGGACCGAGATGCGGCTCCGAGCAACCAGCACGTCACCGGGTAGGAGCGTCACGGGCTGGCTGTCGAACGCGACCCGGCCACCCGCGGCATCCAGGATGACGGTGTCGAGCCGCATTCCGGCGGTGACCGGACCCGCGTTCTCGAGATCGACCGCCACCTCCACGAGCGCACGAAGCCGGTCGACGTCCGGCGTGGTCACCCGGACGCCGTCCAGCGCGATGTGCACCGAGGGCTTGACCACGAGGTGGACGTCGCGGTAGATCCCGGCCCCGGTGTACCAGCGGCTGTCGACGTGCGAACGGCAAGCGACGCGGATCTCGTTGTCCGCACCAAACCTGAGGAAGGGATCGATACGCACGAGGAACCTGGAGTAGCCGAAGGCGTTCTGGCCCGCCAGGGCGCCGTTCACGTACACCATCGCGTCGCGGTACACGCCGTCGAACTCCAGGTGGACCTGGCTGCCGCGGTCGGTCTCCGGAGCGACATAGGAGGCCCGGTACTCGAAGACCCCGCCCACGAAGTAGCCCGAGGTCTCCCCGCCCGGGACGTCGGCCGAACGAGGCCCCCCGACGAGCGCGTCGTGCGGCAGCGTGACCTCGGTCCACGGTGCACCGTCAGCCCCGCCGAGCTCCTGAAAGGCGGTGACCTTGCGACGGAAGGCCCAGCCTCGGTTGAAGTCCTCGCGGCGCGCCGAGACGGCGGCCAAGCCCGGCAGGCTCGTCATCGAGCATCTCCCTCGTGCGGTCGTTGTGAAGTAACGCGCGTAAGTAACGCGCGATACCTAGAAGACCATCGACCTGCCGGGCCTGTCAAGGCCGGTCTCGGTTCACGCTGCTAGAGCGCGTCCAGAACCAGTGACGACGCCCGACGAGCCTCTTGTGCTGGGCAAGGGAGGCGAGCCGAGCGGGCCCGACGCCGGGTCGACCGCCTCATCGACGAGATGCGGGTGCAATACCCGGTCGACCGGGGCTTCCGGCAGTTCGCGCACGCGTGGCCTCGACCACCCATCCGGGTCACGACGGTGGACCTCGACATCGAGCAGGGCGCGAGCCGTGCGGTGGACCGACTGACGAGCGTGCTCGACGCGAGGCCTGCGACGACCTTCTTCGGGTCGCATCACCGGTCGCCTCAGGCGCTCCCCCGAGCGGGACGCCGACGGCGACGGGTTTCAGTCAGTCGAAGTCTTCGACGCGCCACTCGTCGACCCACTCGATGATCGGCACGTCGCCGTCGAAGCGAATCGGCAGCCACACGTAGTCCGCGACCGCGGTGTTCTCGCCCAACCCAGCGGCTACGGCCGCACCGCCGTCACCGGAGCGGGGCTCAGACTCGCCGCGAGCCATTGCTGCCACCACGTCGAACACATTCGGCATCTCCTGGGGGAGCTGCGGGAGCCAGCGGTCGGCCAGAGCGATGTAGAGGTCGCGCCGAGAGGGGTGGTGGAAGACCGAGCTGATCTGCGATCGAAAGGAGGTGCGGGACTGGTCCCCGGGGTGCGGGTTGCCCAACACCGTCCACGGACCGTGATAGTCGTCTGCGACCGCGATCTCTGAGGGGTTGGGGAAGTACCCGGTCGTGGAGGACGTCACCAGGTAGTGCCGGCCATCGCGCTCGAAGTGCGCCGGTGCCTCCCGGGTGAATGGCGGCCCCGGGTGTGGGAAGTGCAGGGTGTGCGCTCCCGAGACATCCGTGTAGTCGTCGGTGAGTTCCGCGCAGACGAGATCCGTGTGCACCTTCTCGAAGTAGTAGTACGCCTTCTTGGTGCCAGGGTCCACCACCAGGTCGAAGTCACCGGCGTCCATTCCCAACGGACGCAGGCCGGTGCGGACCGTCTCGTACGGTCCGAGGAACGAGTCGGCCGTGAGCACGGTCGACGCCTGGGTGTGCTGGTCGTCCTCGCCCATGACCTTGATCCAGCAGACAAACTGCCCGGTGCGCTCGTTGAAGACGATGTGCGGTCGGTCCATCTTCTGGGCTGGGTGGAGTGGCGAGGTGATGTCCTCCAGGACCGGCGGGATGATCAGGCCCCTGTCCTGCCAGTTGTACAGGTCGGTAGAGGCGTAGGCGCGCACACCCCAGTGCCAGAGGCCGCTGCCGGGGGTCGTGCGCTCCTTGTTCTCTCCGTACCAGTAGAAGACTCCGTCGACTTCGATGATCGAGCCGCCGTGAGCCTGGATCCGGTTGCCGTCCGTGTCGAGCCAGACCTGACCGGGCAGGATCGAGTCGTACGGATGTGCCACGAAGTCGCCGTGCCTTTCGTTGAGAGCGGGTGAGGACGAGGGGTGCTGGGTCACAGTGCTTCGGGGGCAGGCAACCCGGTCCACCAGCACAGCTCGTTGTCGACGACGAACTGCCCGATCGTCTCGGACATGCCCAGAGGCGCGCGGACGACGCCCTCGACCCGTCGCATCAGCTCGATCCCGAGCTCCGGCGTCGGCTCGTCGAGCAGGCGGTCGATCAGCTGGAGGAGCCCGTCCGGCAGACCCTCGATCTCCTCGACCGACGACCGGAGGTACTTCGCCCCGGCGAACGTCACGTGGGCGTGCGCCAGCAGCGCGCGGCACGCGGACCCGACCAGGTGCACCGCCGCCCAGTGCAGCAGATAGGCGTCCTGCGATGCTGCGGCCTGCGGCAAGAAGTACCCGCCGTAGATGCGGGCCTCGGCGGTGAAAGACAGCACGCGGTCATCCCACTGGTCACGCGGGACGGCGCGGGTCGCGTCGAGCAGCGCAGGGAGCTCCTCGAGCCTCGACCACGCGATGCGCGCTCCGACGAAGGAAGCGCGCGCCGGCTCGGACCCGCGCTCGGCGACCGCATGCAGGTACGTCGGGCTCGCGAGCTTGACGTCGACGTAGACGTCGTCATCCGTGAGCTCGTCGCGTGTGTAGCCGACGGCTCGCTCCCTGACCGCGCGCTCGAGCTCCTCGTCCGTCACCACCAGGTAGACATCCACATCCGAGTCCGGTCGCTCGAGGCCGCGCGCCACGGATCCGACGAGAACGACCGCCAGAGCGGATGGCAGGCCGGACACCTCGGTGACGAACGCGCTCAGCGCCGCCTCATGATGCTGCATGATCACTCACCTCTCCCTCGGGGAAGCCGGTGGCTCCGCGACCTCCGGGGGCTACTTGCGCGACGTGTCTCGCGCCTGTCGCGAGCGCGGCCGCCAGATCACGACCGAAGTCCTCCGCGGCGCCGGGTAGCCGGTTCACGACTGCGGACAGCGGCGCCTCCGCGAGGTGCGACCCTGCTGCGTCGATGGGCACCCCGGGAAAGTAGGCGCGCATCACCGCGACGACCTCGGTCCAGACCTCGGGCTGCTTCTGGATCTCCTTGATCGGCGTGTCCATCGTGAGCTCCACCGTCTCGCCGTACCCCCCGGGGGCTGCGTACTCCCAGGAGTACCGGCCGCCGCCGAGCTGCTCGATCAGGGCCTCGGGATGAAGTGGCAGCACGACCTCGGCGGTCGCACCGTCCGGCACGACCACCTCGACGCACACGCGCCCATCCACCACACGCCAATCGCAGACCACCCGACCGAGAACGGTCTCGTGCACGGCGCGCGCCGATATCAACCCGCCACCGGGCTGCGGCGCGATCCGGATCCGCCGCCATCCCGGCTCCTGGCGCTGCAGACCACCGACGACCCGGTGCAACCAGTCGACCACGGCGCCGAGGGCGTAGTGGTTGAGCGACGTCATGCCGGTCGAGTTCAGCGTGCCGTCCGGGAGGATCGAGTCCCAGCGCTCCCAGATCGTCGTGGCGCCCTGCGTGACCGGGTAGAGGAACGACGGGCACTCTCGCTGCAGCAGCAGCTCGTAGGCATCGGCGAGGTGCCCGGTGCACGAGAGCGCCTCGGTGACCAACGGCGTGCCGGCGAACCCCGTCGAGATGTGGTGTCCGGCGGTGGTCACCAGTTCCGCGAGCCGCTCCCCCGCCTTGTCGCGCTGCCCGCCCTCGACGATGCCGAACATGATGGCGAGCGCGTACGCGGTGGCCGACTCACCGCTGACCCGGCCAGACTCGGTGATGTACTCACGCCGAAAGGCAGTCCGGACCCGCCGCGCGAGGTCCTCATAGCGCGTCGCGTCGGCGACCTCGCCCAGCACGGTGGCGGCCTCGGACAGCTCCTGGGTGGTCCGGCACAGATAGGCGGCGGCGACCAGGTGGGAGTCGGTCTTGCCACCGGCGGGGTTGTCGGCCGGTGCGTCCGGATCGAGCCAGTCGCCGAACTGGAAACCGGCGCTCCACAGGTCCCGACTGTCGAGCGCACCCTCGATCTGGGCCATCAGCGCGACCATCGACGGGTAGCTGGCGCGCAGAGCATCGAGGTCGCCGTACTCCTGGTACAGCGCCCAGGGAAGGCTGATCGCGACGTCGCTCCATACTGCCGTGGGCGATGACGGCGTGGGCAGCACGTCCGGGACGGTCCACGGCACCGTGCCGGACGCCGTCTGCTCGGCTGCCACATCCTGGAGCCAGGAGCCCAGCACGCCTCGGACGTCGTACAGGAAGCTCGCTGCAGGGGCGAACGCGTTGATGTCACCTGTCCAGCCGAGCCGCTCGTCACGCTGCGGGCAGTCGGTAGGGATGCCGACGAAGTTGTCGCGCATCGACCACACCGCGTTCTCGTGCAGGCGGTTCACCAGCGGGTCGGAGCACTCGAACCAACCGGTGCGCGCCATGTCGCTGTGCACGACCACGGCACGGAGGTCGTCAGCCGCGACCTCACCCGGCCAGCCGCTCACCTCGACATAGCGGAAACCGTGGAACGTCGTCCGCGGCTCCCAGATCTCGACGCCCCCGCCTCGCAGCGTGTAGCGATCGGTCGCGGCGGCGGATCGGTTCGTCTCGGTCTCCAGCGCTCCCGACGGGCTCAGGCACTCCGCGTGCCGGAGGGTCACGGTGTCGCCCGAGGCGCCGCTGACGCGGATGCGGACCCAGCCCGAGATGTTCTGGCCGAAGTCGACAATCGTCTCACCGACGGGACCGGTGCGGATCTCCGTAGGCGCGAGCTCCTCGATCCGCCGGATCGGCGGTCCTGGGTGGGCCTGCAAGGCACCGAGGTCCCACGCGACCCGGGAAGCCGCGTTCCACCCGTCGTCGTCAAAGCCAGCCCGAGTCCAATCCACCGGCTCGAGCCGGGCGTCGTAGTCCTCGCCTGCGTAGATCCCGTTGCTCCGCACTGCTCCGGTGCCCACACGGAACTGCTCGTCGGACGTGACGAGCTCCACGTGGTCGGGGTATTCCAGCTCGAGCTGCATCCAGAGCGCGGGTCGGTCGACATAGTTGTGACGACGGTTCTCCCAGGTCAACGCCCCGACCGCCCAGCCTTCGCCGACCACGGCACCCACGGCGTTCGCTCCCTCGGCGACCAGCCCTGTCACGTCGTAGCCGCTGACCAGTACGCGGTGCCGATAGGAGGTCCATCCCGGCGCCAGCACCTCGTCGCCTACACGCGCGCCGTTGACCCACGGTTCGACGACACCGAGGGCGGTGACGTGCAAGGTCGCGCGCCGGAGGTGGTCGCCGACGGAGAACTCGCGGCGGAAGTACCCGGCCGGATCGCCTCCGGCGGACGGCTCGGGGCCGGCGATGAAACCGGCCTGCCATGCATGGGACATCGCTGTTCCTCTCGGGCACGGGGCTGTGAGGGACCCGTGCGATCGCGTCGAGAAGGCCACCGGGCGGCTGTGCCCAAGACCCCCGCCGACGTAGTCATCATCGGAATTGGGCCCATCCAATGCCGCGGCGAGCAGCCTGTCGAGGCGGCTCGACAACGAACATTGATCCTGACTGCAGGTTTCGAGTAGGTTGCGTGGATGAGTGACGGGGGCCGGGGCCGCTATGCACCGTCGATACGCCGGCGGGAGCAGATTGCGCGCGCGGCGCTCCAGCAGATCGTCGAGAACGGGCATGCCGCGATGTCCGTGTCCCAGGTCGCGTCGGCGGCCGGGGTGAGCGAGCGGACGCTCTACTACCACTTCCCGACGCGGGAGCACGTCCTGGTCGCCGCTCTCGAGCTCTCGGACGAGCGCACCACCGACGAGATCGGCGGGCGCGATGACGACGACTTCGCCGAGATGGACGACGTCGTCGCCGGTCTTGCGCGACTCGGAGCCGAGCACCCGTGGCTGGTGCGCCTGATGGTGTACCTGAGTGCGCGAGCGCAGGAGCCGGGTCACCCCGCGCACGCGTACTTCCGAAGGCACAACGCGGAGGCCATCCGCTCCTTCGCCACACTGCTGCGGCACCGGCAGCGCCGCGGACTCGCCCATCCCGATCTCGAGCCAGAGGTTGTCGCACGCCGGCTGGTCGCGGCATGGGACGGCCTGCAGGCGCAGTGGCTCGTCGAGCCTGACTTCGATCTGGCGGACGAGATCAGCGCGGCCTTCCGGCAGCTCACCGGTCAGAACGTGATGGAGGCGAGGTCCGCGTTCGAACGGGCGCTCGCCTGACCGAACCGCGTGACGGCGACGCCTGCTGGGCGGCGCCAACCTCGCTCAGCCGAGGCGGAAGTCGGTGGCCCCGACACGTCGCGGCCTACCAGTATCGCGCGTTACTCACTAGTCTCGAACGTGCTCGCCTCGCGAGAACCCCATCCGCTCGACATGACACGAAGGAGTGGCAGACGTGACGACCTTCCCCACCTCGTTCCTGTGGGGGGCCTCGACGGCGCCCCACCAGATCGAGGGCAACAACATCAACAGCGACTGGTGGGCGCGCGAGTCGGCCATGCCTGGCATGGAGCCCAGCGGCGACGCGCTCGACAGCTACCACCGATTCCGCGAGGACATGCAGCTGATCGCCGACGCGGGCCTCAACGCCTACCGCTTCGGGATCGAGTGGGCGCGCATCGAGCCCGTCCCTGGGCGCTTCTCGAACGCCGAGCTCGCGCACTACCGAAGGATGATCGATACGGCGGTCGAGTTGGGGCTTGCACCCGTGGTCACCCTGAGCCACTTCTCGACGCCGCGCTGGTTCGCGGAGGAGGGCGGTTGGGGGGCCCCGACGGCCGTGGCCCGCTTCGCGGCGTTCGTCGACCGGGCGACCTCGGTCCTCGACGGGGTCGAGTGGGTGGTCACGATCAACGAGCCGAACATGGCAGCGATGATGACCATGCTGCAGCAGGCGGCGAGGGCAGGACAGCTCTCGCAGTGGCAGAGCCCGACGATCGACGGGACCGCGGAGCGCGAGCGGATCGCAGCAAACCTCCCCGTGCCGGACCTGGCATCGGCCCGCCCGTTCATCGAGGCCCACCACGCCGTGCGCGACCTGGTCCGCAAGCGGACCGGTGCCCGGGTGGGCTGGTCGGTCGCCAACGGCGCGCTGACCGCCACCCCCGGGAACGAGGACAAGCTCGTCGAGGTGCGCCACCTGTGGGAGGACGTCTACCTCGATGCGTCCCGCGGAGACGACTTCATCGGGGTGCAGTCCTACACCTCGCAGCAGGTGGACGAGAACGGTCTGGTGCCCCACCCTGAGCATCCCGACAACACGCAGACCGGCGCCGCCTACCGGCCGGATGCGCTCGGCATCGCCGTCCGGCACGCAGCCGATGTCACCCGACTGCCCGTGCTGGTAACCGAGAACGGCATCGCGACAGCCGACGACACCCGCCGGATCGCGTACACGGCAGACGCGCTCCGAGGACTCGCCGGCGCCATCGCCGACGGCGTGGACGTCCGGGGCTACCTGCACTGGTCCCTGCTGGACAACTACGAGTGGGGCCACTGGAGGCCGACCTTCGGGCTGGTTGCCGCGGACAGGGAGACGTTCGTCCGGACACCGAAGCCGAGTTTGGCGTGGCTCGGCCGGGTTGCCGTCTCGGCGGGCGCCGACCTCGCCTGACCCCGGGGCGGACCCGGTGCAGCGCGTTCCGCACCGGGTCCGCTGCCGCGCGATCGACGGGCTCTTCGTCTTCGGGCGACAGGCACGCCCACGTGCGGACGGACTCGCATCAAGTCGTCTCCGTCAGCTCGCAGCCGCTGCCGCACGCGGACGGGTCGATCATCGACCGACACCTCGGGGCCGAGGAGCCGCTGTTCCTCGACACGGTGACATGGACCACAGGCACTGTCACCGAGTCGGTGCACCACGCCCTTGTTCGGCTCTTCGGATTCAAGCGTGGTTCGGTGTGACTGATCGGGCGCCGGAGGCGGCGAGCAGGATGCGGATTCGGTAGTGCGCGAAGGTGCGGAAGCCGTGAGCGAGGCGGCGGGTCTTCTCGATGAGCAGGTCGATCGCCTCAGTGCCGCCGTTGGAGACCCCGCCGGTGGCGAAGTGGGCCAGGACCTGTGCCCGCCAGGCTCGCAGCGTTCGTCCGAGGCGGGCGACCTCGCCGACCGGGCAGGTCGCGAATGAGTCGATCACGCGGGTCGCCCGGCGATGCCCCTCGGCCGGTGAGGGCGCGTGGTAGATCGCGCGCAGCTGCTGGTAGCAGTGCCACGCAACGGTGACCTCGAAGCCGGGATCGCCGCCCTGCAGACCGGTCTCGAGGCGGGCGGCCTGGCGGGGTGTGAGGTGTTCGGTTCCGTGGCGCAGCAGGCCGCGGATCTTGTAGAGCGGGTCGTCGCGGTGCCCGCGGGTGTCTTGCTGGACGCGGCGACGGACCTCGTCCAGGACCTGGGTTCCGAACTTGACGACGTGGAACGCGTCGCGCACCGCAACCGCGTCGGGCAGCTCGTCGCGGATCGCGTTCGCGTATCCACGGAACGGGTCCAGGGCGGCGTGCTCGACGCTCGCGGTGAACCCCTCGCCTTGCTGCTTGAGCCAGCGCGCGTAGGCAGTCCCGGACCGGCCGGGCACCACGTCCAGCAGCCGCGCCCGGGTGCGTCCGTCCTGGTCACGGGTCAGGTCGACCATCGAGGTCACCGCCCGGTCTCCACCGTGGTGGGACGGCTTCCAGATGTGCTCGTCGACCCCCAGGGTCGCGACGCCGGCCAACCGTCCCGGGTCGGCCAACCGGCGGATCGCTTCAATCTCGATCGCGTCCCAGCAGGTATGCCAGTCCACCCCCAGGTGGCGGGCCAGGGCGGCGACGGTGGTGTCGTCCATGACCAGTGCGTCGGTCGCCCAGGAGACCGCCCGACGGGTGAGCTTGGTGCGCGGCGCGGCCAGGTCGTGGACCTCGGAGAACGTCGCGACCGGGCACCCGGCGTCGGGACATCGCCAGATCCGCTTGCGCCAGCGCACCTGCACCGGGCAGCCGAACAACGGCGCGTCCGCGAGGAGATGCTCGCGCCGGCCGTGACCGACAGCGACGACCCCACACGCCGGGCAGCCGGCCAGCACCTGGTCGGTCTCGACCGTCACGACTACGCGGCCGGGCTCGTGGACGTGCACGCCAGGAACGTCGAACATCGCGTCGGCACGGGCGCACCAAGGCACGCCCGGCCCGCATCTACAGTCAGACACGTCGGGGTCTCCGTCGGAACGATCAGCCTGGTCGCTATCGATCCTGGAGGCCCCGACCTCCTGCCTCACACATCGCCGCGCCGCACCCCGACGCCAGCGTCAACCACGCTCAGATCCGAAGAGCCGCCAATCGGCCGATCACCGACTCCCGGGCCCCTCCCGTGTACCGCAACTGCGGTACACGGGATCAACCCCGGCGCCGATGCCAGTGGCTCCGGTCCGAGTTCACGATTGTGTAGTCGCTGCAGCGCGTCCCGACGAGGGGACTCGACCTCTCGCCGAGACCACTGGAGTTGCATCCAGAAACGACGCGGAGGGAACACAGATCATGAGCGCAACCTTGCAGGACGCAATCCGTGCCCGGTTCGAACGGGGCTTCAGCGAGTGGAACAAGGGATACGAGTCCTGGCTGCAGTGGTGCGACGAGCTGTACGAGCCGGATGCGCACTACAATGTCTACGCCACCCGGCTGACGCTCCAGCAATACAAGGACATGATGGGGCAGCTCTTCGCAGCCTACGAGATCGAGCTCGGCGAGTTCCACAACATCCTCATCCAGGACAACTGGGGCGCGATCCGCTACACCGTCTACATCACGGACAAGGCCACGGGTGAGCAGATCGAGCAGAAGACGATGGAGTTCGTTCACTTCAAGGACAACCACGCTCCGATTGGCGCCCGCGTCGTAGAGGGCTGGGCTCTCTCCGACAGGCCCCTCACCGAGCACTGACCCGGCTACCGAGAGGGTCGAGGAGCGAACCATGAATGCTGACCGCCCAGACGGTGATGCGACTGACGTTCCCCGAGCGCTTACGCTTGAGGAGCGGGTGGTCCTGCACAGGCGCATGGCCGAGAGTTACCATGCCGCTTACGCGCGCCTCGCCGTGAAAGAGGGCGCCTCGTACGAAGAATGGGTATTCTCGGACGACGCGGTCTACTGGTCGCCGTACTTCGGGAATGAGCTCATCGAGTTGCGATCGCACCCCATCTCCGTCTCGACCTCGGCCACGATGGAGGCGAAAGCGTATTCGCTCAGCTTCCCCGACTGGGGGCCGGTGGAATTCGCCGCATGGCCGGCCGACAACGGGTTCGCGATGAAGACGCTCTTCGAGGGGCATCGCGAAGACGGCTCCGCCATGAACTTCTACTCCTACGGCTTCGTCCTGACGAACGAGCAGGGCGCGATCACCCGCTGGGAGACGCACGTCAGCGAGGGATACAACGACTTCCTTGACGTGGCCATCGGGATCCACGGCCCATTCCGTGACGGAGCGGACGCGTACATGCAGGCACTGGCACGAACGCTTCGGGCCGCCGGCGTGGACGTGCCCACGCCGTGAGGACAGACTCGACGCAGCCGTGAGCTGGCTCCGGGGCACTCGGTGGCGACCGTGGTCCCGGAGCCGCCCGACAGGACGAGGTCCGGAGCGGAGCCTGCGCCGTTAGGACCTTCGCACTTCCGGAGGGTGCAGCGTTGGCCCGGCCCATCCGCCCGCCTCGCTCGGTAGATCGCCGCATCCGCCCGAGGTTGACATCGGCGCGGCGGTGTCACTTCGGCGAGCCACGGGACGCCCTCGGGCGGCAGGTGACCGCGATCAACGCCACGGACTCGTCGCCCCCGAGTGTGGCGCACACCGCGGCGCCCCTACACGGTTCCCGCAGCCGGTCGGCCGCCCGCCGGGGCACGTCCTCATCGACCGCGTGGCCGTGGGTGCCGTTCACCTCCTCGAACCTGTCCAGGTCAGGGAAGGTCAGGCTCAGCGCGGCGTCCCACGCCCCAACGCGGGACGCCGTGTCGAAGCACGCCGAGCGGCTTGCCAGACCTGTCAGCCCGTCCACCCGCGCCCGCACAACGAGTGCCAAGTGGTCCCGCGCGGGTTGCGCTCCGAGTGCCCCGCGCACCACAGCCCCAGTCACGGCCGACAGAATGCCCACGTCGAACGTCGTGGGTGGCTCCGACCAGCCATCAGGCGCACCGCAGAGGATCCCGCTTGCCGCCCGAACTGCGCGGTCCGCGGCGTCGTCCGCCTCCGACACCGAGCGCGTTGACGCGCGTTACTAACGAACGTCGAGATCCGACCGATGGGTCGTACGACAGCGACGAGACACTCGAAGGGCAGGGACGATGTCTTCAAAGATGCAGATTCAGCGCCTCAGTGCGAGGCACTCGATCGGCACAAAGATCGGAGGGTGCCTGGCACTCTTCGCCGTTATCGCCCTCGGGCTGACTACCCTCGCGACAATGCGCCTCGACGATCTAGCTGCGCGCGCCGAGACCGTCTACAACGCTGGGACGATTCCACTCGATCAGCTCGGTGGAATCACGCGTGCGTTCAACGGCGACCGTGCGCTGTACATCAACTACGCCCTCACTCCCCCTGCGACGCACGACACCGAGAGGGAAGAACTCGAGCGTCGCCACGTAGACCTCCTGTCGATGCTTGCGGAGTTCGAACCAGCCGCCTCCAGCCCCGCCGCCTTCTCCCAGCTGAGCAATGCGTTCGGGACCTTCTACGACGTGGCGGCCGAGCAACTGGTCCCTGCTGCCGACGCGGGGGACCAACGCACTGCCGCTTCCCTTGCCGTCGGCGACCTTCACGAAGTAGCAGCGCAGGTCGACGCGATCCTGGAGGCGGAGTCCACTCGCCTCTCCGAGTCGGCAGCAGCAGTCCAGCAGCAGGGCCGGGACCTGGCACACGCCTCCGTTCTGCTGTTGTGGGCCACGCTCTTCGTCGGTCTCGCAGCGGTCTCTGGTCTCGCAACGATCGTCCTACGGGCGCTCCTGCGGACTGTGCGTGCCGTACACGCGTCCCTCCAGGCGATGTCATCCGGGGACCTCACGCACAGTCCTGCGGTGGACACTGAGGACGAGATCGGTCAGATGGCGTACGCACTGAGGCACGCCCAGTCGAACCTGCGCTCGACGATCTCAGACGTCGCCGCATCGGCCCGTGCCGTCGCGACCGCGGCGGACGACCTCACACGTGCTGGTGCTGAGATGGGTTCTGGCGCGCTCGAGACCTCCGAGAGCGCGGACAATGCCGCAATCGCGGCCGAGCATGTCTCGCGCAATGTCCAAGCGATCGCAGCCGGCGCGCAGCAGATGGGTGCATCGATCAGGGAGATCGCACAGAATGCCTCCCAAGCGGCCAAGGTGGCGAACCGCGCGACGGGCGCAGCCGCCAGCACCAACGAGCAGGTCGCCCGCCTGGGTGCCTCCTCGCAGGAGATCGGCAACGTGGTCAAGGTCATCACGAGCATCGCGGAGCAGACGAACCTGCTGGCCCTCAACGCAACCATCGAGGCGGCGCGTGCCGGCGAGGCCGGCAAGGGCTTCGCGGTCGTCGCCGGCGAGGTCAAGGAGCTCGCGCAGGAGACCGCGAAGGCCACCGAGGACATCGCCCGACGTGTCGAGGCCATCCAGAACGACACCGGTGCGGCAGTGGCGGCGATCGGCGAGATCTCCGAGATCATCGGAGCGATCAACGACTATCAGGTGACGATCGCCTCCGCCGTGGAGGAGCAGACGGCGACCACAAACGAGATGTCGCGTTGGGTCGGCGAGGCAGCGACCGGCTCGGGAGCGATTGCCCTGAGCATCACGGCCGTAGCGGGGTCAAGCACTACCAATGTCGAGACTGTCGCCCTGATGGACGGCTCGATCCGTGCGCTCGCCGACCTGGCGGAGGGGCTGCGCACGCGGATGCAGCAGTTCACCTATTGAGCTCGCCGGCTCACTGCGGCACTTCGGCACTTCGGCACTTCGGCACGCAGGCGTTCGAGTGCGACCGGTTGCGCACCCGGAGCATCGGTGAAGTGCACCGTCGGCCCGTTGGTCGAACAGCGGATACAGGAGCCGCCGCCACGCCATCGCGGGTCCGGCCCGCTCGAAGGTGAGCCCGCCGCGACGCTGCCAGCGAGACAGCCACCCGCTGGCCACCGCGCACGTCCACGTCCCGGTACGCGCCCTGACCGTCGAGCTGATCCGCGGGCGGCTGTCGACAAGCGTGAGCCCCCCGGTGGGTATGCTCCGACGCTGCGGGGCACACCCCCGAGGAGCGGGTGCGCGAGCCCAAGACCGACCTATCCGGGTCTGGGCACTGGACGATCAAGCTTCGCGCGTGAGCGCGAGCAGCCGACGGGCGATGAGCTTGAGCGACCGCGTCCACGCGGCCTCCTCCGGGCGACTGAGGTGCCCGTGCCGCGCGCCCGCCTCCATGGCGAGCTCGACGGCGACGCCCGCGTCCGAGAGCGCAGCCGCGAAGGCCTCGCCCGACGCCCGAAGCGCGTCGGCCTCGCTGTTGAGCACGAGCGTCGGAGGGAAGCTGCGTAGTTCATCCGCCCCCGCCATGCCCGGGGCCGCGAAGACGTCAGCCTCCCCGTCTCCGACGTAGTTGGCGTACATCGCGGCAGACCGGGCCGCGTCGAACTCGTTGCTCTCGGGATCACTCGCGAGTACGGCTCGGAGCTCCGCGGAGGGCTCCGGTTGCACGGCATGCAACGTCGGGTAGGCGAGCACGACCAGCGCCGGGCGAAGACCCCCGTCGAGGCCGAGGCGCAGCGCTGTCGAGGCAGCGAGGTTGCCACCCGCGCTCGCCCCGCCCAGGGCCCACACGTCCACTCCTGGGACTCGCGAGACCGCCCACACGTAGGCGGCCTGCACGTCCAGCGCCGGGATGGGAGCGTGCACGCCCGGCCGCGGACGAACTCCTGAGTCGAGCCAGAGGCCTGCGACCGGCGCCCGGTGGTAGTCGACCGACACGACCGCGATGCCACGCCGCGCGAGTCCGCAGGCAACGTCGTGAGCTTCAGGCATGTCGAGGTCACCCCACGTGAAGCCGCCACCGTGCGCCCACACGAACCCGACGCCTGAGGGTTCGGCCGGGGTGTAGACGCGGACGGGCACGGGGCCCGCGGGCCCATCGACCGTGTCAGCGGCGATCAGCGGCTCTTCCGGCCGCGGGGAGGGACCGACACGGCCAGTCATGTCGTTCCCCTGTAGTTGTGCATCGACGGAGTCCGAGCTCTGGTTCATCTCTCCCTGCCTTGACGAGGACGACGGGTACAGGTCATCGCGAGCGGCGCCGCTCGGGCGGCGCGCCGGGCTCCACGATGCGCCGTGCACACACTGCGGGGCGCCGGGCCGGGGCACGTCGGCGTCGAAGCGGACGTCTTCCTAACGCCACCTTGCGACCTCGCGGCCCAGCCGCGCCTCACGGTCCGAGAGCGTGAGACGCGACATCGTGGGCCCTGGGCCGCTCAGCCCTTCAGTCCGCTGGCGAAGCCCTGGACGATGTACTTCTGCAGCAGGAAGTACGCCAGCAGGATTGGCAGGATGCTGATGAGGATGCCGGCGAAGATCAGGTTCCATTGGGCCCCGTACTGCCCGACGAAGCCGTTGATCGCGACGGTAATCGTCTTGTGGCTGGAGTTCGACAGGTACAGCAGCGGGGTGAGGAACTCGTTCCAGATCGCCACGGCGTTCAGGATGATGACCGTGCCGGTGATCGGCCGGACCAGCGGGAACACGATCGACCAGAACGCCCGGAACGCACTGGCGCCGTCGAGCGAGGCCGCCTCCTCGTAGTCCGGCGGCAGGGCGCGCAGGAACCCGCAGTAGAGGAAGACTGAGAAGGGCATCGAACTGCCCACGCTCACGATGATGACACTCCACAGACTGCCTAGCAGACCGAGGTCGCGCATCGTCTGGTAGAGCGGCAGCAGCGCGAGCTGGGCCGGGAGCAGCAGGCCGGCCAGGAAGCCGAAGTACGTGAACTTCGACCAGTGCGCCCCGACACGCGACAAGGGGTACGCCGCTGCGGCCGAGAACAGCACGATCGCCGTGACAGACACGATCGTGACTAGGGCGCTGTTCATGAGCGCTCCGCCGAGGGCGCCGGACTGCCATGCTTGCGTGAAGTTGTCGAACGTCGGGTCGACCGTCGGCAGCAACTTGTTGGTCTGGTCACCAGGTGCCTTGAACGCCAAGGTAACCAGGATGTACAGCGGGAACATGAAGATCGCGCCGACGAGGATCATGACGGCTTCGAGCACGCCGGTCCGCCAAGTGTAGCGGTGCATGTCAGCCCTCCTGCTTCGAGAGAAGTCGGTACTGAATGGACGCGGCGATGGCCACGAGGATCGTCAGCAGCACCGCCAGCGCCGCCCCGTACCCGAACTTCCCGAGCTGGAACGCGTTCTGGTAGATGAGCGTGGAGATGGTGTTGGTCGCGCCGCCCGGCCCGCCCTTGGTCATCGCGAACACCTGGTCGAAGAGTTTGAAGCCACCGATGATCGACAGCATCAGGTTGATGGTGATCGCGGGGGCGAGCATCGGGCGGACCACGGACCAGAAGCGGCGGACAGGGCCCGCACCGTCCAGCGCCGCGGCCTCAAGCACCTCCTCGGGGACGCCCTGCAGACCGGCGAGGAAGATCACCATCGAGTAGCCGGAGAACTGCCAGATGACCACGACGATGATCGCCCAGATCGCGATGTCCGCGTCACCGAGCCAGTTCTGCGCGAGGCCGTCCAGGCCGACCGCGCGGAGGATCTCGTTGATCCCGCCGTCAGGGGCGAAGAGGTTCTTCCAGAGGAACCCGACGGCGATCGAGGTCACGACCACGGGCGCGAAGATGAGCACCCGGAGGATGCCCCGCGACTTGATCCGCGAGTTCACTCCGAGAGCGATGAGCAGGCCGATCACGTTCTGGATGATCGTGACGGCGACCGCGATGAGCAGCGTGTTGCGGATCGCGACCGAGCCGTAGGGGTCGCTGAAGATGGTCTGGAACTGCTCGAGGCCGACCCAGTTCTTCGTCGGGGAGATGCCGTTCCAGTCGGTGAACGCGAAACTGGCGCCCCGCACGCTCGGCACGATCACGGCGAAGATGTAGAAGGCGGCCGCCGGGAGGACGAACCACCACACCGAACTGACCCGGTTGCGGCGCCGGCGTCGGGACGGCCCCGGCGTCAGGGTTCTTGCGGCCATGGTGACGACTCCTCTGTCTATCGGCCTCGGGCAGGTCGGGGCGCGGTGCGGTGCCTGGCGATCTCGGCACCGCACCGCCCCCGGGGCAATGCGAGTTCCTACTTCGCGCCGAACGCGGCGTCCATCTTCGCCAGCGCGTCCTCGATCGAGGTCTGTCCACCGAGGACCTTCTGCACCTCGTCCTGGAACACCTGGTTCACTTCGGCGTTCGGCCACGACTGGTCGGGGAACGCCGCCGTGTCGTCACTCTGGACCTGGTCGGAGACCCCCGCGAGCGTCGGCGTGGGCTCGAAGCCATCGACCGGCTGGCTCGGGAAGATCGACCCCGTGTCGATGGCGATCTGCATGCCCTCGGCGGAGAAGTAGAAGTCGAGGAACTTCTGGGCGAGCTCCTTGTTCTTCGAGTTGGCGTTGATGCCGTAGCCGGCACCGAGACCGACGGGCAGGATCGTCGCCGAGGCGTCGTCCGTGGCGGGGAAGGCGGCGGTCTCGAACGTCGTACCCTCGGCGGCGAACCGCTCGATGTCGCCGATCTGGTTGCTCACGAACACGCCGCCGACGGCGTCTCCCTTGGCAACCTGCTCCTGCGCAGCCTCGAGCGCGGTGCCGAGGGTGTCGGCGGTGAAGCAGCCGGCGTCCTGCATCTCGACCAGCTTGCTCAGCGCGGTCGTCCACTCGGAGTCGCTGAACGTCGCGTCACCGGCCGTCTGCTGGTCGGCGAAGTCCGGGTTCGGCCCATACACGAGGGTCGACACGAGAGCGTAGACGAGGTACGGGTAGTTGCCGCCCGCGAGACCGCCCAGGGCGTAGGCGACCTTTCCCTGCGCGCTGGCGGCGGTGCAGAGGTCCAGCACCTCGCTGTACGTCGTCGGCGCCGCGACCCCGAGCGCCTCGAGCGCCGCGGTGTTGTAGATCGCCGGCAGGATCGTCACATTGTTGGCACCCATGTAGATCTTGCCGTCGATGCCCATGACGCCCTTGTTGGCCTCGTTGAAGGCGCCCGTCCAGCCCTGCGACGTCAGGTCCTCCAGGTAGCCGCCGGGGGCGAGCGTGTCCACGGTGATCGGGTTCCCGTTGCCGGGGAAGACCGTCACGATGTCCGACGCCGTGCCCGAGACAAGCTCGGTGCTGACCTGGGTCAAGATGTCCGGCCACGGCAGCCCGGTGTGGTTCACCGTGACGCCGGGGTTGTCGGCCTCGAACTGGTCGATCAGCGCCTGTGCCACCTCGTCGCCGGCCCAGCCGGACCACGTGAGGGTCGTGCCGTCGCCTCCATCCGACGAGTTGTCGCTGTCGGAATCGGTGGAGCACGCCGTCAGCGACAGGGCGAGCGCCGAGACCGCCACGAGTGATGTTGCCGCGAATCTCTTTCTCATCGAGGTCCTCCATTGGACTTCTGGGGCACGTCGGGCGCCTTCGCGCCCCGACGACTGTCTGGGTCACCTGCGACGCGGCTTGTGTCGACGGGTGGCCGGATTCGAAGGTAGGACGCCTCGACGCGCGGTGTCAACCGATCCACACGAACTCGTTGAATCGTTTCGAAGCCATGGGAACGTGACCAGCCGTATCGCGCCAGGTGAGGGCCCGGATCAGGGATCAGACACCCTTGCCCGCGAGATCGACAGCGATGTAGACCGGTTGACGCTTGCTCTCGTCGGCGGTTAGCGTGACCGCCGCTGCATCCCACCGTCGGGAGTGCAGGTCGACGAACGCGGGAGTTCACGATGCAGGCAGTCGCCACGGTGGCCGAGGTGCGTGTCGGACGACGCGGTGACGCGGCACTCGCCGAGTCGCCCGCACCGGTGATCAGCTGGCAGGTGGACAGCACCGAGCCGGGGTGGATGCAGGCGGTCGCCGAGGTCAGGCTCGACGGGTCGCGCGTCGCTCGTCTCGACTCCGACGAGTCCTCGATGGTGCCGTGGCCATTCGCCGACCTCCGGCCGCACGCCCGTCACAGCCTGGAAGTCCGCGTCACATCGAAGTCCGGCACGGTCACCCCGTGGAGCTCCCCAGTGGAACTCAGGACGGTGTTCCTCGACGCAGGCGAGTGGAGTGCAGAGAGAATCGGCCTAGGCGGCATCGTCGCAGACGACACCCCTGGGCTCCTGCGCACGGAGTTCGACCTCCCAGACCGGCCCTTGTCGGCAGTGCTGTACTCAGCCGCGCACGGGGTCTACCAGGCGCAGGTCAACGGTCACGACGTCGACGACTCGGTCCTCAAGCCCGGTTGGACCAGCTACCAGTACCGGACCGTGCACGACGCGGTCGATGTCACCGACTCGTTGCATGCGGGACGCAACGCGATTGGGATCCGTCTGGCCGGAGGCTGGTGGACCGAGCGGTACGGCTTCGGTGACGGCGCGACTCGGTTCTACGGGGGCCCACCCGGCGTCGCCGCCCACCTGCACGTGACCTTCGAGGACGGGACCAGTCAGGTCCTGCGCACCGGGAGCGGCTGGCGGTCGACCACACGGGGCGCGCTGCGCACGAGCGGGATCTACGCGGGCGAGACCTGGGACGCGCGCCAGCAGCTGCCGGGCTGGAGCAGGCCAGGCTTTGACGACTCCGACTGGTCACCCGCGCGTGTGGACGGCCCGTTCGAGACCCCCGAGCCCGCGATCTCAGAGCCGGTGCGCCGCACCGAGCTGCTGCCCGTCCGGGTGGTGCTGCGCTCCGCGGCGGGGCGCGTCCTGCTGGACTTCGGGCAGAACCTCGTGGGCCGGCTGCGACTGACCGTCTCCGGTCCCGAAGGTCACGTGCTCCGGGTCCGGCACGCAGAGGTCCTCGAGGACGGGGAGCTGGCCACACGCCCGCTGCGCCGCGCGTCGGCCACGGATGAGTACGCGCTCGCCGGCGACGGGCCAGCGACCCTCGAGCCAGAGTTCACCTTCCACGGCTTCCGCTACGCGGAGATCGAGGGCTGGCCTGGCGTGTTCGACCCGGACTGCGTGCAAGCGGTCGTCCTCGGCAGCGACATGCGCCGCACCGGCTGGTTCGAGACCTCTGACCCCCTGGTCAACCGCTTGCACGAGAACGTCGTGTGGGGCATGCGCGGCAACTTCCTGTCGATCCCCATGGACTGCCCTCAGCGCGACGAGCGGCTGGGCTGGACCGGCGACATCCAGGCGTTCGGTCCCACCGCTGCGTTCCTCTACGACTGCGACGCGTTCCTTGCCTCCTGGCTCCGGGACGTTGCTCGAGAGCAGGCCGCGCACGGCGGAGTGTGCCCGACCGTCGTGCCCTCGGTCCTCGGACCCGCTGCACCCGTCGCAGGTTGGAGCGATGCGGCGACCGTGGTCCCGGACGTCCTGCACGCACGGTTCGGCGACCGCGCCGCGCTCGCCGAGCAGTACCCATCCATGTGTGCGTGGGTCGAGGCGTTGCTCGGAATCACCGGCGACCGCCTGCTCTGGGAGGGCATGTTCCAGTTCGGCGATTGGCTCGACCCGGTCGCTCCCCCCGAGCATCCGGAGGATGGCCGCACGGACCCCGACCTCGTGGCCTCCGCGCAGATGATCCGGTCGCTCACGCTCGTGGCCCAGGCTGCGGCGACCCTGGACCACGAGGATGACCGCGCCAGGTACGCCGCGCTTGCCGAACGAGCGCGTGCAGCGTTCCGCGCCGAGTTCGTGACCCCTGCCGGCCGCATGATGTCCGACTCACCGACGGCGTATGCCCTGGCCCTGCAGCTGGACATCGTCACCAGCGCCGAACAGCGCACCGCGCTCGCACGTCGGCTCCTGGAGCTTGTGCGAGCCGGCGGCTACCGGATGCCGACCGGCTTCATCGGCACACCACTCATCATGGACGCCCTGGTGGACTCGGGAGCGGTTGCGGCGGCCCAACGCCTCCTCCTCCAGACAGAGAACCCATCCTGGCTCTACGCGGTGACCATGGGAGCGACCACCATCTGGGAGCGCTGGGACTCGTTGCTGGAGGACGGGTCGCTGAACCCCGGCGACATGACATCGTTCAACCACTATGCGTCGGGCGCCGTGGCCGACTGGTTGCATCGCCGGCTCGCGGGTCTGGCACCCGCCGCCCCCGGGTACCGGCGCCTGAGGATCGCGCCCGTCCCGCTGGACGGCCTGGAGTTCGCCACCGCCACGCTGGACACCCGCTACGGACGGGCGCAGTCCGGATGGCGGCGCGACGGTGACCACATCGTGGTTCAGGCGGTGGTCCCGGCGAACACCACCGCGCAGGTTCTCCTGCCCGGCAGCACCGAAGCGATCGAGGTCGGATCTGGTGTGCACGAGTGGACGACGCGAGCGCCCAGCATCGCGCGTCCTGACGCCCCTCTGACGCCGTCCACACCGCTGTCGACTGTCATCGACCGCCCAGGCGCCTACGAGGCCCTGCTTGCCGCAGCCCACACAGTCGGACCCGACTCCTCGGCCCGAGTCCGGCAACGCACACGATGGGTTCCGCAACGCAGCCTGGCATCCGTGCTCGCCGAGGTCGGCATCAGCGACGCGATCATCCCCCAGCTCAACCGGCGACTCGAGGAGCAGGCATGACCACCGACCCGGCAATCCCGTACCTGGACGCCGCCCTTCCGATCGAGCAGCGGGTCGAAGACCTGCTCGATCGGATGACCCTGCCGGAGAAGGTCGGGCAGATGCTGCAGCTCGACGCCCGCGGCGACCTGAAGGAGATCGTGCTGTCCCGGGGAGCCGGGTCGATCCTGCACGCCTCACCCGAGGCCATGATCGACGCCATCGCCCTGACCCAGCGCACCCGGCTCAGGATCCCCCTTCTCACGGCCGACGATGCGATCCACGGACACTCGTTCTGGCCCGGCGCGACCATCCTGCCGACCCAGCTGGGCATGGCGTGCACCTGGGATCCCGCCCTGCTCGAGCGGGCGGCCCGGGCGACCGCGATCGAGGTTGCGGCGACCGGGCTGCACTGGACCTTCTCCCCCGTGCTGTGCATCGCCCGCGACCTGCGCTGGGGTCGCGTGGACGAGACGTTTGGTGAGGACCCGCACCTCATCGGCGAGCTAGGGGCGGCCATGATCCGCGGGTATCAGGGGGACGGGCTCGACGACCCCACTGCCGTTCTCGCTTGCGCCAAGCACTTCGCCGGCTATTCCCAGACGCAGGGCGGCCGCGACGCCAGCGAGGCCGACCTCAGTCGTCGGGCGCTGCGCTCGTGGTTCCTGCCGCCGTTCGAGCGCGCCGCTCGCGAGGGCTGCCGGACATTCATGCTCGGCTACCAGGCGATCGACGGCGTCCCGGTCACCGCGAACCGCTGGCTGCTCGACGACGTCCTGCGCGGCGAGTGGGGGTTCACCGGCACTCTCGTGACGGACTGGGACAACGTCGGGCGCATGGTGTGGGAGCAGAAGGTCTGCGAGGACGACGTGGCGGCCGCCGCCGTCGCTGTCGACTCAGGCAACCACCTAGTGATGACCACCCCGCAGTTCTACGAGGGTGCGCTGCAGGCTGTCGCCGAGGGGCGGCTGCGCGAGCACCAGATCGACGATGCGGTGCGCCGCATCCTGCGACTGAAGTTCGAGCTCGGGTTGTTCGAGAACCCGCGGGCGCCCGACGCCGCGCGGCAGACCCAGGTGATCGGCTGCAGCTCCCACGCCGAGCTCAACCTCGAGGTCGCCCGCCGCTCGCTCGTGCTGCTGCGCAACGACGGCGTGCTACCGCTTGCCGGTTCGACCGAGGACCAGGCGCCGAAGCGAGTCGCCGTCGTCGGTCCGAATGCCGATGATCCGCACGCCCAGCTCGGGGACTGGGCCGGAGCCTCGGGACAGGTGCCATGGATGCCTGAGGGCCATCCCCGTCACCTCGTGGAGACCGTGCTCGACGGGCTCCGGGCTACCGCTCCTGAGGGCTGGCAGATCAGCTACGCCCGGGGTGCCGAGATCGGCACGCTCGTGCCCGACCCCGAAGGCACGACGTTCCCCGACGGGCAGCCTCGGCCACCGATCTTCTCCCCCGCGTCGCCGGATGCCGGACTCATCGCTGAGGCACTCGACGCAGCACGGGCCGCCGATGTCGTCGTCGCGGTGCTCGGCGACACGGTCGCGCTCACCGGTGAGGGGAAGTCGACTGCGACGCTCGAGCTCCAGGGCGGGCAAGTCGCACTCCTGGACGCCCTCGTCGAGACCGGCACCCCCGTGGTCCTGGTGCTCGTGCATTCCAAGCCCTCCGTGCTGCCGGCTTCCGCCTCGCGCGCCAGCGCCATCGTCGAGGCGTTCAATCCGGGGATGCGGGGTGGCCGTGCGGTGGCCGACCTCCTGCTCGGGATCACGGAGCCGTCGGGCCGACTGCCTGTATCGGTCCCGCTCCACGTCGGCCAGCAACCTGTCCACTACAACCAGGTTCGGGGCCAGCACGGCGCTCGCTACGCCGACCTCGCGCAGGAGCCGATGTTCGTCTTCGGCGAGGGTCTGACCTACACCACGATCGAGTACCGCGACCTGCGGCTGTCCGCCGAGGAGATCCCGAGCACGGGCGAGGTCACAGCGACCGTCACGCTCACCAACACCGGGACACGACCAGCCCTCGAGACCGTCCAGGTCTACCTGAGCGACGTCATCACGAGCGCGACCTGGGCGGAGCAGGAGCTCAAGGGATTCCGGCAGGCGCTCGTCGAGCCCGGCGCTTCGGTCGACGTGCCGATCACGATCAGCGCCGCGGACTGCACGATCGTCGATGTCGACGGTCACCGGGTCGTCGAGCCCGGGCAGTTCGAGGTCCGGGTGGGGCCAAACTCGCGCAGGTCGGAGCACCTCGTGGCGTCGTTCGTGATCACACCGACCGTGGGGGCAACCCTCGAGGGGACCAGATGAGCCACCAGCTCTCGGTGCTGCCGAGTCGGCCCGAATGGGCGGTCGAGGCCCTCCGATCGGTCGACGTCGACCCGGTGCCGCCGGACGAGAACACGGAAGGGCTGATCTGGCTCGGGTTCCACGACCCCGAGGGGCTCATCGCCGCCGTGCGTCGCCTCCCCGCTCTGCGGTGGGTCCAGCTCCCCTCCGCCGGAGTCGACGACTTCGTCGATGCTGGAGCACTCGACCCACGGATCGTGTGGACGTCCGCGAAGGGTGCCTATGCCGAACCGGTGGCCGAGCACGCCCTCACTCTGCTGCTGGCCGGATTGCGTCAGATCCCAGGCCGGGCGCGCGCGACCGACTGGGGAGTCCCCGCCGGCACATCTCTCTACGGCCGCAGAGTCCTCATCGTGGGGGCGGGCGGTGTGGCGCTGGAGCTCGTACGGCTCTTGCGGCCGTTCCGCTCCGAGATCACGATCGTCCGACGTCAGGCGGCCGAGGTGGCCGACGTCCACCGAACGATCACCTCGTCCGCTCTCGCGGACGTCCTGCCGACGATGGACGCCGTCGTCCTGGCGGCCGCGATGACATCTGGGACGACCTCCCTCATCGACGCGTCCGCACTTGCGTCGATGCCCCCGCACTCGGTACTGGTCAACGTCGCGAGAGGTGGCCTCGTCGATCTCGAGGCTGTCGCTGCACTCCCCCGCGGGACGGGGCCCGCCTCGGTCCTGCTCGACGTGACCGCACCTGAGCCGCTCCCGGCCGGGCACCCGCTCTGGACCGACGAGCGCGTCCTGATCACGCCGCACACCGCTGACACGTGGGACATGATCCGACCGCTGCTCGCTCGACGCGTCGCGGAGAACGCCGCCAGGTTCCGCCGGGGCCTCGCGCTCATCGGCGAGATCGACCTCGACCACGGGTACTGATCACCCGTCAGCCGGTGGCCCCGTCCGGGGCGGTCGAACGTCGGATCAGCAGCTCTGGCGTCGAAACGTGTCGAGCGGGCGTCGTGCGGCCCTTGATGCGCTCGAGCAGCAGCGTGGCCGCCGTGCGGCCGATCTCGACGCCGCGCTGGTCCACTGTCGTCAGCGAGATCATCGGGTGACTGGCGATGTCCACCCCGTCGTACCCGGCGATCGCCACCCTCGGTTCGCTGGTCGCGACGACCCGCAACGCGTGGATCGCGAGGAAGTCGTGCGCGGCGAAGATCGCCGTAGGAGGTTCATCGCCCGCGAGTAGATCGCGCACGCAGGCCACTATGGCGGCCGGGTCTGCCGCGGTGGTCACCTGCCGCGGGACGAGTCCAGCGCTCAGCATCATCTCGCGGAAGACGACCGAACGGATCGAGTGCGGGTCGGCGGGTCGGGCCGCGACCTGCACATAGTCACCGGTCAGGTGCACGATGCGCCGATGCCCCTGCTCGAGCAGGTGGTTCATCACCAGCCGGGCGCCCGCGGCGTCGTCACCGTTGACCGTGTCGTACCCGGCAGGCATGTCGTGGCGCCCGATCACCACCACCGGCACATACCGCGCGAGGTTCTCCAGCCAGTCGGTCGAGACCATCGGCGAGACCGCGATGATCCCGTCGACCTCTCGATCAGCGAGGGCATCGAGCGTATGGCTCGAGGATGACTCGCTGGTGTCCGGCGCGAGGATGAACCGGTAACCCGTGCCCGCAAGCGTCTCGTTCACGCCCAGCACGATCTGGCTGAAGAAGTCGTTCCCGAACACCGGCAGCGCCAGTCCGATCGTGAAGCCCGACCCCCGCAAAGCCCGGGCGGCCGTCCGGGGCCTGTAGGCCAACCGCTCGATCGCCTCCTCCACACGCGCGCGCATCGCAGGCGAGACGCCGTAGGCGTCGCGGATGACCTTCGAGACGGCCCCCCGGGACACGCCTGCGACGCGGGCGACGTCGGTGATCGTCGCTCGCTTCGGCGCCTGAGCGCGACCGTCCTGCGTACTCACGACTTGCCCCCGCTCAATGTGTCCGCCCGCGCGATGCGGTGGGGATCGTCCGGTCTACAGCGACGACGCAGGACTCCAAGAGGCAGTTTAGGCCCTCGATCCAGCCTCGGGCCCTCGATGGAGCACGACGACCGACCTGCGGTCGAAGACCGGTCTACGAGGGGGCGGCACACCGCGCGATGCTGCGGGTGCGGGCAGTCCACCGGGGGCCCTTCGACCCGCGGGTCGCGCTCCCGGCGTGAAGGGATCAGCTTCCACCGGCCGCCACGAGACGTGCACAGCACCTGCCCGCGGGGTCAACCACCGCGCGTCACCGCGGACGATCACCTCCAGCTCGGTCAGCGTCGCGGGCCGAGTCGTCTTCGCGCGAGTCACCGACCCGGCGGCCTTCAGTTCGCCTCGACGAGCTCGTCGGCGACCGCCGTGGAGGAGAGCGTCCTCAGGAGAGCGTACGAGTGGGCGCGGATCGTCGGCTTCGTCGGATCGAGCGCAGCGTGCCATGCACGGACCTCGGCCGGCGTGACCTCGGTGAGCACGCGGCCTCCGAACTCCGGCAGGATCCGTGAGTCGAGAGTCTGCCGGCAGTGCTGACGCGTGCGGGGCTTGAGGTCGCGTCCGTCCAGCCACTCCTCCGCATAGGCCCGAAGCGTCGGCGGCGGTGTCGGCTCCGGGTCGTCAGCATGGGCGAGCAACGACGCCCAGCTGCCGTCGTCGATGGTCTGACGGACCTTCAAGAGCCACGTCTCAGCTGCCACGCGGGTGGCGAACGTGTCCGGGCCGACGTACCGGGCCAGATCCGGTCCGGTGTAGGTCGCCTTGTAGCGTTTGGACGGGAGATTGCGGATGCTGCCCCACGACCGTCGAGCTCGCGTCACAACCTCCCCCGCCTGTCGGCGCGTGCAACTAACGTGCAATAGCGCGTCCGCAGGTCAGGCCCCCTCTCGAGGGGGCCTTCGTGCTGTCGTGCCCAATACGTGCCCTCGCTGGTCTCGTGCGCGACGACGGGTACACCCTCGACCGGGGCAACCTGCCCGGCAGGCGTCAACGGCTACACCGACTTCACCAACCGGCGCGTGCGCATGCGCGACGACAGCGGCCCAGGGGTGCGATCAGCCACTCGGCGCCTGGTCGCACTCGGTCCCCAGGGCGCGAGCCGCTGTTGTGATCGCCCGTCATCAAAGTTGCCTCAGGCATCCGTTCGCTGGATCCCGTGCGTTCACCTGCAGTTTCACCCGCGGGTATCGACTGCCTCGGCGGCACGGGCCACGGAGGTAGACGGCTACCCCGGCCCGTTGCAGGCTGCTGAGGTTGGAGATCCGGTGCCCCTGCTCGTCCACGCCCGACCTGTGTCGGCAGCACTCACGCTCGCCCTGACGGCGATGACGGCCTTGTCCACCGCGAGCGCGGCGGTCCCCGCTCAGGACGCGCCGACCTCGCTCGAGGCGGGCGCCTCGTCGACCGACTACACGTCGTACGTCGACCCGTTCGTGTCGACGGCCGGAGACGACGGCAACGACCTGCCGGGCGCTCAGGCCCCGAACGGCATCGCGAAGGTGAATCCGCTCACCACGCCG
Organism: Cellulomonas soli; assembly: GCF_013409305.1. Lineage (GTDB taxonomy): Bacteria > Actinomycetota > Actinomycetes > Actinomycetales > Cellulomonadaceae > Cellulomonas > Cellulomonas soli. Next base: position 3,282,172 of record NZ_JACBZJ010000001.1, on the reverse strand, counting down.
AACCGGAACCACTCGGGCTACGACTACACCGAGGACCAGATCGCCGGGTTCACGCAGACGAACCTCGACGGTGTGGGCGGTTCCGGGGGCGGTGGCGACATCCTGGTCGTGCCGACGCAGGTCCGGTACTCCGCTCGCCCGAGCACGGCGTCCTACGCCCACGCGTTCTCGCACGACGACGAGGAGGCGAGCCCGGGCTACTACCGGGTCGCGCTGGCGGACATCACGGGCACGGACGGCGCGGTCAGCACCAGCGGCGCGACGATCGATGCGGAGGTGACGGCCACCACACGCACGGCAGTGCACCGGTACGCGTTCCCGGAGGGTGCCACCCCGTCGCTCGTGGTCGATCTCGCGAACAACTTCACCGGCCGCACGAGCTCGTCGGTGGACGTCGGCTCACTCCCGGATGGGCGCGCCACCCTCTCCGGGACGGTTGCCGGGGCGTTCAACGGGTACCCCTACGAGCTGTCCTACTACGCCGAGACGACCCGCCCGGTCACGGGCGTGCAGACCTGGTCGGACGCGGGCGCGCTGACGGACGCGACGACTCAGGACGGCTCCGACACCGGCGTGATCCTCGCGTTCGACCCGTCCGCGGCCGACGACATCGGACTTCGGGTGACCATCTCGCCGATCAGCGCGGAGCAGGCACGCACCGACCAGGGCGTCGAGCTCGAGGGTCTGGGCTTCGACGAGGTGCGGGAGCAGACGCACCAGGCATGGCAGGACCGCCTCGCCACGGTCGACGTGTCCGCCTCGCTGATCAGCGACCCGGACGGCTCACTGATCCGGCTGTTCTACACGCACCTGTACCGGATGTTCGCCCTCCCGGTGAACGCGACCAGCACCGAGGGCACCTATCGCGGCGTCGACGGTGCCGTGCACCGGGCCGACGACTTCACCTACTACGACGGGTGGTCCTCCTGGGACGACTTCCGCAAGTACTCGGTGCTCGCCTACGTCGCCCCGGATCTGTACCGCGACCTGGTCCAGTCCCTCGTCGTGCTGTTCGCCGACACCGCGCAGTCCGGCAAGGGCCTCGGCGAGCTCACCCAGTCGGTGCCCACCGTGCGGTGGGAGCGGTCTGCTGTGATCCTCGCTGACGCCCTGTCGAAGGGGTACACCGGGTTCGACCGGCTGGACGAGGCGTGGCCGGCGCTGCGCGACTACACGGGCTACTCGACCGGTGAGCAACTGCGGCAGGGGTACGTCTCGAACGACCCGGGCATCTCTGTGCAGCGCGCCTACGACGACTGGGCGCTGTCGATCGTCGCCGACGCGCTCGGCCACAGCGATGACGCGCAGACGCTGCGCGAGCAGGCATCGCTGCCGATCGACAACCTGATCAAGCCAGGCGCCTGGACCGCCTCGGACGGCACGAAGGTCGGCCTGCTGACGCCACGGAGCTCCGAGGGCGCGTGGGGTTCGGTGGACTACGAGTCGTTCGGGGCGACCTCGCTCTACCAGGGCACGCTGTGGCAGTACCACTGGTACGACGCGTACGACATGGCAGGACTCACCGAGGCCATGGGTGGCCTGGATGCGACCCGGCTCGCGCTCGAGCACCTGTTCGGCGAGGACGGTCCCGACGACGGGTCCGGGATGCTGCACTCGAACGCCAACGAGATCGACCTGCAGGCGCCGTACCTCTTCAACTACGTCGGCGAGCCGGCGCAGACCCAGAAGTGGGTCCGCGCGATCTACACGGGGCAGACGTGGAACCGCTACATCGCGACCGGCAGCACCAACGAGCTGCCCAGCAGCAACGGCGAGCTGACGCCCCCGGTCAAGACCAAGGTCTACGACCTCGACCCCTCCGGGTTCCTGCCGACGATGGACAACGACGCCGGCACGATGTCGACGATGTTCGTGGCCGCAGCCCTGGGCCTGTTCCCGGTCACGGCGGGGTCCTCCGAGTACCAGATCGGCACGCCGTTCTTCGACTCGGCGACCATCCGCTACGCGAGCGGGTCATCCTTCACGGTCACTGCGGACGGGGTCTCGCCCGACGACTACTACATCCAGTCGGCGACGCTCGACGGGCAGACCTTCGGCAACACGTGGCTCGACTACGCCGACGTCCTGGCGGGCGGCTCCCTCGCGTTCACGATGGGGTCGGCACCGTCGGGCTGGGGAGCGCACACCGAGCCCGCCTACTCGCTGAGCACGGCGGGCGACGGCACCGACCCGGCGCCCAGCACCGTGGAGGTGACCGCGAGCTCCACGTCGGTGGAGGCTGCGGCCGACGGGTCCGTGGACGCCGGGGTGACGCTCACCCTGCAGGACGGCGCCCGGTTCGCCGGGTCGAGCGGGGCCAGCCTCGTCGCCCGCGGCGCGGCGAGCGTCACCGGCCTGCCCGACGGGGTGACGGCCGACGTGCTCGTGCTCGGCCCGCAGTCCGTGTCGGTGCGCCTGTCCGGGCGGACGACGACCAACGCCAAGTTCTTCCTCACCTTCACGGACGCAGCGTTCGCGGACGGCCTCACGGCCGGGCAGGTGACCGGGCCGGGGGTCTCGGGTCTGAGCCCGCTGGCGCTGTCCGTCGCCTCGGCCGACCGGGTGGCCCTGCAGACGCTGGTCGACGAGGCGGTGCTGGTTCAGCCGGGTTCGTACTCCCCCGCGTCCTACCAGGCGTTCCTCGGCGCGCTCCAGCGTGCGCAGACGGCGGTCGCCGACGCCACGGCCACCAGCGCGCGACTGCGCGGCGCCCAGGATGCGCTGCAGTCCGCCGCCGACACCCTGGCCCTCGACGAGGGCGCGTACCGCGTCCTCGAGGCCGAGTCGTCGGACGAGTGGAGCGGCGGCTCGCTGTCGCGGGAGGCGTACTACTCGAACGGCAACATCGGCGGGGTGACCGACGGTGCCTGGGTCCGGTACGACGGCCTGGACTTCGCCGGTGTCGCCCCGGTGCGTGTCGACGTGCGCTACGCGAGCTCCGCGGCCAGCACCGCGACACCGAGCACGGTCGAGCTGCACGCCGGTGGGACCGACGGGCCGGTGGTCGCCACCGTCTCGCTGCCGGGTACCGACGGGTGGCAGTACTACAGGACGGCATCCGCCGAGGTCACCGACCCGCAGGCGTTGCAGGACGCGAAGCAGCTCACCTTCGTCTTCGGCGCCCCCGACGGACGGCAGTGGGTCGCCAACTTCGACTGGTTCCAGCTGAGCTCGACGCCGGCGACCACCGGGGACGAGCCGGTCTCCGTCGCCGCGCTCACCGCGACGAACGTCTCGCAGACCGGCGACGGGGACCGCGCGCTGAAGCTGACCGGAGGGAAGTTCGAGAACGTCACGAACGGGGCGTGGGCGCTGTGGAGCGCCCGGGACCTCGGCGCGGGCGCCGACAGCCTCACGGTGACGTACGACAAGCCCTCGGGCCGCGCGGCGTCCGACTCGCACATCGAGCTGCGGCTGGGCTCGCCCGACAGCGACACCGTCGTGGACGTCCCGCTGGCGTACACCGGCTCCGGGTGGGGAACGATCGGCACCTCGGTCGTCGAGCTGGACCCGACCGTGTTCGCCGGCGTCCAGGACGTCTACGCGTCCTTCCTGTCCTCGACGCAGTCCGCCGCCCAGCCGTACGTCGCCAACGTGACCTCCTTCGAGCTGACCCGCAGCCCCGTCCAGGACGTCACCCTCCAGGCGGCGGCCTGGGTGGCCAACAGCGGCGGCGGCCTGAAGAAGGAGACCTCCACCTGGAGCGACGGCACCACCGTCACCGACCTGGGGGGCACGAGCAACACCGCGTGGCTCGACTACGGCGAGATCGACTTCGGCGCGAACCCGCACGACCGCGTGCAGGTCCACTACGTCAACAACTCCTCCCGGTGCGGCACGGGCTCCGGGATCCAGCTCTACCTGGACCACTTCGACGCGTCCAGCCCCGGGACGCCCTACGCGACGATCCCGCTGCCGGTGACCGGGTCGTCGTGGACGGCGGCGGGCACGACCGCCGTTGACCTGCCCGCGATCACAGGTACGCACCGGGTGTTCCTTCGCCTGGTCACCACCCCCGACTCGACCCACCCGTACGTGGCGAACCTGGACGTGCTCACCTTCCTGCCCGCTGCGGACGACGCCGGCGACGGGCCGGTCGACCTGAGCGAGCTGCAGGCTGCGGTCGACGAGGTGGCCCACCTCGAGCAGGACGGTGCGCGCTACGGTGCCGTCGACCTCGCGGCCTTCGTGCGTGAGCTCACGGCCGCCCGAGCCATGCTCACCACGACACCGGCCACGCAGGACGAGGTCGACCGGCAGGCGCGGACCCTGCGGCTGGCGGCGGGCCAGCTCGTCCCCCGGGCCCGTCTGCTCCTCGACCATCTGATCGCCACCGCGACGGCCGTCGTCGACGAGCGGTACACGAGCGACTCCTGGGCAGACCTGCAGGAGGCGCTCGCACGCGCCCACCAGGTGCTCGCACTCGACGGTGCCACCGACAGCCAGCTCGCGTCGGCCGGCGAGGCGCTGTCGGCGGCGCTCTCGGCACTCGTCGTGCGTGACGCCAGCGTCCCCGCGGCGCCGGCTGCGACCTCCGCCACGGCCGAGGCGTCCAGCGTCACCGTCGAGTGGACCTCACCCGCCGCCGACGGCGGCTCGCCCGTGACCGGCTTCGTGGTCGCGCTCGGCGACGACCACCAGGTGCGCATCGACGACCCGACGCAACGGTCGGTCACCTTCGCCCTGCTGCCGGTCGGTGCCTCGTACAGGGCCGTCGTGAGCGCGGTCAACGCGGCGGGCACCTCCGCGCCGTCGGCGCCCACGGCCGCGGTCACCACGGGTCCGGCCGCAGCCTCGGTGGCGGTCGCCCCCGAGGCGACACGTGCGGGCGTGAGCGGTGAGGCCGTGGCCCTGGCGTCCGCGTCGGGGTACGCCTCGGACTCCTGGCCGGCGACCCCCACCGGCGAGAGCATGTTCGTCTACCTGCTGCGCGGGGAGCGCTCGCTCGGCACCGATGTCCTCGCCGAGAACGCCTCCGTGGGTGCCACCGAGGCGGTGAGCGCCGAGAACGACACCATCGCCGTCGGGATCAACCACGCGGCGTCCGCCGCCCAGGTCGACCGCGCCGAGATCGACGCGGACAACAGCCCGACCCTCACCATGGCCGACGGGCTGGGCTCCCAGCTCGGTCCGCTCTACCTGGACGCCCTGCAGTCAGGCCGGCTGCCAGAGACGAGCGCACTGTTCGGCCGGGTGACGTCCGGGCTGGACGTCGTGGAGGCGGCCAAGAGCACGTACGCCTACCAGCGCCCGTACGTGCGGCTCGGATTCGTGGGTGAGGGCGGCAAGATCTACGAGTCGAACAACGGCTCCTACGCCGGGTTGACCACGAGCGGATCTTTCCCGAGCGGGCACACCTACGGTGGGTACACCGCAGGCACGCTGCTGGCGACGCTGCTGCCGGAGCTGTCGTCCGGGATCCTTGCCCGGACCTCCGAGTACGGCGACAACCGCATCGTCCTGGGCTTCCACTACCCGCTCGACGTCATGGGCGGCCGCATGGTCTCGCAGGCGACGGTCGCGCACCGGTGGGCGGACCCGGAGTTCGCCCCGCTGCTGGAGTCGGCGCACGCCGAGATCGAGAACGTGCTCCTGACCGCCTGCCGGGAGCACGGGTACGGCGACACTCTCGCCGAGTGCCAGGGCGACCCGTACGACGCCCTCGACGAGACGGCCGCGGTGGACCGGTACACCTCCCGGCTCAGCTACGGCTTCTCCCAGGTCGGCGCGGCCGGGCAGGCCATCACGGTCCCGGACGAGGCGGCGGCCCTGCTCAGCACCGCCTTCCCGAGCCTCACCACCGCGCAGCGCGTCGAGGTCCTCGAGCAGACCGCACTCGACTCGGGCTACCCGCTCGACCTCACCTCGGAGGGCGACGCCAGCTGGCAGCGCCTCAACCTCGCCGCCGCGATGACGGCCGACGTCCTCCTCGCGGCCGACGGGAGCGTCACCGTGACGAACCACGGCGACGACACCCGGGCGAGCGTGACGAGCGCGAGCGCCGTCACGGTGGACGCCACCCCGGTCGACGGCTTCAGCCCCACGACGCGCACCTACGTCATCGACTGGGCGGCGGGCGCGGCGGCACCCGCCGTCGCGCTGACTGCGGCAGCCGACGGGGCGAGCGCGAGCGCGACCGAGGGGAGCCAGACCGTCACCCAACCGGGCACGCATGGCAAGGCTGAGGTCAGCACGCTCACGGTGACGTCCGCGAACGGGCGCTTCAGCAGCGCCTACACGGTCCTCGTGCACCGCACGGTCGCCGCGGCCGTTCCCGGTGGTGACGCGTCGGCGGGCACCGATGGCTCTGGTGCGGTCTCGGCGGGCGATTCCCCCGGCCAGAGCCGCACGGGGGCTCTGGCCATGACGGGCGCCGAGCTCGGATGGCTGCTCGCCGTCACGATCGCGCTGCTCCTGGCCGGGTTGGCGACGGTGGCGCTCGCACGCCGGGGCCGGAGGCGGTGACTGGGGCCGCGAGGCGGTCGATCGAGTCGCACCGCGTGTGACGGCGCCGTCTGCGCCGGCGACGGTCGCCTACGAGGCGGGCGGCTCACCGGTCTCGGGGAGGTCGATGCCGCCGATGCCGTCGGCACGAGCGCGCTGGTGGGTCACGATTCCGGGGAGCTGGTCGTAGATGGCGTCGATCAGGTCGCAGATGCGCGCCGCGATCGGCCGCCCCAGGTCGGTCAGCTCGTAGTCCACCCGCGGCGGGATCACGGAGTGCTGGGTGCGCGAGAGGAGCCCGTCGGCCTCCAGACGCTGGAGGGTCTGGGAGAGCATCCGGTCCGAGACCCCGCTGACCGCCCGCCGAACCTGCGCGAACCGCAGTGGACCGTCGACCAGCGCGGCCAGCGTCAGCGCCCCCCACCGGCCGGTCGCGTGCTCCAGCACGCTCCGCGAGGTGCATCCCGGGTCGAACACGCTCATCCCGTCGGCCCGCTCGGTCGCTCGACTCATGACGACGATGCTAGTCACCAGTTAGCACTTCCCTCTTGATAGCGCTAACGTCTGGGAAGCGGCCGTCCTCACGCCGCACTCGAGGGAAGGTGTCGACCATGAAGCTCTTCGTCCTGGGGGCCACCGGGAGCACAGGCACCCTGGTCGCGGAGGAGGCCCTGGCCGCCGGTCACGACGTGGTCGCCTACGTGCGCAGCCCGGAGAAGCTCGCCGCGCACGACCGCCTGACCGCCGTGGTCGGCGATGTGCTCGACGTCGAGGCGATGACTGTGGCGATGCGCGGGACGGACGCCGTGGTCAGCACGCTCGGGCTCAGCAGCGGCAGGCCCAACGGCTTCAGCGAGAGGGCCGTGAGCACGATCACCGCTGCCGCCCAGCGCAGCGGGGTCCAGCGGGTCCTCATCATGTCGGCGTTCGGTGTGGGCGCCTCGCTGGACAAGGCGTCGCGCCTGGCGCAGCTCATGTACAACGGCGGCGGCAAGGCGATCTACGCCGACAAGGCCGCCGGGGAGCGCGCGCTGACAGCGTCCGGTCTCGACTGGACCCTCGCGTACCCGGTCCTGCTGACCAACAAGGGCAGGTCACCCCGGTTCCGCGCCGTCGACCTCACCGACCTCGACCGGCTCCCGGGCCTGCCGCGCGTCTCCCGCGCGGATGTCGCCGGCTTCCTCCTCGAGGCAGCCACGGGCGACGCGTGGTCGCGGCGCACCGCGGTCCTGACCACGGGTCGACAGCCCCCACGGGGCGCCTCGGCAGCGGCGCCCGCCACCAGCACGCACGCCGACCGGGCGGTCCCCGGCTGACCGGGACGACCTGTCAGGCAGGACCCAGCCGGATGCCCGCTGATGCCAGCGCCGCCGCGGCGAGCTCGAGGACGAGCTCGGAGTGGTCGAGCCGGGCGTCGCGCTCGGCCAGGTCCCGGGTGCGGATCATGGCCTCGAACGCGCGGAACTCCTCGACCATGCGGTGCTCGTGCACCTTGCGGTCCACGACCTGCGTCTCCTGCCCGCGCAGCGTGATCGAGAAGTCGTCGCAGATGTTCGGCGGGCTGGTCATCAGGATCGTGCCGTCGTTGCCCTGCAGCTTGGTGCGGATCAGGCCCCCGGAGTCCTTCGCGCAGACCAGGACCGCGGTGCAGGTGCCGTAGTCGAGCACGACGACGCCCGAGGTGTCCACGCCGCGTTCGACGTTCGCGGTGTAGCTGATGGTCTGCGGCCGTCCTAGCAGACCGGCGACGAAGTGCAGCGTGTAGACGCCGATGTCCATCAGCGCCCCGCCGCCCATCGCCGGGTCGAACGCGGGCAGCACGGTGCCCTCCCGGAACGCCGGGTACCGCGAGGAGTACTGGGAGTACTCGCACTGCACCAGCTTGAGCTCACCGAGCTGCGGCAGGCTCTCCTTGATCGCCCGGTAGTTCGACAGGTACTGGGTCGTGACCCCCTCGACGAGGATGAGGTCACGCTCCTGCGCGATCGCCCGCAGCTCGGCCAGGTCGGCCACGCTCAGCGTGAACGGCTTCTCGCAGATCACGTGCTTGCCCGCCAGCAGGGCCCGCTTGGCGAACGGTGCGTGCAGCGAGTTGGGGAGGCCGACGTAGACGGTGTCGACGTCGGGGTCTGCCAGGCACGCGTCGAGGTCCGTGTAGACGGCCGGGATCGCGTACGTCGCGCTGAGCTCGTCCAGGTCGGGACGCACGGACTCCAGCCCGAAGATCGCGCGCAGGGCCAGGCCGGGGATCTCGTGGGAGATCGACAGGAAGTCGCGCACGATCATGCCCGACCCGAGGATCGCGAGGTTCATCGGCCGGCCTCCTGCTCGACGAGCGGGCGGATGGCGTCCTCGAGGATCTGGATCAGCTCGATGGTCTGCTCGTCCTGCACGACCTTGGGTGCGCTGTCGACGATCGAGGCGTGCACACCGTCGTAGACGCGGCCGTAGTCGCCGACCTGCGAGATCACCTTCTCCTCGTGGAAGACCCCGTCCTCGTCGTAGTAGGTCAGCGTGCCGTAGTGCTCGGGCAGGTCGACGCCGAACCCGGGCTGCCCGGGCAGGTAGAACAGCTTGAGGTGCTCCTCCTGACGGTCCTTGACCGCCTTCACGAACGTGCCCTTCGTGCCGTAGACGACGAAGCTGGGGCGCTCCTTGACGCGGAAGAAGCTCGACTTCACCGACACCTTGAGCGTTCCGTAGTACAGGTCGAGGTCGAAGTAGTCGTTCATGCGGCCCGGGCCGAGCAGCTGGCGGACCTCGGAGTGGATCCGGTCGGGGCTGCCGAAGTACCCGAGCACCTGGTCGACGGTGTGCACCCCGTGCCCGTACAGGTACGACCAGTCGGGGTCGAAGTGCGTGACGCTCGTCGGCCATTCGGGCCGGTAGTAGTCGAAGTGCATCTCCAGCTCGAGCAGGTCGCCCAGGACGCCGGACTCGATGACCTGCTGCACGGTGAGGAAGTCCGCGTCGAACCGCCGGTTCTGGAAGCACTGCAGGAACAGGCCCTTGGCCTGCGCCAGGGCGAACAGCTCGCGGGCCTCGGCGGCGGTGGGCGCGAACGGCTTCTCGACCAGGGCGTTCTTGCCGTGCTCGAGTGCGGTGCGGGCGAGCTCGACGTGGGTGTCGTGGGGCGTGCAGATCACGACGAGGTCGATCTGCGGGTCGTCCCAGATCGCCTGCAGGTCCTCGACGTAGGTGACGCCCTCGACGGGCGTCCACGGGGACGGGGCCGGGGCGTAGACGGTCTTGATGCGGAAGGTGTCCGGGCGGGTCAGGACGAACGGCATGTGGTAGCGGTTCGCGCTCTTGCCGTTGCCGATGTAGGCGATCGTGAGCATGACGAGGCTCCTTCGAGGCGGCGGTGCTCGCCGCGCGGTTGCTGCTGCTGGGTGGGGAGGGTCGGCGGTCACTCGCCGAGGCCGGCCGCGAACGCGTCGACGACGGCCTGCAGGTCGGCGTCGGCCTGCTCGCCCTCGCACCGGACGGTCAGCGTCCGGCCACCGGCGATGGCGGCGCCCATGACGGACAGCACCGAGCGGGCGTCGATGGTCCGGTCGTCGAGCACGAGGTGTGTGGTGGAGGTCAGGGCGGAGGCCACCTTGACGAGCTCGGTGGCGGGGCGTGCGTGCAGGCCGGAGGGGTTGGTCACGGTGACCTCGGCGGTCGCGATCATCGGGGTGCGCTCCTCGGGAACGGTCGGGTTTCGGGCACGGCGCGGTGACGTCAGGACGGGGGCCCCTGACGTCACCGCACCGCGGTTCAGGGACGGGTGAGGCTGGCGCCGTTGGAGGCGATGACCTGCGCGTACCAGTCGAAGGACTTCTTGCGGTAGCGCTCGAGGCTGCCCGAGCCGTCGTCGTGACGGTCGACGTAGATGAAGCCGTACCGCTTGCTCATCTGCGCGGTCGAGGCGGACACCAGGTCGATCGGGCCCCACGTGGTGTACCCGAGGACCTCCACCCCGTCCTCGATCGCCTCACCGAGCTGCACCAGGTGGTCGTTGAGGTAGTCGATCCGGTAGTCGTCCAGGACCGTCCTGACCCCGTCGACCTCGACGAGCTCGTCGCGGGCCCCCAGGCCGTTCTCGACGACGAACAGCGGCTTGCGCCACCGGTCCCAGAAGTCGTTGGCGATGATCCGCAGACCCACCGGATCGATCTGCCAGCCCCACTGCGAGGCCGGCAGGTGCGGGTTCGGCACGCCGCCGAGGATGTTGCCCTCGCCGGCCGCCTGCTTGGCCGGGTCGCCCGTCTGGCACACCGACATGTAGTAGGAGAACGAGACGAAGTCGACGCTGTGCGTGAACGTCTCACGGTCCTCGTCGGTGATGTCCAGCTCGATCCCCTGCTCACGCAGGAACCGCAGGGCATACCCCGGGTAGGCGCCACGGGTGTGGATGTCGCCGAAGAAGTAGTTGTCGTGCTGGGCGGCCTGCACGGCGAGGGCGTCGGCCGGGTCCGGGGTCAACGGGTACACCGGGATCGCGATGAGCATGCAGCCGACCTTGATGTCGGGGTTGATCTCGTGCGCGATCCGGGTGGCGGCCGCCGAGGCGACGAGCTCGTAGTGCGCCGCCTGGTACAGCTCACCCTTCGACAGCTCCTCGGGCGGGGTCGCGATGCCGCCGGACAGCAGCGGGGCGTGCAGCACGGAGTTGATCTCGTTGAACGTCAGCCAGTACGTCACGCGCGAGCCGTAGCGCTCGAGCACGGTCCGCACGTACTTCTCGTAGAAGCCGATGAGCTTGCGCGAGCGCCACCCGTCGTAGGTGCGTGCCAGGTGCAGCGGCGTCTCGTAGTGCGACAGCGTGATCAGCGGTTCGATGCCGTGCTTCTCGAGCTCGTCGAGCACCCGGTCGTAGAACGCCAGGCCCTCCTCGTTCGGCTCGGCCTCGTCGCCCAGCGGGAAGATCCGGCTCCACGCGATGGAGAAGCGGAAGACCTTGAAGCCCATCTCCGCGAACAGCGCGATGTCGTCGGCGTACCGGTGGTAGAAGTCGATCGCCTCGAGCTTGAGGTTGTCGGGCGTGGGCTCCTGCGTCGGCGGAGCGGCGATGCCCTTCGGCATGACGTCCTGGATGGACAGGCCCTTGCCGCCCTGGTCGTAGGCGCCCTCGATCTGGTTGGCGGCCGTCGCGCCACCCCACAGGAATCCGGGCGGGAACGGGGTCGTGGAGGTCATGGCGTCAGGCCGCCAGGAGCGAGGTTGCCTGGGCCAGCGCCGAGGCGCCGTCCATCGTGCCGTAGACGCGCATGTCGATGACGCCCGCCGGCTTGCCCTGCGCGCCGGCCAGCTGCTGGACCTCGGCGAGCCGGAACCGGATCTGCGGGCCGAGCAGCACGACGTCGAACTCGTCGAGGCGGTCGGCGACCTCGGAGAACGAGACGGCCTCGATGGTGTCGCCGGGTGCGGCGAACTTGCGCATGTTGGCGACGAGCAGGCTGGTGGACATACCCGCGGCGCAGGCGAGCAGGACGTTCATGGTGACCTCCGTGGCAAGGGGTCCGCGTCGGTGCGGGCCCTGTGCCGGCCGGTGCTCCGCGTGGTGACCTCGGCTGGCAGATCCATCGTTTCCGACCGGGCCGCCGCGTGCCATCAGCCCCGTTTCCGCCGACGCGGAACCCAACATTCGCTCAGCCGGTTCAGCGCCCCACGGCGTCGAGCAGCGTCGTGACGAAGTCCTCGTAGGACGCCGACCCGCCGATCAGCGCGGTGATCTTGGCCGGTTCGGCCAGGGCGGCGATCATCTCGTCGAGCACGTCCCGGAACACGTGCCGACCGTCGGCGCTCAGCGCGAACAGCACGACCAGGTGCACCTGCGAGCCGGCCCACTCGATGGGTTCGTCGCTGACCAGCACCGAGATCGCGGTCCGGGTGGCGTCCATGCGCATGGAGTGCGGCACCGCCAACGCCCCGCCGAACGCGGTCGGGGACAACCGCTCACGCTCCAGGACGTCGTCGAGGATGTTCGCGGCGGTCACGCCCTCCTCGTGCAGGCGCCGACACATGAGGCTCAGCGCCTCCCCCCGCGTCGCGCGGTCCACGTGCCAGAACAGCCGAGGGTCGAGCAGCTCGGACAGCGTCCACCGGATCCGGGAGGCGACCTTGCGGGCTCGGACCGCACGGACGACGTCGCTGACGCGGTCGAGCTCGGCGCGGGTCGGGACCGGGGAGATCATCACGACCTCGGCGGGCACGTCGGCCCCGACCTCCACCGAGCTGACCACCACGTCGGCGCTCGTGGCCGACCAGTCGTGGTGCACGGTGTCGACGGCGGCCTGGATGACGGCCGTGTCCCCCAGGTGCTCGGCGAGGCGGTCGACGAACGCGCGGTGCGCGTCGTAGTACTGCGGTGCCGCGCACACCACGCTGACCTGGTCCACCGCGGCCAGGCTCTTGTGCAGGTGGGCGCCCAGGTGCAGCGACAGGAACGCGATCTCGTCCTCGTTGACCTCGACGCCCGTGCCGGCCTCGATCCGGCTGGCGACGAACACCGCCAGCTCGTGCACGAGCGGGTGCGACTGCTTGAACGAGGCCCCGAGCGGGTTCCTCGCGTACGCACCCGAGCGGGCCCGGCGCACGAGGTTGTGCACGTGCAACGCGAGGTTGACCGGGAAGGTCGGGTCGTCGATGTCCAGGAGGTACGACTCGGACAGCTCGCGCATGACCTGGCGGACCAGCACGACGGACGGGTCGTCCGGGACGAGGCCCGCCGCATCGAGGTTCGGCCCGGTGCGCGCGGCGATCAGCCGGGCCAGGTCACGGCGCTCCGTGGGAGGCAGGCCGACCCCGTAACGCTCCTCGAGCGCGTCGGCCAGGTCGTCGGCGACCGCCTCCAGCGCGGGGTACCGCTCCTGGTCCGTGGCCTGCGGCTCGCGCAGGTGCCCGGCCGAGACCCGGTCGACCGCGATCACGACGTGCAGGGCCAGATCGGTGAGCGCGTACTCCTGCACCGTCAGGGAGTGCTCGGTGAGCGTCTGCCGCAGCAGGGCGATCAGGCTCGGCAGGTCGTAGGAGTGGTACTCGCGCAGCGCGGCCGACAGCCCGACGGCCGCGACGCCGTGCGTCGAGTCGAGCAGGATCTGCCGCACGAGACGACGCTTGTCCCGCTCGGACCCCTCCAACGCCACGATCCACTGGTGGCGGCGGAGCACCAGCCCGAACTCGCGCACGAGCGTGCGCACCTTCGCCAGGTCCGCCTCGATCGTCGCGTCCGACACGTACAGCATCGCGGCGAGGTCGTACACGTCCACACCGTCCTGCGACGTCACCAGGCGGCGGACGATGTAGTACAGCCGCTGCATCGGGGTCTCGGCACGGGAGTGCTCACGCCTGCCCTGCTCGAACGCGCGCAGCGCGCGCTCGTCGAGCCAGTACCCACGGTGCGAGGCGGAGATCATCTCCGTGCCCGCGAGCTCGTTCAGCTCGCGGACGTAGTTGCGCACGCTGCGGGTCGAGACGCCCAGGGCCGTCGCCAGCCGTGTCCCGGGCGTCGCCTCGGTGGCGTCGCGCAGGATGCGCAGGAGCTGCTCCTGCTTGGTCGTGTACACCGTGCCTCCGACGTGCGTGCGACGAGTGGCTCCACCGTCCTCATCACTGTCACACGGCCGGCAGGACGCGGCAACGAGCGGCGGTTCCGCCGCGGAGGAAGCGCTGATGGTGGCACAGTCCTGTCCGTCGGACGCACGCTTGTCGCACCACACGGCGGGTGACCGATCCCGTCCACGAACCAGGGTTGCGCAGGGAGTTCAGCGATGGATGAGGAATACGCGATCGCATTCGAGCTGATCTCGCAGGCGGGTGATGCGCGATCGAGCGCGATGCTCGCCCTGCGGGCCGCCCGCCAGGGTGACCTGCCCGAGGCGTGGCGCCTGCTCGCCGCCGCGGAGAGCTCCCTCGGAGCGGCACACCAGCGCCAGACCGAGCTGGTGCAGAGCGAGGCGCGCGGCGAGCGGGTGCCGGTGAACATCATCCTGGTGCACGCGCAGGACCACCTGACCTCGGCCATGACGGTGCGTGACCTCGCCGAGGAGCTCGTGCACGTCTACGAGCGGCTCGGTGTGCCGGTCGCGACCTCGGCCGACTGACCACCTCCTCACGAGAGCGGGAGGGCACCCACCGTGGGGGTGGGGTGCCCTCCCGCTCTCGTCTGCGCTCACCGGATCGATGACCGCGCCCGTGACGCACGAGGCGCTCCGGTTCACCTCGCGATGAGGCCCAGCTCGCTGAAGAGCAGGGCGATGCCGCCGCGCTCCGGCCCCGGTGCGACCCGGTCGGCAGCGGCCAGGACGGCCGGTGGCGCACCTTCGACGGCCACGCCCGTCCCGGCCCAGGCGAGCAGCTCGACGTCGTTGAGGCCGTCACCGACGGCGACCGCCGACTCGTGGGAGTGGCCGAGGTGCTCGGCAGCGAGCTGTGCGCCCAGCGCCTTGTGGATGTCCGCGAGGTAGATCTCCCCGGCCGAGGTCCCCATCCCGGGGATCGAGCTCGTGATCGTCGCGACGCCGGGTCCGACGGCACGCCCGAGCTCGACGATCGGGGTGCGCGAGACGAGCACCGTGACCTTGCCGAACGAGGCCTCGCTCAGGTCGTCGCGCGCCTCCAGCGTGTCGAGGAAGTCGAGCCGGCCGGCACGAGGCTCGCGGTCGGCCTGCAGCGCGGCGAATGCGCGGTCCGCGCGGTCGCGCACCCCGGGTGGGCCCAGCAGGCGGTCCGGGGCCTCCAGCACGTACGCCGCGTCGTGCTCGTCGAGCACCTGCACGGTCCGTGCTGCCAGCCGGGCGGGGAACCGCACGTCCTTGAGCACGTGCCCGCCGATCTCGACGTACGCGCCGGCGCCGGCGACGACACCGTCGAAGCCGGCCGCCAGGAGCGCCGGGGGCAGCATCGGCATCGGTCGTCCGGTGCACAGGAGGACGTGGTGCCCGCGGGCACGGGCGTCCCGCACCGCCTGCACGTGCACCTGCGGCACCACGCCGTGGTGCGCGTACGTGCCGTCGACGTCCAGGAAGACGATCACGTCAGGTCGAGCGCCAGCGCGGCGCGCACGTCCGGCTCGACGAGCCGCAGCGCCGCGGCTCGTCCGTGCTCGGCGCTCTCGGCCGACCGTGCGGCCTCCGCGATCCGCCGGCACACCGCCATCGGGTGCGACCGCAGCGCGAAGCGGACGCCGGGGATCGCCGTCGCGGACATGGACAACGAGCTGACCCCCATCCCGGTCAGGGCGAGTGCCATCACCGGGTCGGCGGCGGACTCCCCGCAGACACCGACCGGCTTGCCCAGCTCGAGACCGGCCTCGACCGTCGCGGCCACCAGGTCGAGCACGGCGGGCTGCCACAGGTCGAGCAGGTCGGCCAGCTCCCCACGCAGCCGGTCGGTCGCCATCGTGTACTGCGCGAGGTCGTTCGTGCCGAGCGAGACGAAGTCGACCTCGGCCAGGATCTCCCGTGCCCGCAGGGCCGCCGACGGCACCTCGACCATCACACCGACCTGACGCAGGCCGGCGCGCCGCGCGGCGGTGGCGAACGCCGAGGCCTCGGCGGCTGTCGCGATCATCGGGGCCATGACCCACGGGTCCTGGCCCGTCCGGCTCGCCGCGTCCGCGATCGCTGCGAGCTGCGTGCTCAGCAGCTCGGGGGCGGACCGCACGAGCCGGTACCCGCGGACGCCGAGCGCGGGGTTCTCCTCATCCGCCTGCGTGACGAACGCCAGCGGCTTGTCCGCACCCGCGTCCAGGGTGCGGACCACCACCTTGCGCCCGCCGAGGGCGGCCAGCACACGCGCGTAGGTCGCGGCCTGGTCCTCGCGGCCGGGCGCGCTCTGCGCGTCGAGGAACAGCACCTCCGTGCGGAACAGGCCCACTCCCTGCACCCCCGCGACGGGCAGGCGTTCGGCGTCCTGCGCCGTCCCGATGTTCGCCAGCAGCTGCACCGCGTGGCCGTCCGCCGTCGCGCCGTCGCCGGTGTCGGCCACGAGCGCCGCCAGGCCCTCGCGGCGTCGGGCCACCGCCGCCCGCACCTGTGCGTCGGGCGCGGTCACGACGGTCCCTCGTGCGGCGTCGACGGCCACGAGGTCGCCGTCGACGAGGGCCGCGGCGTCGGTCGCACGGACCACGCAGGGCAGGCCGAGCTGGCCGGCGATGATCGCGGTGTGCGACGTCGGCCCGCCTCGCTCCACGACGATGGCCAGCACCAGGTCGAGGTCGAGCACGGCCGTGTCCGCGGGCGAGAGGTCCTGCGCCACGACGACGGACGGTCGCGACAGCGTCGGCACACCCGGTTCCGGCAGGCCCTGCAGGTGCGCGATCACCCGGTCGCGCACGGACACCAGGTCGGTGACGCGCTCGGCGAGGTAGCCGCCGGCGGCGGTGAACAGGGCGGCGAACTGCTCGGTGCTCTGCCAGACGGCCAGTGCCGGATCCGTGCCCGCGGCGACGCGCGCCGTGGCGTCGGCCAGCAGGGCGGGGTCCGCGGCCATCGCCGCGGCGGCGGCGAGCACCTGCGCGAGCGTCCCCTCGGCACGCTCGGCGCGCTCGCGCAGGCGGTCGCCGACCAGCGCGAGAGCCTCGGCGACCCGGCGCACAGCCGCATCGGTGTCGACCGGCGCGGGCGCATCGGCGCGCACCGACGGTGCGGGATGCGCCCGTGCGACGGGGCCCACCACGGCGTTGCGGCCGACGCCGACGCCGTGGATGACCCGGGACGGCGCGTCGGGACGCGCGCCGGCAAGGAGGACGGGAAGGGGGGACACGGCGGCGTCCGCCACCACGTGCTGGGGGTTCACAAGGCTGCCTTCCTGGGCATGGTTCAGGTCAGTTCCGCTGCTGGGCGGTGCGCCGGCGTCGCGCACGAGCGGCGTCAGCGCGGCGCGGTCGGGGCCAGCTGGGCGCGGGCGGACTCGATCGTGCGCAGGATCGCCACCGTCTCGGCGTGCGTGTGCAGCGGCGACTCGACGCGCCCCTCCCCCGCGAACTGCGCGAGCGCGAGCGCCTGCCAGGCCAGCCCGTCGTACAGGGTCATCCCGGTGGGTTCCTGCCACCGCAGGCTCGTCCCGATCTTCTCCGGGGTGGTCAGTGTGAACGACGTCGGGTTGAAGAAGAACTCCTCGAGGTCGACCCGTGCCCGCGTGCCGGAGATCGTCGCGGTGACCGGTGCGCGCGTCGCGATGCTCGTCGTGATCGACGCCTGGGCGCCGCCGGCGTGGCCGAGCAGCACGGAGGCCGTCAGGTCTCCGCCCGCGGGCGTCGTGCGCCCGAGCGCACGCACCACGCTCGGTGTGCCGAGCAGGTCCGAGGCGAGGGCGATCGGGTAGACGCCCATCCCGGCCACCGCGCTCGCGTCGAAGGCGCCGTCGGCGGCGACCCGGGCGGGCACGAGAGCGCGGCACGCGGAGGCGACCACCAGCTCGAGCTCACCGAGGACCCCGTCGGCCACGAGTCGGCGGATCACGTCGAACTGCGGCAGGTACCGCGTCCACATGGCCTCCATGGCGAGCACACCGGCGGACGCGGCAGCGGTGAACAGCTCCAGGGCCTCGTCGGCGGAGGGCGCCACGGGCTTCTCGATCAGCACGTGCTTGCCCGCCGCGACGGCCATGAGGCCGATCGGGACGTGCTCGCTGTCGGGCGTCGCGACGTAGACGGCGTCGACCTGCGGAAGGTCGAGGAGCTGCTGGGCGGACCCGACGGCGGTCTCGATGCCGAACCGGGCGGCGAACTGCTCGGCCCGGCCCGCCGTCCGCGCCGCGACGGCGACGACCTGCTCGTCGGTGAACCGGCGGACGGCCGGCACCCACTCCTGGGCGATGTGCCCGGCACCGACGACGCCCCAGCGCAGGGACGGCGCGGTCCCACGGCCGAGGAAGGACGGGTCAGGGAAGCTGGACGGAAGGGTCACGTCGTTCTCGTCTCTCGTGGAGGGTAGGCGGGTCAGTCGTCGGCAGGGAAGCGCACGCCGACCTGCCGCCGTGCCTCGTCCAGCACCTGGTGCGCGGTCACGACATCGGCGAGCGGGTGGATCGCGCTGTCCCGGGCGCCCTCGCGCACAAGGTCGACGAACGCGTCGATCCCGTACACCAGGTGGCTGCCGGTCCGTGCCCGCGAGAGGTCCGCGACCGGTTCCAGCCGGCGCGACGGCCCGCGTTCGAGCAGGTGCACCCGGCTGGGGGTCGAGATGTCGTCGAGCAGCAGCGCGGACTGCTCGCCGGCGACCTGCGAGTCGATGCCCGAGCTGGAAACCTTCGAGTGCAGGCAGTCGACCTCGAGGTCCGGGTAGCCCAGGACGATCAGGCCCTGGCTGTCGGCGCCGTTGTCCAGGAGCCGTCCGGTCGCCGTGACCGACTGCGGCGCACCGAACAGGTGGACGGCCAGCGACACCGGGTAGAAGCCCAGGTCGAGGATCGACCCGCCGCCGAAGGTGGGGTCGAACGCCGGCGGGTTCTGACCTGCGCGGTAGGCGTCGAACGCCGAGGAGTACTGGTCCTTGACGAGCACGGCCCGCCGCACCCGGTCCAGGCGCGGCACGGCCTCGCGCAGCGCGGCGATGTTCGGCTCGAACGGGGCCGGGTAGAGCTCCATGAGGAGCCGGTCGTGCGCGCGGGCCGCGGCGGTCATCGCCGCGACCTGCGCTGCGGTGCACGCCATGGGCTTCTCGACCAGCACGTGCTTGCCGGCGCTCAGCAGCGCGACCGCGTGCTCCGCGTGCTGCGAGCTCACGCTGACGACGTAGACCGCGTCGAGGGTCGCGTCGGCGGCCAGCGCGTGCGCGTCGGCGGCGACCGGCACGCCGTACCGGTCGGCGAGCGCGGTCACGTCCTCCCCCGCCGCCGGGCCGATCGCGCCGAGCCGGACGCCGTCGAGCTCGCCGAGACGTTCGGCGAACACTGCGGCGATCGGTCCGCCGCCGAGCACGCCGATCTTGATCATTCCCACGTCATCTCCTGTCCTGGCAGTCGACCGCCGGCCGACCGGAGGGTGTTCACAGCTCTCTGATCCGGATGTTGCGCCACCGGCATGCTGCGTCGGGGCCCCAGCGGTCGAGACCGCTGATCGCGTCGTTGTCGTGCACCTCGAGCGCGATGTGCCCGCGGGGGCCGAGCGTGCGGGCGACGGCCTGCGGGTCGTAGCCCGGCCAGTCGATCGCGGCGGTGTCGAGCTCGGCGACGAGCAGCCCGTTGACCCACGTGGTCAGCCGGGGCAGGTTCCCCACGCACCGCACGCGCAGCTCGTTCCACTCGCCCCACCGCCAGGCGTGCAGGAACTCCTCGGCGTCGCAGGCTTGGGACAGCTGCGCGCGCCGGTGCGCGATCGCGGTGCCCGGGCCGACGCCCGCGTCGTCGATCCGCAGACCCGCCGGGCGGCCGTCCGCGTCGTGCTCGACGTCCACCGTGAACGGCACCGCCGAGAAGCTCGCCAGGCCGTTGCCGAAGAACCCGCCGATCCCCCCGTGCGGGCGGTGGTCGAGCAGCACCTGGAACCCCTCCCAGGAGTCGGGACGGCGACGGACCATGACACCGGTGTCAGCCGGCCAGTCGGGCTTCGTCTCGAGCACGAGCTCGACGTCGCCGTAGGCGCGTTCGGTGATCAGGTACCCGCCGTACCCGCACCCGGGCGGGTCCTGACGGCCGACCAGCACACCGTCCTCGACCGTCCAGCGCGCGGGATGCTCCTCCGGGGCGACCGGCGGGTGCATCCCCTGCTCCCGGAACACCTCGGCGATCGTGGGACCCCCCGGCCGGACGGTGCCGTAGACCCGAGGGATGACCCGCCAACCGGCGGTGGACGTGCCGTCGAACAGGGGCACGAACTGGTCGTCGACCATGAGGACCTCTTCTCGCTGCCGACCGCTCGCGCTCTCGTCGTCGTGTGTCACGAACCGGCTGCGTCAGCCTGGTGCGCGCACGGAGCGGACGTCGAGGTAGGTGCGCTTCCGCCTCCGCGGAAGCGCGATCAGGCACTGCCGGGGCGGGTCCAGTAAGTGGAAGACTCGCGCTGCGGACGGGCAGGGCGGCGTTCACGGTGGTTCCGCCTTCGAGGAACCGACTCTGGTGGCGGGGTGCGAATCGCGCTCGGGAGCATCGGAGCACCGCAAACGGGCGAGCCGTCAGCCGGCTCCACTGAAAGGGCTCCACTGATGAAGATCGACACCGTCGTCGAACGTGTCCAACCCGTCGCCGCACGCATCCAGGAGAACGTCTACGTCAAGTCGATCACCGGCGGCTTCCTGGCGGCGCTACCCGCCCTGATGTTCGGCGCCGTGTGCTCCATGCTCATCGGGTTCCCGGTGGACGCATGGAAGGACTGGCTGGCGGGCAACGCCCTGGGCGCAGCCCTGCAGTTCGGCTCGGACGCCACCTTCGGGCTGCTGGGCCTGTACGCCGTCATCGGCATCGGCTACACGCTCGGTCGCGAGCTCAAGCAGGACGCCCTCGCCACGACCATCGTGTCCGTGGTGGGCTTCCTGCTCGTCATGCCGTTCTCCACCACGGTGACCAGCGGCGAGACCACCATCCCGGTGACCGGGGTGATCCCGACCCAGTGGCTGGGCGGCCAGGGCATCTTCGCCGCGATCATCGTCTCGCTCGTCGCGACGCGGCTCTACGCGCTCGTCGTCAGCCGGGGCTGGAAGATCAAGATGCCGGCCAGCGTCCCGCCGAACGTGTCGCGCCCCTTCGAGGCCATCGTGCCGGCAGCGATCGTGGGCACCCTCTTCCTGGCGGTGCACTCGCTGTTCGCGGCGACGTCCTACGGGCACCTGTCGCAGTTCATCTTCTCGATCATCGGCAGCCCGCTGGCGCACGTCAGCAACTCCTTCGGCGCCTGGTTCGTCATCGTCCTGCTCGCCCAGCTGTGCTGGGTCTTCGGCATCCACAACGGCGCCGTCTGGTACGTCGTGCTACCGCTCATGATCGGGCCGGCGACGGAGAACCAGGTGGCCGGCGCGGCCGGGGACACGCTCCCGTACACGATCACGCTCACGGTCGTCTTCGCGATCGTGCAGTGGGTCGGGGGTGGCGGCAGCCTGCTCGGGCTGTCCACCAACATGATCCTGTTCGCGAAGAGCGACCGCTACAAGACCCTCGGCAGGCTCGCGTTCCCCCCGAGCGTCTTCAACATCACCGAGCCGATGATGTTCGGGTTCCCCGTCGTCTACAACCCGCTGATGGCCATCCCGTTCGTCCTCGTCCCGCTCATCCAGCTGACCCTGGGCTACGTGCTCATCAGCCTCGGGGTGATCGGGGTCCCGTGGGTCAACCTGCCGTTCTCGGTGATGACGATGCCGTTCGTCCCCGGCGGGTTCCTGCTCGGCGCCGGGGTCGGCTTCGGCCTCTTCCTGATCGGCTGCTTCGTCCTCTCCGTCGTCTGCTACTACCCGTTCTTCCGGATCGCGGACAAGCGCGAGCAGCAGATCGAGCAGGAGACGGCCGCGGCGCAGGCGGCAGCCGAGGTCACCTCCGCGGCCGAGGTCGACAGCACCCGACGTCTCGCGCCGGAGACCGCCACCGCGTAGCGCCACCTCGACGCGAGGGGCTGGTCACCGTGTCAGGTGACCAGCCCCTCGTCGTCCCTGGTGCGGTGACCGGACCGGTCAGCCCTCCCGGAACGCGATGCCGAAGCCGCCCCGGGGGTAGTGCCAGCGCAGCACCCCCGGTGGGGCCACCGCCAGGCAGGTGCCGCACTCCAGGCATGCCGCCGCCTGGACCAGCACGGAGCCGTCGGGCTGGCTGGTGTAGACGCGTGCAGCGCAGACGCGCTCGAGCAGCGGGCCCGCCTGGGTGCGCCGGGCGGCGTCCTGGTCGACCTCGATGTGCGACTCCTCCTCGTCCACGTCGTAGTGGTTCGCGGCGAGCCGCTCGGGCACGGATCCGAGCAGGGGCATCACAGGCTCCTCAGGGCGGACAGGCCGAGCCGCGCGAGCTGGGCCGCGGACACCGGCGAGCTCTTGACGGCGCTGCGGGCGGTGCCGACCAGGTGGCGGCGCGGTGTCAGGTCGTGGTCGAAGACGCCGTGCAGGACGTCGGCGGCCAGCGGGCCGGCGTCCCGGTAGAGCAGCGCGCTCTCCAGGAAGTGCGGGGCGCGCGCGTACGTGGCCAGGTCGGCCCCGACGAACGAGCCGTCGAGCTCGGTGCGGTAGACGTCCATCGCACGCTGCGACAGGTCACCGGAGCGCAGCGCACGGTCGGCGGCCGTGGCGGCGGCGATCGCGGACCCGGCGGCCAGGTCCATGCCGCGGATCGTCAGCCCGGTGTTCAACGTGAGCCCCGCCGCGTCCCCGACGACCATCAGCCCCGGTCGGGTCAGGTCGCGCCGGGCCATCTGCGGCCCGCCCTCGATGGTGAGGTGGCACCCGTACTCGAGCAGCTCGCCCCCCTCGATCAGCGGCGCCACGCTCGGGTGCGCCAGCAGGTGGTCGTGCACCTCCGAGGACGACCTCCCGGACGCGACCAGGTCGTCCAGCCGCAGCACCACGCCGAGCGAGAGCGAGGCGGTGTTCGTGTAGAGGAACGCCCCACCGGCGATGCCCTGCGTGCAGTCGCCGACCATGGCGTAGGCGACGCCCTCGTCGCCGGTGAGCGAGAACCGCTCCTCGATCACCTCGCGCGGGAGCCGGATCACGGACTTCACGCCGACGGCCAGGTTCTCGAGCGGTTCGGTCGGTCGGATGCCCGCCTGCCGGGCGAGGAAGGAGTTCACGCCGTCGGCGGCGATCACGACGCGGGCGCGCAGCTCGTCGTCACCGGCCCGCACCCCGACCACCTGGCCGCCCTCGAGCAGCAGCTCGTCCACGCGGACGCCGGGCATCACCATGACGCCGGCCTCCTCGCACTGCTCGGCCAACCAGGAGTCGAGCCGCGCACGCAGCACGGTGACCGCGTTGACGGGCTCGGCCAGCCGCTCGTCGCGGTAGTCGACCGTGACGGCGGAGGTCGCGTTGGTCATGCTGATGCAGTTGCGGGTGATGACCCGCTCCACCGGTGCGCGCCGGACGAAACCGGGGAACACCTGCTCCATCACACGGCAGTAGAAGACGCCGCCGGAGAGGTTCTTCGCCCCTGCGGCGCTGCCGCGCTCGATGAGCACGACCGAGTGGCCGGCCTCGGCGAGCCGGTACGCCGCGACGCACCCGGCGATCCCGGCTCCGACCACGACGACGTCGAATGCCTCGTCCTCCATGCGTGTGCCTCTTGTTCCTTGCGCCGGGGGCGCGCGGGCGCGTCCGTCGGGGTGGCGGACGCGCCCGCGCGGGTCGGTGGCTCCGGGTGTGGGCCCGGTCGGTGCCAGGTCAGAGGCTCGCGGTCGCCTTGATGGCGGCGGCGGCGTGGTCGGCGGCCAACCAGCCGGAGGTCAGCGCGAACCCGTTCGCGGAGCCGGGGACGGTGAGGATGTACGAGTCGCCGAACAGCCCGCCGGCGTCGCAGCCCACCGAGTACAGGCCCTCGATGGGCGCGTTGTCGGCGTCGACGACCTGCATGTACTCGTTGATCTTGATGCCGCCCATCGTGATCATGATCCCGGGCTCCATCTTGATGGCGTGGAACGGGCCGGTCTCGACCGGCCGCAGGAACCGCGCCTCCTTGTGGAACTTGGTGTCCAGGCCCGCGTGGCAGGCCTGGTTGTACTGCGCGACCTCCGAGGCGAGCACGGCCGGGTCCACGCCGATCTGGGTGGCCAGCGTCGCGATGTCGTCGGCGCGGTGCACCGTGCCGGCCTCGACGTCGGCGGTGAGCTCGGCCGGCAGGTTGATCAGCTTCTCGCCCGTGCGCACGTAGACGCCGAGCCCGACCTCGCAGCCGTCCTGCACCAGGTGGTCCACCTGGGCCTGGTCGATCACGGCCCAGTAGTGCGCCTCGGGCAGGCCCGCGACCATGTCACCGGCGTTGCCGAAGTTCAGGCCGCAGATCTCGTTCGTGCACCGGTGGCCGTCCTTGTCCACCCACAGGTAGGGCTGGAAGCCCGCCGTGTTGGTGTGCGAGGTGACCGTCTTGCCGCGCATGAGCGGCATGAGCAGCAGCGTGCCGATCGAGGACCACGGCACGGCGCCGACCTCGAACATCATGGTCAGGCCGTCGCCGGAGTTGCCCTGGCCACCGATGTTGATGATCTTGTCGCCGCAGTCGTAGGCGCTGAACCTGTTGATCATCTCGGGGTTGCACGCGTACCCACCGGTGCCGACCGCCACGGCCTTCGCGCCGATCCGCACCTCTTCGCCGTCGGCGTCGCCCGCGACAACGCCGGCCACCCGGCCGTCGGCCATGAGGATCTTCTTCGCCGGGGTGTCCAGGTAGATCTCCACGCCGAGGTCGCGGGCGCGGCCCTCCAGCAGCTCCAGCACCCGGGCGACCTCACCCTCGGGGATGTGCCAGGTGACCAGCTCGCCGGGCTGGTCCTCGGCCGTGACGATGACCTCCTTGTAGACCGCGCCCAGCTCGCGCATCTTCACGATCGTGGTCGCGGCGTTCTCCACGAAGCGCGACACGATCGCGGCGTCGGCGTGCCAGTGGGAGTAGTCCATGTAGGCCTGGAACCCCTGGTCCTTCGACACCTCGATCCCGCGCTTGACCTGCTCGTCGGACTCGAACGCGGCGTGCCCCTCGGCGAAGGCCGACGAGCCACCGAGCTGGGGCATCTTCTCCAGCACCGCGACGGTCAGACCGTTCTGGGCGGCCTGCACCGCGCAGGACAGCCCGGACCCACCGCCACCGACGACCACCAGGTCGTACTCGACGTCGTACTGCTCGGACATGACGAACCTCTCTGTTCGATGACTCACTCGGACAACGCGGCGAGCAGGGCGGGGACGACCTCGTACAGGTCGCCGACGATCCCGAAGTCGGCCGCGCGGAAGACGGGAGCGTCGGGGTCGGTGTTGACCGCGGCGACGACCTTCGCGTCCCTGACACCTTCGAGGTGCTGCGGCATCCCGGAGATGCCCAGCGCCAGGTAGAGGCGGGGGGCGATCTTCTGCCCCGACCGCCCGACGTACCGCTCCTTGGCGACCCACCCGAGGTCGTCGGCGACCGGCATGGAGCAGCCGATCTCCGCACCGAGCGCACGGGCGAGCTCCTCGACGAGCGCCAGGTCCTCCCGGGCGCGCAGCCCACGCCCGACCGACACGACACGCGCGGCGTCGTGCAGCCCGGTCCCGGTCCCGGCGGCCTCCCGGCCGACGACCCGTACGTCCGGCGACCCGGCCAGCGCCAGGTCGGTGATGGGTGCCGCGGCGCCCGCCGCAGGGGTCAGGTCCTCGACCGTGACCTGCGCGGCCAGCGGCCCACGGGTCGACACGGTCTGCACCACGGCACCGTCCAGCGCCGCCCGGTCCGCGACCAGGGCGTCACCGTCGGCGCGCAGGGCCAGCACGCCGCTGAGTGCGGCGGCCCCGGTCCGGGCGGCGGCCGCACCCAGCAGCGCACGCGCAGCTGGCTCGTCCGTCGACACGAGCAGGCGGGGCGCCGCCGCCGCCGCAGCCCCCGCGACCTGGAGGGCCAGCGCCTCGGCCGGCTGCCCGTCCTCGGTGACCGCACGGAGCACCCGGTCGACCCCTGCCAGCGCAGCGGCGTCGGCGAGCGGCCCGGGACCGACGGCCACCACGGTGACCTCGTCGGACACGGTCCGGGCCAGTGCGACCGCCCCGGCCAGCCGGGCGGTACCGGTCGCCAGCACCCACGCGTGCGTGCTCATCACAGGACTCCCTCGGTGCGCAGGGCCGCGACCAGCTCGCGGGCGGTGTCGGCGGGGTCACCGCGGAAGAGGCGGGCCGTGCCCTGCTCGGGCAGACGGGTGCCGGTCTCCGTCAGCCCCGCGGTGGCTGCCAGGTCCAGGTCGGCGAACGCCAGCGCCGTGACCGGACGCTTGCGCGCGGCGAGCAGCTCCTTCATGCCCGGGGCTCGACCCTCCGGCCCTTCGGCGGCGACGGCCAGCACCACGGGCCCGGTCACGGTCAAGGTCTCCACCTGGCCGTCCACGGCCCGGCGCACCTGGACGCGACCGTCGACGACGGTGGCGTCCAGCACGCCCAGCAGCGCCGGCACCCCCAGGTGCCCGGCCAGCGTGGTGGGGACCTGGGCGTGCTCCTCGGCGTCACCGATGAGCACGACGTCCGCGCCGCCCGAGGCCTGCACGGCTGCCGCGAGCACGGCCGCCGTCGCGGCCTGATCGGCCTGCACCGGTGCGTCGGGCACCGTGACGGCCTCCGCAACCCCGCGGGCCAACGCCCAGCTCGCGTCGCCGTCGCCGACCGTGAGCCCGACCAGCTGGCCACCGCCGGTCTCGGCGACCTGCCGCGCGACCGCGAGCGCCGCGTGGTCGTCCTCCCCGGCGACCAGCTTCGGGCTGCGCCACTCCACCGATCCGTCACCGCGGACGGTCGCGCCGCCCGGGTCGCGTGCCCACTTGTAGACCACCACTGCTCGCATCCGGCGCCTCGTGCTCCGTCGTCCGTGGCCCGGCGCAGCTCGCCGCAGGCCCCGCGACGAGTCCACCGCGGGGCAGGGGTCGCACCCCAGCCCCTTCCGGCTACGGAGGGGTAGCCGAACGGCTACCGTCGACGGGCGCCGGCGGTCCGGATCCGGGCGCGCGCCAGACGCCCGGTCCGTCAGCCCACGAGCCCCTGACGCACCCCGAAGACCGCGACCTGCACGCGGTTGCGCATGTGCAGCTTGGTCATGATGCTGCCCAGGTGCTTCTTCACGGTGGCCTCCGAGACGAACAGGTCACGCGCGATCTCGTCGTTCGAGAGCCCGTCCACCAGCAGTCGCAGCACGTCCCGCTCGCGAACGGTCAGCCTGTCCGCCGCCTGCGGCCCGGCACCGCGCCGCGGGTCGGCGAGGTCGGCGAGCACCCGCGCCGCGATGCCGGGGCTCATCGCGGTCTCGCCACCCATGAGGCCGACCAGCGACTCGTGCAGGCGCTCCGCCGGGTCGTTCTTGCTCAGGTAGCCGTGCGCCCCGCTGCGTAGCGCCTGGTAGACGTCCTCCCCGAGGCTGGACACGGTCAGCATCGCGACGCGCACGTCCGGGTCCGCGGCGGTGATCTGCCGGGTGGCCTCGACGCCGCCCATCGGCTCCATCCGCACGTCCATCAGCACCAGCGCCGGACGCAGTGCGCGGGCCAGCCGCACGGCCTCCGTCCCGTCCGCCGCCGCGCCGATCACCTCGAAGTCGTCCCAGCGCCCGATGAGCGCCTGCAACCCGTCGCGGAACAGGGCGTGGTCGTCGGCCACCAGCACGGTCGTGGGCACGGTGGGCACGTTTGGCACGGTCGTCGGCGTCATCGCCGCACCTCCTCCGGCAGCGCCGACGGGCAACGGTCCGGGTGCAGCGGGGCCTCGGCGACCACGCAGGTGCCCACCCCCGCCTCGTGCCGGAACCGGACCTCGCCGTCGACCTGCTGCATCCGCTCGGACATGATCCGGACCCCCAGGCGGGAGTCCGGCACGCTCGTCGGGTCGAACCCGTTGCCGTCGTCGGCGACCTCCAGCCGGATGCGGGTCCGCGTGGCGTCCAGCCGCACCGTGACCGATCCGGCGCGCGCGTGCACGTGGACGTTCGCCAACGCCTCCTGCAGGACGCGGACCAGCTGTGCCGACAGCGCCAGCGGCACCGCGTCCGCGGCCGCCTCGTCGGGGCACTGCAGCGC
Source organism: Cellulomonas soli (assembly GCF_013409305.1). Lineage (GTDB taxonomy): Bacteria > Actinomycetota > Actinomycetes > Actinomycetales > Cellulomonadaceae > Cellulomonas > Cellulomonas soli. Next base: position 3,254,091 of record NZ_JACBZJ010000001.1, on the reverse strand, counting down.
CACCGGGATCGCGAACTGACGCTCGAAGGTGCGCAGCTGACGACGGACCTGGGCCACGAACGAGCCCTGCACGAGCTCGCAGTCCGAGCGCAGGCCGAGCATCTGGTGCCGCAGGCTCCGGTTCAGGTCGACCGTCAGCCCGTCGAGCACCCCGAGGCCGCCACGCACCCGCTCCAGGTCGCCGGCCTCGGCGTCCAGGCGGAGCACCTCGACGTGCAGGCCCAGGGCCGCGACCTGCTGCGAGAGGTCCACGTGCAGCTCGTCACCGAGCCGCCGTCGCTCCTCCAGCGCCCCCAGCTCGCGCTCCCTGCTGCCGATCTGCCACCGGTACACCGCGTTGCCCAGGATCCGCCCGGCGGCCGCCAGGAACTCCCTGCGACGCCGGGTCAGCTTCCACGGCCCGTCGAAGCACAGCAGGGCCGCCCCGAGGTGCCGGCCGTCGGCGTGGATCGAGACGACCACCCCGGACGGTCCGAACCACTGCCGGAAGTCCTCCGGGAGCGAGAGCCAGCCGTCGTCGTCCTGGTGGTCCGCTGCCGAGACGGGCCACTCCTCGACGTTCACCCACGGCGCGCGCACGTGCTCGTGCGCCGGCATCGTGGCGTACGACGCGCCCACGGCCTCCTGGGTCGCCGGGTCCGCCACAAGGACCAGCAGGTCCCCGGCGGCACTGAGCAGGTAGGTCGGCGCGATCCGCGCACCGGTGATCTCCCGGATGATCTCGACCGCCTCGACCAGGGAGTCGGTGCGGTCGTGGGCCCAGATCAGCGTGTCGTTGATCCGGACCAGCTCCGCGAGGTACGACCGGTCACGTCCCATGCCTGCGAGCCTAGGTCGGCGTACGCGGTGCGGGTTGGGACCACCGCGGTCGCCCGCGACCCGGCGCCCTTCGCCGGTGCGCGCCCCCGAGGCGTTCGCCCGGGGTCGGCGCGCCGGCCCACGCCCTACGCGGCGCGACGCAGGACGTGGCGCCCGGGGCCGACCACCACGGACCTCCGGTCGCCGAGGTCGATCGACGCACGTGCCCCGTGAGGGACCTCGACCGTCACGGCCAGCTCGTCGCCCTCGAGGTCCCACCGCACGCTCGCGCGCCCCAGTGGCGTCTCCAACCAGGTCGACGCCCAGGTCAGACCGCCGCCCGGTCGTGGAGCGACCACGAGCTCGCTCCCGGTCGGCGAGGCCTGCACGAGCCCGGCCACGGTGCCGTGCAGCCAGTCGGCGACGGCGCCGAGCGCGTAGTGGTTGAACGAGGTCATGTCTCCGGGGTTCACGGTGCCGTCCGGCAGCATCGAGTCCCAGCGTTCCCAGATGGTCGTGGCACCCCGGTCGACCATCGACAGCCACGAGGGGCTCTGCGACTGCATGAGCAGCGCGTAGGCGCGGTCGAGGTGACCGGTCGACGTGAGCGCGTGCAGGATCAGCGGCGTGCCGACGAACCCGGTGGCGATGCGGTCGCCCTCCTGCCGGACGAGCTCGGCCAGACGGTCGCCGGCGGCCGTGCGGGACTCCGGCAGCAGCAGGTCGAACTCGAGCGCGAGGGCGTAGGCCGTGGGGGCGTCGCTCGTGAGCCGCCCGTCCCGCTGCACGTAACGGTCGACGAACGCGTGGACGATCTCGTCGGCGAGCCGCCCGTAGCGTTCCGCGTCGCCGTCGTGCCCCAGGACGCGAGCCATCCGGGAGACCAGGCGCGAGGAGCGCGCGAAGTAGGCGGTCGCCACCAGGTACCGGTCGGTCCGGCCCGCACCGGGGTCGTCCGGCGGTGCTGCGGGGTCGAGCCAGTCGCCGAGCTGGAAGCCCTCGTCCCACACCCGGTCGGGGCCGGCCAGCGCGCTGACGCGATCGACCCACGCCGTGGCGGAGGGGTACTGCCGCTCCAGGATCGTGCGGTCGCCGTAGTGCTGGTAGAGCACCCACGGGACGATGGCGGCGGCGTCGCCCCAGGCGGCGCCGGGCCGGGCCGGGGACCACATCGGGTTCCCGTAGATGTTCGGCACGTACCACGGGACCGTGCCGTCGGGGAGCTGCTCCGACGACAGGTCGCGCAGCCACGAGGACAGCAGCCCCGCGGTGTCGTAGAGGTACGTCGCGGTCGGCGCGAAGACCTGGATGTCGCCGGTCCAGCCGAGCCGCTCGTCGCGCTGCGGGCAGTCGGTCGGCAGTCCGACGAAGTTGCCCCGCATGCTCCAGACGACGTTCTCGTGCAGGCGGTCGAGCCGCTCGTCGGAGGAGGCGAACCCGCCGGTGCGGCGCATGTCCGTGTGCAGGACGCGCGCGACGACGTCACCGTCGTGCAGGTCGCCCCGCCAGCCCTCGATCTCGGCGTACCGGAAGCCGTGGATGGTGAACCGCGGTTCCCACGTCTGGCGACCCTGCGACCCGAGGACGTACTCGTCGACGGACGTCGCCGCGCGCAGCGGTCGGACGCACAGCTCGCCGTCCTGCAGGACCTCGGCGTGGCGCAGCACGATCCGGGTGCCCTCGGGGCCGTTCGGACGGATCCGGAGGCGGCCGACGAGGTTCTGGCCGAAGTCGAGCAGGTGGGTGCCGCGCGACGTGCGCCCCACGGTGACGGGCCGGACCTCCTGCGTGCAGCGGATCGGCGGGCCGTCAGGGGCGACCAGCGTGCCGGGGTCACGCTCGATGCCGGTCACCCCGACCCAGCCGGAGTCGTCGAAGCCGGGCTCGGACCAGCCGCCGGGGTTCAGCCGCTCGTCGTGGGACTCACCCTCGTACAGGCCGGAGCGGAGGACCGGACCGTCCCCGGCGGTCCAGCCCGGGCCGGTCGCGACGACCGTGCGGGACCCGTCGGGGTGCTCGACCTCGAGCTGGGCGAGCAGTGCCAGCCGATCGCCGTAGATGTCACGGCGGCCGCCGTCGAAGCCGAGCCGCCCGCGGTACCAGCCGTCGCCCAGGAGCGCGCCGATCGCGTTGTCGCCCTCGCGGACCAGGTCGCTCACGTCGTGGGTGCGGTAGACGAGCCGTTCGGGGTACACCGTCCAGCCGGGCGCGAGGACGTCGTCCCCGACCCGCTGACCGTTGAGGTACGCCTCGACCAGGCCGTGCGCGGTGAGGTACAGCCTGGCGGCGACGATCGGGCGGTCGATCCGGAAGGAGTGGCGCAGGACCGGCGGTCGCCGCAGGTCGGTGTCGGGCTCGACGAGGTCGGCGGCGATCGCCTGCGCCACCCAGTCGCCCGGGGTCAGCAGACCGGCCTCGAGCGGTGCGATCGGTGACCACGGGGACGCGTCGCCCACGGTGCCGCGGACACGGACGGCGATCTCGGCCCGCTCCCTCGACGTGAGCGGGTCGAACGGCCAGGCGACCAGCACCTGATCCGCCGACTCGATCCACCCTGAGGGCACCTGCTCTCCCCCGGCGCGACGGACCCGGAGCTCGTACGCGGTCTGGCTCCATCCGTCCGGTGCGTCGAGCACGGGCCAGGTGACCCGCGGGCGGGACTCGCCGATGCCGAGCGGCTCGACGTGGTGCTCGATCCTGGGCCGGCCGGGCCGTACACCGCCGGCGGGCACGGCGGCAGGGGCGTTCGTCGCGTCGTCCACGATCGCGCCTCAGCCCTTGACCGCGCCGGCGGACAGGCCGCGCATGACGCGCTGGTTGAGGAAGACGTACAGCCCGAGGACCAGCAGCATGTTGATGCAGATCGCGGCGAACGTGGGGCCGTAGTCGACCGTGCCGAACTGACCGGTGAAGTTGAGCAGCCCGACCTGGACGGTGCGCAGGTCGTCCTGCGTGGTGAAGGTCAGGGCGATCAGCAGGTCGTTCCACAGGAAGAAGAACTGCACGAGCGCGATGGTGAAGATCGAGTTGCGCATCATCGGGAAGCCGATCGACCAGAACGATCGGATCGCCGAGGCCCCGTCGAGCGTGGAGGCCTCGAACACCTCACGGGGGATCGCCCGGAAGTAGGTCGCCATCATGAAGACCGTCAGCGGTAGGCCCGTGGCGGTGTAGGTGATGATCAGCGGCCACAGGCTGTTCGTCAGGTGCAGCTTGAAGTACACGGTGAACAGCGGCAGCAGGATCATCTGGCCGGGGATCATGATCCCGGCCAGGAAGAGCATGAGGACGCCGGACCGTCCGCGGAAGACCATGACCTCCAGCGCGTAGCCCGCCGCGGTGCCCAGGACGATCACGAGCGCCAGGGACGGGAAGACGGCCAGGACCGAGTTGCGCAGGTAGAGCGAGATGCTCGACCACGCCTCGGTGTAGTTGGCGACGTTGCCGAAGCTCTCCGGCAGCGCCCACGTGGGGTTGTTGAGGAACTCGTCCTGGGTCTTGAACGAGCCCAGCAGGATCCACACGAGCGGGTAGACCATCACGATCAGCAGGACCGTGACGACCAGGTAGATCGGGATCTGCCGGACCCGCTTGCGGAGCAGGCCGTTCGACGGGCCGCGGCGCGGACGCGCGGTGGTGGCGGGGACGACGACGGTGTCGGTGGAGGTCATGGCTCAGCCCTGCGTCAGGTCGCGCTTGTTGGCGCGGAAGATGAACACGGTCACGGCCAGGCACAGGATCGTCAGCGCGAACGCGATGGTCGAGCCGTAGCCGTAGTCGCCGTAGAAGAAGGACGTGCGGTACATCAGCAGGGTCAACGGCGTGGTGCCGGACCCGGGGCCGCCGCCGGTCAGGGCGTAGATCGAGTCGAAGACCTTGAGCGTGCCGTTGATGCTGAAGATGATCGAGGAGATCAGGACCGGCAACGACAGCGGAAGCACGATGCTGCGCACCAGGCGCCAACCGGCGGCGCCGTCGAGCCGGGCCGACTCGAGCAGCTCGTCGGGGATGTCGACGAGCCCGGCGTAGAGCAGGACGGCGTAGAAGCCCATCGAGCGCCAGATGTCCATCAGCGCCAGCACCCAGAAGGCGGTGGCCGGCGTGCCGAACCAGTCGACGCCGTGCAGGCCGACCGCCTCGAGCAGGGAGTTGACCGGCCCGGTCTGCGGGGCGTACTCGAAGAACTTCTGGAACAGCAGCGCGACTGCGACCGTGGGCAGGACCACAGGGAAGAACACGAGCGTGCGGATCAGGCCGGACGCCTTGCGCAGGAAGAACACGTACAGCAGCGACAGCGAGTAGCCGGCCGCCACCTGGCCCACGGTGATCACCACGGCGTACTTGAGGGTGAAGACCAGCGCGTCACGGACGGCCGGGTCCTGGACGAGCTCGGTGAAGTTGTCGAAGCCGGTCCACTCGAACCCGGTGATCACACTGCCGGTGAAGAACGTGTAACCGAGGGACCACAGCATCGGCACCAGCATGACCAGGGAGTACACGAGCAGCGCTGGCCCGAGCAGGACGAAGATGGCGCGCTTGTCGCCGAGGACGTTGTTCATCAGGGGTCTCAGGTTTCTGGTCGGTGCCGTGGGGCGGACCGCGACGGTGCGGACCCGCCCCACGGCGGACGAGGTGACGCGGGCGTCAGTCGAGGTTCGACTGGACCTGGGTCATGAAGTCCTCGCCGGACAGCTGACCGGAGGCGAGCAGACCGCCGTCGTTCTGGCTCGTGGTGGTGGCCTCGGCGCTGAAGTACGCCTCGAACCACAGGATGCTCGTGTCGACCGCGGCGATCTGGTCCTGCACGAGCTGGCTGAGCGGGGAGACCTCGACGTCGCCGGTCACGGCGAACCCGGTGACCTGGCCGCTGTCACGCAGCGCGACCGTGCCGTAGTTGTCCGCGATGCACCTGACCCAGTCCTGGGTCGCGGTGTCGTCGGCGAAGCCCTTGGCCGAGATCGCCAGCGCGGTCCCGACGTTCGCGGGCATCTGGTCGGCCGAACCGGCACCGCCCGTGACCTCGGGGAACTGCATGAAGCCGATGTTGTCCTCGCCGATCTTGTTCTGCTCGGGGTCGTTGAACGCCGAGACCGCCCAGGAGCCCATGTAGATGAAGCCCGAGCCGCCGGTCAGGAAGGTGTTGAGCGCCGTGCTGTAGTCGATCGACGTCGGCGAGTCACCGAAGTAGCCGTTCGCACCCAGGTCGGCGATCGCGTCCGCGGCGGCCACGTACTCAGGGTCCGTCAGCTTCGCCTCGCCGTCCCGGACCGCCTTGAGCGCGTCCGGCCCGAGGTCACGGGCGATGTAGTTGCCGACCCACCGGGTCACGCCCCAGCCGTCCCCGCCCTTGCCTGCCTGGGAGACCGGCTGGACGCCCGCGGCCTTGAGCGTGGCGAACGCGTCGACCAGCTCGTCCCAGGTGGTCGGCACCTCGATGCCGTTGTCCGCCAGGAGCTGCTTGTTGTACCAGATGCCCTCGATGTTGAGCTCGGTCGGTAGCACGAGCTGCTGGCCGTCGTAGAGGTTCTCGATGACCGAGGTCGCCGCCGGCAGGATGTCGTCGGAGATCCCGAGGGTGTCGAGCGCCTCCCCCACGTCCTGCAGCGAGCCCTGCTCGGCGAGCTGCGCGTTGAGCGTGGGGGCGTTCGCGCTGATGAACACCTGCGGCAACGCGCCTTGGCCGGCCAGGAGCTGGAGCTGCTGGTCCAGCGTGGACTGGGCCTGCGTCGAGATCTTCAGCGGCTGCGCCTCGTTCTGGGCCTTGCACTCGTTCTCGCTCAGCGTCGTCAGCGTGGTGGGGATCGTCTCGTTCTCGTTGATGGCCAGGAAGTTCAGGTTCGAGGCGCCGTCGCCCGAACCCTCGCTCGACCCGTCGGACGACGAGCCGCTGCACGCCGCGAGCATGAGCGTCAGGGCACTCATGCCCGCGACGCCCGCGAGGAGCGTCCGGCGGTGCTTCACGATCGTGTTCACAGTTCCTCCTTGAAGTGCGAAGCATGGGGTTGAAGCGTTTCAACCGTAACCGCCGATCACCCGCGAGGTCAACAGGTTGTTGCCAAGACGTGACCTGACCAGGTTCGATAGGGACGAGACACGAGCCGACCAGGGGCACCGTCGCCACCGGTGATTGACTCGCTTCAATGCCGCCGCGCGTCGATGGGGCGAACGGCGCCCGATCCTGCAGGCTTGACCTGCACGTCTACCGAGAGGACCCCCGTTGCCGCCGAAGTCGCCGCACAAGCAACGACCGAGCGTCGGCGATGTCGCCACGCTCGCCGGCGTCTCTCTCGGCACGGTGTCCAACGTGCTCAACCATCCCGACAAGGTCGCCGCCAGCACCCGCGACCGCGTCGAACGCGCCATGACGATGCTCGGCTACGTGCCCAACACCGTCGCGCGATCGCTGCAGTCCGGCACCACCCAGAGCGTGGGCCTGATCGTCTCCGACCTGTCGAACTCGCTGTTCGTGGACATCGCCCGTGGCGCCGAGAGCGGCGTCGAGCAGGGCGGCCTCACCCTGATGATCGCCAACAGCGATGCGAGGGTCGAGCGCGAGTCCGCCTACCTGCGCATGTTTGCCCAGGCACGCGTCACCGGCGTGCTCATGACCCTGAACGACGCAGCGCACTTCGCAGCCGTCGCACGAGCAGCCCCGCCCGGGGTCCCGCTCGTGCTCCTCAACTTCGGCGCACCCGTCTCCCAGTTCTGCAGCGTGGACGTCGACAACGCCCTGGGCGGATACGTCGCGACCCGGCACCTGATCGAGTCCGGGTGCCGGCGACTCGTCTTCGTCGGCGGCCCGCACGAGCTCCAGCCGGTCGTCGACCGCGGCAAGGGCTTCCAGCGGGCGATCGCCGAGCAGCCAGGAGTGTCGGGCGAGGTCGTCACGCCGGACTGGATCAACCGCGCGGACGGGTGGACCACCGGGGTCGAGCTCGCCACCCGGGTGGCCAGGGGTGAGATCGACGGCATCTTCGCCGCCTCCGACCTGCTCGCCGCCGGCATCGTGCAGGCCCTCTCGGCGGCGTCGATCCGCATCCCGGACGACGTGGCGATCGTGGGCTACGACAACAACCAGGCCGCCTGGGACAGCCCCGTCCCCATCACGACCGTCGCCCAGCCCGGCGAGGAGGTCGGCCGCCTCGGCGCGATGCTGCTGCAGGACGAAGCGCGTGGGGACGGACCCGAGCACACCCACTCGGCGATCCTGCTCCCCCCGCAGCTGGTGGTTCGTGGGACGACGAGGCCCACGACCGCCGGCCGGTAGGGGTCCACTCAGCACGTCATCCCCGGTGCGCCTCGCCCGGGAGGAGCTCGATGAACCTGACCTCGAGCGGCTCCAGGACGGCAGAGAGCGTGAAGCCGGGCGCATCCACCTCGACGTCGTTCACCACCATCTGAGGCACGGACACCTGACGGATGTAGTCCACGCACTCGGCGTCGATGGTGGGGGCACCCATCCGGAGCCAGGTGTCGAAGGCCGACCCGTGCTCGGTGTTGATCACGTGCTCGCGCATCCGGTACGGACCGGGCACCAGCCCGGTCAGCTCGAGCGAGAAGTCCATGCGCCCCAGCTCGGAGAACGGCGCGTACCGCTCCAGGTAGGTCATGTCGTACCGCTCACCCGAGGCGAACAGGTGGCTGAAGTGCTCGTAGTTGTAGAGCACGACCTGCACGGAGCCGCCCCTGCTGGTCACGAAGTACCCGTCGCCCGAGGTGAGCAGCCGGTCGCCCACGCGGCTCAGGATGGTGAACAGGTGGTGGTGCGGCTTCTTGACCCCGTTGGAGGTCAGCAGGCCGAGCCCGCCGTGGAACATGTCCTCGCTCGGCTGCAGCTCCTCCATCAGGTCGGTGAGCGTCCAGTAGGCGAATGCGTCGAGCTCGTCGTAGTTCTCCAGCAGGTTCTTGGCCAGGTAGCAGCTCTTGAACGTGGTGTCGTTGAGCAGGTCCCGGTGCGAGACCGTCAGGTTCCACTCGCTCAGGTAGATGGGGATGCGCAGGCCCAGATCGCGGGTCAGCAGCTTGAGCTGGCGGATCGTCTTGCCGAACGCGTCCTGGTCCTTGTTGAGCCGTGAGGAGCTCGGTCGCCCCGGGGTGTGTTCCGCGAGGCTCTCGCGGCTGAAGTCGTTGTCGTAGTAGTGGACCGTCAGGAAGTCCGGTGCGCACCCGTGCGTGCGGGCGTACTCCAGGAACCCCAGCAGCCAGTCCTTGTCCTGCGTGTACGAGACGAGCATCGCCGGGCTGCCGAACTGCAGCTCACGCCCGAACCCCTTCACCGCCGCGTGCGTGGCCCGGTAGAAGTCGAGGAACACGGCGTCGTCGTCGAACCCGAAGAGCGTCGGACCCGTGTCCGGCTCGTTCCAGACGCAGAACAGCCAGGTCGAGACCTCGGCCCGGGTGTAGCGCGCGAGAACGTGGTCCATGAACGCCTCGACCAGCGCCGTCCAGCGTTCGATGCTCCTGGGCGGGCTGACGTTGAAGGGCGCAGAGAACACCGTCCGGTCCTCGATCGAGGCGAGGTCCTGCGGCATGAACGACAGCTGCACGAAGGGCTTGAGCCCGATCGAGAGCAGGAAGTCGAGCACCTTGTCGACCAGCACGAAGCTGTACACGGGCAGACCGGACTCGTCCTCGCGGTACACGTGCATGTCGTCGCCGAACAGGCCGTGGAACTTGATGTACTCGAAGCCGATGTCGGCCTGCCACTGGCGCAGCATCTCGCGGACCTCCTCGTAGAGGAGCTCCTTCGCACGCCCGACTGTCGTCATCCTGCGGTAGGTGTGCGAGAGCCGGCGGCCCGGTGCGGTGGCGTCGACGCCCTCGACGGCGACCACCTTGGTCAGCGGCTCGACCTCCACGGTCGGGGAGATCTGCCGGTCGACGTCGGCCGGAAGGTAGCGGGCGAGCACCCGCAGCGGGCTGTCCGGGGCGGGTCCCGCCGTCGTGAGCCGCGCGCCGGCCCGTGCAGGCTCCGACCGGTGATCACGCCGGTACTGGCTCGGCAGCACGTCGTGGCGCGCCTTGAACAGCTTGACGAACGCCCGAGGGTCACGGAAGCCGTTGCGCTTGGCCACCACCTCGATGCTCTCGTCGGAGGTGATTAGGTCGTCGACTGCCCGGTCGAGCCGCAGCTGGTTGTAGTAGGCGGAGAACGTCATCCCCACCTGCTCCTTGAAGAAGGCGGACAGGTAGGGCGCCGACAGGTGCTGCTGCGCGGCGACCTGGTTGAGCGAGAGAGCCTCGGCATAGTGCTCGTCGATGTACCGCAGCAACCCGCGCAGCCGCGCCCGGTGCTTGTCGGAGGCGCTCGGCTCCCCCGCCGGGCTCGCCACGAACCGGCGCACCAGCTCGTCGAGCAGGGCGTACAGGAGCGCGACGCTCTGGAACCGTCGCTGCTCGTCCTGCGCGCTGCCGGCCTTGATCACCTGGGCGAGCAGATGGATGAGGGGGCGGAACACGGTTCGGTTGGTGGCGGTCGCCGAGCTGACCCGGAACGAGACATCCTCCAGCGACGGGGCCAACCGGTGCAGGTCGATCCGCAGGCAGATCAACTGGTAGGGCGAGTCCGCCTCGATCTCCAGCAGGCTGTGCGGGTTGACCAGCAGGACGTCCTCGGGCTGGAGTGCGCTCTCCTCGTCGTCGACGACCACGAGCGGCCGCCCGTGCACCACGAACAGCAGCTGCGTCTCGTCCCGACGCGAGGGCGCGAACCCGTCCCCCTCGAGCAGCATCACGCGTGCCGGCACCGCGCGGGGCAGCATGACCAGCTCGGACTCGGTGTGCATGTCAGGCTCGTCCTCGCACGTGCTTCGGGCCTGCCCGGCCGCTGCGCCTCATCGATCGGTGAGGTGTTCGAGCATCTCAGAGAGCTTTTCCAGACGCCACGTGACCCTAGGGTGCTCGGCGGCGTCGCCGATTCCGAAGCACGAGAAGCCACCGGCGAGAGCCGCGTCCACCCCCGCCCGGGCGTCCTCGACGACGGCGCACCTCCCCGGCGTGAGCGCAAGGAACTGCGCGGCGCGCAGGAACACCTCGGGATCGGGCTTGCTCCGCGTGATGTTCTCCCCATCAGAGATCGCATCGAACCGATCGCGCAGGCCGATGCGGTCGAGGATGACCTTGGCGTTCCTGCTGGACGAGCCGATCGCGAGCCGCAGTCCGCGCCCCTGGAGCTCGTCCAGCGTTGCGAGCACGTCCGGCGCGACGTCGCGGGGGGTCAGCCGGTCCAGCAGCTGGCGGTAGATCGCATTCTTCTCATCGGCGAGGACCTCCTTCTCGACGGCGGAGACCTCGGTCATCCCCAGGGACAGGACGATCTCCAGGCTGTCGGCCCGGGACACCCCTCGCAGGCGGTCGTTGTCCCGCCGCGTGAACGCGATCCCCAGGCGCTCCGCGATGGCCGACCAGGCCTGGTAGTGCAGCTCGTCGGTGTGCACCAGGACGCCGTCCAGGTCGAAGATCACTCCCCGCAGCGCGCTCACAGCCGGGTGTCCCACTGACCGCAGAACGCGTCGACCGGGCTGGTGCCCTCGAAGCGCGCGCGGCCCTGCAGCGCCGCGACCAGCTGGTCGAGCACGGCGGGCGAGGATCCGTAGGTGTTGATGAGCGTCCGCACCCGCGGCACGTCGAACAGGTGGTACGGGTTCTCGAGCGAGATGAAGACAGTGGGGACCGAGGGGACGTACGCGGGGACGTTCGCGCCCATCGGCTCGGCCCACTCGATACGCACCACGGTCTGGTTCGAGCGGGTCGACAGGTTCGCGAGGTACACGATCAGGTCGAACTTCTCGGTGACGTCGGAGGTCGGGCTGGCCATGCCCTCCCACCCGCCGCCGGGTTCGAACCGCGTCACGTCGTGACCGGCGTCGACGAGGCGTTCGATGAGCTGCTCGACCGCTCCGGCGCGAGCACCTTGACCGATGGGGCTGCCGCCGGCCTCCAGGGCGTGCACCAGCACGCGCCGATACCGGTCCGCGGTGAGCGGCAGCACGCCGGTCTCCTCCTTGACCAGGGTGATCGACCCGGCCGCAACTCGGCGCGCGACCTCCTGGTGATCCGGGCGTGCGAGCACCGCGGAGGCGTCCCCCTGCGGGAGGTTGTCGCCACGGTGCAGCCCGAGGGAGGCCTTGAGCGCGAGCACCCGGGTGACTGCCTCGTCGAGGCGCTCGGTCGTGATGACGCCGTCACGGACGCCGTCGCGCATGAACGCGAAGTCCTCCTCGAGGTTCTTGGTGAACAGGAACATGTCACACCCGGCCGCGATGACCCGGGGCACTGCCTTGCTGCGCGGCAGCACGGACGCCAGCCCGGCCATGGTGGTGGAGTCCGAGACGATCAGGCCGTTGAACCCGAGCCGGTCACGCAGCAGGTCGCCCAGCAGCTCCTCAGCCACGAGACCGGGCAGGATGTCGGCGTCGGCGATGCCCGGTCGCAGCTCGCGGCTGTAGGCCGGGAGCATGATGTGCCCGACCATCACGGTCTTCGCCCCCGCCGCGATCGCTGAGCGGTAGACCTGCCCGAACGTCTGCTCCCACTCCTCGACCGTCATCGTGTTGACGGAGGCGAGCAGGTGCTGGTCGCGTTCGTCGACGCCGTCACCAGGGAAGTGCTTGACGGACGCGGCCAGGCCCTCGGCCTGGATCGCCTCGACGTAGGCCGCGCCCATCGCGGCGACGGTCGCCGGCTCCGAGCCGAACGTCCGGGTGTTGGTGATCGGGTTGCGGAAGTTGAGGTCGATGTCGACGACCGGGGTGAACGCCCAGTTGATGCCGACGGCGCGCGCCTCTCGCCCCAGCACCGCGGCCGCAGCGCGGACCTGGTCGAGGTTGCCGGTCGCCGCCAGCGCCATGTTGGCGCCGACATGAGTAGCCTCGAGCACCGTCTGCGACGCGCCGCCCTCCAGGTTCGCGGAGATCAGGAGCGGGACCGCGGCCGTGCTCTGGAGCGTCGTGACGGTGTCGACGACGCCGGCCGCGCTCATCGTCCGGAGCATCACCCCGCCGACGTGCAGACCGCGCGTGAGGTGCTGCAGGTAGCCCGGGTCACTCGTGTAGGTGATGAGGCAGAACAGCTGGCCGAGCTTCTCGTCCTCCCCCATCCGGGCCAGGGTGTCGCGCACCCAGGTGACGGCTCCGTCGTCGAGCGAGAAGGGTGCGGCGGTCAGGTCGATCATGATGCGGTCGCTCCGGTCCGGACGATGGGCTGCGCCGGCACGTCCGGCGAGGCGGGTGGGAGATGCCCGGTGGTGTGCCGGTCGCGTCGCGCGACCCTCCGCCACAGCCGCGCGAGCTTGTCCTCGTTGCTGAGGAACAACAGGAATCCGACGAGAAGGAGCGCGTTGGTGATCGACTGCACGGTGCTGGTCAGGTGCAGCGCGGCGAAGGCGAGCCCGAGCAGGGTGGTGCACAGCGCACCGAGCAGGTAGCCGAGCTTGTCGTTGGAGTACCGCCCGATGAAGCCCCCGACGAACATCGGGAGGAAGGCGGTGAACATGATGCCGATCGAGCCGAAGTTGAGCTTCCCGGCCTCGATGTAGCCCATCTGCGAGGCGAGGATGAGGCCGACGGCGCCCATGAGCCCGCCCGAGATGGCGTACGCGGCGACGGCGTTGCGCTTCTCCCGTATCCCGGCGGCCACGGCCGGACCCTGCCCGGTGATCAGGGCGCGGTAGTCGTAGCCGAACCGGCTCTGGTCGAAGAGCAGGACGACCACGAGCAGACCGACCGCGATGACGGCGGCCATGGCGGCCGGGCTCTTCGAGAACGACGTCAGCCCGCCGTCGAGCAGGAAGCTGACGTTCGCGCCGCCGGTGATCGCGAACGAGACCCCCTCGTACAACAGGGTGATCCCGAGCGAGCAGACCATCGGCGAGATCCCGAGCAGCACGTACACCAGGCCCGAGAAGGCCCCGAGCGCCACGCCGACCGCGACCGTGATGCCGCCCATGACGACGATCCCACTGCCGGTCTGGATGGCCACCGTCGCCCCGATGACGGACGACAGCGTCGCCATCGCCCCGAGGGAGAAGTCGAACCGGCCGCTGTTGAGGTTGATGGCCAGCGCCATCGCGGTCAGCATCGTGGTGGCCACGCCACGGGTGAGCAGCAGCAGGCTGTCGTCCGTGCCGAACAGGGAGGCACCGTTGATCGAGCACAGAGCTGTGAGGACGACGAACACGGTCACCGGAATGGCGAGCGCTCCTGTGACGCGTCGCATGACATCTGCTCCCATCAGCGGTGCCTCCCTGTTCCCTTCGTTCCCTCAGCCGGCGAGCTCGTCGAACGAGTACTTGCTCACGAAAGCGGCGAAGTCGTCGTAGCTGACATCCGTGCCGATGAACGGCTCGAGTGCCGCCTGGTCGTAGACCGGGCTCTCGATCGTGTCGGCGGCCAGGAACTCGTTGAACTGGTCGATCGACGTGGCGACCCAGTACCCCTGCTCGAGGGCGAGGGCGGTGTCACCCTCTCCGCGGATCGGGTGCCCCTGGACGGCACTGAGCGTCGCCGCGAAGATCGGGCCGGTGCTCGACGTGAACTTCCCCGCCAGGTAGCTCAGCGAGCCGGCCTCCATCGCCTTCGCGTTCTCGTCGGTGTAGGCGTCGATGTCACCGATCGCGATGTCCGTACCGGAGACAGCTGCACCGAAGACCGCAAAGCCCGTGCCTGCTGCGAGGATCACGTCCGGCTTCGAGGAGACGACGGCGGCGAGGTTCGCCTGCCAGGCGGAGTCGTCGAAGTCCCAGACCTCCTGGTACCCGGTGAGCTCGTACACGTCGGAGGCGAACTGGTCCACCTTGATCGTGCCGTCCCGCATGATCACGCCCAGGATGTCGCCGAACTCCTTGGCCCCTCCGTACGTGGTCGACGGGTCCTCAGCGAGCGCCGCCAGCATTCCGGCGGTGCGGTAGATGTGCATGTCGATGTAGTACGGGATGCCTGCGCCGTAGATCGCGAAGCGCGTGTCGCCCTCGTCGACGAAGTGCTTGGCCATGTCGTATCCGGCCTGCAGCTCGACGTCGAGGCTCGGGCCGATGGCCCCCACGTAGTACTGGTAGTCCTTGAACATCTCGTACTGCTCGTCGGTGAGAGTGCCTGTCGCGACCGAGTAGTAGATGCCCGCGCTCTCGGCCATCTCGATCTGTGCGGGACGGTCGGCCGAAGCGAACGAGATGATCGCTCGGCAGTTGTTCGCGATGAAGCTCTCCATCGCGCGCTTCTCCGCGTCCGCGTCGGCGAGTTCCTCGGAGTACACGAACTCGACGTCGAAGTTCTGCTGGATGTACTGGGTGTAGTAGTCCTTGAAACCGAGCGCTTCGGACGACGTCGCGTCCGAGACAAGGACGCACATCTTGACCGTCTCCCCACCCGTGCCTGCGGCGGCGGTGTCGTTCTCGGCGGCGGTCCCGCTCGAGCAGGCGGCCGTGCCGAGAGTGAGCCCGAGTGCCGCCAGCGCGGCGAGCGTGGTGGACCTGGTGATCTTCATCGATCTTCCCTTCGTGGGTGTCCGTCGAACTGGGATGAGGCAGGAGGCTTGTGAATGGATTCAGCGCGGCAGGAGCCGGCCACGGTGGCCGCTCGTGGCGACCCACACGACCGCGAGGAAGAACACGGCGCGCACCACCTGGGCGATGCCGTTCCCGGCCGAGGTCGAGGCGAGCAGGGTCGTCATGGTCTGGTTGAGGACGGCCATCGACAGGCCTCCCACCAGTGCCGCGTAGATGCGGGTGCGGGGTCCGCCGGAGATCGGCATGCCGCCGAAGACCATCGCGACGAGCACGTTCATGCCGATGTCGCCGGCGGTGGACGTCGTCAGGGTGGGTGTGCGCAGCACGGTCAGGAACGCACCGAGGCCGACGCCGAGCCCGGCGATCGCGAAGGCCGCGAGCGCCGTCTTCTTCATCGGTATACCCGTGAGCCTGGCCGTCACGGGATTGCCCCCGATGAGCTTCTCGACACGACCCAGCCGGGTGACGCTGAACAGGAAGACGCACAGCACGATGAAGACGGCTGCGACGACGAACTTCACGGTGAGCGTGTCGTAGCTGCGGGCGAACGCGCTGTCGACGCGGATCTGCGCACCACCGGTGGTCTGCACGAGCGCGACGGCGACCGCACCCAGCACCGAGAGCATCGCCACGGTGGTCACGAAGACCGGGAGGTCGAAGATCGCCGCCAGGGCGGCACTGATGAGCGAGGCAGTCACGGCGGTGGCGACGCAGGCGAGCAGCATCGCCCACAGCGACTCGGTCGCGTTGTAGGTCAGCCCTCCGACCATCGCTGCGACCAGCGTCGACGCGCCCAGGCTGATGTCGAACGAACCCATGGCGAAGATGAAGATCGCCCCGGTCGCGATGATCACGATGATCACCGACTGGTTGACCAGCGTCTCCACGCTGTAAGCCATGTTGATGCCGCGGGCCGAGCCGATCAGCACGAACGCGATCGACAGGGCGATCAGACCACCGAGCGGGGCGAGGGCCGCGAGCGTCTCGCGCCCCGAGGCCCGTTCGGCACGCCTCTTCTGTGCGCCAGGGAGGGGACGCTGGATCAGATCATGCACTGGATGATCTCCATCTCGGTCAACTCGGGGCCGCGCTCGAACTCACGTGCGACACGGCCGTCCTTCATGATCAGCAGGCGATCGCACATCCCCATGAGCTCGGTCATCTCCTCCGAGACCATGACGACGGCCTTGCCCTCGTCCTTCAGCCGGACCATCAGCTGGTACATCGCCTGCTTGACGCCGATGTCGACCCCACGGGTGGGACAGTCGAGGATCAGGACCTCGCTGCCGCAGGCGATCCACTTGCCGAAGACGACCTTCTGCTTGTTGCCCCCGGAGAGCGTGCCGACCACCTGGGAGGAGCTGGTCGCCTTGACGGCGAGCTGCTCCATCGGGGTCAGGACGTAACGACGCTCGGCACCGGGTGTGATCAGACCGCCGCGGCCGCGGCCGATCAGGTGCAGGCCTGCGCTGGCGATGTTGTCCCGGATGCTCGCCGTCAGGCTCAGCGACTCGGTGTCGCGGTCCTTCGACACATAGCCCATCGCCGCCCGGACGGCCCGCTGCTCGCTGGTGATGCGGGAGCCGTTCGCCGTGACCGAGCCGCCGTCCAGCCGGATCGCACCGAACAGCGCCTTGCCGAGCTCATGCATGCCGGAGTGGCTCAGCCCGCCGATCCCGACGATCTCACCGCTGCGGACCGCGAGGCTGACGTCTCGCACCTTGTCCCCGACCGTGAGGTGCTCGGCGCGCAGGACGACCTCGGGGCGTGCCGTCGCCGTCGTGTCCTCGCGGTAGTACTGACCCTCGAGCGTGCGTCCGATCATGGCCGCTCGGATGGCATCGGCGTCGAACTGGTGCTTGTCGAACGTGCGGATCAGCTCACCGTCACGCAGCACCGTCAGGCGGTCGCACACCGCCATGATCTCCTCGAGATCGTGCGAGATGAAGACGACAGCGCCCCGCCGCTTCTGGGCGCCCATCAGGCGGTAGAGCGTCTCGCGTCCCGCCTGGGACAGGGCGGTGGTCGTCTCGTCGACGACGACGACCTTTGGGTCGTGACGCATCACCCGGGCGAGCTCGACCAGCTTGCGCGCCTGGAAGTCCAGCGAACCGGTGACGGCCGCGGGCTCGATGCCGTCGATGCCTATCGCTGCGAGCGAGTCGCGTGCCTGCCGGTTCATGGCCGTGCGGTCGACGAGTCCCCACCGCCCACTGAACCGTCCCGCGTCCCCCAGGAACATGTTCTCGGCCACGCTGACGCCGGGGACCGTGCCACTCTCCTGGACGACCATGCCGACGCCGCCCTCGAGCGCCGCGTTGACGGACGTCGGCGCCCAGGGCGCACCCTGGTACGTCATACGACCGCCGTCCGGGTTCTGCTGCCCGGCGATGATCGAGGTCAGGGTTGACTTGCCCGAGCCGTTCTCACCGATGAGCCCGTGCACCTCGCCGTCGCGCAGCTCGAAGTCGACACCCTTGAGCGCACGGACCACGCCGAACGACTTCGACATGTCGGTGACGGTGAGGACGCTCTCGCTCGTCATGGCACAGCCTCTCTGCTGCCGATCTGGGTGACGAGATCGATGCTCCGGTGCGCAGACGCGCGCCAGCAACGAGGCCTGGTACGGGGAACGACGACCGGTCTTCTGGTGGCCGGGTCGTCTCCAACCCGGTCCCTCACGCCAGTGCAGTACCTAGGAGCGCTGCCTGCGCCGTCGGCGGCTTATCAGAATGAGGCTGCCTCGGGGCAGCCTCGCGTACTTCAGGAGGAGGGATGCTCCAGATCCACCACGACCTCGATCACGCCACGCGCAAGGTCGTGGCGCTCCGGCACCAAGCTCCTCACGCACGCCGATGTCAGGGACCTTGAGTTCGGCTACGAGCCCTTCGAGCTGCCCAGCGATCCCGGCCCGGTCCTGCCCATCTACACCGTCGAGCCGAACTCGCCCACCGACGAGGGCATGCGGCTGCTCGCCGGCCGGAACGCTCCACGGCCCGCGGCCGCCGTGACCCCCAGAGGCTGAGCACCCGGCCCCACGCATCAGCGCCGTCGGCGTGCGCGCGCCGTCCGCGCGACTGGGCCGTTCGTCCCTACCCGCGGACCGGCGGCGACCCTACGTTGAGCCGTGTCATAGTCCTACTGCTATAGGGGAATACCGTGGTCCACGACGTGGTGGTGATCGGCGCCGGGAGCGCCGGCCTGAGCTGTGCGAAGAGGCTCATCGAGGGCGGGGCGGACGTTCGGGTCGTCTCGGACACCCTCGGCGGACGGCTCGCGTACGACGCGGGCGAGGCGGTGAACTTCGGCGCGTACTTCGTCATGTCGAACTACCACCACGCCGAGAAGCTGGTGACGCGTCGCACGCGGATCAACCCCCTGTCCTGCCGGTTCCACGACGCCGACGGCTCGTTCGCGACGCTCAGCGGGCACACGGTGCGCAGGATCCCCGGCCTGGCCAGGTTCGCGCTGGTGATGGCCCGCTTCATGCGGCACTACTCCACCTTCAAGACCAACTGCGAGTACATGTCGCAGCGCGAGGCGATGGAGCTCGACCCGTACATCGCGCGGCTGTTCGTGCAGCCCGCCTCGGAGTTCATCGCGGCGCACCGCCTCGGCGCGGTCGCCGAGGACTACGTGTCGAAGTTCTCCTACGCGTGCACCGGCGTGGACCTCGACTCGATCACGGCGCTGGACTTCTGCAACGTGTCCCAGGGCCTGCTCGTGCCGATCCACCGCTTCTCGGTCGACGAGCAGGCGATCCGCGGCTGGCTCGGCCAGGCCTACCTGCAGGACACCGTCGTCGCGCACGCCGAGCAGGACGGCGTGCACACGCTGAGCACGGCCGGCGGGGTCACCCTGCAGGCCCGCAACGTCGTCTTCGCGACGCCCGCCGCGGTCACCGCGCAGTTCCTCGACCTGGGTGAGATCCGCCGGACCTGCCAGCTCTACGTCCTGCACGTGCGCGGACGGCTGCGGACCGGCCTGGACGGCGAGGCGATGAACCTGTTCCCGTTCAGCTCGCCGATCATCTTCACCGCGGTGCAGGACGACGGCAGCGTGCTGGTCTACAGCCGCGAGCCCGAGGTCGACCTCGACGCGCTGTTCGTCCGCCACGAGCTCGTCTCCCGCCGCGACTGGGACAAGGCCATGTACGTCTCCGGGCGCGCCTACGTCGAGCAGCAGTACGGGCCGAGCACCTACGTCGCCGGCGACCACAACGGCCTGGGCCTGGAGCCCGCCGCCATCTCCGGGGTCTACGCCGCCCGGCAGATCCTCAAGACCCTCCCGCGCTGAAAGGGCCGACCCGTGAGCACCCTCGCCATCGTCCTCGTCGTCCTGGCCGCGGTCGTCGTCCTGGCCGTCGCCGTCTTCGTCTTCTTCTGGGTCCACGGACGCGGAGCCTGGTCGTCGAAGGCCGCGCTGGCCGAACCGCTGCCCGGCGACGACCTGCTGCTGCCCGACGACCCGTTCGTGCGCCTGCAGGAGGAGGTGACCATCGCCGCGCCGATCGACACCGTGTGGGAGGTGGTCGCCCAGCTCGGCAGCCGCAAGGGTGGCTTCTACGCGCTGGCCTGGCTCGAGCGGCTGTGCACCTTCCACATCTTCAACACCTACGAGAAGGTCGACGCCTGGCAGGAGGTCAAGGAGGGCGAGTTCCTCTTCTACCACCAGGCCGGCATCGGCTCCCAGGTCATGGACGTCGAACCGGGGCGGTACTTCACCTCGCTGTCCGACACCCGCCGCCCACCGACCGCGCAGGGCGGCATGGCGCTCAAGCCGCCGTTCGGCGTGACGCACTTCGCCTGGACCTGGAACTTCGTGCTCCAGGAGCTGCCCGACGGGCGCACCCGTTTCGTCAACCGCTGCGACACAACCTGGGGCCCGTGGGGCCGCGCGGTGCCGAAGTGGGCCACCGTGATCGCTCTCGGCAGCCCCTCGGTGTTCATGGTCCGCCGCATGCTGGAGAAGGTGAAGCAGGTCGCCGAAGGGCGCCAGCGCCCCTCCCGCGTCGACCGGGTCGTCCGGTCGATGGGCGTGTGGTCCGACGAGGCACGGCCCCGTCCGCTCGGCTGAGCCGATCGGGACCACCGCACCGCCCTCGCTCGTCCGCCCGCAGAGAGGCTCGCCATGACGACTGCGTCCACCACCCACACCCCGCACGGGTTCAGGACCCTCCCCCTTCCGGTTCCCCTGCTCGCCACCGACCGTGGCGCCTCCGGTCCGGCGACGCGCGCGTCGACCCGGCGCCTGCTGCTCGGGCTCAGCGGGTGGGCGACGCTCATGACACTCCTCGCGTGGGTGCTCGACGGATGGAAGGCCACGCTCGCCCTGGGCCTGGTCGTCCCCGGCGGAGGGTTCGTGGCGCACCTGGGCCACGGCGGCGCGTGGCACACCGTTGGGCACCTCGCCCTGGTGCTGCTCTCCCTCCTCCTGCTCGTCATCGCCTACGCGCTGTGGGTCGGGACCGGCAACCTCCTGGCCGTCCCGGTGGTCTGGGCGGGGACCGCGGCGTGGGCCGCCTCCATGGGGGGCGGTGCGGCGATGGTCGGGGACGGCGCACGCGTCGCTGTTCCCCTGCTCGCCGTCCTGCTCGTCTGCGCGGTCGCGATCCCGGTGCGACGCCAGCATGCGCGCACCCTGGCGGCACGCCCCGGCGTCAACGCGATGCTCGTGGACGCCGCGCCGACGACCGTCGTGACGAGCGTCGACCCGCACGGCCTCCCGGTGGTCGAGGAGCTGACCCCGGAAGCCCTGTCCGTGCAGCGGTTCCTGCTGGACCGCGCGCTGCAGCCGGTCGACGAGTGGAACGGGTTCGACAAGCTCGACCAGTTCCGCGAGGGCGCGCCGCGGTACCAGGTCTCGTTCAGCAGCTACGCGCTGTCCGTGGGTGCCTACGCGCACACCCCGGCGTTCACCGGGTACCTGCGCGAGGCTCAGCGCCGGTTCGCCCTCAAGATGCAGGACCACCACGCGTGGGGCTACTGGCGGCTGGAGAACTTCTGGGGCCGCCTGCACCTGGACCCGGACCCGGTGGCGGCGAACAACAACATCATGTGGACGGGGTACTACGCCGCGGCTCTGGGCATGGCGGAGGCCGCCCACCGCGAGACCCGGTTCAGCGAGCCCGGCGCGATCGACCTGCGCCACCCTCGCGGGAAGGTCTTCACCTACGACTTCGCCGCGCTGTGCGAGAACCTCGTCGAGAACTTCCGGGGCACCGACTACACGATGTTCCCGTGCGAGCCCGGCTGGACCTACCCGGTCTGCAACAACTACGGCGCGATCGGCCTGATCACGCACGACCGGCTGCACGGCACCGGCTACTGGGACCAGGTCGTCGACAGCTACCGACGGCGCCTGGAGTCCGAGTTCATCCGGGCGGACGGCTCGATCGTGAGCATCAGGCACACGTTCCTCGGGCTCGGCGTGACCCCGCTGACCTCGCCCATGCCGATCGCCCTGGCCGCCTACTACCTCAACGCGATGTTCCCGGACATCGCGCGACGGTCCTACGAGATCGTGCGCGACCGCGCCTTCCGGTTCGGTGACGACGGCATCGAGGTCGACTTCGGGCTGTGGGACCAGATCGACTTCGGCAACTACCGACCCTCGGTGCTGGCCTCGTACGCGGTGCTCGCCGGTACCGCGCGCGAGCACGGCGACGACGAGGTCGCCGACGCGCTGATCGCACGGCTCGACCAGACCCAGCCTCTGGTCGTCGAGGAGGGCGTCGGCCGGTACGAGGGCCGGTCGATGGGTGCGCACTCGACCCTCTACCTCGCCCGCGCGGGGCGGGCCAACGGTGTGCACGACCTGGTCCAGGTCGGCATGCCCGACCCGTGGTCGGCCGGTCCGGTCCTGCAGGAAGCGGCCTACCCCGACGTGCTGGTCGCCCGTGCGGTCTCCGACGGTGCTGACCTCTCACTCACCCTCGACCCCGGACGCCCGGGCGGGTCACGCACGCACATCGAGGTCGCCCAGCTGCGCCCCGGCGTGCGGTACTCCGCAGCGGGCACGCTCGAGCCTGACGTGGTCGCCGACGCGGCCGGCACGGCGCGGCTGACCGTGGACCTGCCCGGCCGCACCCGCGTCCACCTGGCACCGGGAGGCGTGTGAGGTGTGCTGCGTCATCGGGTCCGTCCTGTTCATCGCGATCGCCTGGTGCACCCGCACCTTCAGGGTCAGGGTGCTCGGCCGGCAGCCGGCGGCACCCGAACGCTGGCGCCTCGGCGTCGAGGACGGCACCGGCGCGACGCGTCGTGCGAGGAGCGCCACGGCCGACGACGAACGCTCGAGGCCCACGTCCGGTGCGATACTCGGTGACCGCGAAGACGAGCCGGCCGCTTCGCGGTGAGAGGAGGCGGTGATGGTCGTGCAGGACATCACCCTCGAGACCGATCGTCTCCGTCCCGGACGCGGTCTGGTCGAACGCGCCTGCGAGCTGCAGTCCGCGCTCGGGCTGCCGGTCCGGATGAAGATGATCAAGGTGCTCGGATCGCACGCCGACGCACCGCTGTCGGTCACCGAGGTCGCCCGGATGCTCTCGATCAGCCAGCCGACGGCGACCAAGCACCTGGCGATCCTGCACCGGGCCGGGTTCGTCCGCCGCGAGCAGGTCGCGTCCCGCGTGCACTACACGCTCGACCTCGACACGGTGGCCGAGTACCGGCAGGTGCTCGACCTGGCGTTCCGGCACGCGTTCACGCCGTGCGTGAACTCCTTCGACTGCGACACCTGCCCCTACGCGCAGACCTGCGTGTAGGCGCCGCACGCGTCAGGGCAGATGCGGTGCCCCGAAACCTCACGAGCGGCCTGTCATAGCCGAAGTGCAATGACGAGCGCCGCCG
Source organism: Cellulomonas soli (assembly GCF_013409305.1). Taxonomy (GTDB): domain Bacteria; phylum Actinomycetota; class Actinomycetes; order Actinomycetales; family Cellulomonadaceae; genus Cellulomonas; species Cellulomonas soli. The sequence continues at coordinate 3,230,940 of NZ_JACBZJ010000001.1, read as the reverse complement.
TCCCCGGGCGGACCCGCCTCTCGGAGGAACGATGGACACGATCGCCACCACCCGCCTGGATGACGTCTCGGTGCGCGCCAAGCTGCTCTCGCTCATCGTCTTCCTGCAGGTCGCCGCAGCGACGCTCGCGTTCCTGGGCATCGCGGCCGTCCGACGCCTGGCGGGCCCCGACGAGCTCGCCGTCGCCCGTGCGACGAGCACCGTGCTGGTGGTGGTGCTCGCCGTCGGCTCCGCGACCATGTGGGCGGTCGGGCTCCTCGTGATCGGCTCCGTGCGACGCTCGATGGCCGACGTCGGCTCCTGCCTCGACGCCATGCGGCGCGGAGACCTCACCGCCACCCCGCAGCGGCAGTCCAAGGACGAGATGGGGCACATCGCGACCTCGCTGGCACTGGCCCTCGCCGCGTTGCGCACCATGTTCGCCGAGGCGGCCGCAGCGGCGTCGACCATCGAGCAGGCCGCACATCGCCTGTCGGACTCCCAGACCGCGGTGGCGGCCGCGTCCGACAGGACGTCGGAGCGGGTCATCGGGGTCGCGGATGCGGCGGGCGAGGTCTCACGCCACGTCGCCGCGGTCTCCGCCGCCGGTGTGGCGGGCGCGGCCGTCGAGGCGGCCCGCACGACCTCGGCGACGGTCAACGACCTCGGCGCCGCCTCCAAGGAGATCGGCGACGTGGTGAAGGTGATCACGCAGATCGCCGAGCAGACCAACCTCCTGGCGCTCAACGCCACGATCGAGGCCGCCCGGGCCGGCGAGGCCGGGAAGGGCTTCGCCGTCGTCGCCGGTGAGGTCAAGGAGCTCGCGCAGGAGACGGCCCGGGCGACCGGCGACATCTCCCGCCGCGTGGAGAGCATCCAGACCGGCACGGCCGGGGCCGTCGAGGCCATCGCGGCGATCTCCGGGATCATCGACCGCATCAACGGCTTCCAGGCGACCATCGCGGCGTCGGTCGAGGAGCAGACCGCCACGACCACCGAGATGTCCCGGGGCGTCGCCGAGGCAGCGATGGGGTCCGAGTCGATCACCGGCTCGATCACCGGCGTGGCCGACGCCGCCACGCAGACGACCAGCAGCCTGCAGAGCATCCAGGGGTCCGTCGACGACCTGCGGGCGGCAGCGAGCGGCCTGCGATCCCAGCTGGTGCGCTTCACGTTCTGATCGTGCGCACCGTGCGGGCGTGCACCCGGCACTGGTCGGACCCGGTGTGGGCGAGCTCGGGCGCGCTCAGGCCTCGGGGATGTCGCGGTGGAAGGCCTCGAGCGTGATCACCTCCGGCTCGGGTCCGCGCCGCACGCCCTGGTCGAGCGCGTCGATCGCGGCGAGCTCCTCCGGGGTGAGCGCGAGGTCGAGGACGGCGAAGTTCTCCGCGATCCGGGCCGCCCGGGTCGACTTCGGGATCGCGGACCGGCCCTGCTGCAGGTGCCAGCCCAGCATGACCTGGGCGGGAGTCTTCGCGTGGGCCTCGGCGATCGCCACGATCGTGGGGTCGTCGAACGTGCGTCCCGCACCGGTGTCCCGGTAAGAGGTGATCCCACCGATCGGCGACCAGGCCTGCGACACGATCCGGTGCGCGGCGCCGGCGGCCTGGACCTCCCGCTGCTGGAAGTACGGGTGGATCTCGACCTGGTTCACCGCGGGCACCACCGAGGTGGCGGCCAGGAGCGCGTCGAGGTGCTCGGGCATGAAGTTCGAGACACCGATGGCCCGGACCTTGCCGTCCTCGAGCAGCCGCTCCAGGGCACGGTAGGCGTCGATCGTCAGGTCGAACCGGCTGGGCAGGGCCTGGTGCAGCACGAGCAGGTCGATCTGCTCGACGCCCAGCTTGCCGGCGGACTTCTCGAACGCGTGCAGCGTCGCGTCGTAGCCGTAGTCGCTGATCCACACCTTCGTCTCGATGAACACCTGCTCGCGCGGCACGCCGGACGCGGCGATGGCCTGGCCGACCTCGCGCTCGTTGCCGTACGCGGCCGCGGTGTCGATCAGCCGGTAGCCGACCTCGAGGGCGGTGCGGACGGACGCGACGGTCTCCTCGGGCGGGGTCTGGAACACTCCGAGCCCGAGCGCGGGCATCAGCACCCCGTTGTTGAGGGTGAGGGTCGTGGTCATGGTGTCTCCTTGGTGGGTCGGGACGGGTGATGCAGGGTGAGGCTCAGGGCGGCAGTCGCGGCGACGAGCACGGCGACGGCGCTCAGGGCGATCCGCTGCCCGTGGAGGAGGTCGGCCTGCGAGGCCAGGACGGCGCCGACGGCCGCGACGCCGAGCGAGCCGCCGACCTGGCGGGCCGTGTTCAGCACACCCGAGGCGGTGCCGGCACGCTCGGCGGGCACGGCGTCGAGCAGCAGGGTGGTCAGCGGCGGCACGGTGAAGGACCCTCCGACGCCGACGGGGATCATCAGCACGGCGACCGCCCACGGCGCGGTGGTCGCGGGGGCCAGAACGAGGCCGACGAGCCCGGCGACCAGCACGAGCTGCCCGCCAACGATCGGCACGACGGGTCCGAACCGCAGCGCGACCCGCGCCGCCAGCGGGTTGAGCAGGGCCACCAGACCGGTCATCGGCAGGAACAGCAGCCCCGTGGTGAGCGGGTCCAGGCCACGGGCCTGCTGGAAGTAGAGCCCCTGGACGAACACGAGGCCGTAGAAGCCGACCATGCCCATGAACGCCGCGACCAGGCTCACGGCGACGCGCCGGGACCGGAAGAGATCGAGCGGCACCATGGGGTGCGCGCCGCGCACCTGGGTCCGCAGGAACACCATGGCGGCGAGCACCGTGAGGGCGTAGGCGACGAGCACCGGGGTGCTGCCGTACCCCAGGTCGGCCCCCTCGATGACGGCGAACGTCAGCGCGGCCAGGGCGACGACCGCCGCGACCTGCCCGACCGTGTCGAACGGCACGATGCGGCGCGGCGAGTCGCCGACGCGCGAGAGCGCCAGCAGGGCGACCACCCCGACGGGCAGGTTCAGCAGGAAGATCCACCGCCAGTCGACCTGCGCGAGCACGCCGCCCAGGATCGGTCCGGCGGCCGCGGCCACCGACCCGCCCATCGCCCAGTACGCGATCGCCCGCGTGCGCGCGGCCGCGTCGGTGAACTCCTGACGGATGAGCGCCAGCGACGTCGGGGTGATGAGCGCGGCCCCGACACCCTGCAGGATGCGGGCGACGACCAGCAGGACCAGGTTCGGCGCGAGCCCGCACAGCGCGGACGCGACGACGAACAGCACCATGCCGACCCCGTAGGCGCGCCGTGCCCCGATCCGTTCGGAGAACGTGCCGCCGAACAGCAGCAGCGCCGAGAAGCTGAGCGTGTACCCGGTGACGACCCACTGCAGCGCGGACAGGTTCCCGCCCAGGTCGTCGCGGATCGTCGGGAGGGCGACGTTGACGACCTGGGAGTCCAGGGCGACGACGAAGAACCCGAGCATCGCGACGGCGAGCGCGGCGCGCGGGCTGCCGGACGCCGGGCGCGACGTCGCGACGCCGACGGGCCGGGTGCTGGTCTCGCCGGTCATGGGGATCCTCGGTCGCAGGTGGGGGGTCGGGATGGGTGCCCGCGACGTCGGGGGCCGGAGGTGCGGTGGCGGTCAGGGCAGGACGACGACCTTGAGCGCCTCCCGGGCGTCCATCGCCCGGTAGCCCTCCGCGACGTCGTCGAGCGAGACGGTGCGGTCGAACACGCGGCCCGGGTCGAGCGCACCGGACAGCACGTCGGGCAGCATCTCCTCGAGGTAGACGCGCACGGGGGCCGGCCCGCCCGTCAGGGTGATGTTCTTGGCGAACAGCGACGCCCAGCCGACCGGTGCCGACTCGTACTGGGGCACGCCCACGCGCGAGATGACGCCGCCCACGCGGACGATGCCGTAGGCCTGCTCGTAGGCCGGCAGGTGCCCGACGGCCTCGATGACCACGTGCGAGCCCTGCCCGCCGGTGAGGTCGCGCACCGCGTCCACACCCTCCCGGCCGCGTACGGCCACCACGTCGGTCGCCCCGAAGTCGACGCCGAGCGCGGTGCGGTCCGCGTGCCGGCCCATGAGGATGATCCGCTCCGCGCCCAGGCGCCGGGACGCGAGGACGGCGGACAGGCCGACCGCGCCGTCGCCGATCACGGTGACGGTCGTGCCGGGACCGACGCGACCCATGTGGGCGGCGTGGTGGCCGGTGAGGAACACGTCCGAGAGGGTCAGCAGCGAGTTCAGCAGACCCTCGTCGGTGTCCTCCAGCACCGTGCCGGTCTTGACCAGCGTGCCGTCGGCGAGCGGGATGCGCACCAGCTCGGCCTGCGCGCCCCCGAGTCCGCCGGTGCCGAAGAAGTGACCGTGCTCGCAGGAGGTCTGGAAGCCCTCCCGGCAGTACACGCACGTGTTGTCCTGGATCCCGAACGGGCAGATCACGAAGTCGCCGGGCCGCACGGAGGTCACGTCGGCACCCACCTGCTCGACGACCGCGAGCAGCTCGTGGCCCATCGGCCGGCCGACCGCCGTCGCCGGGAAGTCGTGCCACCGGTGCAGGTCCGAGCCGCACACGCATGCGCGCACGACACGCAGCACGGCGTCGCCCGGCCCCTGGATCGTGGGGTCGGGGACCTCCTCGACGCGGATGTCACCGGCGCCGTACAGGAAGGTTGCTCGCATCGTGGTGCCCTCGGGTTCTGTGTGCTGGGGACCCGGCCGGGCCGGGGACGTCGACCTCTACGACACCACCGCCGGCACCGACGAGGAAGGTCCTGCCGACGGGTGTACTGCCAGTACGTGGCTGCCCCGGCGCGCGGCTCGTACCGTCGGGGCATGGACCAACGGGACGAGGTGCGCGACTTCCTCGCGTCACGCCGGGCACGCCTGAGCCCGACCGACGTCGGGCTGCCCGCAGGCACGGGGCGGCGCCGGGTGGTCGGCCTGCGCCGGGACGAGGTCGCCGTGCTCGCCGGGGTGTCCTCGGAGTACTACGCCCGCCTCGAGCGGGGGAACCTCGCCGGCGTCTCCGACTCCGTGCTGGACGCCCTGGCCGATGCCCTACGTCTGGACGAGGCCGAGCAGCGCCACCTGCGCAACCTGGCCCAGGCCGCCAACCAGCCCGCACGCAAACGCCGCTCGCCCGCCAAGCCGTCACCGGTCCACGAGTCCTTGCGCCGAGTTCTCGACGGGATGACCATGGTGCCTGCCTACCTGCGCGACTCCCGCATGGACATGCTGGCCGCGAACGCCCTGGCCCGCGAGCTGCATGCGCCGGTGTTCCGTTACGCCGAGCACACGGGCACGGCGCCCAACACCGCCCGGTTCGCCTTCCTCGACCCGTCGGGGCGTGACTTCTACCCCGACTGGGAGACCGTCAGCCGCGGCTGCGTCGCCGTGCTGCACGCGACCGCGGGCCTCAACCCGTACGACAAAGCCCTCTCCGACCTGGTCGGTGAGCTGTCGACGCGGTCGGAGGCGTTCCGCACCCTGTGGGCCACGCACGACGTGCGCGTGCACCGCACGGGTCTCAAGCGGCTTCGCCACCCCGCCGTAGGCATCCTCGAACTCGACTACGACGTGATGGAGCTGGTGCAGGAGCCCGGTGTGCTGCTCATCGCTTACAGCGCCGCGCCCGGCACCCCTGCCGCCGACTGCCTCGAGCTGCTGGCGGCGCTCGCAGCGACGCACCGCGCCGAGGCGTTCGGCCCGAGCGTGTGAGCGCCGGCCGGGTAGACCGACGCACCTTCCTGCGGGCGTCGCTCCAGACGGGCGTCGGGCTCGTGGCGGCGGGGTGCGCGGCGGGACGCACCGCCGGGACCACCGCGCCGTCGACCACCCGGCCGCCCGCCCCCACCGACCCGGAGACGACCACGATGCCCTCCCCCGCGACGACTCCCGCGTCCGCGATCCTGCTGGCCTCCTTCTCGCGCCCCGGCGAGAACTACTGGTACGGCGACCGACGCGATCTGGAGGTCGGCAACACCGAGGTGCTCGCCACGATGATCGCCGACCGCCTCGGCTGCGACGTCTTCCGGATCGAGGCCACCGACCCGTACCCGCACGACTACCGCGAGACCGTCGACCGCAACGTGCGCGAGCAGGACGAGGACGCCCGACCGGTGATCGTCGGCGCTCTGCCCGACGTGAGCGGGTACAGCACCGTCATCCTGGCCAGCCCCATCTGGAACGTGCGGCCACCGATGATCATGTCGACGTTCGTCGAGGCCATCGACCTGACCGGCACGACACTCCTTCCGGTCACGACCCACGCGATGAGCGGTCTCGGCCGGGCGGTCGAGGTCTACTCCGCCCTGGCTCCGGGCGCGATCGTCGGCGAAGGGCTGGCCGTCCGCGGCGAGGAGGTCGCTGACGCCGGCGACGACGTCGACGCCTACCTCGCCCGGACCCTGCGGCGCTGAGGCACGCGCGCGGTGCGGTTCGCGCTCGGGAGAGGGACGACCCACGGACGACGCGCGAGCAACCACACCTGCGAGATCTGGCCCGGTGTGGACCCGGTGCGCACCACCCACTCCTCGAGCGGCCGCACGACGGCCATGTTCGCCGCCATGTTCTCCGGGCTGTTGCGCGGCACACCTGCACGGAAGTCGCCCTGGCTGAACACCGTGCCCTCCGGGCGGCGCACCGCGGGTCGTCTGCGGTGCGCCGCCCCGTGACGGCTCAGCCGATCCGCGCGCCACCGATCCGGACCACGAACTCGGGGTCGCGGTGGTCGAACGCGAGGCTCGCGCCGGTGTCGAGCGTGGCGATGCGGGCCATGTCGCCCTCGGTGAGCTCGAAGTCGAAGACGTCCAGGTTCTCGGCCATGCGCTCCGGTCGCACCGACTTGGGGATGACGACGACCCCGCGCTGCACGAGCCAGCGCAGCGCGACCTGCGCGACGGACCTGCCGTACGCCTGCCCGATCTCGGTCAGGGTCGGGTTGGTGAAGATGTCGTTGCGGCCCTCGGCCAGCGGGCCCCAGGCCTCGATCTGCACGCCGTGCTCGGCCATCAGCGCCTGGTCGTCGGCGCGCTGGAAGAACGGGTGCGTCTCGACCTGGTTGACGGCGGGGACGACGTCGGTGTGCGTGATGAGGTCGACCAGCCGGTCGGGGTAGAAGTTCGAGACGCCGATCGCACGGACCCGGCCCTGCGCGTACAGGTCCTGCATGGCACGCCACGAGGAGTACACGTCGCCGTACGGCTGGTGGATCAGGTACAGGTCCAGGTGGTCCAGGCCGAGGCGCTCCAGCGAGGCGTCGAACGCGCGGCGGGTGCCGTCCTCGCCGCCGTCGTGCACCCACAGCTTGGTGGTGACGAACAGCTCGTCGCGCGGGATGCCGCTGGCGGCGATGGCCCGGCCGACACCCGCCTCGTTGCCGTAGACGGCCGCGGTGTCCAGGTGCCGGTAGCCGGCCGCGAGCGCGTCGGTGACGACCTGCTCGGTCTGCTCGTCGGGCACCTGGAAGACGCCGAAGCCGAGGATCGGCATCCGGACGCCGTTGTTGAGGACGACGTCGGGGATCTGGACGGTCATGGTGGAACCTCTCGTGGTGGTGTGCGCGCCCGGTGGGTGCGCGCGTCGACAGAGCCCGTGCGGTCAGCACGGGCGGGGCGGGTGGGTGGGCGGGTGGGTGGGTGCTACGGGCGCCCGGGAAGGCTCCGGGCCGGTGCGCCGTCGGCGCTGCGCTCCTGCGCGGCGGACGTCGCGGCCCAGCTGGCGAGCAGGTCGAGGGCGTGCGCGGACGCCGAGCCGGGCTCGGCGCTGTAGACGAAGATCATCAGACCGGGGTCCGAGGCGAGCGCCAGGCCCTCGTAGGCCAGGTCGAGGTCGCCGACCACGGGGTGGTGCAGCCGCTTGGTCCCCGTGCTGTGCAGGCGCACGTCGTGCGAGGCCCACAGGGTGCGGAACTCCTCGCTGCGGGTCGACAGCTCGCCGACCAGGTCGCTCAGGCCCCGGTCGAACGGGGTGCTGCCCGCTGCGAGGCGCAGTGCCGCGACGGTGTCCCGGCCGGTCTGCTCCCAGTCCCGGTAGAACGCGGCGGCCCGCGGGCTGAGGAACCGGAACCGTGCCGCGTTGACGGGCCGGTCGGGTTCGTCGAACAGCGGGGAGTTCAGCGCCCGCCCCAGAAGGTTGGTGGCCACCAGGTCGCCGCGACGGTTGCCCGCCCATGCGGGGGCGAGCTGACCGTCGAGGAGCTGCTGGATGCCGGGACGCACGGCCTGCACGCTCGGCCGGCGATGGCTCCCCGCGCCGGCGCCGCCGGACCGTGCCAGGTCGAACAGGTGGGCGCGTTCCGCGTCGTCCAGCAGCAGTGCCCGGGCGAGGGCGTCCAGGACGCTGTCGGACGCGCCGCCCACGGCCCCGCGCTCGAGCTGCGTGTAGTACTCGACCGACACGCCGGCCAGCTGAGCGACCTCGCCGCGGCGCAGGCCCGGGACACGACGACGTCCGCCCGGCAGGAGACCCGCCTGCTCGGGGGTGACCTTCGCTCGGCGCGAGACCAGGAAGTCCCGCACCTCGTCACGTCTGCTCGTCGCCATGCCCACCACGGTAGGAGGGGATGCGGTCCCGAGGGAGTTGCCGTCGGTACCCCTCTGGAGGCCACCCCTCGAGCTCGGGTCAGGGGCGGGGCCAGCGGCGACCGCGACGGTCCTCGATCTCGAGGTTCAGCCGCCGCATCAAGGTCGCGAGCGCGTCGACGTCCTCGGTCGTCCAGCTGCCCACGACGAGGGCCAGTCCCCGCAGGTTCGACTCCCGCTCGTCGTCGAGCCGGCGACGGCCCTCCGTGGTGAGCCGGAACTTGCGGGCCATGCCGCCGTCGGGGTCGGGGATCCGTTCGACCAGCCCGGCGTGCAGCACGGCGCCCGCCTGCCGGTTCACGGTGGACACGTCGAGGCTGAAGGCGTCGCTGAGCTCGCCGATCGACATCGGGCCCTGCACCTGCAGGCGGGTCAGGAGCGCGTAGGCGCTGCGGTCGAGCCGGTCGTGGTCGGACGTGTGCCGCAGCGCGGGCTCGAGCTGGCGTCCGAACAGCATCGCCTCGAGCTCCAGGGTCCGCAGCACTGCTGCCGCCTGCTCGTCCCTGCTCGTCGTCCGGCTCTGCACACCCTGGGCAGCCCCCGTCATCGCGCGCTCCTCCGTCGTCGTGGCGTGAGGCCCATCCTAGCGGGGATGTGCATGATGCACATCGTGTGTATGCTGCACATCGTGAATACCTCCCATGAATTGCCCGTCCGCCCGGGCACGCTGGGCGCCGTCTCCCCCGCCCGGTCGAACGCGATCGTCCTGGTGCTGGCCTTCGCCGGCATCACGGCCGCGATCATGCAGACCCTCGTGGTCCCCCTCATCGCCGAGCTGCCCACGATCCTGGGCACCACGGCCTCGAACACCTCCTGGGTCATCACCGCCACCCTGCTGTCCGCGGCCGTGATGACGCCGACCAGCGGACGGCTGGGCGACCTGTACGGCAAGCGCCGGCTCATGCTCATCTGCGGCTCGCTGCTGGTCATCGGCTCGATCGTGTGCGCGACCGCCGGCTCGGTCGTCCCGATGGTCGCCGGGCGCGCGCTCCAGGGCGCCGGCATGGGGCTCATCCCGCTGGGCATCAGCGCCATGCGCGACATCCTGCCCGCCGAGAGGCTCGGCACCTCGATCGCGCTGATGAGCGCCTCCATGGGCGTCGGCGGCGCCCTCGGCCTGCCGATCGCCGCCGCGGTCGCCCAGAACGCCAGCTGGCGGACGCTGTTCTGGGGCGCCACCGTGCTCGCGGTCGTCGTCGTCATCCTCATCGCGACGCTCATCCCGGCCGCGCCCGTGACCGCCCGCGGCCGGTTCGACCTGCCCGGTGCGATCGGGCTCGGCGTGGCCCTCGTGTGCCTGCTCCTCGGCGTGTCCAAGGGGGCGGACTGGGGCTGGGGAAGCCCGACCATCATCGCTCTGCTCGCCGCGGCCGTCGTCCTGGTGCTGATCTGGGGCTGGTACGAGCTGCGCGTCACCGACCCGCTGGTCGACCTGCGCGTCACCGCGCGCCCCGTCGTCCTGCTGACGAACGTCTCGTCCCTGGTCATCGGGTTCGCGATGTATGCGCAGTCGCTGATCATCCCCCAGCTGCTGCAGCTGCCCACCAGCACCGGGTTCGGCCTGGGCCAGGACATGCTGCACATGGGGCTGTGGATGATGCCCGGCGGCCTGATGATGATGCTCGTCTCACCGTTCGGCGCCCGCCTCTCGCACGCACGCGGACCCAAGGTCAGCCTCGTCCTCGGCGCTGCCGTGGTCGCCGTCGGCTACCTGTCCGCGATCGTGCTCATGGGATCGATCCTCGGCCTGGCCGTGGCCGTCGCGATCAGCAGCAGCGGCGTCGGGCTCGCCTACGGCGCCATGCCCGCGCTCATCATGGGTTCCGTGCCGCGGTCCGAGACCGGCTCGGCCAACAGCTTCAACACGCTCATGCGCTCGATCGGCACCTCGGTCTCCGCGGCGATCGTCGGGGTGGTCCTGTCGCAGATGACCCTCGACCTCGGTGGCGGCTTCACCGTGCCCAGCCGGGCCGGGTTCGTGACCGGGCTCCTGCTCGGTGCGGGCGCCGCCGCGGTCGCCGCGGTGGTCGCCACCACGATCCCCGCTCGTGCCAGCGCCCTGGCCGAGCAGAACCTCGAGCACCCGGTCGAGGAGGACGCCGAGCGGCCCGTGATCGCGGCACACGCCCACTGACGCGTCGAGGAGCAGCCGCACCCAGGGTGCCGTGGTCCTCAGACACTCCTGAGGACCACGGCACCCTCCGGTCAGACGGTCAGCAGGACCTTGATCGCGCGGCGCTCGTCCATGGCCCGGTACGCCGCGGCCGCCTCCTCGAGGGGCAGCACCAGGTCGAAGACCTTGCCGGGGTCGATCTCGCGTCGCCAGATGCGGTCGATCAGGTCGGGCAGGAACCGCCGCACCGGGGCCGGGCCGCCGTGCAGGTGCACACCGGAGAAGAACAGCTCCAGGCCGGGCAGCGACACGTCGTGGGAGACCCCGACGTACCCGACGTGCCCGCCCGGGCGGGTGGCCCGGATCGCCTGCATCATCGACTCCTGCGTGCCCACCGCCTCGATCACCGAGTGCGCGCCCAGACCGCCGGTGAGCTCCTTGATGCGCGCCACGCCCTCGTCGCCCCGCTCGGTGACGATGTCCGTCGCCCCGAACTCGCGGGCCAGCGCCTGGCGGTCGGCGTGCCGGGACATCGCGATGATCCGCTCGGCTCCCAGCTGCTTGGCCGCGAGCACGCCCAGGAGGCCCACCGCGCCGTCCCCGACGACCGCGACCGTCTTGCCCGGTCCCACCTCGGCCGCCACGGCCGCGAACCAGCCGGTGCCCAGCACGTCGGAGGCCGCCAGCAGCGACGGGACCAGGTCGGCGTCCGGCTGCCCGGGCGTCGCCACCAGGGTCCCGTCGGCCAGCGGGACGCGCGTGTACTGCGCCTGGCCGCCCGAGGCGGCACCCGGGCCGCGGTGCACGCAGTGGGTCTGGTAGCCGGCCAGACAGATCTCGCAGGTGTTGTCGGAGGAGAAGAACGACCCGACGACGAAGTCGCCGACCCGGATCTCCCGGACTGCCTCGCCGATCTCGGTCACGACGCCCACGTACTCGTGGCCCATCGGCTGAGGCGCGGCCACCGGCTCCAGACCTCGGTACGGCCACAGGTCCGACCCGCACACGCAGGTCGCGGCGATCCTGATGATCGCATCGGTGGGTTCGACGATCGTCGGCATCGGGCGGTCCTCGACGCGCACGTCGCCGGGGGCGTGCATCACAGCTCCACGCATGGGTGTCTCTCCTCGAAGTGCTTGCCGTCCGGACGGCGCCCGCAAGGGCGACCGGGCAGCAGGGGTGTGCGCCCATCGGACCACGACGGCAGCCCCGGCAGGGAGGACCCCGCAGAACCCCCCAGGGCTCGCGCGACCCGTCCTACCGTGGGGCCACGAGCGCCGAGGACGAGGTCCCGGGCGGGCGTGTGAGCAGGATCACGAGGCTGAGGACGAGGACCCAGACGGGGAACGCGAGCACGACCCACCGGGACGACCCGCCCGTGACCATCAGGAGCAGTCCGACCGCGAGGCCCAGCAGGGCGACCCAGCGCGGCACCGCACGCGTGCGCAGGGCGACCGAGCTGACCGAGAGCGTGAAGACCGCCGCCATCCGCATGGCGTACACCGAGATCAGCGCCTCGGTGGCACCCCGACCGAACGTCCACACGCTGCCGTCCGGTGGTTCGTCGCCGAGCATGGCCAGCATGCTGGTCTGGGTCACGGCCCCCTGGAAGAGCATCGCGAGGAAGAGCAGGCCGCTGCCCAGGAACACGGTGGAGAAGAGCCGGTCCTCGACGTCGCCGAGCTGGTCGCGCACGACGCCGATGAACCACAGGAACGCGATCCCGGCGAACGGCACGATCTGCAGGCTCAGCCCGATCAGCCGACGCCGTCCGGCGTCCTCGACGAGCACCTGCGGGTCGGCGTCCGCCGTCGCGACCCGCATCGCGACGATCGCGACCACGAGGAGCACGGCGAACAGCACGCCGGCGACCGCGGCCGACCGCCTGCTGCGCCACCGCGCGCCGATCAGCACCGGACGCCTCTCGTCCTTCCTCGACCCCTCGGGGTTGCCTGAGCCGGCGGTCACGGCGTCTCCATCTCCGAGCGCACCTGCGCCGCGAGCGCGTCGAGGGAGGCCCGGCCTCGCTCGTCGAGCCCGGGCGCCTGCCGCCACTCCTGGATGTCGGCCAGCAGCTGGCCGAACACCGACTGGCGGGCCCCTGCCGCGTCCGCCGTCGAGCGCAACGACAGGTGCGCGAGCACGGCCTCGGTCGCGTCGTGGAACAGGAACGTCTGGCCGGCGCCCGTCAGCCCCGCCCGTTCGAGCCGCGCACGCACCTCGTCGACGCTCGAGGCCAGCCACATCCGGCAGCCCCCGCGCGCCACGCGGTCGCGCAGCTCGGCGAGCACGTCGAGCGCGGGCACGTCGAGGTCGGGGGTCAGGCCGAGGTCCACGAGGACGACCTCCGGGGGGTCCAGGTCGTCGTGCAGCGCGGCCAGGACCTCGTCGCGGATGTCGGCGGCGTTCGCGAAGAACAGCTGCTCCTGCGGCCGGACCAGGAGCATCCCGGGGGGCGCCGGGGGCTCGTCGGGCCGCCGCGTCGCGTCGGGCCGCTCCCCCACGACGTCGACCCGCGCCTGGCTCGCCCGCCAGACGACCACGGCCAGCGAGGCGACCACGGCGATCGTCAGCCCGACGAGGATGTCGAGCAGCAGCACTCCGAGCAGCGCCACCAGGGCCAGCACGAAGTCGGCGCGGCGCAGCCGCCACAGCCGGCGCAGCGGACCGGGGCGTTCCATCCCGGAGACCGCGACGACCACGATCGCCCCGAGCGCGGCCTCCGGCAGGTCACGGAACAGCGGCGTCAGGAAGAGGGCGACGAGCGCGGTGGCCGCTGCGGCCACGACGAGGGACCAGGACGTGCGCGCCCCCGCCTCGTCGTTGGCGGCCGACTTCGACAGGCTCGCGCCGATCGAGAAGCCCTGGAACAGCCCGGCACCGACGTTCGCGGCCCCGATGGCGACCAGCTCGCGGTCGGTGTCGATCTGGTAGCCGTGCTCCTTGGCGAGCGCCTGTCCGGGCCCGACGGCCTCGGCGAAGACGAGCAGCGCGATGCCGAGCGCCCCGGTCGCCAGCTGCGGGAGGGCGTCCCACCCGACCCCCGGGAGCTGCGGTGCGGCCAGGCCGGCGGGCAGCGGTCCGACCACCGCGACGCCGTGCGCGGGCAGGTCGCGCAGGGCCGAGAAGATCAGGGCACCGACCAGCACCGCGAGCGCGGCGGGGACCCTCGGCACGAGCCGCTCGAGCGCCATCATCGCCGCGATGCACAGCAACCCGAGGACGAGCGTGGGCAGGTGGACGTCCGGCAGCGCCTGCAGCGAGGCCCACACCAGCGGGAAGAACTTGTCCTGCTGCACCTCGATGCCGAGCAGGTGGGGCAGCTGGCGGGCGCTGATGATGAGGGCGAGGCCGAACACGAAGCCGAGCAGCACCGACGGGGAGAAGAACCGGGCCATCCGCCCGAGGCGCGCGAACCCGGCGGCCATCGAGACCAGACCGGCCAGCACCGCGAGCGCCGCGGTGAGCGCGACGTACTGCGCGGTGCCCTGCGGCGCGAGCTCGCCGATGAGCGCGGCCGAGGTGATGGCGACCGCCGAGGACACGGCGACGACGAGCTGGCGCGAGGTGCCGAGCACGGCGTAGAGGAGGAGCGCGGCGGGTGCGGCGTAGAACGCGGCCTGCGGCGGGACGCCGGCCAGCTGGGCGTAGGCCATGCCCTCCGGGATGAGCAGGGCGGTCACGGTCAGCCCGGCGAGCACGTCGGAACGCAGCCATCGCACCTCGTACGCCGACCCCGTCGTCAGCACGGCGACGCTCCGTCCTCCGGTCACCCGGGCGCCTACTGCCCCGCTCGCACGAGCACCGGTGAGGCGGCACGCCGCGGTGCGAGCGGCCCACCTCGGACTGTACGGGCGCCCCCGGGCGGAGCGCCTGTCGACGGTCCGACCGCGCGGCGCAACCATCGACACGCCGACGCGCCGCGCGCCGGAATCACTGCTGACGCACTGTCCGGTGAGCGCTAACATGATCGTGGTCGAATCGATTCGGCCCCTGTTCCGCGGACCGACGGCACCACCGCCCCGAGGGCAGTCCTGCACCACCCCCCTCCGTCCCACCTGCCTTGCCCGCACCTGCCCCGCACCCGCCCTGCACCTGCCCTGCCCTGCACCTGAGCCACACCACCCAGGCGCCCCAGCACCGTCGCTCCCGGAGCCCCCCTCGTGACCACCAACCTCACCACCGGTCGCCCTGCCCGCCTCATCCTCGTCTTCGCCGTGCCGCTGCTGATCGGCAACGTCGTCCAACAGCTCTACGGGTTCGCCGACGCGTTCGTCGTCGGCCGGACCATCGGCGTCGACGCGCTCGCCGCCGTCGGCGCGACCGGCGGGCTCTCGTTCCTCATGCTCGGCTTCGCCTGGGGGCTCACGTCCGGCCTGGCCATCCCCACCGCGCACGCCTTCGGCGCCGGCGACGCCCCTGCCGTGCGGCGCAGCGTCGCGGCCGGCGCCGTGCTCACCGCCGCCTTCGCCGTGGTGCTCACCGCCGTGGCCGTCCCGGCCGCACGTCCGCTGCTCGAGCTCATGCACACGCCGCCGGAGATCCTCGACGACGCCACGGTGTTCATCGTCGTGACGTTCTGGGGCACCGCCGCGACCATCTCGTTCAACTTCCTGTCCAGCACGATCCGGGCGCTCGGCGACAGCCGCACCCCGCTGGTGTTCCTCGTGGTCTCCTGCGGGCTCAACGTCGTGCTGGTCTTCGCCCTGATCCGCGGCCTGCACATGGGTGTGGGCGGCGCCGCGCTGGCCACCGTCCTGTCCCAGGTCGTCTCCGTCGTCGCGTGCCTGTGGCTCGTGCGCACCCGGATGCCGATCCTGCGCCTGACCCGCGAGGACTGGCGGATCACCCGCGCCGACCTCGTCGACCAGCTGCGGCTCGGGCTGCCCATGGGGTTCCAGACCTCGATCATCGCGATCGGCACCCTCGTCCTGCAGTACGCGATCAACGGGCTCGGCGCGCAGGCCGTGGCGGCGTTCACGGCCGCCCAGCGGGTCGACGCGCTCGCGATCGCCCCCATGTCCTCCTTCGGGCTCGCGCTGGCCACGTTCGCCGCGCAGAACCACGGCGCGGCGCTGCACGCCCGGATCCGCCTCGGCGTGCGCCAGACGTGCCTCATCACCGCCGGCTTCAGCCTGGCGATCGCCGCCGTGACGATCTCCTGCGGCCCCTGGCTGGTCCGGATGTTCGTGGGCCAGGGCCAGGAGCACGTCGTCGACCTGGCCCAGGTCTACCTGGTCAGCAACGGCATCCTCTACGTCGTGCTCGGGCTGCTGTTCGCGATCCGGGGTGCGCTGCAAGGTCTGGGCCGCACGGTCGTCCCGACGGTCGCCGGCATCATGGAGCTCGTCACCCGGGTCGCCGCCGCGCTGCTGCTGACCGGGCCCCTGGGGTTCCTCGGTGTGAGCCTCGCGGGGCCGCTCGCCTGGGTCGCCGCGATGATCCCGCTGACGTGGGCCTACCTGCACGAGCGCCGGTGGATGCTCGAGGAGGAGCGGTTGCGCCCCCTGCTCGACGTCCCGGCACCGCACGGCCCCCGCGAGCCGACCCCCGTCGCCGCACGCGCGATCGAGGACGGAGACGAGGCCGTCGACGAGGACGGAGCGCCGCTGCGGTGCCCCGACGCGAGCGAGCACGGAGCACCGCAGAGCCGCCGCTGAACGACCCGCGGGCACCGCTCGACGAGGGCCGACGAACCGCGCGAACACCCCTGCGACCTGCGCGGGGAGATGCCCGATCCGGGACGCTTTACTCCCGGACCGGCAGGCCTCACACTTGCGCTGCGCGTCGGGCTCGACGGCACCTCTCCCCTCGTGGCGCACCGCCGTGAAAGGACCCCTGCCGTGCAGCGCATCGTCTCCTCGCACCTGTCGATGGACGTCCACGCCCCCCTCGAGATGCTGCTGCAGATCGCCGTCGCCGACGGTGCGCACGACCGCTCCGAGCTGCTCACCGTGCGGCACGAGGACGGCCCGCTGGAGCTCGTGGAGATCAAGGGACGCACCGGTTCGCGCCTGCACCGGGTGATGGCTCCGGTGGGCCGGCTCGTGGTCGACTACCAGGCGACGGTCGTCGGTCAGGCCGACCTGCCGCCGGTCGAGGACGAGGACCTCGTGGAGTACCGGCGCCCGAGCCGCTACGTCGACTCCGACCGTCTGCTCGCGTTCGCCCGCGACGAGTTCGCCGGCCTGCGTGGTCAGCCGCTGCTGGACGCGGTCGTCGGCTGGGTCCGCCGCCACGTGACCTACCTGTCGGGGGCCAGCCTGCCCACCGACGGCGCGTCCGACACCCTGCTCAAGCGCCGGGGCGTGTGCCGCGACTTCGCGCACCTGGTCGTCGCGCTGCTGCGGGCCAACGACACCCCGGCCCGCCTGGCCTCCGTGTACGCGCCCGGGCTCAAGCCGATGGACTTCCACGCCGTCGCCGAGGCGTGGGTCGACGGCGCGTGGCACGTGGTCGACGCGACCGGGTTGGCCCCGCGCGGGTCGATGCTGCGGATCGGCACGGGCCGCGACGCGACCGACACGGCGTTCCTGTCCTACTACGGCGGTCAGGTGACGCTGCGGTCGATGACCGTGACCGCCGCCGTGCACGGCGGCACGATCGCCGACGACGGGACCGAGCCGGTCGTCCTGCGCTGAGGGTGCTGAGGGGAGCCGGGAGGTCGGGCCCCTTCGCACCGAGGGGTCAGGCGCTCTCGCGCAGCGTGCGGCGACGCCCCTCGACCGCGACGAGCTCGGCGAACGCCGCCTGGTACCCCGCCGGGTCAGCGGTCGCGTCCATCCGCTGCAGCCGCCCGCGCAGCTCGGCGATGTGCCGGGTGTACCCGATCTCGACCAGGCGCAGGACGACCCCGCGCACGTAGTCGCCGACCTGGTCGGGGCGGTCCTCGGGCAACGGGGCGACCGCGAGCTCGGTGACCAGCGGTTGCACCGGTGCAGCGGCCTGCTCGATCACCTGCCCGACCCAACCGGTGGCCGACCCGCCGGCGCCCTGCACCGCCGCGCGGGCCGTGGCGAGCCCTCCGGCGGCACGCACGGCCTCGTGCACGGCCCGGTAGGCCGGGGCGGCGAACGCGTCGGCGGCGAGGTCGTCGAACTCCTCGGGGACAAGGGCGGGGTGCTGCAGCACGACCTCGAGCGCGGTCCGCTCGACCTGCGCGACGGGGTCACGGCGGTCGGGCACGGGCATGCGGGCGACCGGCGGCCCGGCGTGCTCGCCCTGGTCACGGGCGCCGCCCGCCTGGTCCGGCCGACCGCCGCGCGGGTCGCGACCGCGGTCGGCGTGCTGCCCGCCCCGGGGATCGCGGCCGGCCTGACGGCCCGCGCCCTGCACCGCCTGCCGGACGGCCGACTGGTCGTCCATGCCGAGCCACCCGGCGAGCAGACGCGTGTACTCGGGCCGCAGCGCCGCGTCACGGATCCCGGCGACGACCGGTGCGGCCGCGCGCAGCGCGGCGACCCTGCCCTCGGCGGTGCCGAGGTCGAACGCCGCGAGCGTCGAGCGGATGACGAACTCGTACAGCGGCTGACGGTGCGCGACCAGCGCGCGCACCGCGTCGGGCCCCTTGGCCTGGCGCAGCTCGCACGGGTCCATGCCCGAGGCCTCGACCGCGACGAACGTCTGCGCGGAGAACGCCTGGTCCTCGCCGAACGCCCGCAGCGCGGCCTTCTGACCTGCGGCGTCGCCGTCGAACGTGAAGATGATCTCCCCGCCGAGCGACGTCCCCGAGGCGAGCTGGACGCCGCCGGACGACCCGGAGTCGCCCACGAGCCGTCGCACGATGCGCGCGTGGTCCGAGCCGAAGGCCGTCCCGCAGGTGGCGACCGCACCCCCGACACCGGACAGGTGCATCGCCATGACGTCGGTGTACCCCTCGACGACGACGACGCGCTTGTCCTTGGCGATCTCGCGCTTGGCCAGGTCGATGCCGTAGAGCACCTGCGACTTGCGGTACAGCGGCGTCTCGGGGGTGTTGAGGTACTTGGGGCCCTGGTCCTCCTCGAACAGCTTGCGCGCCCCGAAGCCGACGGTGTCGCCCGTGACCTCACGGATCGGCCACACGAGACGGCCGCGGAACCGGTCGTAGATGCCTCGCCCACCCTGGCTGACCAGTCCCGACGCGGTCAGCTCGGCCTCGGTGAAGCCCCGCCCGCGCAGGTGGCGCAGCAGCCCGTCCCAGCCCTGCGGCGCGAAGCCGACCCCGAACTGGTCGGCGGCGGACCGGTCGAACCCCCGCTCGGCGAGGAACGCCCGCCCGGCAGCGGCTCCGGCCGAGGTGAGCTGCTCGCGGTAGAACTCCTCGGCGACGCGGTGCGCGTCGAGCAGGCGCCGACGCTTGCCGGGCTCCTCCCCGGGGCGCGGGGCACCACCCTCCTCGTACCGCAGCTGCAGGCCGACCCGTCCGGCCAGGTACTCGACCGCCTCCTGGAAGGCCAGGCCGTCGACCTTCTGCACGAACGCGATGACGTCGCCGCCCTCGCCGCAGCCGAAGCAGTGGTAGCGGCCGACCTGCGGGCGCACGTGGAACGAGGGGGATCGTTCGTCGTGGAAGGGGCACAGGCCCTTCATCGAGCCGACGCCGGCCGGTCGCAGCGAGACGTGCGCGCCGACGATCTCCTCGATGTGGGCACGCTCGCGGACCGCCTCGACGTCCTCCCGACGGATCCGACCTGCCACGGGCGAAGTCTAGGCGTCAGCGCCGGGGCGGCCGGACCAGCTGGGCGTGCGTCGCCGCGGCCGAGACGTCGGTCATCGAGGCCACCTGGTCGATCACGACGCGCAGCCGTGCCGCGTCGTCTGCGGCGGCCACCCAGTCGGCGGCGAACGGCGGCTCGAGGGCGGTCGGCGCGCGCTCACTGAGCACCTCGACCAGGTCGGCGAGCACCTCGCGCTGCCGGTGGTACAGCGGCTCGAGCTCGCGGGGTGCCATCACGTAGGCCACGGCCAGGCCCTTGAGCACGAGGATCTCGGCGAGGGTCTCGACCGGGACGATCAGGTCGGCGGCGTAGCGGGTCAGCGGACCGTGGCCGTAGCGCTCCCGGGTGGCCAGCTGGGCGGCCTTGGCGAACCGTCCGATCAGCTGGCTGGTGGCGTCCTTGAGCATCGCGAGCGCCCCGCGCGAGCCGTCGAAGCCGGGCCGCCACAGCTCGGCGGCCACGAGGCGGTCCATCGCCTCCAGCAGGCCCTCGGGCGGTACCGCGCCGCCGTACCAGGTCTGCACCGCCTCCACGACCCGGTCGCGCTCCTCGGACTGGCCCAGGACCGACAGGTCGAACCGCCCGCCGACGACGGCGTCCTCGACGTCGTGCACCGAGTACGAGATGTCGTCGGCCAGGTCCATGGCCTGCGCCTCGAGGCACTTGCGTCCGACGGGCGCGTCGGCGCGCAGCCAGGTGAAGACCGGCAGGTCGTCCTCGTACACGCCGAACTTGTGGGTGGGCCGCCCGCTGGCGGCGCTGAGCGGACCCTGACCGAAGCGCCACGGGTACTTCACCGAGGCGTCCAGGCTGGCCCGCGTGAGGTTGAGCCCGACCGATCGTCCGTCGCGGTCGACGACCTTCGGCTCGAGCCGGGTCAGCAGCCGCAGCGTCTGCGCGTTGCCCTCGAACCCGCCGATGTCCTTGGCGAGCTCGGCGAGCGCGCGTTCGCCGTTGTGCCCGAAGGGCGGGTGCCCGAGGTCGTGCGCGAGGCACGCGGTGTCCACGACGTCGGGGTCGCAGCCCAGCGCCTTGCCGATCTCCCGGCCCACCTGCGCGACCTCGAGGGAGTGCGTCAGGCGGGTCCGGACGAAGTCGTCGGACGAGGGACCGAGCACCTGGGTCTTGGCCCCGAGCCGGCGCAGCGCCGAGGAGTGCACGATGCGGGCGCGGTCACGCTCGAAGGCGCTGCGCTCGCTCGACTTGGGCGCCTCACGCAACCACCGTTCCCGGTCGCTGTCGACGTAGCCGTCGACGGCGAGGGTCTGCTCGAGGGCGGTCACGCGACCAGACTAACGAGCCGGACTAGCCGGCCACGGCCGACGGCAGGTGCGCGGTCCTCGTCCGGGCGAACCATGCGGCCGCGAACCCCACCAGCTCACGCACCTCGACCAGCCGCGCCGTGACTCCCCCGACCTGACCGGTGCGTTCACCACGGGTCGCGGCGAAGGCCTCGCCCAGCGCGAGGAAGTCGCTGTCGTCGACGACGGGCTCCTCGAAGCGCACCCAGGTCCGGCGTCCGTCGAGCAGCATCGGCGCACCGTTGGGCACCCGGGAGGCGGGCAGCCCGGAGCGGGCCTCGGCCAGGTGCAGGGCGGTGCACTTGTCGTACCCGACGCCCAGCAGCAGCACCTGACCGCCCAGCGCGTGCACACGGGCCAGCGGGGAGCCCTCGCCGACGGGGTCGTCCAGGTCGTGCCGGGCCAGCAGATCGGCGGCAGCGGGCCCGCGTGCCACGAACGAGCGGTGCGGGTGGCCGGAGCGCAGCGTGCCGGGCTGGGTGCGCAGCACCTCGGCGACCGCACCCATGGTGCGCGACGGCGTCCACGCCGGGTCGTAGGCCGGCAACGCGTCACGTACCTCGTCGCGCCGGTCGGCGGGGACCTGCGGGTCGTCCAGGTACTGCGGGTCGCACAGCTGCCACGACTGGCTGGGCATCACGAGGGTGCCCGCGGGGTCGAGCACGTCCTCGAGCGCGAGGACCACGCCCTGCGCGCCGCCGACGACCGTGCCGATCGCGCGCAGGCTCGCGTGCACCAGGAGCACCCCGCCGGGGCGGACGCCGAGGGCGTGCAGCTGCGTGGCGAGGTCCGCGGGCAGGTGGGGTCCCGACGCGGAGGGCCGGCCCGGGGCTGCGCCGTTCACGGCAACCGCCAGACCTGCACGCCGGGACCGTCACCGGGCAGCACCAGGCCATGCGCAGTGACGTCCAGCGGTGCGCCGCCGTAGAGGTTCTCCGGCTCGGCGCCCCGACCCAGCAGGTGACGCGGCAGGCGCGCCCCCGACCAGGGGGAACGCGCGGCGAGCACGAGCACCCGCTCGTCGGCGGTCTCGCGCAGGAAGGCCACGGCGTCGTCCTCGACGAGCGCCCAGCGCAGCCCGCCCTGCCGCAGCGCACGCGAGGAGCGGCGTAGCGCGATGAGCCGGCGGAACACCTCGAACGTCGCGGCGTCCCATCCGGGACCGCCTCCGGCGTCGATCTGCGACCAGGGCATGGGCACGCGCGCGTGCTCCCCGTTGCGACCTGTCAGGCCGCCCTCGTCGCCGGCGAACATCGCGGGCGTGCCGGGGTAGGTGAACAGCAGACCGGCCGCGACCTCGACGGCCGCGCGCGACCCGACGACCGTGCGCACCCGGGGGGTGTCGTGCGAGCCGAGCATGTTCCACTGGTGGGTCGTGACGTTCCACGGCACGGCGGAGTCGAAGTCCCGCATGGTGTCCACCATGGATCGGGCGTCCCGCCGCGGGATCCGGGCGGGCAGCCCGAGGAAGTCGAGCGTCGTCGCCGGGTCCACGAGCCAGGTCCACACCGGGCGGGTGAACGCCGAGTAGTTCATGTTGGCGTGCCAGCCCCCGGCCTGCAGGTCCGTGCCGGCGTCGTGGAAGTGCTCCGAGACGAGCACCGAGTTCGGGTTGATCGCCCGCATGGTGGCGCGGATGGTGCGGGCGACCTGGTGCGTGACGTCGTCGGCGGCGTAGCGACCGGTCATGTTCGCCACGTCGATGCGCCAGCCGTCGAGCGCGTACGGCTCGCGCAGACCGCGGGCGATGACCGAGTCGAGGCCCTCGATCATCCGGCGGGCCAGCGAGGCCGCGCGGTAGTCGAGCTTGGGCAACGAGGCGTGGCCGAGCCAGGCGACGTACCCCGGCTCCGCGTCCTGCCAGTAGTAGAACTCGGCCTCCTGCGAGGTCCGGTCCGCGAGCGCACGCGCGAACCACTCGTGCCCGGCACCCGTGTGGTTGGTGGTCAGGTCGCCGATGATCCGCATGCCGCGGGCGTGCACCGCGCGGCTGAGCGAGGCGAACGCCGCGTCGCCGCCGAGCAGCGGGTCGACATGGTCGAACGTGCTCGCGTCGTAGCGGTGGTTGGAGCGCGAGGGGAACACCGGGGTCAGGTAGAGCGTGTCCACCCCGAGCCGCTGCAGGTGCGCCAGCCGCGACTCGATGCCGGGCAGGTCGCCGCCGTAGAGCTGCCTCGGCGTACCGGGCCCCTCCCCGATCGGCTCGTCCGACCACGACGCCGGCAGCGCCCAGTCGGGCAGCGGACCGGCCGGTGGCCCCTCGTGACCGCTGGAACGGGCGAACCGGTCCGGGAACACCTGGTAGACCACGGCGTCGTCGAGCCAGGCGGGTGCCGGGTCGTGCACGGTGAGCCGGAAGTCGGCGGCGTCGGGCACGTCGCGTGCGTGCATGCCGCGCCCGTTGAGCCAGCGGTACCCGCCCGGTTCCACGAGCAGCGCCCGGTACCCGGTGACCGGGTTGTGCACGGGCACCTCGGCCACGTACCAGCGCTCGTGCTCGTCGGACCGGTCCAGGCGTGCCGGCTCCATGCGGGGTTCGCCGTCACGCACGGTGCGGACCCACAGGGCGCTCTCGGTGCCGCTCGCCGGGACGCGGAACCGCACCGGCACGACGTCGCCGAGCCGGGGCACGCCCGCGGGGACGTACTGCTCGGACCCGTCGTGGTGCGGCTGGTCGAGCAGGTGGTGCGCCACGCCTCAGCCCTTCACGGAGCCGGCGGTCAGCCCACCGACGATGTACTTCTGCAGGAACAGGAACAGGACCAGCACCGGGATCGCGGAGATCACCGCACCGGCGGCGAACAGGCCCCAGTTGGCGTCGAGCCGGTCGGCGACCCAGCCGTACAGGCCGACGGCGAGCGTCCAGTTGCTCTCGGACTGCAGCACCGAGCGGGCGATGATGAACTCGCCGAACGTGCTGATGAACGACAGCAGGGCGACGACGGCGAGGATCGGCGAGACGAGCCGCAGGATGATCGTCCAGTAGATCTGCCCGTGCGTGGCGCCGTCGATCTTGGCGGCCTCGTCGAGCTCGCGCGGCACTGTGTTGAAGAACCCGTACATGAGGAACGTGTTCACGCCGAGGGCGCCGCCCAGGTAGACGCAGATCAGGGCCAGCTTGCTGTTGAGCCCGAGCACGGGCACGACGTTCCCCAGCCCGATGAGCAGCAGGAAGATCGCGACGAACGCGAGCATCTGCGGGAACATCTGGATGACCAGCAGCGACGTCAGCCCGGTGCGTCGGCCGCTGAACCGGAACCGCGAGAACGCGTAGGCGGCCGCGGCCCCCATGAGCACGGTCCCGATCCCCGTGACCACGGCGATGACGAGCGTGTTGACGGTCCACGTCCAGAACGCCGTCGTGCTCAGGTGCTCGTAGTTGGCGGTGCTCACCTGGGCGAACAGCTCGTTCGAGCCGGTGAGCGTGCCCTTGTCGGACAGCGACGCGGACACGATGTAGACCAGCGGGAACGCGGCGTACGCGACGCCGATGATGCCCACGAGGTGGCGCCAGCCGAGCTCGCGGAACCACTTGCCGGGCTTCATCCGCTGCTGCGGGGCCTGCATCCGCACCGGGCGGGCGCTGGCGGAGACGGTGTCGGCGGCCATGTCAGCTGATCTCCTCGAGCGAGCGGGTCCGGCGGAAGGCCAGGGCCGAGATGGTGGCGACGATGACGAAGATGACGATCGACAGGGCGCTGGCCAGCCCGTAGTTCTTCGGCGCTGTCCCGTCGATGCCGGAGACGGAGTAGACCATCGAGATCAGGATGTCGGTGTGCCCCAGCGGCACCGACGCGTCGGCGAACCGCGGACCGCCCTTGGTGAGCATGTAGATGAGCGTGAAGTTGTTGAAGTTGAACGCGAACGAGGAGATCAGCAGCGGCGCGGTCGAGACCAGGAGCAGCGGCAGGATCACCGAGCGCCACGTGCGCAGCTTCCCGGCGCCGTCGATCTTGGCGGCCTCGAGCACGTCCGTGGGCAGGGACTGCAGCGCGCCCGTGCAGATGAGGAACATGTAGGGGAAGCCGAGCCAGAGGTTGACCCCGATGACCGACACCTTCGCCAGCCACGGGTCGGTGAGCCACGGGATCGCCGCACCGTTGAAGAACACCTGGTTGATGAACCCGTAGCTGCGGTTGAGCAGGCCGGCCCACACGAGAGCCGCGAGGAACCCGGGGATCGCGTACGGCAGGATCAGCAAGGTCCGGTAGATCTTGCGACCGCGCAGGCGCGTGTCGTTGAAGACCATCGCCAGGAACAGCCCGAGCAGGAACGTGCTGGCCACGGAGATCACCGCGAACGCGAACGTCCAGATCAGGATCTTGACGAACGGCCCGGCGTACCGGCTGTCGCCGAACGCGGTGGTGAAGTTCTCGAACCCGACCACGACGCGCCACCCGACGGCGAGCGTGGAACCGTCCTCGGCCTCGAACTGGCCGTGGTCGTTGGGGGTGTAGACGGTGCCGGTCGTGGTGTCCGTCATCGTGTCGGCCTGCGCGTCGTACTCGAGCGTGGAGGTGTAGACGTAGCCGGTGCGCGCGTCCTGCGTGCGGATCGATCCGTCCTCGGGGTCGTCGGAGAACGGCACCCGCAGCGTCGTGACCGCGTCCTGCTGGGCCAGCACGGCGTTGCGGTCGAGCACGCTCGCGCCGGGTACCTCGGAGACCCGGCCGTCGGTCACGGTGGCGTCGTCCTGCGTGGTCAGCGGCGAGTCCGCGGTGCCGACCTGGACGTCGCCGTCGGTGGTGACGATCGCGAAGCCGAGCTCGCCGTCGACCTCGACGACGGTCAGCGGGTACGCCTGCGAGCCCTCGACGCGCCGTTCGTTCTGGATGAGCAGAGCCTCGATGGCCTGCTCCTTGGTCGAGTTGTGGCCGTCGCCGTAGTTGGTGAACGCCACGAAGCCGGTGTAGACGACCACGTACACCTGGTAGACGAGCAGGAAGGCCAGGCCCGGGAGGATGTACTTCATCGGCAGGGCGCGCTTGGAGAAGTACACCCAGTTGGCGGCCACCAGCAGCGCCACCATCGAGGCGAGGATGCCGTAGGAGCTCTGGCCCCAGGCGGCCATGACGCCCAGCACGCCGAGCGCGTCGACAAGGGCGATGATCGCGAGCTTGACGAAGAAGCCGCGCGAGTAGTTGCGGGCGTGCGAGCCGTCACCGCCGCGTCGGGCGCGACCTGCGGGGGGTTCGCCGTCGCCGGGTGCCCCGGTGCTGACCGGGCCGTCGAGCGTGGACTGCGGGGTGGACATCTGCGGCCTCCGTGCGGATGGAGAAGAGGGGCACGCCGTCCGGCGACGCGCAGGGTGTCCCCCGCGCGTCGCCGGACCGGCGGACGGTGCGTCGGCTCAGGAGCCGAGCGCGCCCTCGATGTCGGTCACCATCTTCTCCCAGGCGGCGACGGGCTCGGCCGCGCCGGAGATGATGTTGGCCTCGGTGACGCCCCAGAAGGCCCACACGGAACCCATCTCGGGGATCGAGGGCATCGGCACGGCAGCTGCGCCGACCTTGCGGAAGCCGTCGGTGATCGGGTCGGCGGCTGCCGAGTCCGCGGCCGCGATGAGCGCCGGCGGGCGGTTGCCGGCCTCGTAGAGCGCCAGCTGGGCGTCCTCGGTGGCCATGTAGTTGACGAGGAAGTCGTTGGCGAGCAGCGCGTTCTTGCTCTGCGCGCTCACGTAGAAGCCGGAGACGCCCACGAACGGCTGGGCGGGCTGCGAGCCGGCGGCCGGGATCGGGTCGATGGCCAGGTCGAGGCCCTCGAACGAGTCGATCATCCAGGGGCCGCCGATGATGAACGGCGACTCACCCTTGGCGAACGCGTCGACCGCGATGTCGTAGGTGATGTCGGTGCTGAGCACGCCGGCCGCGCCCTGGGCCTGCAGCCACGTGGCGAACGCGTTGCCGTTCTCGCCGCCGAGCGCGAGCTCGGGGTTGTAGGTGCCGTCGTCGTTCTGGGTGAACACGGGGGCGCCGAACGAGGTCTGCAGCGGGTAGTAGGTGTAGGGGTCACCCTCGACACCGGTCTGGATGAGGATCGGGTACTTCGAGCCGGCGGCCTGACCGGCGGCGACGGCCTCGTCCCAGGTGGCGGGCGCGGTCGCGGCGAGCGCGGTGTTGCGGATGAGGGCGATGTTCTCCACGGCGTAGGGCAGGCCGTAGACCTGGCCGTCCTGGGTGAACGCCTCGATGGAGACGGGCTCGAACTCCGAGGCCTTGTCGCCGAGCTCGATCGGGGCGACGACGCCGTTCGTGGTCAGCTCGCCGAGCCAGTCGTGCGCGCCGACGGTGATGTCGGGGCCCTCGCCCGTGGGCACCTGGGCGAGGAAGTCGGCGCGGATGTCGCCGAAGTTCTTCAGGACGAGCTCGACGGTCGCGCCGGTCTCCTTCTCGAACGTCGCAGCGGCGGCGGCGACGGCGTCCTGACGGGTCTCGTCGACCCAGATGGTGAGGCTGCCGCCGTCGGCGGCCGCGGCCGTGGTGGTGGAGTCGGCCGCGGGCTCGTCGCCCGAGCCCGAGCAGGCGGCGAGCGTCAGCGCGAGGCCGAGCGTCGCAGCGACAAGGGGGATGCTCCGTCGCATCGTGTTCTCCCAGAAGGTCGGTGTGGCATGCCGCGCATCGGCGGTCTTCCCACCGACGTTGGCCTGATGGCAGCGACGCTAACCTCGTTGCGGCACCGCTTGCAACTCGTTACGGTAACTTTCAGGCAACGGTTGCAACGGTCGTACGCTGCAGCTCCGCACGACGAACCGGATGAAGTTCCGACACCCCCCGCCGGACGCTCCGAACAACAAGGACGAGGAGGTCCGGTGTCCCCTACGCTGCCACCCGTGCGCACCCGACTGACCGATCTGGCCGAGCAGGCAGGCGTCAGCACGGCGACGGTGTCACGGGTCCTCAACGGCAAGCACGGCGTGTCGACCCAAGCCCGGCAGGCCGTCCTGGCCGCGCTCGACGTGCTCGGCTACGAACGACCCGAGAAGCTGCGCACCCGCTCGGCGGGACTGGTCGGGCTCGTCGTCCCCGAGCTGTCCAACCCCGTCTTCCCGGCGTTCGCCCAGGTCATCGAGACGATGCTCACCGAACGCGGGTACACGCCCCTGCTGTGCACGCAGTCGCCCGGCGGCACCACCGAGGACCAGTACGTCGAGATGCTCCTCGAGCACGCCGTCGACGGCATCGTCTTCGTCTCCGGGCTGCACGCCGACTCCTCGGCCAGCAAGGAGCGCTACCACCGGCTGCGCAGCCGCGGCCTGCCGATCGTCCTGGTCAACGGCTACGCCGAGGGCGTCGACGCCCCCGCCGTCTCGACCGACGACTCCGCCGCCCTCGAGCAGTCGTTCCGCCACCTGCTCTCCCTCGGCCACCGCTCGATCGGCCTGGCCATCGGCCCCGACCGGTTCACCCCGGCCCGCCGCAAGCAGGAGGCCTTCGCACGGCTGCTGCGCAGCGAGCTGGGCATCGACGACCCGAGCGGGCACGTCGTCTCCACGCTCTTCACCGTCGAGGGCGGCCAGGCCGCAGCCCTGGAGCTCATCGACACCGGCCACACCGCGATCATCTGCGGCTCGGACCTCATGGCGCTCGGTGCGATCCGTGCGGCACGCTCGCGCGGCCTGTCCGTCCCGGGCGACCTGTCCGTCGTCGGCTTCGACGACTCCCCGCTCATCGCGTTCACCGACCCGCCGCTGACGACCGTGCGCCAGCCCGTCCTCGCGATGGGTCACGCCGCCGTCTCGGCCCTCGTCGCCGAGATCAGCGGAACCCCCGCCTCCCGGACCGAGCTCGTGTTCCACCCCGAGCTCATCGTCCGTGGATCGACCGGGGCGGCACCGACCGCCTCCGCACCGAGCCCGGGGACCACGTCCCCGACCACGCGCGCCGTCTCCTGAGACGTGACCGGGTCGGGCGCCGCGCACGCGACGACCACCCGGACCCCGCCCGCGACGACGCCCGACCCGTAGCCCCGCTGCACCCTGAATCGAGGCCCGCCCCTGTGACGACCCTGAACCCCCTGACCAGCGACGACACCGCCCTCGCCCACGCCCCTGGCGCCCCGGGCACGCAGTGGTGGCGTCAGGCGGTCATCTACCAGGTGTACCCGCGCTCCTTCGCCGACGCGTCCGGCGACGGCATCGGCGACCTGCCCGGCATCACCGCACGGCTGGACCACCTGGCCGACCTGGGCGTCGACGCCGTCTGGCTCTCGCCGTTCTACCGCTCCCCGCAGGCCGACGCCGGCTACGACGTGGCCGACTACCGCGACGTCGACCCCCTGTTCGGCACGCTCGAGGACTTCGACGCGCTCCTGGCCCGCGCGCACGCGCTCGGTCTGCGCGTGGTCGTCGACCTCGTGCCGAACCACACCTCCGACGAGCACGTGTGGTTCCAGGCGGCACTCGCCGCCGGTCCCGGCTCGCCCGAGCGGGAGCGGTACCTCTTCCGCGACGGCCGCGGCACCGACGGCGCCGAACCGCCGAACAACTGGCAGTCGATCTTCGGCGGGCCGGCCTGGACGCGCACCACGGACGCCGACGGCACCCCCGGGCAGTGGTACCTGCACCTGTTCGACTCCCGGCAGCCCGACCTGAACTGGGAGCACGTCGAGGTGCGGGCCGAGTTCGAGGACGTCCTGCGGTTCTGGCTCGACCGGGGCGTCGACGGGTTCCGCATCGACGTCGCGCACGGCATGGTCAAGGAGCCCGGGCTTCCCGACTGGGACGGGCACGTCTCGATGATCGAGGGCAGCGACCAGGCGGCCACCGGCGGCGCGCAGGAGGCGGACGTCGACCGCGCCGACGAGGTGACCGGGTCGGGCAACGCCGGCCCGATGTTCGACCAGGACGGCGTGCACGAGATCTACCGGGCCTGGAACCGGGTGCTCGCCGGCTACGCAGGTGACCGGGCGCTCGTCGCGGAGGCGTGGGTCGAGCCCCTGTCCCGGCTCGCGCTGTACGTGCGACCCGACGAGATGCAGCAGGCGTTCAACTTCGCCTTCCTCGCCGCCGGCTGGCACGCCGCACCCCTGCGCGACGTCATCACCGCGTCCTACGCCGTCAACGACCCGGTCGGCGCCCCCACCACGTGGGTGCTGTCGAACCACGACGTGGTCCGGCACGCCTCCCGGTTCGGGCTTGCCGACCCCGGGTCGCGGCCCAACGGCATCGGGCACGGCGACGAGCAGCCCGACGAGGAGCTCGGCCTGCGGCGGGCCCGTGCCGCCGCGCTGCTCATGCTCGCGCTGCCCGGCTCGGCGTACGTCTACCAGGGCGAGGAGCTCGGCCTGCCCGAGCACACCGCGCTGGACGACGACCTGCGCCAGGACCCGGCGTTCTTCCGCACGCAGGGATCCGAGCGAGGCCGCGACGGCTGCCGCGTGCCGCTGCCGTGGGAGCAGGACGCACCTGCCTTCGGCTTCTCGCCCTCCGGCGTCACCTGGCTCCCCCAGCCCGCAGCGTGGTCGTCCTACGCCGCCGACGCCCAGCGTGGCGTCGCCGGCTCGACCTACGAGCTCTACCGCGCCGCTCTGGCCGAGCGCCGAGCCCGTGGCCTCGGCCTCGGCGGTCTGACCTGGGCCCGCGAGGTCGACGGCGAGGACGTGGTCGCGTTCCACAACGGCGATCTGCTCGTGGTCGCCAACCTCGGCGCGCAGGCCGTCGAGCTGCCCGGCGACCTGCGCGTCGTGCTCGCCTCGACGGACCTGCCGCTCGGCGTCGGGGACTCGCTGCTGCTGCCCGTCGACGCGACCGTGTGGGCGGTGCGGGACTGAGCGTGCCGCACCCTGCCGGACCGGGCCGGGACGGTCGAGGGCACCGGGTCCCACCCGGGGCCCTCGACCGTCGCGTGCCCGCACCCGCCCTGGTGCGGACGCTCCCGGGCCCGGCGCCCGTGCTCGTGGTCGGCCCGGCGTCCTGGAACACGCTCGTGCAGGTCGAGCACCTGCCCGACGCCCGTCCGCAGACGCTCTTCGCACGCGGGCACCACGACGGCCTCGGCGGCACCTCCGCCGGGAAGGCCGTCACGCTCGCCGCCCTGGGCACCGACGTCGTCCTGGCCACGCTGCTCGGGGACGACGAGCCCAGCGCGCACGTGCGCGCGGCGCTGACCCACCCGCGGCTGCGGCTGCTCGCCGCACCGGCGCAGGACGGCCGCACCGAACGGCACCTCAACCTCATGGCCGACGACGGCAGCCGGGTCTCCGTCTACCTCGAGCTGCCCCGGCCCGCCGACGGCCCCGCCGAGCCGTGCGCCACGGATCCGGCTCGCCCGGTGTCGGACGTCGTCCGTCCCGAGGTGCTCGCCGCGCTCGAGCGGGCATCGGTCGCGGTCGTGGACCTGGCCGACCACGCACGCCCGGTCCTCGCCGCCGCACGTGCCGCAGGCGTCCCGGTGTGGTGCGACGTGCACGACGACGACGGCTGGGCACCCTACCCGCGCCCGTTCGCCGACGCCGCCGACGTGCTGCTGGTCAGCGACGTGCACCTCGACGACCCTGCCGCCTACCTGCGTGCACGGGTCGACGGCGGCAGCGCGCTCGCGGTGTGCACCCGCGGAGCCTCGGGGGCGCTGGCGCTCGACGCGGACGGCTGGATCGAGGTGCCTGCCGCACCTGCGCCCGAGGTCGTCGACACGAACGGCGCCGGCGACGCCTTCCTGGCCGGGCTGCTGCACGCGCAGCTGTCCGGGGCCGGCACGCTCCGCTCGCTCGCCCTGGCGGCGGCCGTCGGTGCGCTGGCCGTGGGCACGCGCGAGCTCGGCGCCCCGCACGCCACGTCCGCCGAGGCCGACCGGATCGCCCGGACGCTCGCGGTCCGACGGGTCTGAGGGGTCCGGCCCGGTCCGTCAGGCCGTCGGCTGCCGCGCGGTCAGCGTGAAGCTCGCCGGCAGCCGTTCGGGACGGTCCCGCAGCCGGTGCTCACCCGTCTCGTCCTCGACCATCAGCCCGGGCAGCGCCTCCCACGGCACGCTGTCGTGCTCGATCAGCGCCGTCAGCTCGAGCCCCGCCTCCAGCACTGCGGTCACGATCTCGCCCACGCCGTGGTTCCACTCCACCGAGCGCGGCGAGGCGACCTTCTCCGTCCCGGCATAGCTGTACTCGTCGTTCCAGACCAGGGGTTCGACCTGCTCGAAGTACGGCAGCTCGAGCGCGACGGTCAGCTCGCCCTGCGCCGTGATCCACGGCTGCTGGGCACGGTCCTCGGCCTCCGTCGACACCGCCGCACCGAGCGCCGAGAGCAGCACCGGGTGACCGTCCCGGACGACCAGCCGCCCGCCCGGTCGCAGCAGCGCCGCGACCGTCTGCGCCCATCGGTCGATGCTGGGCAGCCAGCACAGCGCACCGATGCCGGTGTACACCAGGTCGAACTGGCGTCCGTCGAGCGCCTGCGGGGCGCTGTAGACGTCGCTCTCCACGTACTCGATGTCCGCGCCGGCGCGTGCGGCCAGGTCGCGGGCCTCGACCAAGGAGGCGCCCGAGAGGTCCACGCCCGTCACCCGGGCGCCGAGCCGGGCCAGGCTGAGGGTGTCGGTGCCGATGTGGCACTGCAGGTGCACCACGTCCAGGCCGCCGAGCTCGCCGAGCCGCGGCAGGTCGAACTGCACCACGCCCGACAGCGCCGTCGGGTCGTCCAGCAGGCGCGCCACGTTGTACCCGCGGGCGTGCACGGGTGCCCGGCTGTCCCAGTTGGCGCGGTTGACCGCCAGGTAGTCGTCCGTCGGCGTGACCATGGCGACGACCCTATGACACGGCCCGGGTCAGCCGCCCGACACCGACAGCTCGGCCTCGGCGAGCGCCCGCCGGAAGTCCTCGGACAGCTCGCGCGAGTCGAGCCAGCCGTCGGGCACGTGCGGGCGCTTGGGCGACCCGGCGCGACCGCGCTGCCCCTCGGCGGGTGCCCCCGGGTACGGCTGGTCCAGGTCGAGCGCGGCCAGACGGTCCTCCAGCTCGGTCAACGTCGAGACCAGACCCAGCTGCGCCCGCAGCTCGCCGCCGACCACGTACCCCTTGAAGTACCAGGCCATGTGCTTGCGCATCTCGCGCAGGGCCTTCGACTCCTCGCCGAAGTGCTCGACCATGAGCTCGGCGTGCCGGCGCACCACCCGCGCCACCTCGCCCAGATCGGGTCGCACCCGCACGTCCGAGCCGGCGAACGCGGCGGCCAGGTCGGCGAACAGCCACGGGCGCCCCTGGCAGCCACGGCCGACGACCACGCCGTCGCACCCGGTCTGCTCGACCATCGTCAGCGCGTCCTCGGCCGACCAGATGTCGCCGTTGCCGAGCACGGGGATGTCGGTGACGGCCTGCTTCAGCCGGGCGATCGACTCCCAGTCGGCCGTGCCCGAGTAGTAGTCGGCAGCCGTGCGCGCGTGCAGGGCGACGGCCGCGACACCCAGCTCCTGGGCGACAAGACCGGCCTCGAGGTACGTCAGGTGGTCGTCGTCGACACCCTTGCGCATCTTGATCGTCACCGGCACACCGTGCGGCGCGGCCGCGTCGACCGCGGCCTTGACGATCGCGCGGAACAGGCCGGACTTCCACGGCAGCACCGCGCCGCCGCCCTTGCGCGTCACCTTGGGCACCGGGCACCCGAAGTTGAGGTCGATGTGGTCGGCGCGGTCCTCCTCGGCGATGATCCGCACCGCGGCACCCACGGTCGCCGGGTCGACGCCGTACACCTGCACGGATCGCGGCCGCTCGTCGGGCTCGTGCGAGATGATCCGC
Organism: Cellulomonas soli; assembly: GCF_013409305.1. Taxonomy (GTDB): domain Bacteria; phylum Actinomycetota; class Actinomycetes; order Actinomycetales; family Cellulomonadaceae; genus Cellulomonas; species Cellulomonas soli. The sequence goes on along the minus strand of NZ_JACBZJ010000001.1, from coordinate 3,197,576 downwards.
AGCGACTCGGGGCTGCGCTCGACGAGGGCGCGCGAGGTGACCATCTCGGCGACGTAGAGCCCTGCCCCGGACTCGCGGCACAGCCTCCGGAAGGCCGCGTTGGTGACACCGGCCATGGGCGCCAGGACGACAGGCGTGGCGACGGTCAGCGGGCCGATCCGCAGGGGCGGCAGCACGCTGGTGGGCGCCGGGAGCGTCGTGGTCATGCCCCCAGTGTCGCAAACCCGCGTCGACCGGCCTCGCCCGCCCCGACCGGGGGCACCCGGGCCGGCGTCGGCGTCGTCGGGCTCAGCGCGCCTGAGGGTCCGGCTGGTGGATGCCGAACGTGTTCCCCTCGGTGTCCTGGAAGTACCCCTGCCAGGCCAGGCCCGTCAGGGCCGTCTTCGGCAGCGCGACCACACCGCCGGCCCCCTCGATCGCGGCCGCGGTGGCGTCGAAGTCCTCGACCTGCACGGTGCACACGAAGGCGTTGGTGCCCTGGCCGGCGCCGGGGGTCGGAGCCGGGCGCTGCAGCAGGCCGCCGTTGATTCCGGGCTCGTCCTCGCCGCCCGTGACGATCCCCCAGTACTCCGAACCCGCCATCGGGCCGTAGTCCTCGAACGTCCAGCCGAACACCGCGGTGTAGAACGCCCTGGCCCTCTCGACGTCGTCAGCCTGGATCTCGAAGTGCACGACACGGGGCACGCGGACCACCTCCTGCTGGGGCGAGGGATCACGGGTGCGGGAGCACCCGGCCCCACGATGCTGCGAACCGCCACGCGACGCACCCCGAGCCACGGTCGGCGGCGGGCGCGGACCGCTCAGCCGAGCATCCAGCCGTTCTCGTCGGCGATCCGCACCGCCTCGGCCCGCGTGCGGGCACCCGTCTTGCCGATGGCCGACGACAGGTGGTTGCGGACCGTGCCCTCGGACAGGACCAGGCCGCGGGCGATGTCGGCGACCGTGCCGCCCGAACGCGCCGCGCGCAGCACGTCGTGCTCGCGCTCGGTCAACGGCGAGGCGCCCGAGGTCAACGACTCGACCGCCAGCTGCGGGTCGACGACGCGCAGGCCTGCCGCCACCCGGCGGACGGCGTCCGCCAGTTGCGCAGCCGGGGTGTCCTTGACCACGAAGCCGGACGCGCCCGCGGCCATCGCCCGACGAAGGTAGCCGGGGCGTCCGAACGTCGTGACGACCAGCACCCGGCAGGCGGGCACCGCGGCCAGCAGCGGCACGGTCGCCGCGATGCCGTCCATCCCGGGCATGTCGACGTCCAGCAGGGCCACGTCGGGACCGGTGGCCAGCGCCGCCTCGACCACCTCGTCCCCGCGGCCGACCTCCGCGACCACCTCGAGGTCCGGCTCCAGGCCGAGCAGGGCGGCCAGCGCGCCGCGCACCAACGCCTGGTCGTCGGCGAGCAGCAGCCGGATCGTCTGGGCCATCAGGGCACCTGCACGCGCAGCTCGAAGCCGCCGAGAGCGGAGCGCCCGACCTGCACCGAGGCCCCGGCCGCGGCTGCCCGCTCGCGCAGCCCGACGAGCCCCGACCCGGGGACCGCCTGCGCGGCGGCCTGCGGACGACCGGACGGGCCGTGCCCGTCGTCGGCGACCACGACCGCGCGCGCATCGACCGTGATCTCGCAGCGTCGGGCATCCGCGTGCCGCAGCACGTTGGTGACGCCCTCGCGCACCACCCAGGCGAACAGCGTGCGCAGCGACTCGGGCACCGCGTCGACCGCGGTCGGCGTCGAGACCTCCAGGCCGGCCGCGGTGAGGACCGCCCGGGCCGAGGCGAGCTCGCCCGCGAGCCCGATCGCCCGGAACCCGGCGACCGTCGCCCGCACGTCCGCGAGCGCGCCGCGGGCCAGCGCCTCGACGTCCGCGACCTCCTGCGCCGCACGGGCGCGATCCACCTCGAGGAGCCGACCGGCCAGCTCGGCCTTGACGGTGATGACCGTCAGCGAGTGGCCGAGCAGGTCGTGCACGTCCCGGGCGATGCGCTCGCGCTCACGGGCGACCGCCAGGTCGGCCAGCTCCCCTCGGGCCCGGGCCAGCTCGACGTTGCGGCTCATCAGCTGGGTGAACCCGAAGATCGCCGCCGAGGCGAGCACGATCTGCACGCCGATGCTGTCGATGGAGTCCCATCCGGTCAGCAGCCGCGGCACGGCCTCCCCCAGCAGCACCAGGGCGGCCACGACGACGAGCGCCGAACGTCCGGGGAGCACGAAGACGGCGGTGACGGCCATGAAGACCAGTCCCGTCAGCGCGCTCTCGTCGGCCGCGAGCCCCATGCCGACGACCAGCAGCAGCTCGACCGCGAGGGTGGCCCACCACCACACGGTCGGCACCCGGGCGGGGTGGCCGCGGGTGCGTCGGCGCGCGACGAGCGCTGCGACGAACACCGCCGCGAACAGCACCGTGCTCAGCAGGGAGACGACCCTCCGCCATCCGGGTTCGGCGCTCCACGCGCTGGTCAGCGGGTAGCTGAGGTAGACCAGCCAGATCGCGCCGTAGAGCACCCCGAACCGGCCGCGCCCGGAGGGCCCGGTCGCCCCGGGCTCCGCAGGGCGACCGGCGACGGGCACCTGAGGGTGCGCCGCCCCGAGGGGGTCGGCCGCGATCGGGGCGAGGTCGGTGCTCACGGCGTTCACGGTAGAGGAGCAGGTCGCGCGATCCCGCACGTCAGACGCGTGCCGTGTCGCGGCGGAAGAGCCACGCGGCCCCGCCGACGAAGACCGCCGCCCACACCAGGACGTTGGCGACCGCGGCGAGCGTGACGCCGCCGCCCGTCAGCGGTGCCCGCACGAGCTCGGCCAGCCCGTACGTCGGGATGAGCTGCGCGAGGGTCGCGAACAGCCCGTCGCCCAGCGGCACGAACAACCCGCCGGCGAACGACAGCACGGCCAGGACCGGGCTGAGGATCTGCATGACGTTCTCGGCGGGCAGCAGGTAGCCCATGAACAGACCGAACGCGGCGAACACGATCGAGCCGAGCCAGGCGGCCAGCGCCGTCAGGACCCAGGCCGAGGCGTCCGCCTCGGCACCGCGAGCGGCACCGACGCCGTAGACGATCGCGACGCCCACGAGGCCGAGCACCATCGCGACCGCGATCTTGGTGGCGACGTACACCGCGGGTCGCAGCGGCGTCAGCCGCAGCTGGCGGCTCCAGCCCTGCGCACGCTCGACAGAGACCGTCGCCCCGGCGCTCGTGGCGGCCAGCATCGCCCCATACAGGGCCATGGAGACCATGACGTACGCCGTGACGTTGCCGTGGCCGGCCCCCGGCCAGCGCAGGTCGCCCGACTGCCCGACGGCGGCCGCCGACAGCGTCCGGTACTCGGGAGCGGTCCCGAAGATCAGGAAGAACGCCGCGGGCATCACGAGCGTGAAGATCGCTGTCCGGCGGTTGCGGAGCAGTCGGCGCAGCTCGACCGACAGGTAGGTGAGGGCGCCTCGCCCGACACCCGCCGTCGTCGCGATGGTCGGGCGGTCGGTGGTGGTGGCGCTCATCGGATGCTCCCGGTGGTCAGGGTCGAGGGGTTCGTGGGGTGGGTGCCGGACGGGCGGGGATCGCCGGTGTCGCTGGTCAGCGCGATGAACGCGTCCTCGAGCCCGAGGCCGGCGATCTCCAGGTCGACCGCCTGCGTGCGTGTGAGCAGGTGGCGGGCGACGGTGTCGGAGTCGCTCGTGTGCAGCAGCACCCGGTCCCCGCGCACCTCGGCACGGTCCACGCCGTCGATCGCCGCGAGGACCTCGGGCCGCGCACCGGGCAGGGTCGCGGACACGATGCGTCCGGCCGCCAGGTTCTTGACCTCCGCGGACGTGCCGTCGGCGACCACGCGCCCGTGGCGCACGAGCACGACCCGGTCGGCGTAGGCGTCGGCCTCCTCCAGGTAGTGGGTCGCGAACACGATGGTGCGTCCGCGGGCGGCGTCGGCCCGGATCGCGGCCCAGAACTCGCGTCGACCCTCGACGTCCATCCCGGTCGTCGGCTCGTCGAGCACGAGCAGGTCGGGGTCGGGCAGCAGCGCCATGGCGAACCGCAGCCGCTGCTGCTGCCCGCCGGAGCACGCGCCGACCCGTCGCCCGCCCAGGTCGCCGATCCCCGCGCGATCGAGCACCTCGGCGACCGGGCGGCTGCGCGGGAAGAAGGAGGCGGTGAGCCGTACGGTCTCGGCGACCGTGAGGTCTTTGAGGAGCCCGCCGGTCTGCAGGACCGCCGAGACCCTGCCCTGCGCGATCGCCTGGGCGGGGCTGCGCCCGTAGACCTGCACCGTGCCGGCGTCGGGCCGGGCCAGCCCGAGCAGCATGTCGATGGTGGTCGTCTTGCCGGCGCCGTTGGGGCCGAGGAACGCGACGATCTCGCCGGGGCGCACCGCCAGGTCCAGGCCGTCGACGGCGCGGACCGCGCCGAAGGACTTGTGCAGGCCGCGCAGCTCGAGCGCGAGGGTGCCAGGGCGCTCGCCCGCGGCAGTCGAGACGTCCGGGGCCGCATCCCGTGCGGCTGTCGTGGTGATCATGGGTCAAGCGTGTCGGTGCAGGTCAGGTCGGGCGCAGGGCACCCGTCACGTCCTGCCCCTGACGGATGTCACGGGTGGACGGCTGCCGCGACCTGCTGGGAGGCGACCAGCGGGAGCACGAGGAGCACCGGCGACGCGGCGCGCAGGCTCGCCCGGGCGACCCGGGAGGGGTACTCCGGTCCGACGACCCAGGTCGCCCAGCCTGCGGCGTCCAGGACGGGTCCGCCGCCGTGCGCGAGCGCAGCGGACCCGTCCTGCGCGGTCATCTCAGGCGCCGACGAGGCGCTGCGCGAGGTACCCGGTGACCTGGTCGAGCGCGACGCGCTGCTGCGACATGTCGTCGCGGTGGCGGATCGTGACGGCCTGGTCGTCCAGCGTGTCGAAGTCGACCGTGATGCAGAACGGGGTGCCGATCTCGTCCTGCCGGCGGTAGCGGCGTCCGATGGCGCCGGCGTCGTCGAAGTCGACGTTCCAGTTCTTGCGCAGCTCGGCGGCGAGGTCGCGGGCCTTGGGCGAGAGCTGCTCGTTGCGCGACAGCGGCAGCACCGCGGCCTTGACCGGCGCCAGGCGCGGGTCGAGCTTGAGCACGACGCGGGTGTCGACGCCGCCCTTGGTGTTGGGCGCCTGGTCCTCGGTGTACGACTCGACGAGGAACGCCATGAGCGAGCGGGTCAGGCCGGCCGCCGGCTCGATGACGTAGGGCACGTAGCGCTCGTTCTTGGCCTGGTCGAAGTACGACAGGTCCTGCCCGGAGTGCTCGGTGTGCGTCGTCAGGTCGAAGTCGGTCCGGTTGGCGATGCCCTCGAGCTCGCCCCACTCGCTGCCCTGGAACCCGAAGCGGTACTCGATGTCGACCGTGCGCTTGGAGTAGTGCGAGAGCTTCTCGGACGGGTGCTCGTAGAGGCGCAGGTTGTCGCGGCTGATGCCCAGGTCGGTGTACCAGGCGGTGCGCGCGTCGATCCAGTACTGGTGCCAGTCCTCGTCGGTGCCGGGCTCGACGAAGAACTCCATCTCCATCTGCTCGAACTCGCGCGTGCGGAAGATGAAGTTGCCGGGCGTGATCTCGTTGCGGAACGACTTGCCGATCTGCCCGATGCCGAACGGCGGCTTCTTGCGGGCGGCGGTGAGCACGTTGGCGAAGTTCACGAAGATGCCCTGTGCGGTCTCGGGGCGCAGGTAGTGCAGCCCGGACTCGTCCTCGACGGGGCCGAGGTAGGTCTTGAGCATCATGTTGAAGTCGCGCGGCTCGGTCCACTGCCCGCGGGTTCCGCAGTTGGCGCAGGCGATCTCGGCGAGGCCGCCCTCGGGGGCGCGGCCCTTCTTCTCCTCGAACTCCTCGAGCATCTGGTCCTCGCGGAACCGCTTGTGGCACGAGAGGCACTCGGTGAGCGGGTCGGTGAAGACCCCGACGTGACCGGAGGCGACCCACACCTGGCGGGGCAGGATCACCGAGGAGTCGAGCCCGACGATGTCGTCACGGCTGGTGACCATCGTGCGCCACCACTGACGCTTGATGTTCTCCTTGAGCTCGACGCCGAGCGGGCCGTAGTCCCACGCGGAGCGCGTCCCTCCGTAGATCTCGCCGCTGGGGAAGACGAACCCCCGGCGCTTGGCGAGGGAGACGACGGAATCCAGACGGGAAGGCGCAGCCACGATCGATCACTCCAGAGGGACGGTGGCCCGCGGCTGGGTGCAGCGGGCGAGCGTCGTCCAGGCTACCCGTCGGGGCCTCGCAGCGTTTTGACAACGGTTCTCGTCTTGATGAGAATGATCGTCATGATCTTCGCGTCGCCCTCCCCCGCCTCCGCGCGGGCACCCCGGGCCTTCCGCCACCGCCTCGCCGCGACCGCCGGGGCGACCGGCCTCGCCCTGACCCTGGCGGCCTGCGGCAGCACCACGGGGGCCTCGGGAGACTCGGGCGCCGAGCTCGACGTCCTCGCCTCGTTCTACCCGCTGCAGATGGTCGTCGAGCAGGTCGGAGGCGAGCACGTCAGCGTCGGCTCGCTCACCCCGCCCGGCGCCGAGCCGCACGACGTCGAGCTCTCCCCCGCCCAGGTCGCCCAGCTCGGCTCGGCCGACCTCGTCGTGTACCTGTCCGGGTTCCAGGCAGCGGTCGACGACGCCGTCGACGAGGCCGCACCGGCCGCCACGCTCGACGCCGCCGACGTCGTCACGCTGCAGGAAGCCGCCGCGGGCGAGGACGAGGGCGAGGAGGACCCCCACGGCACCCTCGACCCGCACTTCTGGCTCGACCCCAGCCTGATGCCCGGTCTCGTCCAGGCCGTCGCCGACGAGCTGACCAGGCTCGACCCGTCCGCGGAAGACGACTTCCGGACCAACGCGGCCGCGCTGACCCAGCGGTTCGAGGACCTCGACGCGCAGTACGAGACGACGCTCGCCACCTGCACGCAGCGCACCTTCGTGACCGCGCACGCCGCGTTCGGCTACCTCGCCGCACGCTACGACCTCGAGCAGGTCGCCATCTCCGGCATCGACCCCGAGGCCGAGCCGTCGCCCGCCCGCCTCGCGCAGGTCGAGCAGGTGATCAGCGACGCCGGGGTGACCACCGTGTTCTTCGAGACGCTCGTCAGCCCCAAGGTCGCCCAGACCCTCGCCGACGACCTCGGGATCCAGGCCGCCGTGCTCGACCCCATCGAGGGTGTCACCGAGGAGGGCGCCGACTACTTCACCATCGCGCAGGCCAACCTCGAGGCCCTGTCCGTGGCATCGTCCTGCTCGTGAGCACCGACACCGCACGCGCGGCCACCACGGACGCCACCGCCCCGACACCCGTCGTCGAGGCCCGGGACCTGTCCGTCACGCTCGGCAGCCAGCGCATCCTCAGCGGCATCGACCTGACGGTGCGCCGCGGGGAGGTGCTTGCGCTGCTCGGCGCGAACGGCTCGGGCAAGTCGACCCTCGTGCGCTCGCTGCTCGGCGTGGTGCCCACCAGCGGGGGGCAGGTGCGCCTGTTCGGCGAGCCGCTCGGCCCCTCCGCACCCTGGGACCGCGTCGGCTACGTCCCGCAGCGCCTGCCCGCCGCGTCCGGCATCCCCGCCACCGCGCTGGAGGTCGTGACCTCCGGCCTGCTGCACGGTCGCACCCTGCGCCTGCCGCGCGGAGCCCGCCGACGCGCCCTGGCCGCGCTCGTCGACGTCGGCATGGCCGACAAGGCGCAGCGCCGGGTGCACGAGCTGTCGGGCGGCCAGCAGCAGCGCGTGCTCATCGCCCGCGCCCTCGTCCGCGAGCCCGAGCTGCTCGTGCTCGACGAGCCCACGTCCGGCATCGACGTGCCGACCCAGTCCACGTTCGTCGAGACGGTCGCCCGGCTGCACGAGGGCGGCACGACGGTCGTGGTGATCCTGCACGAGCTCGGCCCGTTCGCCCCGCTGATCCAGCGCGCGATCGTCCTGCGGCACGGCAGGGTCGCGCACGACGGCCCGCCACCGCAGCCGCGCAGCGACCACGCCTCCGCGCACCACGACCACACGCACGCCCACCCCGACCCGACCCCGCCGGGCACGGGCCCGACGCTCTCCGTGGAGGTCACCCCGTGATCGACTGGGCCCAGGTCGCGCAGATGCTCGCCTCCCCCCTCATGCAGCGCGCCATGCTGGTCGCGCTGATCGTCGGGGCCGCCGCGCCCGTCGTCGGCACGTTCCTCGTGCAGCGCCGGATGGCGCTCATGGGCGACGGCATCGGCCACGTCGCGCTCACCGGTGTCGCGCTCGGCTGGCTCGTGGGCAGCTGGGCGGGGCTCGTCCCCCAGGACTCCCTCGCGCTGCCCGGTGCCGTCGTGGCCGCCGTCGTCGGGTCCGTCGTCATCGAGCTCGTGCGCGAACGAGGACGCACGAGCGGCGACCTGGCGCTCGCGCTCATGTTCTACGGCGGCATCGCCGGTGGCGTGCTGCTCATCAAGGTGGCGGGCGGCACCAACGCCAACCTGGTCAGCTACCTGTTCGGGTCCATCTCCACGGTGTCGAGCGCCGACCTGGCCTGGACGGTCGCGCTCGCCGTGCTCATCCTCGTCGTCGGTGTCGGCCTGCGGCACGCGCTGTTCGCCGTGAGCCAGGACGAGGAGTTCGCCCGGGCGAGCGGGCTACCCGTGCGCGTGCTGTCGATGGTCGTCGCCACGCTCGCCGCGCTCACCGTGACGGTGGCCATGCGCGTCGTCGGCGCACTGCTGGTCAGCGCGCTCATGATCGTCCCGGTCGCGATCGCGCAGATCGTGGCCCGCTCGTTCAGCCGGACGATGCTCCTGGCCAGCGGCGTGGGGGCCGGGGTCAGCATCGTCGGGCTCGTGCTCACCTACTGGCAGGACATCCCGCCCGGGGCGACCATCGTGGTGCTCGCCATCGTGCTCTACGCCGCGGTCGCGGTGCTGCACCCGGTGCTGCGTCGACCGGTACCCGCCGGCGACCCGCACCCGGACCTGGTCGACGACCTGCTCATCGTCGACGACGTGCAGGACGAGCCGGTCTGCCTGCCGGACGTGACCGACAAGACCCCGCGTACAGGTAAGGCGACCCTCACAAGCGGCTAGGATCGTGGCCATGACGGACGTGGCGGAGGCGTACGGGCTCGGCGGCCTGCCGATCGCCGGTGTGCTCGCCGCCCTCTTCCTCATCGTGCTCGCGCGGTCCCACGGCACGTACTGGCTGGCCCGCGCCGTCACCCGCGTCGGCACCTCCGGTCGCGGCCCCGCGTGGTGGCGCGCCCTGCTGGTACGGGCCGACGGCTGGTCGGCGACCCCCGGCGCACGCCGCGGGCGCGCGCTCGTGCACCGCTGGGGGCCCGTCGCCGTCACCGCCGCCTACGTGACCGTCGGACTGCAGACCGCCGTGATGCTCGCCGCCGGCCTGCTGCGGATGCCCTACCTGCGGTTCACGCTCGCCTCGCTGCCGGGAGCTGCCGCCTGGGCGGTCATCTGGGGCACCGTCGGGCTCGGCGCCGTGTGGGGAGCGGTCCGGCTCGCAGCCGCCTCGCCGTGGGCGCTCGCGGTGGTCCTGCTCGCGGTCGCGGTCGGCGTGGTGCTGCGCTGGCGCACCCGGCGCGCGGCCGTCGCCGACCCGGCCGCACCCGCGGCGCAGGGCGCCGCACTCGTGGCGACCGAGGCCGTCAGGGACTGACCTGCGCGGGCCCGTCCGCCTCGGGCTCGTCGACCTGGGGCTGTTCGACCCGGGATTCCTGCGGTGCGGGCAGCACGCAGAACTGGTTGCCGTCCGGGTCCTCGAGGACCGCCCAGACGAACCCCTCGTGCTCGTGCCGCGCGACCTCAGCGTCCCGGTCGACCGCGTGCACGTCGACATGCCCGCGGTTCTTGCCCGGCGTGGGGTCCTCGACACGCTGGAACCCCAGCGGCGTGCCCCCCGCGGCGGGTACCACGAACACGAACCAGCCGTCGTCCTGGTCGTGCACCTGGCCGTCGAGCTGCCGCGCCCACCAGGTGGCGAGCGCCCGGGCGTCACGCGTGTCGAAGGTCACCATGCCCACCGAGACGGTCATCACCCGACCCTAACGGGCCGCCACCTGCACGGGCACGGCCCGGCGCCGATCAGGCGGGGGTCGGTGCGTCGATCGCGCCGCCGTAGCGGCGATCCCGCCGGGCGTAGGTCTCCACGGCCCGCCACAGGTGCCGTCGGTCCACGTCCGGCCACGGCTCGTCGAGGAACACCAGCTCGGCGTAGGCCGCCTGCCAGAGCATGAAGTTCGACGTGCGTTGCTCGCCCGAGGAGCGCAGGAACAGGTCGACGTCCGGCAGGTCCGGCTCGTCGAGGTAACGCTGGACGGTCTTCTCGTTCACGCGGTCCGCCTTGAGGCGGCCGGCCGCGACGTCCATCGCGATCGCCTTGGCGGCGTCGGCGATCTCGGCGCGACCGCCGTAGTTCACGCACATGGTCAGCGTGCAGGTCGAGTTCCCGGCGGTCAGCCGCTCGGCCTCCTCGAGCTCGGCGATCACCGAGCGCCACAGCCGCGGGCGCCGGCCCGCCCAACGGACCCGCACACCCCAGTCGTTCATCACGTCACGGCGACGACGCAGCACGTCCCGGTTGAACCCCATGAGGAAGCGCACCTCCTCGGGCGAGCGCGACCAGTTCTCCGTGGAGAACGCGTACGCCGACACGTACTCCACGCCGATCTCGATCGCGCCGGCCACGACGTCCAGCAGGGAGGCCTCCCCCGCGGCGTGCCCCTCGGTGCGCGGCAGCCCCCGGGCGTTGGCCCAGCGACCGTTGCCGTCCATGACGACGGCCACGTGCCGCGGCACGAACTGCTTCGGGATCGCCGGCGGACGCGCGCCGCTGGGGTGGGGCGGGGGTGGGACCGGCATCTAGACCCTCTCGACCATCGGGAGCGAGCGCAGCTGGCGCTCGAGGTGGAACTGGCAGTAGGCGGCGACCAGGCCGTTGCCCTCGCCGCGGTGCCGCTCGGCGCTCGCGTCGGCGACCGACCAGTCACCGGCGAGCAGCGCCGCGAGCAGCACGAACGTCTCCGGTGCGGGGGCCGCGGCACCCGGCGGCCGGCACGCCTGGCACACCGCACCACCCGAGGCGATCGCGAACGCGTGGTGCGGCCCGACCGCGCCGCACCGCGCGCAGTCGGTGAACGACGGCGCCCAGCCCGCGACCGCGAGCGCCCGCAGCAGGTACGAGTCGAGCACCAGGCCCGGCGTGTGCTCGCGCCCGGCGAGCGCCCGCACGGCGCCGACCAGGAGCCAGTACTGCTGCAACGCGGGCTCGTGCTCGGTCTCCACGAGCCGTTCGGCCGTCTCGAGCATCACGGTGCCGGCCGTGTACAGCGCGTAGTCCTCGCACACCGGCCGCCCGTAGGCACCCAGGGTCTCGGCCTGGGTGACGATGTCGAGGTTGCGTCCCGTGCTCAGCTGCAGGTCGACGTGCATGAACGGCTCGAGCCGGGAGCCGAACCGGGACGACGTGCGCCGCACGCCCTTGCCGACAGCACGGACCTTGCCGTGCTGCCTGGTCAGGAGCGTGACGATCCGGTCGGCCTCGCCCAGCTTGTGGGTGCGCAGGACGAGCGCCTCGTCACGGTAGAGGCTCATGCGCGGATCACCGGACCATTCTCCCCTGCGCCGCCGACACGGCTGTGGTCGACACGTGTCGGCGACGCGGGGTCTTCGCGCAGGGCGGGGCAACGGGATCGCCGCGGCCGTCCCTGCGCACCCGGGCCGCGCCGGTCGGGGTCACCGACCCGGCGCAGTCCGGGAAGCCGCTCAGCGCTCGTACCGGTTGACCGCGGAGATGATCGCCTTGAGGGAGGCCGTCGTGATCGACGGGTCGATGCCGACACCCCACAGGATCTGGTCGCCGACCGCGCACTCGACGTACGCGGCCGCCGTCGCGTCGCCGCCGGCGGACAGGGCGTGCTCGGCGTAGTCGAGGACGGCGACGTCGACCCCGAGCGACCTCATCGCATCGACGAACGCCGCCACCGGACCGTTGCCCGCACCCTCGAGCGTGCGCAGCGTGCCGTGGTCGACGATGTCGACCGAGAGCGTGTCCGGGCCGTCCTCGACACTCGTCGCCCGGGTGCCCCGCAGCGCGAACCGGCCCCACGGCGCGAGCGGCCCGCCCGGCTCGACGGGAAGGTACTCGTCGTTGAAGATCCGCCACAGGTCGTCGGCCGTGACCTCCGTGCCGTGCTGGTCGGTGTGCCGCTGCACGACCTGCGAGAACTCGATCTGCAGCCGACGCGGCAGGTCCAGGTCGCGCTCGGACTTCAGCAGATACGCCACACCGCCCTTCCCGGACTGCGAGTTGACGCGGATGATTGCCTCGTAGGAGCGGCCCACGTCCTTGGGGTCGATCGGCAGGTAGGGGACGGCCCAGACCACGTCGTCGACGGTCTTCCCCTGCGCGGCGGCGGTCGACTCGAGGGCGTCCAGGCCCTTCTTGATCGCGTCCTGGTGCGAGCCCGAGAACGCGGTGAAGACCAGGTCGCCGCCGTACGGGTGCCGCTCGCCGACCGGCAGCTGGTTGCAGCGCTCGACCGTGCGGCGCACGTGGTCCAGGTCGGAGAAGTCGATCTGCGGGTCGATGCCCTGGCTGAACAGGTTCATGCCCAAGGTCACCAGGCACACGTTGCCGGTGCGCTCGCCGTTGCCGAACAGGCAGCCCTCGATGCGGTCGGCCCCGGCCAGGTAGCCCAGCTCGGCGGCCGCCACGCCCGTGCCGCGGTCGTTGTGCGGGTGCAGCGAGATGACCACGTTCTCGCGGTACCGCAGGTGCCGGCCCATCCACTCGATCGAGTCGGCGTACACGTTCGGCGTGGCCATCTCGACCGTGGCCGGCAGGTTGATGATGACCTTGCGCTCGGGTGTCGGCTCCAGCACCTCGAGCACCGCGTTGCAGATGCGGACCGCGAACTCCAGCTCGGTACCCGTGTACGACTCCGGGGAGTACTCGTAGAAGACCTCGGTGTCGGGGACGAGCTCCTCGAACTTCTTGCAGAACCGGGCGCCGGACACCGCGATGTCGACGATGCCGTCCTCGTCGGAGCGGAAGACCACCTCGCGCTGCAGCACCGACGTCGAGTTGTACAGGTGCACGATCGCCTGCTTGGCGCCCGCGATCGCCTCGTACGTGCGCTCGATCAGATGCTCACGGGCCTGCGTGAGGACCTGGATGACGACGTCGTCGGGGATGCGGTCCTCCTCGATCAGCATCCGCACGAAGTCGAAGTCGGTCTGCGAGGCCGCCGGGAAACCGACCTCGATCTCCTTGTAGCCCATCTGCACCAGCAGCTCGAACATCTCGAGCTTGCGGGCGGGGTTCATCGGCTCGATCAGCGCCTGGTTGCCGTCGCGCAGGTCGACCGCGCACCAGCGGGGCGCCTTCTCCACGTGCTTGTCCGGCCACGTCCGGTCCGGCAGGTCGACGGTGAGCTGCTGGTGGAACGGGCGGTACTTGTGCACGGGCATCCCCGAGGGCTGCTGGGGGTTGCGCTCGTCGTACGTCATGGCGGGAGTTCCTTCGCTCGTCTTCGGCGGGTCAGCCGGCACAACGGACACCGCGACGAGGATCCGGCCTAGAAGGCCTCGTCGCGGCAGCGAAGGAGGAGGGTACGAGCGAGCACGGTGCCACCCTAGCGCAACGCCACGAGCAGACCGTCACCCGATCCGTAGAGCAGACCGCCGAGCCGCAGCACGGTGTCGACCCTGCGCGGCGTCGACGCCTCCCAGACCAGGTCGCCGGAACGCAGGCCGATCGCCTCGACGACCGTCCCCTCCCCCGGCAGCCGCCGCACGACGAGCATCCGCTGCCCGTCGGACTGGACCGAGACGACCCCCAGCCCCACGGGCCGCCACCACAGCCGCTCGCCCGTGCCGGCGTCGACCCCGACGAACGTTCCGGACCCGCGCAGCACGACCACACCGCCGACGTCCGCGTCGACCGCAGAGGAGTGCACCGGCGCGCGCCACACCTCCTGACCGGTCTGCTGGTCGTAGGCCCGCACCCGCCCGCCGTACGGGTCGGCCGCGAGCGTCGACGCCGTGAACAGCAGACCCGAGCTCCCGTCCGCGACCGAGGGCTCGACGAGCACCCCGCGCAGCCCCGGGCTCGCCGAGCCGTCCGCACGGACGAGCGTGCTGGTCACCTCGATGCCGTCGGCCTGCAGCTCGTACCGGATCCGCACCAGGGTCCCGTCAGGACGGAGCCGGACCACGTCCGCCCCGCCCTGCCCGGGATCGACCGTCTGCGGGTCACCGGTGCGCGCGTCGAGCACCCGGACCGCCCCCACCCCGACGATGAGCACCCGCTCACCGTGCGCCTCCAGGCGCATGCCGTGCGGGACCGACATCGATGCCGAGCTGCGCACGACCGACACCCACCGGCGGCGACCGGACGCGACCGCGAGCCGCTCGACGGCCACGACACCGCCCTCGACGCGGCCGAGCACCACGTCGGCACCCAACGGCTCCAGGACGAGCACCATGCCGTCGAGCCCGACCGCCCGACGCACCGCGCCTGTGGCCGGGTCGAGCACGAGCACCGTCGTGCGGGCGCCGACCAGTCCGGCGGGATCCTGCTCGGTCTCCGCGGGCAGGTCTCCCGGGGCAGGTTCGCGGGGCGCGCCGACCGCGCAGACCACCGCCCGGGGCTCCTCGACGACCGTGCACAGCACGGCGTCCTCGTCCGGTCGGGCATCCAGGGGCACCGTCCACCGCCGCGCGCCCGTCACGACGTCCAGCCCCACGAGCGCCCGCCTGCCCGTCGACCAGCCCGCCACGACGACCACGTCACCGGCGAGCACCGGAGCGACCGTCTCGTCGTAGGACACCATCCAGCGCACCGCGGGCGGCGCCGCGAGGGTCTGCACCCCGCCGGCGAAGGCCGCCGGGCGCGTGACCTGGTGCCGCTCCCACGCCGTCACCCCCGCCGGGACCGCCACGACCGTCGCCGCCACCAGGACGAGTGCGACCAGTGCCAGCTCCGCGGCGCGGCGCGGTCGGGTCGCGGCCCACCCGCGCACACGGGACACCCCCGCACCCAGCCGCTCCGGCCCGCTGCGGGGACGCACGCCGGCGGTCTCGACCTCGTCCGGCTCGTCGGTCTCGTCGACCGGGACGGGGCGCATCGACGCTCCGGGATGCTGCGTAGGACCACCTCCTCGCACCGCCCGAGCCACCGGCCATGGTCACAGTCACGGTCACGGTCACGGGACCGCTCAGCCCAGGACCAGGACCTCGTGCGCCGTGCGCACCAGCAGATGACCCGCGACGCCGCTGACGCCGACCACACCTTCCGGCAGCGGCACGCTCCAGTAGCGGACGCCGTCCTGCAGGCCGAGCCCCACCAACCCGGGCCCACCACCCGGGGCCACCCCGGGGGCGAGGACCAGCGCACCGTCGCTCACCGGACGCCACGGCAACGGGCCCTCCACCTGGGTCGTCCACAGCACGCGCCCGTCGACCGGGTTCAGGACGCCGTACCCGTCCTCACCCGCCACGACCAGTCGACCCGACACGAGCGCGACGGCGTCGAGCCGCTGCTCGAGGGTCCACCGCTCCTGGCCGGACCGTGCGTCGACGCCCTGCAGCGCCGCACCGGTGTCGACCACGATCACGTCGTCCGCCGACCCGTCGTCCGTGACCGCCGGTGCCGGCAGCGCGGGCAGCGCGAACAGCCGGGCCCCGGACGCGTCGCGCCACCAGCCGCCCTCCGCCGTGGTCCACGACCCGAGATGGTCGCGCACCGCCACCAGCCTGATCGAGGAGAACTGCGCCGTCGGGACCAGCTCGGTGCCGTCACCCGCGGCCAGCGCCGCAGCGGCCGACCCTGTCACGAGCACGAACGACGTCGTCGCGCGGACCTGGACCGACACCGAGGTCGACCAGGCCGGGAGCGTGTCGCCCGTGGGACGCGTCCACCGGACGGCGCCGGTACGGGCGTCGTGGCGGGCCACCTGGACGGCCCCACGGTCGTCCGCGCGCACCACGACCACGTCGTCGGCGAGCCGGGCCGCACCCAGCAAGCGACCCGGGACGGGCCAGCGTCCCACCTCGTGGCCGTCCAGGCCGTCGAGGGCGACGACCTGGCCGCGGCCGAACCACACCTGCGGGTCCGGCCCGGTGAGCGTGCACACCACGAGCGGCCCGACGTCACCGCCGTCGGAGGGGCAGCGGACCGTGACGCCCGCGGTGCTCGCGACCCCCGTGGTCCGCGGCGCCGTCACCACGTCGGCGAGCCCGAGCGACCACCGTCGCCCGCCGTCGGTCACGTCGAACCCGGACAGCCGCCACACGCCGTCGGTGTCGTCGACGGCGACCAGCGTGTCCCCGGACACCAGGACGGCCTCGTCCGCCGCGGAGGCGACCGGGGCCCGCCAGAGCTCGTGCGGCGGGGTGTCGAGCGGTCGCACCAGGCCGGGCACCGCCGCGATCACCTCGGCACGCCGCGCCTCGCGGGCATGCAGCACGGCGAGGACCGCGGAGAGCACGAGGCCCGCGACGACCACGGACCCGATCACGACGAGCAGGGTCGTGCGCCCGGGACGGCTCGCGCGCTCGCTCGCGCCCGCGGGCCCGCGCCCTGCGGGTGGACGTCGCGCCCCCGGGTCGTACCCGGCAGGCCCGTCCCCCAGGGGCAGGACCGAGGTGGCCGCCTGGCTCTCGTCGAGCTCGACGCGCTGCATCTGCGCAGACGACAGCCTCTTCGCCGTCACACGGCGACTCTACGACGCGGCCGCCGTTCCCGGCGCCCGGAGCAGGCGCAGCCCGTGGTCGCCGAACGCCACCGTGGCACCCACCCGCAGCCTGACCTGCTGGTCCGTGCCGCAGACGATCTGCGCGCCGTCGGGCAGCGTCACCACCGTGCCGTTCGTGGAACCGCGGTCGGCCACCCAGACGCCCCCGGGCTCGACGCCGATCTGCAGGTGCGTCTTGGACACCGACCGGCTCGGGTCGACCACCCGGATCAGCTGCACGTCACCCTCGGCCGCCGGGTTGCGCCCGACGAGCGCCGAACGGGTGACCGTGACCCGACGGCCGTCGGTCAGCTCGAGCTCCGCGGCGACCCGCGTCGCCCCCGAGGCCGTGCCCACGACCTCCGGCACAGGGACGGGCAACCTCTCGCGCGAGGGCCGGGTGACCTCGAGCTCGGGGTGCAGACCGAACGCGAGGGTCACCGGGCGCACGATCGGCATAGCCCGCGTGTCCAGGTCCGGACCCTGGCGCGCAGGCGCCAACGGAGCCAGCACGAGTCGCGTGTCACCGCCCGGCACGACAGCGACCGGACCGGTGACCGGCGCACCGGCGGCCACCGGTGGGAACGAGCCCGGCCCGACCGGCGCGCCGGCGACGCCCGTCGCGTGCGGCAACGGCGGCACGGCCCAGGCCCGGACCGGCACCAGGTCCTCCCCCGCCCCGCGCACGTCGAGCACCTCGGCGCGGGCGGCGAGATCGTGCCAGCCGCGAAGCCGACCCGTCCGGTCGAACAGCGGCGAGAGCAGGACGACGAACGAACCGACCCCGAGCACCAAGCCACCGGCCACGACCACGACCGCTCGCACGAGAACCCGCCACGGCCCCACGGGCAGCCGGGTCTCGACGTCCAGCGTGCGCACGCCCAGCAGCCGTCGACCCACCGTCCACCCGCGCAGCCCGTGCAGCAGCCACTGCACCAGCACGAGCAGCCCCACCACGACCGACGCCGAGAGCACGAGCGCGGGCGACACCTGTGCACCAGGCCCGCCGTCCCGCCCGACGCTCACGGCGACCACGCCGGTAGCGCCCAGCGCCGCGACCACCCCGGCACCGAGACCGGACGCCAGCAGCAGCAGCACCAGGTCGACCAGGACCGCGGCGACGCGCCGTCCAAACGAGGCGGGCACGGCGTGGTCCGTGGGCCGTCGGACACTCATGAGGCACCTCGTGTGGATCGGTCCGGACGTCGGCTCGGTTCGCCCCGACGTCGTCGACGCAACGACTGGGTGGACACCCGGGCGCGCACCCGACGACGCCACGGGACGGCCCGGCGCATCGCCTGCACCGCCACCTCGACGTCCGTCCAGTAGGCGCCGACCTGGGTCGGCGTCGGCTCGCCGGGCGCGAACACGGCAGCGTCGGCAGCACGCGCGAGCGACCCGACCGAGGCCGCCACCACGGCGGCCTGCTGCGGCGGCGCATCGGCGAAGGACGAGGCGAGCGCACGCGCCGACTCACGCCGCGTCGCCCGGGCACCGGGCGGCCGGTGCAGGTCACGCGCGGCGTCGAGCACCTCGTCCCACCCGCCGGCCACGCGTGCGACCGGGTCCGGCGTGCGCCGACGACGCCGTCGACGACGGGCCTTGAGCGCCAGCACCAGCAGGAACGGAGAGGCGAGAACGAGCAGCGGGACACCGACCACGCCGGCCACCCGGAGCACCTGCCGCCACGCCGACGTCCCGGAAGGATCCGGGTCCGGCTCGTCCGCCTGCGGCTGCTCGGTGTCCTCGTCGGGCGGCGTCACCGCCTCGGGCGCAGGCGGAGGCGGCTGCACGACCTGCGGGTCGGGATCCGTCGGCTGCTCCTCGAGATCGTCCTGCGGCGTCTGCTCGGGAGGTGGCGTGGGGTCGAACGGGACCCAGCCGTACCCGGCGAAGCCGATCTCGACCCAGGCCTGCACGTCCGCACCGGTCACGTCCACCGGCCCGTCGCTCGCGCCCTCCGGCGGGACGAAGCCCAGCACGACCCGTGCCGGAAGTCCCAGGGACCGGGCCATGAGAGCCATCGCCGACGCGTACTGCTCACCGTCACCGATCATCGCCGAGCCGTCGAGCAGCGCGAGCATGCGGTCGGCCCCGTGGCCCGACAACGACGCGTGGTCCGAGCCGTCGGAGTAGTAGCCCTCCTGCGAGAGCCAGTCCGCGAGCGCACGGGCGATCTGCACGGGGCTCCCGGCGTCGCGTGCGACGTCCGCGGCGGTCGTCGCCACGACGTCCGGCACGCCGACGAGCGCGGGCTGGGAGACGTCGGCCTTCGCGGCGTCACCGATCGCCTCGTCGCTGGGCACCTCGGGCACCAGGGCGTCGAGGGAGTACGTGAGGCCGTCGTCGACCCCGCCCGTGAGCACCGCGGCACCGGTCGCGTCGTTGTACCGCAGCCCTGCTGTCGCCGTCGAGTCGTCCAGCAGGACCGATGTCGACTGCCCGACCGTCGGCAGCCACACCCCGGACAGAGCGGCGACCTCGACCTCGACGTGCGCACGGGTCCCGCTCGACGAGGTCTCGATCGTCGGGCCCACGCGGCGGAACTCCCCCGAGTCCTGCGCGGACCCGTCGCCGGCCACGTTCCACACGACGCCGTCGTACTCGTCCATGGTCGCCAGCCGGACCCGAGCACCGTCCGGGAGGCCGTCGACGGTGAACAGGACCGTGTCCTCGTCCTGGCGGACGTACTTGCGGAACGCCGACAGCGGGCTCGGGTAGTCGCGCGGGTCGAAGGGCGGCACGATCTCGTCGCGCAGCACGTAGCGCGAGGTGTCGCCGACCACCACTGGGCCGGCGAGCACCCCGACCGCGACCGCCACGGCGGTCACCGTCCCGAGCGCCACGACGCGGCGAGGACGCAGCCCGCCGACGCGCCAGGACGCCCAGCCGAGCAGCAGCACAGCCGGCACGATCCCGGCCACGGCAGGGGGGACGAGCGCCTCCCGCGTGCCGAGCAGGGCAGCGGCCACGCCTGCCAGCAGCGGCACTCCCGCGGCGGACGCAGCCACGGCCGGCCGGCGGACCCGCAACGCGAGCGAGCCGGCGGCAGCACTGCCCACCAGTGCGAGCAGGAACGCCGCGACGAGCAGCGTGCCTCCGTCACCGACCGGCGGCTGCAACGTCAGCACCTGCTTCCAGGACGACGCGGCGCCCCGGGCCAGGGCCGTCACGGTCGCGAACGTCGGCACGACCCCGCCGACCGTCGTCGAGGGCGCGGCCAGCGCGCCGCCGGCGAGCACGTACACCCCGAGCAGCCAGGCCACCACCGCCGGCGCCGACCAGCCGCGCCACGCACCGGCGACGCACACCCCGGCGCCCAGCAGGACACCGCCGACGAGGGCGGGCACGGCGGTCGTGCCACCGTGCACCTCGAGCAACGGCAGCAGCGCCAGGAGCAGGGCGCCGAGCAGGCACGCCAGGTCGATCACGACCTGGCCCGGTGAGCGCGTCCTCATGCGACCACCCGGCGCAGCACCCGCGGCAGGTCGTCCACGGTCGCGAGCGAGGCCAACGTCAGGGTGCTCTGCGTGCGCACCCTCAGCTCGCCGCCGGTCACGCAGGACACGACGACCGTCCGGGTGCCGGTCGGCACGTGCCGGGCCCCCAGCCGCAGCGCGGCGTCGGTCGCGACCGACCCGGTGATCAGCACGGCGACGGTCGCGTCCGGAGCCTCCCGGGCGACGCGCCGCCCGAGCAGCGCCGTGCCGGTGGCCGACGGCACGTCCCTGCCTCGTCCCAGACCGGCAGAGCCCGCCGAGCTGCCGAGCATGATCCGTGAGCAGTCGTCCAGCAGCAACGGCGGGGTGTTCACGCGAAGCCGGCCCGGACCGGCGAGCACGGTCAGGTCGCGCTGCTCGCGCAGCGTCTGGACGCCCAGCGAGGCAGCGACCGACACGGCGGTCTCGAACTCCTCCAGGTCGGCGTAGTCGGCAGCGTCCGTGGCCAGCACCACGGCCGTCTGGGTGCGCCGCGTGTCCTCGAACTGCTTGACCATCAGGGTGCCGCGACGCGCGGTCGTCCTCCAGTGGATCGCCCGCCGGTCATCACCCTGCACGTAGTCGCGCAGCGCGTGGAAGGACAGGTCGGCGTCCGACAGGTCGCGCGTGGACTGACCCTCGAGGTCGCGCAGCACCCCCGCGCTCGCCCCGTGCAGCGGGACGACGCGCGGGTGCACGAACAGCTCGACCGGGCGCGTCCAGCGCAACGTGCGACGCACGAGCCCCAGCGCGTCGCCACGCACCGACTCGACCGGACCGACCACGACGACCGCCCTGCGCGCCGTCGGGATCGCGAACAGCTCGTCGTGCTCCGCGCCGGCGGCGAGCGAGGGCACCGCGAACTCCGCGCGGCCCGCCCCCACGGGGAGCTCCACGCGCGCAGGCAGGGACCTGCCGCGCGCCGTGTTCCGCACCGTCAGCCCACCGACAGCGCGCTCACCGATGCGCACACGGCGGTCGGCGAGGTCCAACCTGACCGCATACCGGGTGCGCCCGACGGTCAGCAGCAGCGCGACCACGAGGACCGCGGCGAGCGCGGCGCCCAGGCTCGCCGCCTCGGCCCAGCCGAGCCACCGGCCCAGCACGAGGCCGAGGACCGCCACGACGGCGACCCCCCAGCCGGTTGCGGAGACGTGCACGCTCAGGCCACCCGGAGGACCGGCGGTGCGACGTCGGCCAGGACACGGGCGAGCACCTGCTCGGCCGTGACACCGGCGAACTCCGCCTCGGAGTCGAGGACGAGCCGGTGGGCCAGCACCGGCTGCGCGAGGTCCTTCACGTCGTCCGGCACGACGTACTCCCGACCCGTCGAGGCCGCCCAGACCTTCGCGCAGCGCACGAGGGCGAGCCCCCCGCGCACGCTCGCCCCGAGCGAGGTCTGCGAGTCGTCGCGCGTGGCCTCGGTGAGCCGGGCCACGTAGTCGAGCACCGAGGCGTCGATGTGCACCGTCTGCGCGAGGTCCGCCATCGTGCCCACGGCCTGCGTGGTGATGCGCGCGGGCAGGTTGAGCGTGCGGTCCTTGGCGCCGGCCATGATCTCGACCGCCGAGGCCCGGTCGGGGTAGCCGAGCGAGGTCTTGATGAGGAACCGGTCGAGCTGGGCCTCGGGCAGCCGGTACGTGCCCGCCTGCTCGATCGGGTTCTGCGTCGCGATGACCATGAACGGCCGACCGACCGGGTGCGTCACGCCGTCGACCGTGACGTTGCCCTCCTCCATGACCTCGAGCAGGGCGGCCTGGGTCTTGGGCGAGGCACGGTTGATCTCGTCCGCCAGCACCACCGAGGCGAAGACAGGCCCCGGGTGGAACTCGAAGCGGTGGCTGCTCTGGTCGTAGATCGTCACGCCCGTCACGTCCGACGGGAGCAGGTCGGGCGTGAACTGGATGCGGTGGTGGCTGCCCTGCACGGTCGCCGCGACGGCCTTGGCCAGGGACGTCTTGCCTGTGCCCGGCGCGTCCTCGAGCAGCAGGTGCCCCTCGGCGAGCATCGCCGTCAGCGCGAGCCGGATCGTGCGGTCCTTGCCGAGCAGCGCCCGACCGACGTTCTCGACGAGCGTGTCGAACGTCTCCGCGAACCAGGCGCTCTGCTCGGGGGTCATGGTGGGGGCTCCTCGGTGCTGGGGTGTCGGTTCGGGGGGGCGGTGCGGGCTGGGGACGTCGGTCACGTCACCACCGCCGTCGCGCGGGACCAGGTGCTCGCTCCGGCACCGGTGACGGCCCGGACCGAGACGTCGTACCTGCCGGCTGTCGCCGTGAGGGTCAGGGTGAGCGTGCCCCCGCCGGGGGCGAGGGTTCCGGACTGGTCCTGGCCGTTGCCGGGACCGTCGAGCGACCACTCGTAGCCGGTGACCGGTGAGCCGCCGTCCAGGACGGCGGGCCAGGTGATCGTCACCGCGCCTGCGACGGTGACGTCGAGGGTCAGGGTCGGCGCCTGCGGCGCGGTCACCACCTGCGCCGTCCCCGAGACGCCGCCCGGCCCGGTCACGTCGCGCGAGCTGCGAGCGACCACGGTGTAGGGCCCGGCCGTCCCGGCCGCGAGGCCGGAGATCGTCACCGACCGCGTACCCGCGCCCACGCTCTGCGAGTACCCGGGTCCGGTGATCGTGTACCCGGCGATCGAGATCCCGGCCCCGCCGGCGTCGACCGGCGCGTCCCACGACAGGACGACCGAACCGTCGGCCCAGTCCCCGGTGCCCGCGTCCGCCACCAGCGAGACGTTCTGCGGCGCGGTCGGCGCGCTCCAGATCTCGCCCGTGGCCGAGCCCCACGCGGACCAGCCCGCCTTGTTGCGCGCCCGGACGCTGATCTCGTAGGTCCGGCCGCGCTGCACGTTCGTCAGGGTGTAGGACGTCGTCGCACCGTCGGGGGCTGCGACGGTCGCGCCGTCGACGCTGACCTCGTACCCGGCGATCGCGTCGCCGTTGTCCGAGCCGACCGACCAGGTGACCACGATCTGGTTCGAGCCGTCGGCCTGCTGGCGGGTGGCGGTCACGGTCGGTGCCTGCGGGACCCCCGCCGGGACCATCGTGCTCGCGGCACTCCACGGTCCCGGGTCGGGGGCGGAGTTCACCGCACGCACCGCGATCGCGTACTGCACACCGTTGGTCAGGCCGGTGAACGTGGTGTGCGTCGTGGCGACCTCGATCTCGGCGGCACCGCTGGGCAGCGGGGGCGAGATCGACACGCGGTAGCCCTTGATCGCCGACCCCGCCGAGGCAGGCGCGGTCCACGTGGCGGTGATCGACCCGTCGCCGAAGCTCAGGGTCGGCGCGGCCGGGGCATCCGGGACCGCGTCGGGGCGTGCAGGCGCGGACGGCTGGCTCGGGTCAGACCAGTCGACCGCGTTCTGCGCGGCGACCGTGAAGGTGTACTCGACGTCGTTCGTCAGCCCGTCGATCGTGCAGGTCGTCGAGGCGCACTGGCGCACGATGTTTCCCGGGCTGGCCACGACGCGGTAGCCGGTGATGGGTTCGCCACGGTTGTCCGGGGCGTCCCACGACAGCACGACCGTGC
This sequence comes from Cellulomonas soli, assembly GCF_013409305.1. GTDB lineage: Bacteria > Actinomycetota > Actinomycetes > Actinomycetales > Cellulomonadaceae > Cellulomonas > Cellulomonas soli. Next base: position 3,173,859 of record NZ_JACBZJ010000001.1, on the reverse strand, counting down.
GGTCGCGGACCTCGCCGATGCGCGGCGCGGTCGGCGTGGCAGGCCTGCCGCGCACGACGACCGTCAGTCGCGCCTCCACCTCACGGTCGGGGTCACCCGTGACGTCGCGCACGCGGAACCGGACGACCATCTGCCCGACGAAGTCGGCCCCCGGACGCGCCGTCACGGTGCTGCCCGTCGAGCTGGCCGTCCCGGCGCCCGGTGTCTCGACCGTGGCACCCACGACGGTCAGGGGTGAGTCGGGGAACGGGTTGTAGGCGCCCGCGAGCACCTCGACCGTGGAGTCGCGACCCTGCACGCCGTTGGTGACGGTGGTGTCCAGCACGCGCGCCGTGGGACGGCTGCTCGCGATGACGCGCAGGTCGACCGCCGCCTCGACCGAGCCGGCGGCGCCGTACCCGATCGTCAGGTCCAGCCGACCGGAGGCACCCTTGGGCGTCGAGGCGTTCGCGCTGACGCGCAGGACGCTGCCCGAGAGCACGGCCGTGAAACCGGCGGGCACGTCCGAGACCACCGCGTAGGAGTACCGGTCGGTCGTCACGTCCTGGCCCTCCGGGCCCGTGGTGAACGCGCGCAGGTCGACCGTGATGGGAGCCTCGCCCGGGGACACGTCGATGGTCGAGGGGACGAAGGTCGGCGGGTTGTCGTCCAACGCGTACACCGTGATCGACAACGTGATCGTGGCCGTGCGGGCGGTGGCATCCCCCGCACCGGTCGCATCGGTCACCGTCAGCGTGATCGAGGCCGGTCCGGCGTACCCGGGGGCCGAGGTGAATTGCAGGGTGGTCGAGTCGCGGACGAGCGAGGACCCGTCTGCGCGCGTCGCGCTCACGCCTGCAGCGTCGGACACGGTCGCCGTACGCCCCGGTGCCACCTGGACCTGCTCGTCGAGCGGGATCACGAGCTGCTCGCCGGTCGCGACCCGGAGCACGGGTGCGCTGGGTCGAGGCGTCGGGGGGAAGAAGCCGAGCGCGGGGACCGTGATGAAGGCGTACGACGCAGCCGAGCCGTCGGCCGCCGTGGTGTTGGTCAGCAGGTAGGGGACGGTCTGCGTGTGGTCGACCAGGGTGACCACCACCGTCCCGGTGGCCGAGACCCGGGCGACGTCGGCGACCGACGCGGGGACGGAGACCTCCAGGTCGCTCAACGGGCCGCTCGGGTTCTGCGCGACGGCCAGCACGTCGACCTCGACCTCGGTCCGTCCCAGCGTGTCGATCGCCGGGACGACCACGTCGCGGGCCACGGGCGGGAGCACCGCGGCATCGGGCGAGACCGTCACGGTAAGCACACCGGTGTCGCGTCCTCCGCGGTCGTTCGTCACCGTGTAGACGATCTGCAGGACCGCCGCGGTGCCGGGCGCCTGCACGATCACCCGACGACCCTGGACCTCCGCATCCGTCCCCGCGGGGATCTCGAGCGTGGGGTCGAGCGAGAGCTCGCCTCCGCCGGAGTCGACGTCGTTGGCGAGGACCCGCACCTCGACGCGCTGACCGGGTCGCACCGTGACCTCGTCGTCACGCGCCACGACGGCCGAGGCCCCCGTCGGCTGCGGGGCGATGCCGACCCGGATCGTGGCGACCGCGCGCTGCCCCACCCAGTCCTCGACGGCGTAGGTGAACGTGTCGGTGCCGACCTCCCCGGGCAGCGCCTCGTACGTCAGGTAGTCGGCGCCGACCTCCGTCACACGGCCCTTGGTCGGTGCGGTGGCCACCCCCAGCAGCGTGACGCCGTCGCCGTCGTCGTCGATGCCGACCAGGGGCACCGTGATGCGCACGCTGTCGCCGTCGAACACCCGAGCGGTCAGGTCCTGCGGACGCGGCGGCTGCTTGGTCGCCGCGTCGGAGGCGTGCACCCGCACCGTGAGCACCGCAGAGGTCTCGTTGCCGGTCGCGTCCCGGACGGCGAACGTGGCGTGCACGGTCATCGCCGTGGCCGGTGCCTGGTAGCGCAGCACGTCGCCGGACACGAACAGCAGACCCTCGCCGCTGCCGAGCGGCTCGGGCAGCGTCGGGTTCACCGTGAGCTGGTCGCCGTCGGGGTCGTACGCCGACTCCAGCACGGGGATCGTCACGACGCCCCCGGTGCGCACGCTCACCTCGACGTCGCGCACGACCGGCGGCTGCGAGGTGTCGGACGGCGGCACGGGCTGCACGACGATCTCCCCCACCGACGCCGACGTGCCGTTGGAGACCGTGTACCGCACCACGACCGGCGCCTCGAGGGTGCGCGACGAGCGGATCTGCACGAGGCGGTGCTCGAGCACCGCGATCTGCAGCCCGGAGTCGGTCTGCTCGGCGACCTGCTGCAGCACGAGCACGCCACCTGCCGGGTCGGTGTCGTTCTCGAGCGGGTCGATCGTGACCTGACCGCCGGCCGGCAGGTAGGCCGTGTCCCGCACCGCCACGGGCGGCTGGGACTGCTCGGGCCACTCGCGCACGTCGATGCGCGCGACGCCCGTCGCCTGCTGCGGTGAGGCGGCCACGACGAAGGTCACGTAGTACGTCCCGGCGCGCGCGGCGGAGAAGGTGAAGGTCCCCTGCTCGAGGTCGGTGACGACGGTCGCGCCGACCACGTCGTCGACCGCGGCCAGCCGTGCGGGCTCGGAGCCGGTGGACCGCACGGCGTCCAGCGGGCGCACCGTGACCGCCTCGTCCACGAACGTCACCGCGTGCACCGGGTCGATCTGCGGGGCGAGCGAACCGGGCGCCCGCACGTCGACCTCGAGCACGCCCTCGACGGTGGTCGTCCCGTCGCTCACCTGCACGCTCACCTGCGTGCGTCCCAGCTGGGTGCCCCCGGCCCGGAAGGTCAGGGTGCCGTCCTGCCGGACCCGCACCGTGCCGGCGAGCGGGTCGGCGCTGGCGCCGACGAGCAGCAGGTCGTCGCCGTCGGGGTCGGCGAAGTCGGCCAGCACGTCCCGCTCGACCTCGCCGCCCTGCTCGACGCGGACCGTACCGGTGCGCACCTGCGTCGGCGGGCCGTCCGTGCCCGCCTCGTGCACGGTGAGCGTGACGGTGGCCGTGGACGGCGCGGACGTGCCGCGCCCGTCCGAGATCGTGTAGGTGAACGTCGCGGAGCCGCTCGCGGTCGCGGAGACGTCGACCTGCAGCGCCCGGCCGCCCTCGACGGCCTGGACCGTCCCGAATGCGGGGTCGAGCTCGTCGACCTGCGAGATCGCGAGGATCCCGCAGTCGGAGGAGGTGTCGTTGTCGATGACGGACAGGATCGTGGCGCGGCCGGAGCGCACGCCGAACGCGTCGTCGGCGGCCGACGGCGGTGCGGACTGGTCGGTGCACTCGGCGGCGACGTCCTGCGTCGTCTCCTGCCCCTCGGCGTCCTCCTGCGACTGCTCGGGCTGGTCCTGCGGCACGACGTCCTGCCAGTTCGGCACCCGCAGGTCGGTGTCCTGCTGGGGCATCCACAACCGGCCCTGCCGGGTGTCGTTGAGCAGCACCATCGACCGGTTCACCCGGAAGGTCAGCGCGTCGGTGGACTGCATGTCCTGCAGGTCGAGCTCGACCGGATCCGACCCCTCGCACAGTCGCAGGTAGGAGCCGTGCCCGCTCGCCCAGGCGGCGTGCGCGCAGGTGCCGACCTGCACCGGTGCGGCCGGCTGGCCCGACCCCGCGGTCGCGTGCACCACGGGGTCGCTCCCGTCGAGCGGCACCTCGTACAGCGCGGTCCTGCTGGCCACGAGCACACGGTCGGACTGCGGACCGGGCTGCTGCAGCACCAGGCCGTCCTCGGGGAGCGTGACGGTGCCGCGCAGCGTACGCACCGTCGAACCGGTCAGCACGACCGGCTCGTCACCGACGGTGGTCAGCGCGTCGACGTCGCCTGCCTCCAGGGAGCCGACCGGCGATGCCTGCGGGACACCGTCGACGAGGTCGACCCGCGTGACGGTGCCGTCCGGCGAGACCGCGAGCGCCGCGCCGGACCGGGCCACGACCGCGGCACCTCCCTCGCCGAGGGTGACGTCGGGCGTGTCCTGGTCGATCCGCAGGCCTTCGAGCGCGTCGATCGCGCGCACCCAGACCTGGCCCTCCTCGTCGACGACGGAGACCGTCCCTGCACCCAACGAGGGGGTCGTCCCCGTCGCGGGGACCTGCGCGAGCGTCGTGACGGTCGCCGGGTCGACGACCGAGAGGGTCGTCGGCTCGGACAGCAGCACGTCCCCGCCGTCCTGCAGGACGTCGAACGTGCTGCCCGTGGTGACGATGCCCCCGTTGAGCTCCTCGACCTGCACGTTGAACCGGCCGAGCCGCAGCTGGTCGGTCGCGGTCAGCCACACACCTCCGTCGTTGAGGTCCACCCGCGCGAGCGGGAAGCCCTGGCCGAGCATCGCGAGCACCGCCACCAGGACGGGCACCGTCACCACCGCTGCGGCCCGGGTGGCCCGTGCCCGCCAGCCGAGCGCTCGGACGATGGCGTTCGCCGGCCCGCTCACGGAACACATCCCTGCGCGGGCTCGGCGGACGACCGGCGGTCGGAGCGCACGAGGGCGACCTCGATGCAGACCTCGCCCGACGCCTCCTGCGCGGGCACGGTGGCCGTGGCGACCTCCACCAGCTCGAGCTCCGGATCCGCGGTGAGGGACAGCACGCCCCAGGTGTAGGCGTCGCCGTCCTGCGGGTCGGGGTTCTGCCACGTGAACACGACGGAGCCGTCGGCCATGCGTTGCCCGGCGAGCGCGACGGGGGCGGGCACGGCCTCGGTCGCACCCGTCGAGCCGACACCGTGCGTGAAGTCGTCGTCGGGGACGACGGGGACGGCGCCCTCGTCCTGGTTCGCGAGCACGAGCGCCACCGCTGCGCCCACGACGACGACGCCCGAGACGACGGCGCCGAACGCGCGGCGGCGCGAGCGGGGAGCGCGGTCACGTACCCGCACCGACGGTTCGTGGACGGTGAGCGCAGGTTCGGCCGTCACCGAGCCGGACGGTGCCTCGGCGACATGGACCGACCCGGGCACGGGCACCGATCGGGACGGTTCGGGGTCGACCTGCACGACGGGCCGCACCCGCGTGGCCTCGTCGGTCGCGGCACGGGTCGCAGGGGCGAGCGGGGACACCGAGACGATCGAGCGCAGGCGGGTCGCCTCGTCGGCACCGGGCGACCGGTCCGGCGGGACGAACCCCGTCGAGGCGGGGCCCGAGGCGTTCTCGTCCGGCAGGTCCAGCGGTGTCGCCGGCAGGCGCAGACCCGCCTCGACCTGCTGCAGCGCACGCGCCACGCCGGCCGCGGACGCGAACCGGCGCGAGGGGTGCTTCTCCATGGTGCGCACGAGCACGTCGTGCAGATCGGCCGGCACGTCGTCGCGACCGGTCGGCGGCAGCGGCATGCGCTCGATACGGCCGACGAGGTCCGCCGCACCGTTCGGCGATCCAGGCAGCTCGAACGGTGTACGGCCGGCGAGCAGCGAGTAGATCGTCGCGCCGAGGGAGTACACGTCCGAGCGCTCGTCGCCGGTCGGCCGTTCGCCGAGCAGCTCGGGCGGGGACCACGGGATCGACATGCCGACCGTCGCGCCCGCGCCGTGCCCGGTGGTGGCGGCGATGCCGAAGTCGGTGAGGGCCGGCCAGCCGAAGTCGGTGGTGAGCACGTTGGCCGGCTTGATGTCACGGTGCAGGATGCCCGCCCGGTGGGCGGTCTCGACCGCCGAGGACAGCCGGATCCCGATGCGCAGCGCCTCGGCGACCGAGATGCGCTCCTGCCGGTAGCGCTCGGCCAGACCCGCGCGCGAGCAGTACTCCATCACCAGGTAGGGGCGTCCGTCGGCCGCGATCGCAGCCTGGTGGATCGTCACGATCGACGGGTGGTGGGACAGCTGTGCCATGAGGTTGGCCTCGGTCTGGAACCGGGTGCGCACCTGGTCGTCGAGGCTTCCGGCCAGGAGCACCTTGACCGCGACCTCCCGGCGCGGCAGCTCCTGCTGGTACAGGAAGACGTCCGCGAAACCACCCAGACCGAGCACATGGACGTACGTGTACCCCGGCAGGTGCGGCGGCGCAGAGGCCTCACGGCGTGCTGTCACGAACTGCGCTCCACGGTGAACGTCACGCCGTCGCCCAGGTCGACGGTCTCACCCTCGGCCACGCGGGTGGGCTCGCCGGGGTGCAGGCGACGCACCTGTGCACCCTCGGCCTGCACCTGGACGCCGTTCGTCGAGCCGAGGTCGGTGACGAGCACGTCGTCTCCCTCGACCCGCACCTCGGCGTGCGTGCGCGAGATGTCCTGCTGAGGGCTGGGCACGGTCACAAGTCGCGGCAGCTCACGGTTGGCGACGCGCGAGACCTGGGGCGCGCGGCCGAGCAGCACGGCGCGGTCGAGCGAGACGACCAGCCCTGTCGAGAGCACGAGCCGACGGGACGGCGCGACGGCCGCCAGGGGCAGCGCACCGGTCACGACCGGGACCTGGGGGTACGTACCGGTCCCGGTCTCGGCCGCCCAGGCCGGCAGCTGGTCGCGGATCGCGGCGAGGTCGCTCGACATGATCGTCAGGCCGTCGTGGTCGTCGGCGGACGAGGCCGGGACGGGCGCCTCGCCGAGCAGGAGCGCCTCGGCGGCCTCGACGACGCCCGACGCGGTACGCGCCTGCGGCAGGTCGTGGGGCGCCGGCTCGACGGCCGCGGTGTCGTCGGGGCCCGCCCAGGACGCCGTGGCCACCCAGGGGTCGACGGCGTCGACGGCATCGGCGGCATCGGCGGGGGTGTCGTGCGACGCATCGACGGTCGGGTCGGCCAGCAGGGCCGGCAGCGCGGTGGGCTCGTCCGCCTGGGCGGGGACCGGCTCCTGGTTCTCGGGCTCGAGCCCGAGCGCGTCCCCCGCCGGCTCGACGGGCTCGTCGGCCGGCTCCGGGACGACGGCCTCGTCGGCCGGGACCGGGAGGAGGTCGAGCTCGGGCAGGGCAGGCTCAGGCACGGCAGGCTCAGGCAGGGCAGGCTCAGGCACGGCGGGCACCGATGCGGCGGGCTCCGGGAGCGCAGGCTCGAGCACGGTGGGCTCCGACGGCAGGGCCGTGGGGACGTCGGCGATGCGCGCGGCCGCGCGGCGGGCGGCACGCTCGCCCGTGGCGACGGGCGCGGGCGCGAGGTCGACGCTCACCGAGTCGGCCCGGACGACGCCCTCGGCCACGGGCAGGGCGACCGCGTCGGGAACCACGGAACCGGCACGCACGCGCACCGCGAGCGCGTCGTCGACGACCTGCTCGGTCCACGTCGAGACGTCCCCGGCACGCAGCACGACCGGCCCGTCGGCCCGCTCGACGACGACCTCGACCTCACCGCGCAGCGCGGCGTGCACGCGATCGCCCTCGAGGGCCACGAGCGCGAACGGGGGCAGGCCGTCGAAGCCCTCCCGGACGAGCACGCCGAGCAGCCCGACCAGGCCGGAACGGGCCGGCGCCTCGTCCCACAGCGCGCGCACCGTGGCGGGCCGCGTGTGCGGGCCGACGAGGGCGACGCTGCCACCGGTGACGACGGCCGTCCAACGGCCGGGGACGTACTCGGGCACGATCATGACGGGGCTCCCTCGGTCGTCCGTGGCGTGGGGGGTGCAGGTCGCGGGACGGTCGCGCCGTTGAGCATCTCGTCCCAGGCGTAGGAGCCGGGCTCACCTGCTGCGCTCGTGCGGGGCACCGTGATGTGCACGTCCTCGAGCGCGCCTGCGGTCGTGGCCACGTCGACGACCACGACGCTGACGTTGTCGCGTGCACCGGCGTCGAGCGCGCGGCGCACCAGGTGGTCGGCGGTCTCCTGCGGGTCCGTGCTGGCCCGCAGCGTGTGCTCGATCGCGGCGTCGTCGAGCTCTCGCGTGAGCCCGTCGGTGCAGATGAGCAGGCGGTCGTGCGTGCCGACGGGCAGCAGCCAGTAGTCGGGCTCGGGCGCGTCGCCGGTGCCCAGGGCGCGAGTCAGCACGTGCCGCTCGGGGTGGGAGGAGGCCTCGGCCGGGTCCAGGTCGCCCAGCTCGATGAGCTCCTGCACGACCGAGTGGTCGACGCTGACCTGGTGCATGCCCTCCTCGCCGACGAGGTACACGCGGGAGTCGCCGACGTTGAAGACGAGCCAGTAGGCCCCACCGTCGTGCTCGGACACGGCGACACCGGCGACGGTCGTGCCGCCCTGCCTTCCGCGGGTGAACTCCCCGCGGATGCGACGGGCCGTGCGTGCGAAGCAGGAGTGCACGTCGTCGGCCGTGGCCGAACGTTGGCCTGCCATCTGCGCGAACTCCTCGACGGCGATCCGGCTGGCGAGGTCCCCGGCCTCGTGCCCGCCCATGCCGTCGGCGACGAGGAAGACCGGCGGGTACGCCAGGAGCGCGTCCTCGTTGACGTCCCGCACCAGCCCGCGGTCCGTCGCCGAGCCCCATGACGTGCGCACAGGCTCCCCTTTCCCCTCGCGCGGTCCCGCGCGACGGACTCTCTCTTCTCAGTGCATCGGCGCACATCGTGCCGCACGTGAGGTCGACACGCCCACACCCGTCCCTGCCTGCGGACGGATCGGGAGGAACCTACCCCGTCACGCGGGCACCGCAGGAGGACCTGGTGCCCGTACCCGGCCGCCGTCAGATGCCGAGCTGGAACGCGCCCCAGTACGCCAGGACCACGAGCAGCACAGCTGCGCCGACGACGCCGGACCACAGGGCGATCGTCCGCACGGCGCCGGGCGCACCACGTCGGCCGACGAGCTGCAGCTCGTGCATGCGTGTGGCGAGCGCCACACCGGCGACGACCGCTCCGATGCCCAGGAGCCGGACGAGCAGCCATCCGCCTTGCACGACGAGCGCGTTGCGCTCGTAGTCCAGTGCGAGCCGGGCGATGGCGACGAGGTACCAGACGAGCACCCCGACCGTGGCGAGCGCACCGAGGCCGAGGGCGCCGATCCGCCAGGGCACCCCCGAGCCGTAGCGAGGCGGCGCCGGGCGGCCTGCGGGGTCGGGCACCGTCCCGCCGCCGCGGCGGCGGCGCACCGCACCGGCGACCGCGGCCGCCGCGCGCGAGCCGAGCACCAGCACGGGCCCGAGCGCGATCAGTCCGGCGCCGGTGAACACCGAGCCGAGCACGACGTCACCGCTGCGCAGCCAGCGCGGTTCGGGCACCGGCGCCGCCAGGTACTCCTGCACGGGCTGGTCCCCCGCGACCCGTGGGGAGGCGTCGGCGGTGCCCGGCAGGCCGAGCACCCACCCGTCGAGGTCACGCAGGAACGCCTCGGAGACCGCGCCGTCCACCCGGATGCCGTGGTCGGCGCCGGCGTAGTAGCGCACGGTGACGTCCCCGTTCCCGGCGAGCGCGGCGTCGGCGACGATCTTCTCGGCGCCCTGCACGATGGGCATCGACGCGTCCCCGGTGCCGTACACGACGAGCACCGGCGCGGTCATCCTGCGCTGGTACGGCGTCACGTCGAAGTCCGCGTACTCGAAGCCACCGCCGGGCAGCGACATCCCGACGGCGCGCGGGATCGCCCGGAACACCCCGTGCGGCACCTGCGTGTTGCGCAGGTAGGAGTCGACGGCGAACGCGGCCTGCTGGCGCGGTGGCACGACCGGGGAGGACACGAGGACCACGAACGCCAGGTCGGGGTCCTGCGCGGCCATGACCGGTGCGATCCAGCCGCCCTCGCTCTCGGCGTACACCCCGACGCGGTCAGGGTCGACGCTCGGCCACTCCCGCAGGAGGTCGACGGACCGGGCGTAGTCGGCCGCCATCGCCGCGTAGTCGCGGTGCCGGGTCGTGTAGGTGTCGAGCCGCTTGTCGGGGACCATCGCGACGATCCCGTGCGAGGCGAGGGAGGCGGCCTGGGCCAGGAACGCCTCGTCGTACTTGCCCGTGCCCGCCCCGTGCACGAACACCACCGCCGGCAGAGGCCCCTCGGCGCCGACCGGCTCGCTGATCCGCGCCTGCACGCTCACGCCGTCGAGCCGGACCGTGACGACCGACTGGGTCACCTCGTAGGTGCCCGGCTGCACGGCCTCGCCGATCGTCGTCGAGGTCGTCTCGACCTCGATCGGGTCGGTCACGGGCTGCGGGTCCCACTGCGGTCCCATCACCGACCCGAGGAACGCCAGGGCGAGCACGCCGACGGCCGAGCTGGCCGCCATCCGGTACGCCCGGCGTCCGCGTGCGGCGGACACGATCGCCCGCGCGCGCGAACCCGGCTCGTCCCTCAGCATCAGAATCCCAGCCGGCCCAGCTGCTTGGGGTCGCGCTGCCAGTCCTTGGCGACCTTCACGTGCAGGTCCAGGTACACCCGGGCGCCGAGCAGCGCCTCGATCCCGCGCCGCGCCTGGCTGCCGACGTCACGCAGCCGGGCCCCGCCGCGGCCGATGATGATGGCCTTCTGGCTGTCGCGCTCCACGTAGAGGTTGACCCGCACGTCGAGCATCGGTGTGCCGTCGCCGGTGTCCTCGCGCGGCACGATCTCCTCGACGACGACGGCGAGCGAGTGCGGCAGCTCGTCGCGCACGCCCTCGAGGGCGGCCTCGCGCACGAGCTCGGCGACCATGACCTGCTCGGGCTCGTCGGTGAGCTCGCCCTCGGGGTACAGGGCCGGCCCCTCGGGCAGGTGCGAGACCAGCACGTCGGTGAGCACCTCGACCTGGTACCCGGACTGGGCGGAGACCGGGACGATGTCGGTCCACTCCCCCAGCTGCTGCACGGCCAAAAGGTGCTCGGCGAGCCGTCCCTTGGTCACCAGGTCCGCCTTGGTGACCACGGCGACGACGGGCGTGCCGCGGCCGTCGCGCGAGAGCTGCACGAGCTGCTCGGCGATGAACCGGTCGCCGGGCCCGACCTTCTGGTCGGCGGGCAGGCAGAAGCCCACGACGTCGACCTCGGTGAGCGTGTCCTTGACCAGGTGGTTGAGCCGTTCACCCAGCAGCGTGCGCGGCCGGTGCAGCCCGGGGGTGTCGACGAGCACGAGCTGGGCGTCGGCACGGTGCACGATCCCGCGGATGGTGTGCCGGGTGGTCTGCGGCCGCCCGGAGGTGATCGCGACCTTCTGGCCGACGAGGGCGTTGGTCAGCGTGGACTTGCCGGCGTTGGGCCGCCCGACGAAGCAGGCGAAGCCGGAACGGTGGGTCATCGGGGGTCTCCGTGCGGGGTGTCGGTGGTGTCGGGCGCGTCGTCGGACGGCGCCTCGGTGCGGCTGACGAGCAGGGTGGACAGCCGCCGGCGGCGGCCGTCGGCACGTTCGGCGACCAGGTGCAGGCCGTGGATGTCGCCCGCGGAGCCGGGGAGCGGGACCTTGCCGAGCGCCTTGGCCAGCAGCCCGGCCGCGGTGTCGACGTCCTCGTCGTCGACCTCCAGGTCGAACAGCTCGCCGAGCTCGTCGCGGCCCAGGCGCGCAGGGACACGGTAGGTCCCCTCGCCGAGCGCCTCGACGGCGCGGGCGCTGGGGTCGTGCTCGTCGGTCAGCTCGCCGACGATCTCCTCGAGCGCGTCCTCGATCGTGACCAGGCCGGCGATCCCGCCGTACTCGTCGACGACCATCGCGATGTGCGACGAGCCGCCCTGCAGCTCGCGCAGCAGCTCGTCGACGGGCTTGGACTCGGGCACGAACACGGCCGGTCGGGCCAGGGACGAGGCGGGCGCCTCGAGGGCGTCCGACCGGTCGGTGCCCTGCAGGCGGCGGGCGATGTCCTTGAGGTAGAGCACGCCGCGCAGGTCGTCGACGGAGGAGCCGACGACCGGCACGCGGGAGAACCCGGAGCGCAGCAGCAGGCTGAGCACCTTGTGCAGCGGGGTGTCGGCGCCGGTCGTCACCATGTCGGTGCGCGGCACCATCACCTCGCGCGTGAGGGTGTCGCCCAGCTCGAGCACGGAGCGGAACAGCTCGCGCTCGTCGTCCTCGATGACGTCGGACTCGCTGACGCGCTGCACCATGTCGCGCAGCTCGTCCTCCTCTTCCTGGGTGCGCTCCTCGGGCGTGGCCCGGGCCGCACGGCCGACGCCACCGGCGACGACCATGACCGCGAGCAGCAGCCGGGACAGCACGGCCAGCGTCGCCACCGGGTGCCTGCGGCCGATGCGGCGCGGGCTGACCCGCACGAGCACGAACGCGACCAGCGCGCACACCGCCACCGCGATCAGCGCCACGGCCCACCACGGCAGGGACCCCGAGGCGACGACGAGCGTGATGCACACGGTCGAGGTCATCTCGGCGACGAGCCGCACGTACGAGGCGGCTGCGGCGACCCGCGCGGGGCGCTCGACCAGGACGCGCACCCGGTCGGCGGCGGCGTGCCCCTGCGCGGTCAGCTCGGTGGCCGCGGCCCGTGTGACGCGCGCGACGGCGACCTCGCCCGCCGACAGCGCGCCGGCCAGCAGGATGCCCGCGACCGCGAGCGTGACGAGCAGACCGACGGGGACGTCGGTCATCGACCGGCCAGGAACGTCAGCAGGAGCGTGCGTTGCAGGGCGAACATCTCCTTCTCCTCCTCCGGCTCGACGTGGTCGTAGCCGAGCAGGTGCAGGATCCCGTGCGTGGTCAGCAGGAGGAGCTCCTCGGCCGTGGAGTGGCCGGCGGTGCGCGCCTGCTGGGCCGCGACCTCCGGGCAGAGCACGACGTCGCCCAGCAGCCCGGCCGGGGTGGGCTCGCCCTCGCGGCCGGGACGCAGCTCGTCCATGGGGAACGAGAGCACGTCCGTCGGTCCGGGCTCGTCCATCCACTTCACGTGCAGGTCGGTCATGACGTCCGTGCCGACCAGCATGATCGACAGGTCGGTCTGCGGGTGCACGTGCATGGCGTCGAGCACGTAGCGGGCGAGCGCGGCGAACTCCGCCTCGTCCACGTCGTAGCCGGACTCGTTGTTGACCTCGATGCTCATCGGAAGATCATGTCCTGTCCCAGCGTGCGTACGCGTCGATGATGTCGCTGACCAGCCGGTGCCGGACGACGTCCGAGGAGGCCAGGCGGCAGAACGCGACGTCGTCGAGGCCGTCGAGGATCTGCTGCACGACGCGCAGACCCGAGGTGGTGGCCGAGGGGAGGTCGACCTGCGTGACGTCGCCCGTGACGACGACCTTGGACCCGAATCCGAGCCGCGTGAGGAACATCTTCATCTGCTCCACCGACGTGTTCTGCGCCTCGTCGAGGATGATGAAGGAGTCGTTGAGCGTGCGCCCGCGCATGTATGCCAGCGGGGCGACCTCGATGGTCCCCGCCTCGAGCAGCCGCGGGATCGACTCGGGGTCGACCATGTCGTGCAGCGCGTCGTACAGCGGGCGCAGGTAGGGATCGATCTTCTCGTTGAGGGTGCCGGGCAGGAACCCCAGCCGCTCGCCGGCCTCGACCGCGGGACGGGTCAGCACGATGCGGGTGACCTGACGGGCCTGCAGCGCCTGCACCGCCTTGGCCATCGCCAGGTAGGTCTTGCCGGTACCCGCCGGGCCGATCCCGAAGGTCACGGTGTGCCGGTCGATCGCGTCGACGTAGTCCTTCTGCCCGGCCGTCTTGGGCCGGATCGTCCGGCCGCGGCCGGAGAGGATGTTGAACGTGAGCACGTCGGCCGGCCGCGTCTGCGACCCCGCGGCCAGCATCGAGACGGTGCGCTGCACCACGTCGGGCGTCAACGGCGTGCCGCCCTCGGTCATCTCGACGAGCTCCTCGACGAGTCGTGCGACGAGGGCGACGTCCCCGGCGGGCCCGCCGAGCGTGACCTCGTTGCCCCGGACGTGGATGTCGACGGCGGTGAAGCCCTGCTCGATCGCGCGCAGCACCTCGTCGCGCAGGCCGAGCAGCTCGACCATGGACACCCCGGCGGGGACCGTGATGCGGTGCTCGACGCGCGTGTGCGTCGGTGGGGTGCGCGAGCTCCGGGATGCGTCACCGGTCGCGGCAGGAGTGGGTTCGGCCATGTCGCCGCCATCCTACCGACCGGCCCCCGGCGTGTGCCGTGCCCGCAGGCGGGTACCGGGAGCGAGACTGTGCACGTGTTGCGGACCCGATGCCGCGACGCCACGGAAGGGTGGGGACGATGAGGACTGCACGAGCGACGGGCCTGCTGGTCTACGGGGCGCTGCTCGCCGGGGTGCTCGCCGCCTGCGCGGGCGCCGCACCCTCGAGCGACTCGGGCTCGGCGAGCACGACCGGCGCGTCGGCGACCGTCGAGCCGAGCACGGCGGCCACACCGGCGGCCTCGCCGTCCGGCACCGACGCCGGTCCGGCGCTCGACGACTCCCCGACCGCCGGCACGACCGTGATCACCAGCCCGACCTCGGGTGCGGTCGTCGACGGCCCGACGGTGACCGTCGAGGGCCAGGGCACCGCCTTCGAGGCGACGTTGCGCTGGGAGGTCGTCGCCGCGGGCGCGGACGGCGACTCCCCGAACGTCGCCGAGGGCTACGCCGACGCCGGGGCCAACGGCGAGGTCGGCCCGTTCACGTTCACCGTCGACCTGACCCCGGGCGACTGGACGATCCGGGTCTGGGCCCCGGGTGAGGCGGACGGCGGGAGCGCCGAGGGCTCCGGGGACGACGCGGCCGCCACGGTGACCGTCACCGTGCGCTGAGGCGGCGCCGGTCCCGGTCAGCCCGCATCGGCGGCTCGCGCGCCGCGAGGCGTCGGGACCGCCGTCGAGGCCGGTTCGCCCTGGTCCACCTGCGGCTCGGCGGCCGACACGGTGCCCGAGGCCAGCATGTTGACCGGCGGGCGGGACCGGGACCACCACACGGCTCCGGCGAGCACCGCGGCACCGGCCACGGTGACCACCGTCCGTGCCCATGGTGCGTCCGCATAGGTCACCACGAGCGGTGCGAGCAGCAGCGCCACGAGGTTCATCACCTTGATGAGCGGGTTGAGCGAGGGACCGGCGGTGTCCTTGAACGGGTCGCCGACGGTGTCGCCGATCACGGCCGCGGTGTGCTGCGCCGATCCCTTGCCGCCCAGGTTCCCGTCCTCGATGTACTTCTTCGCGTTGTCCCACGCGCCGCCGGACGTGGAGAGCATGACCGCGAGCAGCTGGCCCGTGAGGATCGTGCCGGCCAGGAACGCCCCGAGCGCCTCGGCGCCCAGCGCGAAGCCCACGACGACCGGCGAGAGCACGGCCAGCAGACCCGGGGTCAGCAGCTCACGCAGCGACGTGCGCGTGCACAGGTCGACGACCCGCGCGTAGTCGGGCTTCTCGGTCCCGCCCATCAGCCCTGGTCGGCTGCGGAACTGCTCGCGCACCTCGAGCACGACCTGCGCGGCCGCACGCGAGACGGCACGGATCGCCAGCGAGGAGAACAGGAACGCGACGGAGCCGCCGACGAGCAGCCCGACGAGCACGAGCGGCCGGTCGACCCGGACGCCCTCGAACGTCATGCCCGCGGCACGCAGCGCCTCCTCGAAGGAGCCGAACAGCGAGGTCGCGGCGATGACGGCGGTGGCGATCGCGATGCCCTTGGTGATGGCCTTGGTCGAGTTCCCGACCGCGTCGAGGTCCCCGAGCACGCGCGCGGGGCGCCCCTCGAACTCCCCCGACATCTCCGCGATGCCCTGGGCGTTGTCGGATATCGGCCCGTAGGTGTCCATGGACACGACGACGCCCACGGTGGTGAGCATGCCCATGCCGGTCAGCGAGATGAAGTACAACGCCTCGGTCGGGTCGGTCGCGAGCACCGCGGCGGCGGCGATGACCCCGCCGACGGTCAGCAGCGCGTACACGGTGGACTCCATGCCGAGCGAGAACCCCGACAGGATCGTCGTGGCCGGTCCGGTGCGCGTCGACTCGGCGACCTCACGCACGGGCTTGTACCGCGTGTCCGTGAAGTACTGCGTGAGCACCTGGATCACGCCGGCGAGCACCAGGCCCAGGCACACGGCGACCGCCGGTCGCAGGTCGTGCAGGTACAGCTGGGCGAACAGCAGGACGGCGAGCGCCGAGACGACCGCCGAGAGGAAGAACCCGCGGTTGATCGACCTCATGCCGTGCTCGTCCTCCGAGCGCGGCTGCACGGCGAGGATCCCGACGATCGAGGTGATGACCCCGATCGCGCGCACGACCAGGGGGAACATCACCCCGGCGATCGCGCCGGCCGGTGAGTCGGCGAGCGCGGCCGCCCCGAGGATGAGCGCGGCGACCAGGGTGACCTCGTAGGACTCGAACAGGTCGGCCGCCATGCCCGCGCAGTCGCCGACGTTGTCGCCCACGTTGTCCGCGATGGTGGCCGCGTTGCGCGGGTCGTCCTCGGGGATGCCCTGCTCGACCTTGCCCACCAGGTCCGCACCCACGTCGGCCGCCTTGGTGAAGATGCCGCCGCCGACCCGCATGAACATCGCCAGCAACGCGCCGCCGAAGCCGAACCCGACGAGCACGGTCGTGGCGTCCTGACCGAAGACCAGCAGGATGCCCGTCGCACCGAGCAGGCCGAGCCCGACCGTGAACATCCCGGCGACCCCGCCGGCACGGAACGCCACGCGCATGGCGGCGCGCAGCCCGGTGCTCCTGGCCGCCTGCGCGGTCCGCACGTTGGCGCGCACGGCGAGCCACATCCCGGCGTACCCCGTGAGCGCGCTGAAGCCGGCGCCGAGCACGAACGCCGCCGAGCGGCCCAGCCGGAGAGCGACCTCGGTGTGCGCCGCGTCCTGCGGCACCGGCAGCGCGAACGCGAGGACGAACGCGAGCACGACGATGAAGACCGAGACGGTGCGCAGCTGGCGGCGCAGGTAGGCCTTCGCCCCGGCCTGGATCGCGCGGGCGATCTCCACCATCGTGGGTGAGCCGGTCGGCGCGGCGAGCACCTGGCGCACGAGCCAGGCGGCGAACACGAGGGCACCGAGCGCGATCCCCAGCACGACCCACAGCGTGGCGGTCTCGCCCGGGCCGAAGACGGCGGTCAGGGCGTCGGTCTCGGACGTCCGCAGCGGGTGCGGCATGGCCATCTCCCTCGACGACGGTGGACCCGCGCACCTCGTCGTGGCGGACCGCCTCGACCAACGTATGACCGAACCCACAGCTCATCGTGGGACTTCCGTCATAGGCCCTTGGTCCCTGAGCAGGTCAGGGCCCGCAGGCGCAGACTGGCCCGCAGGCGGGCAACGGGGCCCGCGCGCCCCTCGGAGGTAATCCATGGCCACCTATGTGAAGGACTTCAGCGAAGGCGACAGGGACCAGAAGGACCTGCTCGGGGGGAAGGGGGCCAACCTCGCCGAGATGACCCGTCTCGGCCTGCCCGTCCCCCCCGGGTTCACCATCACCACCGAGGCGTGCCGCGCGTTCATGCGCACCGGCGAGGTCCCGGCCGAGCTGCGCGTCGAGGTCACCATGGCGCTGCGCCGCCTCGAGGACGCCCTCGGCCGCCAGCTCGGCGACTTCCACGAACCGTTGCTGGTCTCCGTGCGCTCCGGCGCCAAGTTCTCCATGCCGGGCATGATGGAGACCGTCCTGAACGTCGGGCTCAACGACGCGTCCGTGCAGGGCCTGGCCCAGTTCTCCGGTGACGAGCGGTTCGCGTGGGACTCCTACCGGCGCCTCATCCAGATGTTCGGCCGCACCGTGCTCGGCCTGGAGGGCGAGCTGTTCGCCGACGCGCTCGACAAGGCCAAGGCCGGCCGCGGCGTCACCTCCGACGTCGAGCTCACCGCCGACGACCTGCGCGTCCTGGTCGACACGTTCAAGGAGATCGTGCGCACCGAGACGGGCAAGGAGTTCCCGCAGCACCCGCGCGAGCAGCTCGACCTGGCCATCGTCGCGGTGCTGCAGTCGTGGGGCACCGAGCGCGCCCGCCTGTACCGCCGCAAGGAGCGCATCCCCGACGACCTGGGCACCGCCGTGAACGTGTGCTCGATGGTCTTCGGCAACCTCGGCCCGACCTCGGGCACGGGCGTGGCGTTCACCCGCAACCCCTCGACCGGTGAGACCGGCGACTACGGCGACTACCTGGTCAACGCCCAGGGCGAGGACGTCGTGGCCGGCATCCGCAACACGCTGTCCCTGGCGGACCTCGAGGAGGTCGACCCGGTCGCCTACGGCGAGCTGCGGCAGGCCATGCGCCGCCTGGAGACCCACTACCGCGACCTGTGCGACATCGAGTTCACCATCGAGCGCGGCAAGCTGTGGATGCTGCAGACCCGTGTCGGCAAGCGCACCGCGCCGGCGGCGTTCCGCATCGCCTGCCAGCTCGTCGACGAGCACCTCATTACGATGGACGAGGCGCTCTCCCGCGTGAACGGGGCGCAGCTGTCCCAGCTGCTGTTCCCGCAGTTCGACGCCGACGGTGAGCGCACGCTGCTGACGAAGGCCATGGCGGCCTCCCCCGGTGCCGCGGTCGGCATGGCGGTGTTCGACTCCGTCACCGCCCAGGAGTGGGCCGAGGAGGGCAAGGACGTCATCCTGGTCCGCCGCGAGACCAACCCGGACGACCTGGGCGGCATGATCGCCGCCGTCGGCATCCTCACCGCACGCGGCGGCAAGACCTCGCACGCCGCCGTGGTCGCCCGCGGCATGGGCCGCACCGCCGTGGTGGGCGCCGAGGCGCTCGACATCGACATGGTCACGCGCTCGTTCACGGTCACCGGCCACAAGGTCCACGAGGGCGACGTCATCGCGATCGACGGCTCCACGGGCGACGTCTTCCTCGGCTCCGTGCCCGTCATGCCCTCCCCCGTCAGCACCTACCTCGAGGAGGGGCTCGACGTCGCGCTGGCGTCGACCGACGACGAGGAGACCCGCGACCTGGTGATGGCCGTCGACCGGATCCTGCGGCACGCGGACGCGACCCGGCGCCTGCACGTGCACGCCAACGCCGACACGGCCGAGGACGCCGCGCGTGCCCGGCGGCTCGGCGCGGAGGGCATCGGGCTGTGCCGCACCGAGCACATGTTCCTCGGGGAGCGCCGCGTGCTCGTCGAGCGCGTCGTGCTGGCCACGCAGGACGCCACCCGGCAGGAGGCCCTCGACGCGCTGCTGCCGTTGCAGCGCGAGGACTTCGTCGACCTGCTGCGCGAGATGGACGGCCTGCCGACCACGATCCGCCTGCTCGACCCGCCGCTGCACGAGTTCCTGCCGGACTTCACCGAGCTGTCCGTGAAGGTCGCGCTCGCCGAGGCCAGCGGGAACGTCGACGAGGCCGACGTGCAGCTGCTGGCCGCCGTCACCCGCATGCACGAGGCCAACCCGATGCTCGGCCTGCGCGGCGTACGTCTGGGGCTCGTCGTCCCCGGCCTGTTCGCGCTGCAGATCCGGGCGATCTGCGAAGCCGTCGCGATCCGTCGCGTCGCCGGCGGCGACCCGCACGCCGAGATCATGGTCCCGCTCGTCGGGTCCGTGCAGGAGCTGCGGATCATCCGTGAGGAGGCCCTGGGCATCATGGCCGAGGTCGGCGCCGAGCACGGCATCACGCTCGACCTGCCCGTGGGCGTGATGATCGAGCTGCCGCGCGCAGCCCTGACGGCCGACCGCATCGCCGAGGAGGCCCAGTTCTTCTCCTTCGGCACCAACGACCTGACGCAGACCACGTGGGGCTTCTCCCGCGACGACGTCGAGGGTGCGTTCTTCGCGCAGTACACGGCGAACGGTGTGCTGAGCGTCTCCCCGTTCGAGACCATCGACGCCAAGGGTGTCGGGCGTCTCGTGCGGATCGCCGTCGAGGAGGGCCGGGCCACCCGCCCCGACCTCACGATCGGCGTGTGCGGCGAGCACGGCGGGGACCCGGAGTCCATCCGGTTCTTCGACTCCGTCGGGCTGGACTACGTGTCCTGCTCGCCGTTCCGGGTGCCCGTCGCCCGGCTCGAGGCAGGGCGTGCGTCGGTCGCCGGACCGGACACCGACGCGCGGTAGGTGACGCCCGACCAGGGCGTCACCCCTGAGCTCGCGGGGCCCGGCCGGTGAGGAGAATCACCGGCCGGGCCCCGCGCCCGTGCTCACGCGAGGCAGCAGAAGACTCAGGGATGCAGCAGCAGGCTCAGGGCAGGCTGTCCGCTCAGGCCCAGCGGCCCAGGCGCGCGGCGAGCAGCGCGAGCGCCACGGGCCCTGCCGTCGACGTGCGCAGCACGTGCGGACCGAGCCGCACCGCCTGCGCACCGGCCTGCGTGAGCTGCTCCGTCTCGCGTTCGGTGATGCCGCCCTCCGGGCCCACCACCACCAGGCACTCGACCGGCCCACCCGGGCCGACGCCCGTCGGGAGGACAGCCTCGGCGATCGAGGTCGTCGCCTCCTCGTGCAGCACCAGGGCGGCACCACCGGCCGCGACGCACGCCGACACCCGGTCCACCAGACCCTTGGTGTCGAGCGCGACCCCCACCTGAGGGACGCAGGCGCGGCGGGACTGCTTCGCGGCCGTGCGCACCGTGGCCAGCCAACGGGCGCGGCTCTTGGCCGCCCGGTCACCGCGCCAGACCACGATCGAGCGGTCCGCCTGCCACGGGAGCACGCCGTCCGCGCCGACCTCGGTCGCCGCCTCGATCGCGAGCTCGTCCCGGTCACCCTTGGCCAGCGCCTGCACGAGCACGAGAGCCACCGCAGGGGCCGGTTCCTCGACGCGCTCCTGCACACGCAGGTGCAACCCCTGCGGGTCGACCGTCTCCACGACCGTGCGCAGCCGGACACCGGCGCCGTCCACGACGTCGATCCGCTCCCCCGCGCCGCGACGCTGCACCACCCCGGCGTGCCTGCCCTCCGTGCCGTCGAGCAGGTAGGCGTCACCGGTGCCGACACCGGCCAGGGTGCCCGGCTCGGCGAGGAAGACCGGCGCGCTCACCGGCCGCTGAGCTTGTCGCGCAGCTTGGAGAACACCCCGGCGTTGGCAGCCGACAGGCGAGCCTCGGGACGCTCCTCGCCGCGCAGCGTGGCCAGACGGCGCAGCAGCTCGGCCTGCTCGTCGTCGAGCGTGGAGGGCACCAGGACCTCGACGTGCACGTGCAGGTCGCCACGCCCGCCGTGGTGCAGGTGCCCGACGCCCAGCCCCTTGAGCGTGACCACCTGGGCCGGCTGCGTGCCCGGCCGCAGGTCGACCTCGCGGGGGCCGTCCAGGGTGTCGAGCGTGAGCACCGTGCCCAGCGCGGCGGCCGTCATCGGCACGGGCAGCGTGGCGTGCAGGTCGTCGCCCTGCCGCACGAACACCTCGTGCTTGCGCTCACGGACCTCGAGGTAGACGTCACCCGCCGGGCCGCCCGCCGGGCCGACCTCGCCCTGCGCCGTCAGCTTGATGCGGGTCCCGGTGTCCACACCGGCCGGCACGTCGACGCTGAGCGTGCGGCGCGAACGCACCCGGCCCTCGCCCGCGCACTCGGCGCAGGGCTCGGGGATGACCGTGCCGAAGCCGTGGCACGCGGCGCACGGCTGCGTCGTCATGACCTGGCCGAGGAACGAGCGCGCGACGCGCTGCACCGAGCCGCGTCCGCCGCAGACCTCGCAGGTGCGCGGCTGGGTGCCCGGACGGCAGCACGTGCCCTGGCACGTCGGGCACACGACCGCCGTGTCGACCTGCACGTCACGGTGGGCACCGAAGGTCGCCTCGGCGAGGTCGATGTCGAGCCGGACGAGCGCGTCCTGGCCGCGTCGGGCGCGCGGGATCGGGCCGCGCTGCGCCTGGGCGCCCGCACCGAAGAACGTCTCGAAGATGTCCTGGAAGCCGAAGCCGCCGCCCATCCCGCCGCCGGGTGAGGACGGGTCCGCACCGAGGTCGTAGGCCCGGCGCTTCTCCGGGTTGCCGAGCACGTCGTAGGCGCGCGAGACGTCCTTGAACCGCTCCTCGGACGCCACGTCCGCCCCGGCCACGTCGGGATGGTGCTCGCGGGCGAGCTTGCGGTAGGCCTTCTTGATCGCCTCCGGCGAGGCGTCCCGCGGCACGCCGAGGATCTCGTAGTAGTCGGTCACGTCCCACTTCCGATGACGGTGAGGGCCGCCCGGCACGCGGGCGACGAGGAGGTGTGCAGGCTGTTGCGTCGGTCTGTCGTGCGGGGGCTCATCCGGCGGCCAGGATCCGGGTCAGGTACCGGGCGACGGCACGCACGGCGGCCATCGTGGCCGGGTAGTCCATGCGCAGCGGGCCGATCGACCCGATCCGCGCGACGGGTCCGCCCTCGCCGCCGTAACCGGTGGTGACGAAGCTCGTCTCGAGCAGGCCCTCGTGCTGCGTCTCGCGGCCGATGCGCACGGACACGCTCGCAGAGTCCTCGGCCATCTCCGACAGCAGCCGCAGCAGCACGACCTGCTCCTCGAGCGCCTCGAGGACCGGCCCGATCGAGTGCGCGAAGTCGTGCCCGCCCCGTGCCAGGTTCGCGGTGCCGGCCAGGACGACCCGCTCCTCGACCTGCTCGCCGAGCGTCTCCTCGACGACGGCGACGACCTGCCGGACCAGCGGCACGTCGACCGGCGCGAACGCGTCGAGCAGCCCGCCCAACGACTCGCGCAGCTCGGCCAGCCGCCGACCGGCCGCCGCGACGTTGAGCTGCGCGCGCAGCTGGGCGACCACGGCCTCGTCCACGTCGGACTCCAGCTCGAGGGTGCGCTGCTCGACCCGACCCGTGTCGGTGATGAGCACCACCAGCAGGTGCCGCTGGCCGACCGGGACCAGCTCGACGTGCCGCAGGGCGGAGCGACGCAGCGACGGGTACTGCACGACCGCGACCTGCTGCGTCAGCTGCGCGATCAGCCGGACCGCGCGGTCCACCACGTCGTCCAGGTCGACCGCGTCCTCGAGGAACGACCCGATCGCGCGCTTCTCGGGCTGCGAGAGCGGCTTGACCGTCGAGAGACGGTCGACGAACAGCCGGTAGCCCTTGTCGGTGGGCACCCGGCCCGCCGAGGTGTGCGGCTGCGCGATGAAGCCGCCCTCCTCGAGCGCCGCCATGTCGTTGCGGATCGTCGCCGGGGAGACGCCCAGCCCGTGCCGCTCGACGAGCGCACGCGAGCCGACGGGCTCACGGGTCGCGACGTAGTCCTCGACGATCGCGCGCAGCACGTCCAGCCGCCGGTCCTCGCTCATCTCGCCTCCCACCGTGAGTAGCACTCGACCCCCGGGAGTGCCAATCCTACGACGCGACCCCGCGGACGCCCGTGTGCGCCTGCGCACACACCGCGGACGGGACGCCGGCGCCGAGCACCACCCGTCACCCCGGCGACCACCGTGACCCGCCCGCGAGGTGCTCGCGGGCTCCGCACGCCCGACCCTAGAGTGCCCGGGTGACCCACGACCGCTACGGCTCCGACGTCCTCGCCGGCTCCGGCTCGACCCCCGGTCGACCCGGCACCCCGGCCCGCTCCGCGCACCACCGACCGGTCCGGGAGTCCACGCCCTGCGCTGCCGACCCGGGCCTGGTCGTCGAGGAGGTCACGACGGGGTGGGTCGGCGCGGTCGTCCGGGTCGAGAAGTCCGGCGGTATGCACGTGGTCGTGCTCGAGGACCGCAAGGGCCGCACCCGCACGTTCCCGCTCGGCCCGGGGTTCTGGGTGGACGGCGCACCGGTGACGCTCACCGCGCCGGTCCGTGCCACGACCGCCGCCCCGACGCGGACGGCCTCGGGTTCCGTCGCGGTCAAGGACGCCCGCGCCCGGGTCGCCCGCGGCAGCCGCATCTGGGTCGAGGGCAAGCACGACGCCGAGCTCGTCGAGAAGGTCTGGGGCGACGACCTGCGGGTCGAGGGTGTGGTCGTCGAGCTGCTCGACGGCGTCGACAACCTGGCCGACGCGCTGCGCGAGTTCCGGCCCACCGCCGACCGGCGCGTGGGCGTGCTCGTCGACCACCTGGTTCCCGGCTCGAAGGAGTCGCGGATCGCCGCCGAGGCCGTGCGTGGGACCGCCGCAGGCACCGTGCTCGTGCTCGGTCACCCCTACGTCGACGTGTGGCAGGCCGTGCGGCCCGAACGGATCGGGCTGCGCTCGTGGCCGACCATCGAACGCGGCACGGAGTGGAAGCACGGGATCCTGCGCGAGCTCGGGTGGCCCGCCGACGAGCAGGCCGACGTCGCCCGCGCGTGGCAGCGCATCCTGCGCTCGGTGCGCACGTACGCCGACCTGGAACCGAGCCTGCTCGGCCGGGTCGAGGAGCTCATCGACTTCGTCACCGGCTGACCGGTACTACGACAGCGCCCCGGTCGACCCGTACGAGACGGGTCGACCGGGGCGCCGGTCAAGGTACGTCAGGGGGCGACGGGCTCGCCCAGCAGACGGCGGTAGAAGAACGCACTCGCGAGCAGCGCGACGGGCACCGCCACGAAGAGGCCCAGGCCGCACAGCGCGAACCCGACACCGATGAGGACGGACACCAGCAGGTAGAAGAGCACGGTCGTCGACAGGTTCGCCTGGACCAGCGCCACGCTCGCCTTGATCGCGTCGATCGGCTGGAGCTTCTTGTCGATCACGAAGAACAGCGTGAAGAACACGAAGAAGTTCACGACGATCGACGCCAGCGTCCCGAAGAACGGCACGAGCGAGAGTACGAAGTTCACACCGGCGAACAGCAGCGCCGTGATGACGATCGGACCCAGGTCGGAGAAGTCGAAGAACGTCTTCAGCTCGACCGGACGCCCATAGGTGACCTGGAGCGCTGCGCGGATGAAGACCGCCTCCACGACGAGCCCGAACAGCACGCCGATCGCAGCGAGCAGCGACCAGACGATCGAGAACCCGGCGCCGATGAGGCCCGAGCCGGAGTCCCCGCCGATCGCGGACAGGCCACCGAAGATGCCCAGCAGGATGCCCCACACGACGGCCGCACCCAGGATCCAGATCAGGCCGGCGATGATGAACGTGCCGCCGTTCTGGGTGAACTTGTTCCAGCCGTACGTCAGTGCCTCGCCGATCGGCGCCGTCGAGGACGGGGCCGCCTGGTAGCCGGCCGCAGGCGGCGGGTAGGCACCCGGGGCGGGCGGCGGGTAGGCGCCGGGGGCGGGCTGGCCGTACGCGCCGGCCGGCGGCGGGTAGGCGCCCGGGGGCGGCGGCGGGACCGCTCCCGCGGGCGGGGCCGGGGGTACCGCAGGTGCCGGGGGGACCGGCGGCACCGGGGCCGGCGGGGTCGTCGGCTCGGGCTGGTCGCCCTGGGGCGGCGTGCCGCCTGTGTTCTCGCTCATGCGTGACCTTCCGGATCGGGGGTGCGCGCCAGGTCAGAGGCGTGGGCGCACCATGCGTGAACCCTTGCGAAACCGGACATTGCCTGTCAAGGAACGCACCCCTGACCGATCCCTGAGGCAGCCCTGAAACATCCCTGGTCTTCGTGCCGGAGGGCTTCCCGCGGGGCTCCGGTGACGACGATGATCGCTACAGTTCCCGCACCAGCCGCACCGCACCAGCCGCACCGCACCAGCCGCACCGCACCAGCCGCACCGCACCAGCCGCACCAGTCGCATCCCAGGAGACCACGATGTCCGGCCAGTACCCGCCGCCTGCCTACGTCCCCACCGCGCCGCCGCTGCGACCCGACGAGGAGCGCACCTGGGCCGTCCTCGCCCACGTGCTCCCGCTCCTCGGGCTCGGCTTCGTGGCACCGCTCGTGATCTGGCTCGTCTTCCGCGGTCGGGGGCCCTACCTGGAGGACCAGGCCAAGGAGTCGCTGAACTTCCAGATCACGCTGCTCATCGCCTACGCGGTCGGCGGTGTGCTGACCATCATCCTCGTCGGCTTCGTCATCCTCGCCGCCGCGGCGATCCTCCAGCTCGTGCTCGGCATCGTCGCCGCGGTCGCCGTGGGCCGGTACGAGTGGTACCGCTACCCGTTGACGCTCCGACTGGTCTCGTGACCGACGACCGCTGATCGTGGCGGTGCCCGCACCACCTCGGCGCGGGCACCGCCACGCACGGGCCCTCAGCCCACGAGCGCACGCACGACCGCGTCGGCGAGCAGCCGGCCGCGACGCGTGAGCACGACGCGCGGTTCGCGGACCCCGTCGTCCCGCGTCCCGCGGATCGCCGCGCGGGCGTCGAGGAGGCCGTCGGCTACGAGCGAGGCGACCGCAGGCCGGCCGGCCGCCGGGACGTCGCTGACGAGCAGGCCTTCGGCGAGCCGCACCCCCAGCATCACCCGCTCCAGCTCGACCGTGTCCGCGTCGAGCACCTCACGCCCCGCGGCCGGGCTGAGTCCCGCGGCCAGCCGGTCCGCGTACGCGCGCGGGTGCTTCACGTTCCACCACCGCACGCCGCCGACGTGGCTGTGCGCCCCCGGCCCGATGCCCCACCAGTCGTCGCCCCGCCAGTAGGCGAGGTTGTGCCGGCAGGCGTCGGCGGGCGTGCGCGCCCAGTTCGACACCTCGTACCAGTGCAGCCCGGCCGCCGTCAGCAGGTCGTCGACCAGCTCGTACTTGGCGGCCTGGTCGTCCTCGTCGGGCAGCGTCAGCTCGCCGCGGCGCACCTGCACGGCCATCCGGGTGCCCTGCTCGACGACCAGCGCGTACGCCGAGACGTGGTCCACCCCGGTGGCCAGTGCCGCCTCGACGCTCGTGCGCCAGTCGTCGAGCGACTCCCCCGGTGTGCCGTAGATCAGGTCGAGGGACACCGCCAGACCCGCCTCCCTGGCCCATCGCACGACGTCGGGGATGCGCCGCGGGTCGTGCGTGCGCTCCAGCGTGGCCAGCACGTGCGGCACGGCGGACTGCATGCCGAACGACACCCGGGTGAACCCGCCGGCCGCGAGCGCGGCCAACGACTGCGGGGTCACCGAGTCCGGGTTCGCCTCGGTCGTGACCTCGGCGCCCGGCGCCAGTCCCCACGTCGTCCGCAGCCCGTCGAGCATCCGCACGAGGTCGCCCACGGGGAGCACCGTCGGCGTCCCGCCACCGACGAAGACGGTCTGCACGGGCCGTGCGGGCACCCCCGCGTCGTCCAGCACCGTGGCCGCGAGCGCCACCTCGGCCAGCGCGGTCGTGGCGTACGCGTCCTGGCTGGCCCCGCCGCCCAGCTCGGTGGCGGTGTAGGTGTTGAAGTCGCAGTACCCGCAGCGCACCGTGCAGAACGGCACGTGCAGGTACACCCCGAACGCCCGGTCCGTCGGCCCTCCCGCGGAGGCGGGCAGGGCACCGTCGTCGGGCACGGGGTCACCCTGCGGGAGCGTGGGGGGCATGCCTCCATGGTCGCACCCGCCCGTGGTCCCCCACCCCGTCGCATCCCGCTGCTGGGAACCTCGCGCGCGTCGCGCTAGCGCGGGGCGGCCACCGCTCTCGACGCGGCCTGAGTCACTTCTTCTTGGCGTCCTTGCCGTCCTTGCTGCCGGCCGCCTCCGAGGACAGCGCAGCGATGAAGGCCTCCTGCGGCACGTCGACCCGACCGATGGTCTTCATGCGCTTCTTGCCCTCCTTCTGCTTCTCCAGCAGCTTGCGCTTACGGGTGATGTCACCGCCGTAGCACTTGGCCAGGACGTCCTTGCGGATGGCCCGGATGGTCTCGCGCGCGATGATCCGCGCACCGATGGCCGCCTGGATGGGCACCTCGAACTGCTGGCGCGGGATGAGGTCCTTGAGCTTGGCGGTCATCATGACGCCGTACGCGTAGGCCTTGTCCTTGTGGACGATCGCGCTGAACGCGTCGACGGTCTCGCCCTGGAGCAGGATGTCGACCTTCACCAGGTCGGCCTCCTGGTCGCCGATGCGCTCGTAGTCGAGGCTGGCGTACCCGCGGGTCTTGGACTTCAGCTGGTCGAAGAAGTCGAACACGATCTCGGCCATGGGCAGGACGTAGCGCAGCTCGACGCGCTCCTCGGACAGGTAGTCCATGCCCTGCAGCTCGCCGCGCTTGGTCTGGCAGAGCTCCATGATCGCGCCGATGAACTCGGCCGGGGACAGGATCGTCGCCTTGACCATCGGCTCGTTGACCACGCCGATCTTGCCCGCGGGGAACTCGCTCGGGTTGGTCACCGTGACCACGCTCTTGTCCTCGAGCGTGACCTCGTAGACCACGTTCGGCGCGGTCGAGATGAGGTCCAGGTCGAACTCGCGCTCGAGGCGCTCGCGGATGATCTCCAGGTGCAGCAGACCCAGGAAGCCCACGCGGAACCCGAACCCGAGGGCGACCGACGTCTCCGGCTCGTAGTTGAGCGCCGCGTCGTTGAGCTTCAGCTTGTCGAGCGCGTCGCGCAGGATCGGGTAGTCGGTGCCGTCGATCGGGTACAGGCCCGAGAAGACCATCGGCTTCGGGTCGGAGTACCCGCCGAGGGCGTGCGCGGCGGGCTTGCTCGCGTTGGTGACCGTGTCACCCACCTTGGACTGGCGCACGTCCTTCACGCCCGTGATCAGGTAGCCGACCTCGCCGACGCCGAGCCCCTTGGTGGGCACCGGCTCCGGGGAGATGACGCCGATCTCGAGCAGCTCGTGCGTCGCGCGCGTCGACATCATGACGATCTTCTCGCGCGGGTTGAGGTTGCCGTCGATGACCCGGACGTACGTGACGACGCCGCGGTAGGTGTCGTAGACCGAGTCGAAGATCATCGCGCGGGCCGGGGCGTCCGCGTCGCCGGTCGGCGGCGGCACCAGCTCGACGATGCGGTCCAGCAGCTCGACGACGCCCGCACCCGTCTTGCCGGACACCCGCAGGCAGTCCTCGGGCTCGCCGCCGATGAGCTTGGCCAGTTCCTCCGCGTACCGCTCGGGCTGCGCGGCGGGCAGGTCGATCTTGTTGAGCACCGGGATGATCGTCAGGTCGTTCTCGAGCGCCAGGTACAGGTTGGCCAGCGTCTGCGCCTCGATGCCCTGCGCGGCGTCCACCAGCAGCACGGCGCCCTCGCAGGCGGCCAGCGACCGGGACACCTCGTACGTGAAGTCGACGTGCCCGGGGGTGTCGATCATGTTCAGCGCGAACGCCTTGTCGTCGACCCCCCACGGCATGCGGACGGCCTGCGACTTGATCGTGATGCCGCGCTCGCGCTCGATGTCCATGCGGTCCAGGTACTGCGCACGCATCGCCCGCGAGTCGACGACACCGGTCAGCTGGAGCATCCGGTCGGCGAGCGTGGACTTGCCGTGGTCGATGTGCGCGATGATGCAGAAGTTGCGCAGCAGCTCGGGCGCGGTCGCAGCAGGGTGGATGCGCGCCGTGGCGGCAGCACTCGGGATCGGGGACACGCGCGGACAGCTCCCGGCTCGGTTTCTCGGAGGCACCCGGTGGGGGCCCGTGGGGACGACGTGCCGACCCGTCCGGGACGAACCTGCACACGGCTGTCGGAGGTCGGCGCCACCATGGTCCCATGACCACGGCTCCCGTCGACCATCTCGTGACGCTCGCCGCGCTGCAGGAGCAGTTCCGCAGCACGATCGACGAGGTGGACCCGACCGCTCCGGTCCCCTGGTGCGGCCGCTGGAAGGTGCGGGACCTTGTCGAGCACCTGGCCCGCGTGCACCACTGGGCGGCCGCCCAGGCTGCGCGCACCCCTGAGGTCCCCCTCGGGCGCGGGCCGTTCGATCTCGCCCCGTTCTACGCCGAGCAGGCCGCCGAGCTGCACGCGACGCTGACCCGGCTCGGCCCCGACGCGATCGGGTCGACGCTCAACGGTCCTGGCCCCGCCTCGTTCTGGTATCGCAGGCAGGTGCACGAGACGCTCGTGCACCTGTGGGACCTGCGCACCGCGGGGCATCTCACGCTCGACGCGGACCCGACCCTGTGGGCCGACACCGTGGACGAGGTCGTCACCGTGATGTTCCCCCGGCAGGTGCGCCTGGGGCGCACCCCGGTGCTCGAGCGGCCGCTGACCCTCGTCGCCGACGACGCGCCGAGGCGGTGGACCCTCGCCACCGCCGACGAGACCACCGACAACGCCGCGTTGACCGTGACCGGCTCCGCGGAGGCGCTCGCGCTGCTCCTGTGGGGCCGTACGACCCCCGACGACCCGCGCCTGTCGGTCGACGGTGACCGTCCCTGGCTCACCCAGGTCCTCGCGCGCCCGCTGACCCCGTGACCCCCGTGACCTCGGGGGTCCGGCCCGCGGGACATCAGCCGCAACCGGCCCCGCTGGGGTCCTGCAGGCAGTCCGTCGCGACGAGCTGTGCCCGGCGCTCCACCGCCTCCCACGCGGGCAGGGCCGTGGTCGTCGTGGCCGTCCCCACCACGTCCCGCCAGACGCCCGACCCCGCGACCCGGTACCGCGCCGTCCAGGTCGTCACGAGCCCGATCGTGTAGGTGCCGGGCTGCGTGTAGACGTGCACGACGTCCTGCTCCGGATAGGGACGACCAGGCGACGTCGTGCTCACCGGCCGTGAACCGTCCCCGTAGTCCCACGTGTAGACCGCCGGCGTGGCGACGACGTCGACCACGAAACCGAGCAGGTCCGTCGTGAAGGACTGCGAGGCCGCGTCCGCCAGCATGATCGAGTCCACGTTGACCAGCACCGGCCCCGACGGCGGTTGCGTCGTGACGGCCGTCGACACCAAGGGCAGCCTGCGCAGGTCCTCCGCCGTGAAGGTCGGGACCTGGTCCTCCGGGCACGAGTAGCCGAACACCAGCTGCCACGTGCTCGGCCACGCGGCGCCCGCGCCCGATCGTTGCTGACGCCACAGCGGCAGCACGGCCGGCCCGTCGACGCAGACCGGCGGCTGGATCGTCCCGTTGGTCGGCCCGCACGCCGGCAGGTCGGCCCCCGCACCGCCGCTCGCGGCCGTCCCGGGCTCCGGGAGCCCACCGGTCACCACGTTGCACTGCGGAGCCCGCATGTACCGCACGAGCGCCACCGCCGGATCGGCCCGCGCCGCGACGTTCGAGATCTGCGCCGCCTGGAATGCGTTGAGCACGACGGCATCGCCATCGCTCCAGCCGTCCACCGCGGCGTGCGCAGGCGACGCCGGCGCGACAAGGACTGCGACAGCCGCGAACAGCAAACCGAGCGAGACGGTCCGTCGAGTCACTCGGGGACCTGCTCGAGCGAGACCTCGCGAATGCTCCAGCCTCCCGACTCGAAGATGACCGCAAGGTCGGTCTCGTACGTCTTCGTCTCCGGGAAGTCCGCGATGACGCTGCCATCAGCGCTCAGATCACGAGACGGCTGCTGCGTCAGTCGGAGATGCACGGAGAACCATCGCCCGAGGTCGATCTCCGTGCCCGAGGTATCGGAGATCGTGATGGCTCCTCCCTCCGAGTGACCTCCAGACGTGTTCGCTTCCTCGACGGCGCCGATGAACCCGCTGCAGAAGACGCAGTCCGCGTGGCTCAGCAGCAAGGCGTCCGCGAGGTCACCGGTGTTCTGCGCGTACGGCACAAGGGCCAGGTAGTAGGTCGACGCGGCGATCGCGCCGTCGATCGAGGGTCCCTCGTCGAGCGCGGCCGGCCGCTCGGGCTTGACCCCGTCGGCGAGGAACCCGCCGTCGGACGTCGGCGTCGCGCTCGCCACGGGCGTTGCGGAGGCCGACACCGTCGGCGCTGTGGTGGGCGACGGGCTGTCGTCCGCGTTCGCGGTGCAGGACGTCAGCGCCGCCGCGAGCGCCAGGGCCGCGGCGATGCGCGCACCCGCGACTCGCGAGCGACTGGCCGCGGCACGCCTCTGCCCGTGCCGCTCGCCGACCCCCGGACCGCCCCCGTCATGAATCGACATGGCGGCGAACCTAGTCGAAACGGACACCGTGTGGGGCGTGCGCGTACCGCTGTGGACGACCGTCGGAACGTCAGGCCTCGCGCGTGATCTGCACCTGGACGGTCAGCTCCTGCGTCTCGGCACCGGCGTAGATGCCGCGCAGCGGTGGCACGTCGTCGTAGGAGCGACCGCGGCCGAGCGCCACGTGGTGCTCCCCCGCCGGGACCCGGTTCGTCGGGTCGTAGGCGACCCACTCGCCGACCCACCACTCGACCCAGGCATGCGACTCACCCGTGACGGTCGTCCCGATCTCGGCGTCCACCGAGGGGTGCAGGTATCCCGAGACGTACCGGGCCGGGATGCCGATGCCGTGCAGGGCACCGACTGCCAGGTGCGCCATGTCCTGGCAGACACCCCGCCGCGCGGCCCACGCCTCCGCGGCCGGGGTGTGCACGGTCGTGACCCCGGGCACGTAGTCGAGCTGCTCGCGCAGCGCGTGGCACACGGCCTGCGCCGCCTCGGCCGGTGCGAGGTCCGCGGCCGCCTCGCGGGCGAGCGTGAGGACATCCTCGGGCGCGGCGGTCGTGGCCGTGTCGGACAGGAACTCCGCGAACCTGTCCCGGACGTCCGCGCCGGTGAGCGTGCCCCAGTCGACGATCGAGCGCACCGGCAGCCGGGGCGAGACCTCGACGACGTGCTCGGCGGTGATGACCATCGACTCGTGCGGGGCGAGCACCTCGAAGCCGGTCACGGCCGTGCCCCAGTAGTCCTCGTACGCGTGCAGCCAGGTGTGCGGGTGGACGTCGAGCCGTGTCGACACGACCGTCTGGCCCGGTTCGCTCACGGGCGTCATCCGCGCCTCGTTGTAGGACGCGAGCAC
Source organism: Cellulomonas soli (assembly GCF_013409305.1). Taxonomy (GTDB): domain Bacteria; phylum Actinomycetota; class Actinomycetes; order Actinomycetales; family Cellulomonadaceae; genus Cellulomonas; species Cellulomonas soli. The sequence goes on along the minus strand of NZ_JACBZJ010000001.1, from coordinate 3,141,585 downwards.
GGGGCCCGAGTAGCGGAACGTCGAGGTGTGCACGACCCGCAGCCGCTCGCCGCGCGAGGTCGTGGCCTCGCGCGGCCCCGCGGCCGCACCTGCGACCTCCGGCCCGCTCACAGCGCCTCGCCGACCCAGGTCGTCGTCGCGCCCGAGGGGAAGTAGCGGCCGCGGATCGCGTCGCTGGCGGCCGAGCACGCGCGCTGCACCTGTTCCATCTCCCGGGGAAGGTCGTCGAGCACCTCGATCAGCGGCCTGTACTCGAGGTTCGTGCGGACGAAGCCGATGTGTCGGCGGGCGTCGTCGACGCTCGTGCGGTCGGTGGTCGGCTCGAGCGCGGCCAGGCACGCCTCGGCCTGGTTGAGCGCGTAGACGATCGATCGCGGGAAGAGCCGGTCCAGCAGCAGGAACCCGGCGGCCCGTTCGTCGGAGGCGGCCCCACGGTAGGTGCGCAGGAACGACTCGTGCGCGCCGCACGAGCGCAGCAGCGTCGTCCAGCCGGGACCTGCGGCTCCGGCCAGCTCGCGCGTGGTGAGCAGCCGCGCGGTCATGTCAGCGCGCTCGATCGAGCGCCCGAGCACCATGAACTGCCAGGTCTCGTCACGCGAGGTCGCCGAGTCCATGATCCCGGCGACGATCGCGGCGCGTTCGCGTACCCAGCGGAAGTAGTCGTGCGGGCGGGCGGGACGCATCTGCGACGGCAGCTGGTTCCACGCGGCGTTCAGGCACTCCCACAGCTCGGTCGAGATGGTCTCGCGGGCCCGGCGGGCGTTCTCGCGGGCGGAGACGAGGGATCCGGCGATGGACGAGGGCGCGAAACGGTCGTAGGCGAGCATGTCGAGCACGTGCTCGCGGCCGACCGGGATGTCGGCGGGCGGCGCCGCACGGTCCATGACGGACAGCAGCGAGCGGCAGGCCAGGTCCTCCTCTGCCCAGGGGTCCTCGAGCAGGATCTGCACGTGCACGTCGAGCAGGCGCGCGGTGTCGTCGGCGCGCTCGACGTACCGACCGATCCAGAACAGGGACTCGGCGATGCGGCTCAGCACGGGTCGGCTCCTTCCGTGGACACGGCCGTGGTCGGCTGCCGCACCGTCGGCTGCAGCGCGGACTGCTGCTGCTGCATGACCTGGACGCGGACGTCGCTCGGGTTGGACTCGATCGGTACCGCGTGGTCGACGGGCACCGGCCGCGAGGCCCCGGCGGCCGCGGCCGTCGAGCGACGCGGCACGGCGCCGCCGAGCACCCAGGTGTCCTTCGAACCCCCGCCCTGCGAGGAGTTGACGACGAGCTGCCCCTCGGGGAGCGCGACCCGGGTGAGGCCGCCGGGCAGCACCCAGACCTGGTCTCCGTCGTTGACCGCGAACGGCCGCAGGTCGACGTGCCGGGGCCGCAGCCCGTCCTCGACGAGCGTCGGGACGGTGGACAGCTGCACGACGGGCTGCGCGATCCAGCCGCGCGGGTCGGCGAGCAGCCGGGTGCGCAGCGCCGCGAGCTCGGCGCGGGAGGCCGCCGGTCCGACGACCAGCCCCTTGCCGCCGGACCCGTCGACGGGTTTGACGACGAGCTCGTCGAGCCGGTCGAGCACCTCGGCCAGGGCACCGGGCTCCTCGAGCCGCCACGTGTCGACGTTCGCGAGGATCGGCTCCTCGCCGAGGTGGTAGCGGATGAGGTCGGGCAGGTAGGTGTAGAGCAGCTTGTCGTCGGCCACGCCGTTGCCGACGGCGTTGGCGATCGTCACGGTGCCGTTGCGCGCGCAGTCGAGGAGCCCGGGGCTTCCCAGCAGCGAGTCGGACCGGAACACGACCGGGTCGAGGAAGTCGTCGTCGACCCGGCGGTAGATGACGTCGACGCGGCGACGTCCCTGCGTGGTGCGCATCCACACGCGCCCGCCGGCGCAGAACAGGTCGCGTCCCTCGACCAGCTCGACGCCCATGGTCCGGGCGAGCAGCGTGTGCTCGAAGTAGGCGCTGTTGAACACCCCGGGCGTCAGGACGACGACGGTCGGGTCGTCCACCCCTGACGGGGCTGCCGCGGTGAGGGCGGCCAGCAGGCGTCGCGGGTAGTCGGCGACGGGCCGGATGCGCAGGGCCGCGAACAGCTCGGGGAAGGTCTGCGCCATCGCGCGGCGGTTGGACAGCACGTAGCTGACCCCGGAGGGCACCCGCACGTTGTCCTCGAGGACCCGCCAGTCACCGAGGCTGTCGCGCACCAGGTCGATGCCCGAGACGTGCACCCGCACGCCGTTGGGCGGCTGGATGCCGTGCGCGGCCCGGTGGAAGTGCGTGGAGGAGACGATGACCGACCGGGGCACGACCCCGTCGGCGATGGCCTTCTGCGGTCCGTACACGTCGGCGAGGAACGCCTCGAGCGCCCGCACGCGCTGCGCGACCCCGGGTGCGACGTGCTCCCACTCGTCGCCTCCGAGCACCCGTGGCACGACGTCGAGCGGGAAGGGACGTTCCTCGCCGGCGAAGTCGAAGGTCACACCCTCGGCGAGGTAGGACCTCGCGAGCGTGTCGGCCCGGGCGCGCAGCTCGCCCGCCGAGAGTTGGGCCAGCGCGCCGTGCACGTGCCTGTAGGCGGCGCGCGGCCCGGTCTCCTGGTCGACCATCTCGTCCCAGGCCCGACCCTCGGGGTAGTCGTCGAAGAGGTCCGCCATGGGCGTGACAGTAACGCCGCGGTGTCACCGCCGCGTTACGGCACGGCGCCCGAGCCCGCACCGCAAAAACAGATATCACTCAAGCCGAAAACTGATATCATCGGCGCGTCATCGGGGATCAGTCCGACCAGGAGGAGCAGTCACCATGAACGCACCCGCCACCCCGCCGCTGGAACAGCCGGCAGGGGGCGATCCCGACCTGTCCACGGTGCAGGTCGCGCCGCGGTTCGACCTCCACGAGCACCAGGCCTGGACGGCCAACGGCGCCCTCGGCGTGCTCGCTGCACTCCTCCTGATCGGCGCGGGCGCGGCAGGGGCCATCCAGGCCGACCAGACCACGGGAAGCACCTCGACCGTGCTCGGCGTCGGCGGCACGCTGCTGCTGCTCGCCGGGATCCTGCTGCTCGCCTCGCTCGTCGTCGTCAGCCCCGGCGAGACGAAGGTCGTGCAGCTCTTCGGCCGGTACATGGGCACCGTGCGCCGCAACGGCCTCGTGCTGACGCTGCCGCTCACCACCCGCCGCCGCGTGTCGGTGCGCGTGCGCAACTTCGAGACCAGCGGCCTGAAGGTCAACGACGCCGACGGCAACCCGATCGACATCGCCGCGATCGTGGTCTGGCGGGTGGCCGACACCGCGCACGCGTCCTTCGCCGTCGAGTCGTTCACCGACTTCGTCGAGGTGCAGGCCGAGGCGGCGCTGCGGCACGTCGCGACGAGCCACCCGTACGACAACGCGGACGAAGGCGAGGCGACCCTGCGCGGGTCCACCGAGCAGGTCAGCCACGAGCTCGCCGTCGAGGTCGCCGCACGCGTCGCGATCGCCGGGATCGAGGTCGTCGAGGCCCGTATCTCGCACCTCGCCTACGCCCCCGAGATCGCGCAGGCGATGCTGCAGCGCCAGCAGGCCGGCGCGATCATCGCCGCCCGCGAGAAGATCGTCGAAGGCGCGGTGTCCATGGTCGAGACCGCGCTCGCCCGCCTCGAGCAGGACGACGTCGTCACGCTCGACGAGGAGCGCAAGGCCGCCATGGTCTCGAACCTGCTCGTCGTGCTCTGCGGCGACTCCCGGGCGACCCCCGTCGTCAACGCCGGGAGCCTCTACACGTGAGCCGCGCGCGATGACGGCTGACGAGCCGCAGCAGACCGCGCGCCGGGAACGGCGCGCGGTCCTGCTGCGCCTCGACCCGGCCGTGCACGACGCGCTCGCCCGCTGGGCCGCCGACGACCTGCGCTCGCTCAACGCGCACGTCGAGATGCTGCTGCGTCGCGCGCTCGACGACGCGGGCCGCACACCCTCGGGTGCAGGGCCGCTGCCACGCCGCGGACGACCCAGACGTGCGGCCCCGAGCGGGGACGCTCGTCCCGGTCCCGACGTCGACCCGCCTCCTGCTCCGGCTCCGGCTCCGGCTCCGGCGCCCCAGGTCGGCGGGCAGGCCGGCCACTAGGGTCACCGCATGCCTCGCTGGACACGCCGCGTGCACGCCCTCCTGCGAACCCTCACCGGTCGCGGGGGCTCACGGACCCGCCCGACCGACCGTCGGACCCCGGGCCCCTCGCCCGCCCCGGTACCAGCTCGCGGCGCACCCGGAGCGCTCCCGGACCACACCGGCCCGGTGCGGACGCAGTACTCCCCCTCTCCGGACGGTCGCCCCGACCCCGGCGAGATCGTCTGGACCTGGGTCCCGTACGAGGAGGACCCTCGCCAGGGCAAGGACCGGCCCGTCCTGCTCGTCGGCCGCGACGGCCCTGTGCTGCTGGCGCTCCCCCTGACCAGCAAGGACCACGACCGCGACGCCGCGGCCCAGGCACGGCAGGGCAGGGCCTGGACCGACATCGGCTCCGGACCGTGGGACCGCCAGGGCCGGCCGAGCGAGGTCAGGCTCGACCGCGTGCTGCGCGTCGACCCCGCCGCCGTGCGCCGCGAGGGCGCCGTCCTGCCGCCGGACGTGTTCCGCCGCGTCACCGACTCGCTCGCGCAGCACCACGGCTGGTAACATCGTCCACCGCGTGTCCGCCCGGGTCGGCGGGCACAAGCCCAGCTCCTCCCCGCGGGTGTCCCCACGCCCCAGTCCCGGAGCTGTGCACGCCCTCTACGACCTGTTCAGATCGCTTCGGCGAACACACCAGAGAGTCCACACGTGGCCAACATCAAGTCCCAGATCAAGCGCATCAAGACGAACGAGAAGGCTCGTCTGCGCAACAAGGCCGTCAAGTCCGAGCTCAAGACGCACGTGCGTCGGGTGCGCGAGGCGGTCGCCGGTGGCGACAAGGACGCGGCGCAGTCCGCGCTCGCCCTCGCCTCGAAGAAGCTCGACAAGGCCGTCTCCAAGGGCGTCATCCACGCCAACCAGGCCGCCAACAAGAAGTCGGCGCTGGCGAAGGCCGTCGGCTCGCTCTGAGGCACCCGTCGTGCGGTGATCGCGAGCACCACCTCGCGGGACGCGCACGCGACACGGACAACTGAGGGCGTCACCCCCCCTGCGGGGTGACGCCCTCACCTGTGTCCCGACCGCCCGGAGGCGGCCGGGACAGGTCCGGTCAGAACGACCGCGAGACCCACGTGACGTTCGAGACCGACGGCCGGAACCCGACCTCCCGCAGTGCGCGGTCGAAGGCCCGCGCAGCCCCCGCGCCGTCGCCGTCACGCAGCATCCGGTCGCCGAGGTCGCGCCACGCCGCAGCGGAGTGCCGCGTCGCGGACATCATGCCGAGCGTGTCCGCCGCGTAGCCGTAGGCCGCGACCGCACCGTCCTCGTCGTGCTGGGCGTGCAGCGCGTCACCGAGCGCGATGTGGGCGAACGCACACTCCAGACGCGGCAGGTCGCCGAGCCGCGCGATCGCCGCACGGGCGAACGACTCGGCAGCGTCGAAGTTGTCGAGCAGCAGGTGCGCGCGGGAGCTCTCGACCTCGACGCGTGCCAGGTCGAGCTCCGAGCCGAGCACCGACAGGTCGGGCGCGACCTTGGCGATCTGCTCGAGCGCGGCGGCAGGCTCCGGGGGCTCGCAGCGCAGCAGCAGCCACGCGTAGTTGAGCCGCAGCCGCGGCAGGTCCCGGTCGCGCTCGCCCTCGGACAGCAGAGCGAGAGCACGCTCGGTGTAGCTCTGCGCGAGCTCGTAGTCGCGGCGCTGCTCGGCCACCAGGGCGGCGTTCCAGTAGACGCTGCCACGCCCACGGGGCGTGCCGACCTCTTCGGCGATCCGGATGAGCTCAGCCGCCCGGTGCGTCGCGTAGAGCAGGTCGCCCCGCTCGACATAGGCCCACAGGACCGTCGAGGCGAGCCGGAGGTGCTCGTCCGTGCCGGTGAGCTGCGCGGCCTCGAGGTCGGCGAGCGTGCGCTCACCCACCTCGACGCTGCGGTGCAGGTCCCCGGCCTCGAGGTAGGCCCCGACGAGCGCGTTGGCCAGCGTCGCCGACTCGAGGTGGTGCCCACGGTCGCGCGAGTCGGCCAGCAGCGGCTCGAGGACGGCCACCGCGGCCTCGAGGTTCCCGAGCACCTCGTGGGCCCGCGCCAGCGCCGTCAGGGCCTCGACGCGCAGGGTGGGCGTGATGACGGCGAGGTCGAGGGCCTCGATGCGGCTGCGCGCGTCGTCCGGGGAGCCGGACTGCAGGGCCAGCTTGGCGTAGTCGACCTCGAGGCGCGTGCGCGCCTCGTTCGGTCCGTCCTCGCCGTGCTTGAGGAACTCGAGCGTGGTGCCGAGGCGGCCTGCGAGGACGCCGAGTGCGGAGTCGGTGGGCTCGCGCCGTCCCGCTTCGATGAGGGAGATGTAGCTGGGCGAGAAGATCGAGCCGGCAAGGGCCGTCTGAGACAGCCCCGCTGCGAGCCTGGCCTCGCGCACACGGTCAGCAATGGTCGTCATGGCCTGTCATTGTACGTGTGACGCCGCCAGAACGCACCATTCTCACCCACTCTCTCACCCGGTCGTGTGAGAGAACCCCCGTGAGCAGGCACAGGACCCCGGCCCGAGCCCCTGTCGGAGCACGCGCGGGGCCCCGCGCACGAGGGCCCCGCGTCGCCGGCACGACGCAGGGCCCTCGGGAGGTCACTGCTTGCAGCAGCCGGAGGCGCCGCCGCTGAGCGGCGTGACCACGGAGCCGCCGAGACCGGCAGCCGCAGCCCCGCCTCCGAGGAGGAGGGCGGAGGCGATGGTGGCGGTCGCGATGAGGGCGCGGATCTTGCGGGACATGGTGGATCTCCTGTCATGCGTGGGTGACGAAGGGTCAACAACATGATGACGGACGCGAGGGCCTCCTGTCCCCTGCCCGCACGGAGTAAGCCGCCCCAATGCACGTCCGTGCACGTCAGCGACCGCTTTGCCCCAATCGGGCCAAATGTCCCCGGCGCGTCTCAGAAATTCCACCCGGTCGCGGGGGTATCACAACTGCGAAGGTGTGGTGTCATAGTGCTCATGACACCCGAGGACGCGGACGCCCGGTTCGCACAGCTCGCCGCAGCGGTCGACGAGGCCATCCCGGCCCGACTGCGCCAGGAGTTCGCCGAGCACCTCTCCCGCCAGCCGGTCCTCGTAGCCCGGCAGGGCATCTTCTCGACGCACGGACGCCCGTTCGCCTACCAGCTCTCGTTCCGCTCCGGCGACCGCGCGTGCGAGTCGTCGACCTGGGGCCCGCGCCAGCACGAGCGCGCCACCGCGCACGTCCTCGGTGCCACGTTCGGACGCTCCGACCTCGAGACCGTCGCCCACGGACGACTGCTCTTCGTGCGGTGCCCGCGGGCCTACCTCGTGGGCGAGCTCACCATCCCGCACCGCCCCGACCGGCTGGTCATCGAGATCACGGACACCGAGCTCGTCGACCCCCAGCTCATCGCCGGGATCCGCCGACTGCGTGCGGCCGGCTTCCGGATCGCCCTCCCCGGCTTCTACGGGAGCGCCGCGCAGCGGCGCCTGCTGCCGCACGCCGACTTCGTGAAGATCGACGTCCGCGACCTCGACGTCGAAGGCCGACCGGTGGTCGACGTCGCCCGCGCCTACGGCGCCATGCTCGTCGCGGAGTACGTCGAGACCCCGCAGATGCTCCACCAGGCGCGCGCGCTCGGGTTCACGCTCTTCCAGGGCAACCTGCTCGAGCGCGCCGGCGTGCTCGACCGCACCGGCGCACGGCAGCTGAGCTCAGGGAGCTGACGGCGCCGATCGAGGCGCCCGCCCGACCCGCACGAGGCCCTCGCGGGCGAGTCACAGAGCGTTGCTCCGATCAGGTGTCACCCGTGCGGGTGCGTCTTGCTCATCGACCCGACGCAGCCGCCACACGCAGGACCGCACGTTCCACCGCGAAGCGCGGATCGCGACCCTCGCCCTTGACCTCGGCATCCGCCTGGGCGACGGCACCGATCGCCGTCGCGAGGCCCTCGGGCGTCCAACGTCGCAGGTCGGCCATCGCCCTGTCCACCTGCCACGGCGCGAGCCCGAGCTCGCGAACGGCCGCGCTCCCCCTGCTGCGCACGGCTGCCACCTTCGCGATCGTGCGCAGCTTCGCGGCCAGCGCCGCCACGACGGGCACCGGATCGACGCCGGTCGCCAACGCGTGCCGCAGCAGGGAGACGGCCTGACCCGCGTCACCCGCCACGGCGGCGTCGGCGACGCGGAAGCCCGTCGCCTCGATCCGCCCGCCGTAGTAGCGCTCCACCACCTCGGGACCGATCACTCCCGTGGTGTCGGCCGCCAGCTGCGCGCACGCCGCCGCGAGCTCACGCAGGTCGCTGCCGACCGCGTCCACCAGGGCCCTCACCGCCTGCCCGTCGGGCCGCCGGCCCGCACGACGCAGCTCGGCGGTGACGAACGAGGCCTTGTCCGCATCGGACTTCACCGCGTCGCAGGCGACGGTCGGGACCGCCTGCGCGCGCAGCGTGTCGAGCAGCTTCTTGCCGCGCTGCCCGCCACCGTGCCGCAGGACGAGCACCACGCCGGGCGCGGGGGCCGGCAGGTACGCCAGGACGTCCGACAGCAGCTCGTCAGGGGCGCGCTCGAGGCCCGTGACCACGACGACCTTGTCCTCGGCGAACAGGGACGGGCTCGTCGAGACGCCGAGCATCCCGGCGGCGTAGTCGGCAGCATCCAGGCGGACGACCTCGATCTGCGGGTCCTGCTCGCGGCTCAGCGTGACGACGCGGTCCACCGCGCGCTCCGCGAGGAGGTCCTCCGTGCCGCTCACCAGCACGACCGGGGCGGGCACGGCATCCGTCCACGCCAGGCCGGGTGCGGACGAGCCGCGCGAACCTCGGCTCGGTGAACGGCGCTGGGCGGGAGGCACCCGCACAGCCTGCCACGCCCCGACCACACCCCGATGCCGCCCGCAGACCCGGCGCCCATGCTCACGGGCCCCGCTCGCCCCGCCGAGCCGGCCTCATCTGCCGGGACGGAGCAGCAGCCGTGTGCCGGCGACGGTCGCCGTGACGAGCAGGAGCACCCCGACCGGCCCTGCCAGCCATGGCACGCGAGCTCCCGGCGCATCGGCCGCCCAGCGCGCGACCGCGCCGATCCACCAGCAGGCCGCTCCCGCCAACCGCGACAGCAGGACGCCCCCGGCCGGCCACCACGGGTCGACGAGGGCCGCGAGGAGGCCGAGCACCGTCGCGGGCGCCACCGCGGGCGCGACCACGAGGTTCGCCGGGACCGCCACGAGCGACACGGAGGGCTGCACCACGAGAACGGCCGGCGCACACACGAGCTGAGCCGCCACGGGCGCGGCCAGGGCGACGGCGACCGGTCGTCCCAGCGCACCGCTCCAGCGCTCGACCAGGACCGGCCCCAGGAGCACCAGACCCGCCGTGGCCAGCACGGACAGCACGAACCCGAGCTCGGAGGCGAGCCACGGGTCGACGACGAGCAGCACCACGACCGTCGTCGCGAGCGCAGCCGGCGCCCGGGCGGGACGACCCACGAGCATCCCCAGCAGGGCGACGGAGCCCATCGCCGCGGCCCGCAGGACGCTCGGGGTCGGGTGCACGAGCAGCACCAGCCCGACCCCGGTGGCCAGCGCCGCGAGGACGCGCAGCGCTCGGGGCAGCCGGACCAGGCCCGCCAGCCCCAGGACCAGACCCGCGACCAGGGTGAAGTGGGCGCCGGACACGGCCGTCAGGTGCGTCAGCCCGGCGTCACGCATCGCCTGCGTGAGCTCGTCAGGCACGGCCGAGGTGTCGCCCACCGTGACGCCCGGCAGCAGGGCGCCGGCGTCCCCGGGGAGCGCCGAGGCGAGGGCATCCACGCTGGCGCGCACACCACCGGCCGCCGCCCGCCAGGGCGAGGGCTCCTTGAGCACCCGGGGCGTGCCGAGGACGGAGATCACCGCGATCTCACGGCTGCCCGGCCGCGTCTGGCCCGCCCGGCCGCCGAACGCGACCCGGGCACCGAACGGCAGCGGCACGTCCGCGGGGGCGAGGACCAGCACGGGTGCGTGGGCGTGCGTCCGCACGCCGTCGACGCTCACCGTGTCGACCGTGACCACGAGCCGGACGCGCGGCTCGCCCCAGGTCGTGGCGAGGGGGCGGGCCTCGCCGGTCACGACCCCGGTCAGGTCGACACGACCCCCCGCGGCGGCCAGCGAGAGCAGCGGCCCGGCGGACCGGGCGGCCACCTGGGCGGAGCCCGCGAGCAGCACCGCGCCGACGACCATGAGCACGAGCACCGCGGCGCCCGACCACCGCCGAGGGCGCCCGCGACCGACCGTCCGGCGACGCCCGGCGCCCGACCGGGCCGCGTCCAGGCACGCGACGAGCGCGACCAGGAGGGCCGCCGCTCCCCACCCGGCCGACCATGAGGCCGACAGCCGCACGACGACGAGCGCGGCGACCCACGCCCCCACCGCGGGTGGGACGACCCGCAGGTCGAGGGTGTCGGGCACGCTCAGACCCTGACCAGGTCGCGCAGGTCGGCGAGCAGGGCCGGACCGATCCCGGAGACGTCGTCGAGGTCGTCGACGCTCGCGAACGGCTGGGTCGCACGGTGGTCCACGATGCGTTGGGCCAGCACAGGTCCGATGCCGGGCAGCGCGTCGAGCGCCGCCACGTCGGCGGTGTTGAGGTCGACCCGGCCGTCGCCGGGAGCCTGCGCGCCCGCCCCCGCTACGCCGCCGCTCACCTGGTCGCCCAGAGCAGGGACCACGATCTGCTCGCCGTCCACCAGGAGGCGTGCCATGTTGAGCGCCGCGAGATCGGCCTCCGGCAACGCGCCACCCGCGGCCGTGACGGCGTCGACGACCCGCGATCCCGCAGGCAGCCGGGCGATGCCCGGAGCGGCCACCTGTCCCACGACGTGCACGACGAGCGCGGCATCCGCAGGGGAGCCGTCACCGACCGGCACCGAGGACGTGGGTGACCCCGACACCGCCACGCTCGGAGCAGGCTCGGGCAGCGAGACCGGCTCGCCCGGGTGCACGGCCACCGCTCGCAGCGCGACAGCACCGGCCACCAGCAGCACGACCGTGCCGGCAGCGCCTGCGAGCCGCCACGGCACCGTCCACCGGATCCGTCGCGCGGGGACGGCGGCCGCGCGCACGACGGGGTCCCCGTAGGCCTCGCGGTAGTCCACGGCGGCCAGCGCGAGCGCCTGGGCGGACAGGCGGGGTGCCGCCGACGGCGCGGCGGGAGCCCCGCCGACCCTCCGCACCGGACCTGGGACCGCGCCCGATGTCGTGCCCGATGTCGTGCCCTGTGCCGTGCCCGGTGCCGTGCCTGGCGTCGTGCCCGTCGCGCCTGGGGGCGGCTGCGCCACGGCAGCCCCGAGCGGCTCGGCCGTGAGGTCGGAGGTCAGGGCACGCGCGCCGATGGCGAGCGCGTGCAGCCGAGCGTGCGGGCGGTCGTGGGTTCGGTCGTCCGTCTCGGGCACGGCGCCGACGCTAGGTGCGGGCGCCCGCACGGACCGCGTGCGCGTCGAGCGAGGGCAGTCGCCGGGCATCCACGGCGGGCTGTGGTCGGCTCGGGCGGATGCGCCTCAGGCGTCCGTGACGAGAACGGCCAGCAGGCCGGGGCCGACGTGCGCCGCGAGGACGGCGCCCGCCTCGCACACGACGACCTCGCGCACCCGCGGGCCGAGCTCCGACGTCAGCCGTTCCGCGACCTGCGCGGCCAGCTCGGGCTGGCCGAGATGGTGCACCGCGACCCGCGCCGACGCTCGACCGAGCACGTCGGACACCGCGAGCGCCTCGAGGCGTTCCCGGGCGGCCCGTCGCGTGCGCACCTTCTCCGCGACACCCACCCGGCCGTCACGCAGCCCGAGGATCGGTCGCAACCCGAGCACCGCGCCCAGCGCTGCCGCGGGTGCGCTGAGCCGCCCGCCGCGACGCAGGTGGTCGAGGGAGTCGACGAGGAACCAGGCGGACGAGCCGGCGCCCACGGCGCGGGCGGCGGTCGCGACCGCGAGGCCGTCGGGCAGGGCGACCTGACCGCGCGCCCACGGTGCCTCCCACCACCGTCGGTGGTCGGCGTCGGCCGTCGTCTCCGTCTCGCCGCGCGCGAGCCTGGCGGCCGCGAGCACGGCGAACCCCAGAGCCATGCCGACGGTGCGCGAGTCCACGACGTGCACCGGGACGGGCGCCGCGGCCGCGGCGAGCTGGGCGGCGCGGACCGTCCCGGACAGGTCCCCGGACAGGTGCACCGACACGATCTCCCGCGCCCCCTGGGCCGCGGCGCGCGCGTAGGCGTCGGCGAACGCTGCCGGCGGCGGCTGCGACGTGCTCACCCGCGCCCCGCGCGCGAGCCCCTCGAGCAGCGCGACCCGGTCCAGGTCGACCCCCTCGACGAACCGCTCGCCGTCGATCACCACGTCCAGCGGGACGAGGAGGACGCCGGCGTCCTCGGCCGCACCCGGCGGCAAGGAGGCTGTCGAGTCGGTGACGACCGCGACCGTCGGGCGCGCAGCCCGGACCGAACGGCTGATCGCCGTTCGACCACGCACCCCGGGGCCGGGGCGCCGCGTGCCGCTCAGGCCGGCACCACGTTGACGAGCCGCGGCGCCCGGATGATCACGGTCCGCACGTCACGTCCGTCCATGGCGCGCAGCACGCCCGGGTCGGCCAGCGCGAGCGCCCGCAGCTCGTCGTCGGAGACGTCGGCGGCCACCTCGACACGACCGCGCACCTTGCCCTGCACCTGCAGCACGCACGTGACGGTGTCCTCGACGAGGTACGCCGGGTCGGCCACGGGGAACGTCGCGTGCGCGAGCGAGGCCGGGTGACCCAGGCGCTCCCACAGCTCCTCGGCGACGTGCGGGGCGACCGGTGCGGTCATCAGCACGAGCGCCTCGACGGCCGCGCGCGGGGCGGCGGGCAGCGTCGTCAGGTGGTTGTTGAGCACGATGAGCTTGGCGACGGCGGTGTTGATCCGCATCGCGGCCATGTCCTCGGTGACGTCCGTGATCGTCCGGTGCAGCACCCGGAGGGTCGCGGTGTCCGGCGCGTCCTCGCTGATCACGAGCGCACCCGTCGCCTCGTCGACGACGTTGCGCCACAGCCGCTGCAGGAAGCGCTGGGCACCGACGACAGCCCGGGTCTCCCACGGGCGGGACAGGTCCAGCGGGCCCATCGACATCTCGTACACGCGCAGCGTGTCGGCCCCGTACTCGGCGTACATCTCGTCGGGCGTCACCATGTTCTTCAGCGACTTGCCCATCTTCCCGTACTCACGGTTGACGGGTTCGCCCTGCCAGGTGAAGCCCGTCGACGACGCCTCGTCCTCGACGACCTCGGCCGCCGGGACGTGCACGCCGCGCGCGTCGGTGTACGCGTACGCCTGGATGTAGCCCTGGTTGAACAGCTTGTGGAACGGCTCGCCGCTGCTGACGTGACCCAGGTCGAACAGCGCCTTGTGCCAGAACCGCGCGTACAGCAGGTGCAGCACGGCGTGCTCGACGCCTCCGACGTACAGGTCGACGCCTCCGACGGAGCCGTCCGCCTGCGCACCGTGGCCCGGACCCATCCAGTAGGCCTCGAGCGCGGGGTCGACGAGCCGGACGTCGGACGCCGGGTCCAGGTAGCGCAGGTAGTACCAGCACGAGCCGGCCCAGTTGGGCATCGTGTTGGTGTCGCGGCGGTACGTCTTGGGCCCGTCGCCGAGGTCCAGGGTGACGTGCACCCAGTCGTCGTTGCGGCCCAGCGGCGGCTCGGGCGAGGACTGCGAGTCCTGCGGGTCGAACGTGCGCGGCGCGTAGTCCGGGACGTCGGGCAGGTTGACCGGCAGCGCGTCGGACGGCAGCGCGATCGGCAGGTCGTTCTCGTCGTAGACGATCGGGAAGGGCTCGCCCCAGTAGCGCTGGCGGCTGAACAGCCAGTCGCGCAGGCGGTAGGTGATGGTGCCCTCGCCGATGCCGTGCTCCGCGAGCCACGCGATGATCGCGGCCTTGGCGGTCGGGACGTCGAGTCCGTCCAGCGAGATCTCGTCGTTGGACGAGCCGATGATCGCGCCGTCGCCGGTGCGCGGGCCGTCGGGCGTTCCCTCGGGTGCGTCGACCGTGTAGACCACGGGCAGGTCGAAGGCCTCGGCGAACGCGTAGTCGCGCTCGTCGCCGCCGGGCACCGCCATGATGGCGCCCGTGCCGTAGCCCATGAGCACGTAGTCGGCGGTGAAGACCGGGATGAGCTCGCCGTTGACGGGGTTCGCCGCCAGGTGGCCGGTGAAGACGCCCGTCTTGCGGCCGGCGTCGGCCTGTCGCTCGACGGCGGTCTTCGCGGCCGACTCGGCGCGGTAGGAGGCGACGGCGTCGGCCGGGGTCTCGTGCCCGCCGGTCCACACGTCCTTGGTGCCGTCCGGCCAGGCGGTCGGGACCTCGTCGAGCAGCGGGTGCTCGGGGGCGACGACCATGAAGGTGGCGCCGAAGAGGGTGTCGGGGCGCGTGGTGAAGACCTCGACCTGCGAGCCGCCCTGGACGTGGAACGTCACGCGGGCGCCCTGCGAGCGGCCGATCCAGTTGCGCTGCATCGCCTTGACCTTGTCGGGCCAGTCGATGTGGTCCAGGTCGTCGGCCAGGCGGTCGGCGTAGGCGGTGATCCGCATGTTCCACTGCCGCAGGCTGCGCTGGAACACCGGGAAGTTGCCGCGCTCGGACCGGCCGTCGGCCGTGACCTCCTCGTTGGCCAGCACGGTGCCCAGCCCGGGGCACCAGTTGACCGGGGTCTCCGAGACGTAGGCCAGGCGCCGGGAGTCGACGACGCGGCGACGGGCGACCTCGTCCAGCTCGGCCCACGTCGCGCCGTCCGGGACGCCGGCGATGCCCTCGGGCACCGCGCGGGTGCCGGCGGCGAGCTCGGCGACCAGCTCGGTCACCGGGCGGGCCTTGCCGCGGCCACCGTCGGCCCGCACCGCGTCGGCGTCGTACCAGGAGTCGAAGATCTGCAGGAAGATCCACTGCGTCCAGCGCACGTACTCGGGGTCGATCGTCGCGAACGACCGGCGCGGGTCGTGACCCAGGCCCAGGCGCCGCAGCTGGCGCTGCATGATCGCGATGTTCGCCTCGGTCGTCGTGCGCGGGTGCTGGCCCGTCTGCACGGCGTACTGCTCGGCGGGCAGGCCGAACGCGTCGAAGCCGAGCGCGTGCAGCACGTTGTCGCCCTGCATGCGGCGGAACCGGCCGACGACGTCGGTGGCGATGTAGCCCAGCGGGTGGCCGATGTGCAGGCCCGCGCCGGAGGGGTACGGGAACATGTCCATGACGAAGAACGAGGGCTGCGCGGGGTCCGCGTTCCGACCCTCACCGTCGGTCAGGGCGCCCGTGGGGTTGGCGGCGAAGAACGTGCCGCGCTTCTCCCACTCGTCCTGCCACTTGAGCTCGAGCTCGGTCGCCAGGGCGGCCGTGTAGCGGAAGCGGACGTCGTCGGGGGGGCTGGCCTGCTCACTCACCCCGCGAGTCTATCGGCGCGGACCGGGGACTCAGGGCTGGGTGGCGGTGACCAGCGCGTCGGTCCCCCGGTCGACCGGGTCGGCGTTCCCGGACGACGGCGCAGGGGCTGACGAGGGCTCCGGGGGTGCGCCGCGGCCGATCGTCAGCACGATGACGAGCCCGACGGCCGTCAGCCCGGCCCCGACCCACGCCGAGGACAGGTAGCCGAGGCCCGCGGCGATCACCAGGCCGCCGAAGAACGCCCCCGCCGCGTTGCCGAGGTTGAGTGCCGAGTGGCACAGCGCGGCCCCCAGCGAGGGGGCAGCCGGCGAGACGTCCATGAGCCGGGTCTGCAACGAGAGCCCGAGCACCTGGGAGGCGACGCCGAGCAGCACGAACGCGGCGACGGCCGGCACCGGGTACGGCCCGACGAGCGCGATGGCCACGAGCACGACGATCGAGGCGACCATCGCGCCGATGACCGTGCCGAGCACCGTGCGGTCGGCCAGCCGTCCGCCGAGCAGCGTGCCGGCCGTCATGCCGATGCCGTACAGCGCGAGGACGAACGGCACGGCACCCACGCTCAGACCGGTGACGTCGGTCAGCAGCGGCTTCACGTAGGAGTACACCGAGAACATGCCGCCGAAGCCGACGGCGCCGGCCGCGAACGCGATCCACAGCGTCCGGTTGCGCACGGCCGCCAGCTCGCTGCGCACGGTGGCACCCGGCAGCGGGGGCAGCGACGGGGTCCACGCACGCAGCGCGAACCAGGTCAGCACGCCGAGCACCCCGACGCCGACGAACGCCCAGCGCCAGCCCACCGCGTGCCCCGCGATCGCGGTCGCGGGCACCCCCACGGCGCAGGCCACGGTCAGGCCCGTCATCATCGAGGCGACTGCCCGGCCGCGTCGTTCGGGCCCGACGACCGCGGTGCCCATGACCGCACCGACGCCGAAGTAGGCACCGTGCGGCAGGCCCGCGAGGAAGCGCGCGACCACGAGCAGCTCGGCGGTGGGCGCGAACGCCGAGAGCACGTTGCCGACCGTGAACGCCGCCATGAGCACGAGCAGCAGCCGGCGGCGGTCCATCCGGGCACCGATCGCCGCCAGGACGGGCGCACCGACCACGACCCCCAGCGCGTACGCCGTGATGGAGTGCCCGGCGACGGGGATGGAGACGTGCAGGTCGTCGGCGATCTCGGGCAGCAGACCCATGGTCGCGAACTCGGTGGTGCCGATGCCGAAGCCGCCGAGCGCGAGCGCGAGCAGCGCGGCACGCGCGCGCGGACCCGGCGGGACGACCGGGCCGACCGGGCCGACCACGAGCAGGGATGCGGGCTGCGCGGCGGGCGCAGGCGCTCCCGCAGGCGTGGGTGACGACACGACGCTCCTCGGACGAATCGATTCGATCAGGGCACGGAGCGCGTCGTCGCCGACTCCAGGGATGGCCGCAGCCTACGCCCGCACCACCCAGATCGCCGAGGCGGCCACCTCACCCAGGTCGACCGTCGCCCCCTGACCGGGCGCGGCGAGCCGGACCGACACGACACCGGTCACCGTGCGTCGCTCGACGAGCGCGACCGGTGCGTCCAGCACGAGGCCGACCTGGTCGAGGTACCGCAGCAGGCCCGGGTCCTCGTCGGAGATGCGTGCCACCGCGTACTGCCCCGGGGTCACGTCCCACAACGGGTGGGCGTCGGGCACGTCGATCGTGCCGTCGGCCGCGGGGATGGGGTCGCCGTGCGGGTCGCGCGACGGGTGGCCGAGCCGTTCGGCGAGCCGCTCGACGAACAGGTCCGACACCGCGTGCTCGAGCACCTCGGCCTCGTCGTGCACCTCGTCCCAGCCGTAGCCGAGCACCTCGACGAGGAACGTCTCGACCAGCCGGTGCCGGCGCACCATCGCCAGCGCGTGCCCGCGTCCGAGCTCGGTCAGCTCGACCGCACCGTAGGGCTCGTGCGTCACCAGACCGGAGTCCGCCAGGCGCCGCACGGTCTCCGAGACCGTCGAGGCGCCCACGCCGAGCCGCGTCGCGAGCAGCTTGGTGGTGACCGGGCGGTCCGACCACTCGCGGGCGGACCACACGACCTTCAGGTAGTCCTGCGTGACGGCGCTCAGCGGGGCGAGCGCCGTGACGGGGACGTCCGGGGCGGACGGCGAGGGCGAGGGGCTGCTGGCGGGGTCCGTCGGGCTCACGCGGACCAGGGTAGGGCGGTCAGGAGCCGTCGACGCTCCAGTGCCACGGCTCGCTCGGCAGGTTCACCAGCCCGTAGTCGGCCGCGTGCGCACTCAACCAGGCGAACGCCGGCGATCCGGCGGTCAGCACGTGACCGTCGACCGTGAGGTCCACGGCCAGCCCCCACTCGTGCCGCGACAACCCCTGCGGGGCCGTCGGAGGACGGCACGCGGACGCCGGCAGGGTCTCGGCGTCCTCGGGCGTCGAGCCGCAGTGCGCGGCACGCAGCGCGCGCTGCTGCTCGGCGCTGCGCCACCCCCAGCCGCCCAGCAGGACACCGTCCGATGCGGCGTCGGCGACGAGCCGGTCGAGGGCGTCGGCCAGGCAGGCGTGCACGCGGATCCCGGCACTCGTCACGACGGTGTCCTGCGAGCCGACCGGGCCGTCCACGAGCGCGCAGTCGGTCGCCGGCACGTCGGCGGCCAGCAGCTCGAGCGGCACGGCCGCCCGCCACCGCTCGTGGCCCGTGCCGTCGCGCAGCAGGGCGCCGTCGCTCTCGACCGTCAGTGCGACGCCGGTCGAGCCCGGGTCCGGTGCGCCTGCGCTCCACGCCGCCGTGCCGTCCGCTGCCGTCAGGGCCAGGGCGCCCGCACCGTCGACCACGAGCGAAGCACCCGGCCCGGCCGGCGGCGTCGACCACATGTCGGCGGTCCCGTGCCGGAGCACGAGCGCACCGTCGTCGGTGACGAGCAGGCGGGTGCGGCCGTCCTCGGAGGTCAGCCCCGTGCCCGCGGCCAACGATCCCGGTGCCGCGAGCGTGGCGGGCTCGCGGGTCGTGCCGGCGTCCCACACGACCTGACCGCCCGCATCGACGATCGTCAGACGGCCGTCGTCCGCGAGCACCAGCGCGGCACCGGCCGTGCCCGCCGTCCGCGTGCGCCACCGACGCGTGCCGTCGGGCTCCCGGACCACCAGGTTGCCGTCCGACTCCAGCGCGAGCACCGAGCCGGGCACGACCGTCCCGGTGGACCACACGACGGTGCCGTCCGGCCCGCTCAGGCGGACGTCACCCTCGGCGAGCACGTCCAGGGTGTGCCTGCCGTCGGGCGAGGACAGGCCCGTGCCCGGCACGAGCTCGGCCGGCGCGGCCAGGATCGAGGGCCGCACGGACGTGCCCGCGTCCCAGCGCACCTGCCCGGACGCGTCGAGCACGCGCACGTCGCCGTCGTCCCCGACGACGAGCCGGGCACCGTCGGAGCCGTGCGTCCCGGCACTCCACACCACGTGCCCGTCGGTCGCGACGACGGCGACGTCGCCGTCGTCCTGGACGAGGAGCGTGGCGCCGTCCGCGGTCGCACCGCTCGTCCAGCGGGGCGCGGGGTCGCTGGAGTCGAAGAGCGCGAGCAGACCGTCCGCCTGGAGCACGAGCACGTGCTCGCCGCTCGGGGAGACGAGCGCCTGCCCCTGCTCGAGCCGCTCACCGGGGCCGAGCGTGCTCTCACCTGCTGCGGCACGGGCCGAGGACAGCGGGACGAGGGACATCGCGACACCGAGGGCCACGCCCAGCACGAGCGCGATCAGCCGCGCCGGGACCCGTCGACGCGCACCCGCACCGACCTCGCACCGCCATGCTCCGACCACGGCTCACCCCCGAGCGGCAAGCCTAGGCCTGTCCGGGCCGTCACCGGGCGGAGATCGGCACCCGTCCTGCGGCCACTCCCGCCGGTTCGCCCTCGGCCGGGAGCCCGGCATCGGGGTCCTCGATCGCGGGCCACGGCAGACGGGCGCTCACCTGGACGGAGGCGTCGGTGCGCACCGAGACCAGCTGGTAGTCCAGGAACGTCCGCGTCGCGGGGTCCCAGCGCAGCACGGTCATCTCGGCGGTGCCGTTCAGCGGGCCCAGCGTCGCCTCGTTGAGGGTCGCGCCGGCGGTGCTCGCGCTGATGTAGCGGATGCCCTCGCCGACCTGCACGGGGCCGGTGCGCTTGTGGAAGTGCCCGGACACCTGGGCGGGCACGCACCCGTCGGCGAGCGCGGTGTCGCCGACCGCGGGCGTGTGGATGAGCAGCAGGTCGACCTCGCCGTCCTCGCACGCGACGTCCGCGAGCCGGGTGGCCATGTCCGCGGCCGACTCCCCCGTCGACGCCGTCCCGCCCGCGCCGACACGTGTCTCGTTCGGGTCGTTGTCGCCGAGGATGCGCAGGCCGTCGACGTCGACCACGTCCCCGTCCAGGATCGTGGCCCCGGCCCTGGCGTACATGGCCGTGGTCTCGGCGGAGTCGTGGTTGCCCGGCGAGACGATCAGCGGGACACCGGCGGGGACCGCCCGGGCGAAGGTCGTCACGCAGTACTGCTCGACGGTCGTGCCGTTCATCGTCGTGTCACCCGCGTCGAGCACCACGTCCGCCTCCGAGAGGCGCGCGAGCGACCGGATGAGCGTGGCCATGCCGACGTTGCAGTGCAGGTCGGACACGACGAGCAGGGTCACCGGTTCGACGGGCTCCTCGGCCTTCTCCCCCTGCGCGGCCGGTGCGAGCGAGGCTCCCGCGGGACCGGTCGAGCCGTCACCGGACGGCTCCCCCGTCGGCTCCTCGGTCGGATCCGCGGTCGGCGCCTCGGTCAGCTCGTCGGTCGCGCTCGGGCCCGCGGTGGGTTCGGCGTCGCGAGCCTCCTGCTCGGCGACCATCTGCGCCCTCGAACCCCACGCGGTCGTCAGCGCGGCGTCCGCCGCCGCGTAGAAGTCCTGGTTCTCCCGCAACGCGTCGACCACGTACCCGCCGTAGGTGTCGATGACGCCGCCGAGGCGCCCGGTCACCCGCGCGCCCTCCAGCGGCGTCCCGTCGAACACCGCGGACGCGGGCCGTGAACCGCTCGCACCCTGACCCGTGCTCGAGGTGAGGACCGTGCCGGCGACGACCACGACGGCGGCGCCGGCCACGAGCCGACGGGTGTGCGGGCGCAACCAGGTCGTCAGCTCACGGCGGCGGGCCTCGCCGAGCAGCGCACGACCAGCCGCCCACAGCGCGAGGAGCAGCACGAACGTGATCAGGGTGCGGCGTGCGGCGTCCACCACGAGGGCACGCGCGACGTCGGTCAGCGTGGCCTGGGGCCCGGTGAAGAACGCCAGGTAGGTCTGCAGGTCGCCGCTGAGGGCCTGCAGCGTGGCGGCCCGGTCGATCTCGGTCAGGTCGTCCGGGATCTCCTTGACCGTCGCACGCACCCCGAGCGTGAGGGGCATCGGGGAGTCGATCTGCAACGTGCCGAGCGGCCCCAGGTCGACCGTGACCGTCGAGTCGGTGGTGACCTCGTACCGGGCCGTGTGCGGCCCCAGGCTCATGTCGACCGATGCGCTCGTCACCCCGTAGCCCAGGGACACGACGAGCGCGGCGACACCGAGGACGGTCGCACGCGCCCAGTGCACCTCGCGCGCCCGGCCCCGTAGGCCGACCCACGACGCCCGCACCCACGCGCGCACCGCGGCGAGCACGGCACCCGCTCGTCGTCCCCGGGGCGGGTCTGTGCTGGTCGGGTGGGTGCTGGTCGGGTCGGTCATCGCCTCCGAGCCTATGCTCGGCCCCGTGCGCCGTCGCGGGTACCTCCTGACATCGGCGTGGTGCCTGCCGGCCACGCCCGCGCGCTGCTGGCAGGTGCTCGCCGACCCGGCGATGACGTGGCCGACCTGGTGGCCGCACATGAGCGCGGAGCAGGTGCACGTCACCCCCGGGAGCACGGTGGGCAGCCACGCGCTGCTGCGGTTCCGGTCCCCGTTCGGCTACGGCCTCGCCGTGCGGCTGCTGGTCACCGCGGTCGATCCCGGCCGGCTCGTCACCCTGGAGGTCGGCGGCGACCTCGAGGGCCGCGCCGAGGTGCGCATCGACGGCGACGACGACCCCGGTCGCACCCGGGTGGGCGTCGTGTGGGACGTGCGGACCGTGCGGACCTGGATGAACGCGACCGGCCCGCTGCTGGCACCGTTGTTCGCGTACGCCCACGCGCACGTGATGGCAGCCGGCGAGCGCGGGCTGGTCAGGCACCTCACCGCCGACGCCTAACCGCCGCACCTGCCTGTGCTTGTGCCTGCGCCCGGAGCCCGCGCCTCGGCCGTGCTGCTGCCCGGCCGAGGCGCCGCGTCCTAGCGCTGCGCGTCGCGCCAGGCGACCCACTCGGCTGCGAGCGACAGGTCGTAGTCCGGTCCGCCCGTCCCGACGGTGAAGAGCGTCACGCCGGCCTCGAGGAGCTCGGCGGCGACCTCCTTCGGCGGTGCGCTGACACCGATCGACCGCTCGACCAGCGTGGCCGTGTCCCGCCCGACGGCCTGCCCGTGCTCGTCGAGGATCGCGCTCTTGCGGCGCAACGTGTCCAGGTCGCCGAACGAGTGCCACGCGTCGGCGTGCTCGGCCACGACGCGCAGCGTCTTCTTCTCGCCCCCGCCGCCGATGAGGATCGGGATGTCGCGCGTCGGAGCGGGGTTGCCGGCCGCGAGACGCGCCTTGATGCGCGGCAGGGCGTCGGCGAGGTCGCCGATCCGCGATCCGACGGTGCCGAACTCGTAGCCGAACTGGTCGTAGTCCTTCTCGAACCAGCCGGCGCCGATGCCGAGGATCAGCCGGCCGCCGCTGATGTGGTCGACCGTGCGGGCCATGTCGGCCAGCAGCTCGGGGTTGCGGTACGAGTTGCAGGTGACAAGGGCGCCGATCTCGACGCGGCTGGTCTGCTCGGCCCACGCGCCGAGCATCGTCCAGCACTCGAAGTGCTTGCCGTCCGGGTCCCCGTAGAGGGGGAAGAAGTGGTCCCAGTTGAAGATGACGTCGACGCCCAGGTCCTCCGCGCGCCGGACGGCGTCGCGGATCTGCGCGTAGTCGGCGTGCTGGGGCTGGAGCTGGACGCCGATCCTGATCTGCTGAGTCATGCGCGCACCCTACGTCGGGTCACTGGTAGGTCACGAGGTCCGGCACGGGTTGCACCTGGTACGTCTGCGTCGGGTCGAGCATGGGCAGGTCCTCGTCGTAGAAGTTCTTCCACCCCCAGTGCACCGCGGGCGCGTCGGCGCGCAGCGCGTTCCAGGTGCCCGTCTTGGCCGGCTGGGTGCCCTGCCCGTCGACGTGGATGAGGACCGCGAGCTCGTCGTGCGAGACGTCCAGACGCGTGCGGTCGCTGACCATGCGGGTCGAGAACTGGTGCACGACGAACATCTTCTGCGGCAGGTGCCGCTCGCGCGTGAGCTGGGCGAGCCAGGCCGCGGTCGCGTTGATCTCGTCCACGCCCACCGAGCCGATCTGCCGCAGGTGCACCTGGTCGGCGGCGAGCCGCCACTCGGGGTCGAGCGCGAGCCCGACGTGCGGCAGCGCGAGCAGCTCCTCGTACTGCTTGGCCTGGGTCAGGAAGTCCGTGCGGCCCGGCTGCAGGTCGAGCACGACGGACACCCCGGCCTCCCCCGCGGCCTCGACGAGCGGGCGCAGGTCGTCGACCGAACGTTCGTCGGAGTAGTTGCCGTCCGGTCCGGGCCCGGCCGAGGCGATGGTTGCGATGATCTCGACCATCGGCACGACGGTGTCGTCGGTCAGCGCGTCGTACCAGCCGGCGTGCTCCTGGGCCCGGGCGATCGTGGCCGGCACGTCCTGCTCGCCGAGCACGCCGAGCGCCGGGGTGCCCGGCGTGCCGTAGAGCGCGACGTAGCGTCGGGCGTGCGCGCCGTCGGTGAAGACGAGCTGGCCACCGCCGGGCAGCTGGGCGCCCGTGACCGCGGCCGCCACGCGCGCGTCGGCGGTCGCCTGGTCGCCGAACTGCGCGCCGAGCGTGAGGACCGTGGTGGGGGCGGCCGCGGCGAGGGCGTCGACGACCTGCTCGTCCGCGCGCGGGTCGCCGCCCGGGACCTGCAGGACGGTGAGCCCCGCGGCGCGGGCGGTGGCGTGCGCCGCGACGGCCGTGCTGCCGGGGAGCGTGAGCAGGAGGGCGTCCGGCAGGGGTTCGGGCGGGTCCGTGCGCGGCAGCGTCGCCGAACCCGACGTGGGTGTGGCTGCAGCATCCGGGTCCGCGCCTGGCGCGGACGTCGACGTGCTCGGGCTGGCACGCGGCACGAGCACCGGGCCGGTCACCTGTGCGGCGGGCGTCGGGGTCGTGGCCGTGGACGGCGTGGGCCTGGGTGCGTCGACGTCGGCCGACGACTCCTCCGGGGCGACCCCCGCGGCGACGAGCGCCGTGGTGCGCGGCTGGACGAGCGCGTCGACCCGGGTGGCTGCGGCCCCCTCGGCCACCGGGTCGCCGTCCACGAAGGGTCGACCGGTGACCTGCTCGAGGAGGTCGGCGTCGGCGCTCGCGGGCAGCGCGAGCGACCAGGTCACCGAGGTGCCCTGCGGTGTCCGGGTCGCCGCGTCCCCGACCTCGAGGACGTGCGTCGTCCCGAGCCGCTCGAGCTCGCGCGCCACGTCGGCGTCGGCGACCGAGCCGGCCACGACGAGCACCGGCGCCCCGACGGCGACGGCCACCGACGCGGCCGTGAGCTGGCCCGCCTGGTCGCCGGAGGCGGCCAGGACCACGACGGGCGCTGCCTCGAAGAGGGCCTGCGAGACCGCGAGCGCGGCCGCGTCGTCGTCGGTCGTGGCGACGGCGGTCGTCGCCTGCACGGACGTCAGCGAGGCCTGGAGCGCGGTCGGGGGCGACGTGGACGCCGAGGACGACGGGGAGTCCGCGGAGGGCGGCGGGGACGGCGCGCAGGCGGCGCCGAGTGCCACGGCCAGGACCATCGGCAGCCCTCCGGCGAGGGCCGCCGCCCTCCGGGCGAGGGGTCGTCGCGTCGAGGTCACAGGCTCCGCTCTCGGTCCGGGTTCGGGTGCTTCGCCACTCTACGTGGCGGTTCACCGCGCCCGCAGCGGGTCCGTGCCGGGTCTGCAGCAGGCGTGCGTGCCTGGTCAGAGCCCTGCGGAGACCCTCACGACGTTCTTCCACGGGTCCTCGAACCGCAGCGTCGTGCCGTCGTGCGCGACCGGCACGCCGACCGCGGCGACCCGGTCGGCGAGCGCCCCGAGGTCGTCCTGGGCGGGGACGACGATGCGGACCTCGCCCAGCCCGAGCGAGGACGCGCGCGGACCGGCACCGGCGGAGTTCCAGGTGTTCATCGCCAGGTGGTGGTGGTAGCCGCCCGCGGAGACGAAGAGGGCGCCGTGCCACTCGGCCGTGACGTCGAAGCCGAGGGCGTCGACGTAGAAGGCCTTGCCCGAGGGCACGTCGCCGACCTGCAGGTGCACGTGCCCGACGACGGCCTGCCCGGCGGCGGGCTTCTCGGCGGCCTGCTCGGTGAGGTGCTCGCCCAGGAACTCGTTCGGGTCGAGCCGCAGCGAGTCCATGACGACCCCGCCCTCGGGCGTGCGCTGCCACCGGTCGCGGCTGCGGTCCCAGTACAGCTCGACGCCGTTGCCCTCGGGGTCGGTGAGGTAGAACGCGAGCGAGACGAGGTGGTCGGCCGAGCCGATGTACGTCCGGGGGGCCTTCGCGGCGACGGAGGCGAGCGTGGCGGCCAGGCCGGCTCGGTCGTCGAACAGGATCGCGGTGTGGAACAGGCCCGCCTGGCGGCGCTGCACGGGCGGCAGGCCGGGGGTGTGCCGCAGGATCACGAGCGGGACGCCGTTGCGTCCGAGGACGACGACGCCGGGGCGCTCCTCCTCGTGGAACCGGTCGGCGAGCGTCTCGATGACGTCGAGCGCGAGCACGTCGCGGTAGTAGCGCAGCTGCAGGTCGAGGTCGCCGACGAGCAGCGTCACGGCGTCCATGCCGGTGCCTGCGGCGATCGAGTCGTGCGCGGCGCGCGTGCTCAGGGTCACGGCTGCGCCCTGGCCGGGCGTGGGTGCTGTCGTCATGGCGGTCTCCTCCGGGGTGTCAGAGAACCACAATAGTTGTTGCTTCAACTTTATGCCCGGGGGTCACGGGTGATCCTCGTCTCAAGGGTGACCGGCGACCCTCAGGGCATCGGCCCCTGCTCGCCGCCCACGTGGTTGCGCCCCAGCCCCTGCAGGAACCTCGGCCCCTGCGCCGCCAGCTCGGAGCCGTAGGCCTGCGCCCAGCCGGAGAACGGCGCCCGGGCGAGCCCGTCGTTGGAGAACCGCGGGTCGTCCGTCAGCTCGGTCACGCAGAACGTCGGGATCGTCAGGTCCGTCACCGGACCGCCCCGCTCGACCTCGGCGACCACCAACGGCCGGTTCGCCCCGCCGAACACGTCGACGACCCAGCCGTCCCCGCCGAGCCACACCGCGTGCCGGGTCTTGGCCACCAGGGCCGCACCACGACGGACCATCTCGATGCCGATCGTCGGGTCGATCTCCCGCTCCGCCTCGTAGCGCGTGCCCTCGACCATCGGGCCCTTCGCCGTCAGGGCGCAGAAGTCGAACTCGTCCAGGTGCGCCTCGAGCAGCGCGCGCTCGTCGAGCGTGAGGTCCACCGCGCCGTGCGGCACCGAGGCCTGCACCCGCATGCGCAGCGCGAAGCCGTCCTGGGCGAGGAAGTACGCCTGCACGATCAGCGCGGGCGTCTCCTCCAGCAGGTCGGTCGGCAGGTCCTGCACGAGGAAGCGCCGCTCGAACTCGAAGTCGCCGTAGCCGGTGTCGCTCATCGCGACGCCTCCGTCCGCTGGTGGGTATACACGTCGAGGGTATCGACGGTGCCCGGGGACCCTCCTCCCCGACGCACCGCCGACACCCTCGAGGCCTTCGGCCGGCAGCCGCCCGGCTACTCGGAGGCCACCGCGTCCAGCACGGGCAGCCGCGCCGCCCGGATCGCGGGCCACAGCGCCGCGACCACGCCGACCAGCAGCGCCAGGCCGACCATCACGCCCAGGCTCCCCCACGGCACGGCCAGCGTGCTCAGGCCCTGCTCGGCGAACACCGTCGGCAGCGCCGCGGCGAGCCCGACCCCGACCGCGAGGCCGAGGATCGTGCCGAACAGCGCGGTGAGCACCGACTCGACCGTGATCGTGCCCGCCAGCTGCAGCCGGCCCAGGCCGACGGCCCGCAGCAGGCCGATCTCGCGGGTCCGCTCGATGACCGACAGCGCGAGGGTGTTGACGATGCCGAGCACCGCGATCACCACCGACAGGCCCAGCAGCGCGTACAGGATCACCAGCACCTGGTTCACCTGGTCGGCCAGCGACGAGATGAACTCGTCGGTGTCCATCACCGAGATGACCACGTACGGCTTGACGACCTGCGTCACGTCCGCACGCACGCTCTCGAGGTCGGCGCCGGGCGCCATGGTGACGAAGACGGTCTGCACGACCTGCTCGTCGGACGGCACGAGCGTGTCGAGCACGTCCTGGGAGACGGCCAGCTCAGTGCCCAGCGCGTGCGACTCGAAGACCGCACCCACCGTGAAGGTGTCCTGCCCGCCCGAGCCGGACAGGGTCACGGTGTCGCCCACCGACCAGCCCCGGTCCTCGGCCGTGCTCTTCTGCACCGCGACCTCACCGGCGGCCATCGCGGCACCCGGGTCGCCGTCGATCTCGTCGACGATGAGCGACTCGCCGACCATCGCCGGGTCGAGCCCCACGACGACCGTGCCGTCGTCCAGGCCGGGCGTGCCGCCGCCCTCCGCGGCGAGCACCTGCGCGGCGGCGAACGGTTCGACCGACGCCACGTCGGCCAGGCCGCGCAGGTCCGTGACCGCCTGCGCCGGGATCGCCGCCGTCTGCGCGGACTGCAGCACCAGGTCGGTGTCCGCCTCCTGCTCGACCAGCGACTTCGTCGAGGCCTGCGTCGAGGCCGCGATGACCGCCGCCGCGCCGACCAGCGCCATGCCGATCATCAGCGCGCCGGCCGTGGACGCCGTGCGACGCGGGTTGCGCACCACGTTGCCCCGCGCCAGACGACCGATCGGTCGCAGTGCGAAGACCGCCGGCGCCGCCAGGAACCCGAGCACCCGACGCGCGAGCACCGGGGCCAGCACGAGGACGCCGACCAGCACGCCCGCGGCACCCGCACCGAGCAGGGTTCCCGCGGCGTCCGCCTCGGGCCGCAGGACGGCCGTGACGACACCGCCGACACCGAACGCGACCAGCGCGGTGCCGAGGATCGCCCGGACGGTCAGGGTGCCGTCCGTGGCCGCGACGTCGTCACGCATGGCCTCGACCGGCGGCACGAGCGCGGCGCGGCGCGCCGGCAGGGCCGCGGCAGCGACGCTGACGACGGTGCCGACCAGCAGCGAGACCACGACCGTGAACGTGTCGACCGGCAGGTCGCCGGCCAGGTCCATGCCCATCGACTCCAGCAGGCCGCGCATCGCCTCGACCAGGCCGAAGCCGCCGAGGATGCCCAGGCCCGCACCGAGCAGCCCGACGACGGCCGCCTGCACGAGCACCGAGGTGAACACCTGGGTCGGCGAGGCGCCGATGGCCCGCAGCAGCGCGAACTCGCGCATGCGCTCCCGCACGGACATCGCGAACGTGTTGGAGATGATGAACGCCCCGACGAACAGGGAGATCGCGGCGAACACCAGCAGGAACGTGGTGATGAAGCCGAGCATCTGCTGGATGTCGGACGAGAGCTCCTCGCGCATCGCGTCGCCCGTGACGACCTCCGCCGGCTCGTCGCCGAGCGCCTGCGCGACGTCGTCGGCCAGCTGCTGCTGGCTCACGCCGTCCTCGCCGTAGACGGTGATGATCGGCACGGTGCCGCGCGGGGCGTACAGCTGCTCGGCGATCTGCGGGTCGATCGCGACGATCGTCGCACCCGCCATCGGACCGCCGGCCTGCGCCTCACCGACCACCGTCACCTGGCGGACCTCGCCGCCGAGCACGACGGTCGTCGTGTCTCCGACGGTCAGCCCGGAGGACTCGAGCGTGGCCTGCTCGAGCAGGATCTCGTCCGGACCCTGCGGGGCGCGGCCCTCGACGAGGGTCATCGACCGGTCCTGGTCGTCCCAGCCGTAGGCGAAGCTCGGCGCCTGGGTGCTCTGCACCGCGGTGCCGTCGGCACCGACGAGCACGATCGGGCCCTGCGCCTGCGCGAGCGCCACGGCGACGCCGTCGACCTGCTCGATCGTGCTGGTCAGCTTGATCGGCAGCTCGTTGCGGACCTCACCGACGTTCTCCTGACTGAGCGAGCTGCTGACCGTCTCCTGCGACCCGCGGACGAACGCGTCGCCCTGGGCCGAGGCCGAGACGATCCCGTCGAAGGTCGAGGACAGCATCGTGCGCAGCGCGAACGTGCCGGCCACGAACGCGACGCCGAGGGCGACCGCGAGCAGGGAGAGCACGAACCGCACCACGTGCGCGCGGATCCCGCGCAGCGCAACCCTGGTCATCGCTTCGCACCGGCGTCCGCCGCAGCGGCACGACGACGACCGGCGCCGCGCGCGCTGAGCTCGCCGAGCGCGTCGAGCACGGCCGACTGGGTCGGGTCGACGATCTCGCCGACCAAACGCCCGTCCGCCAAGAACAGGACACGGTGCGCCCAGGAGGCCGCGGCAGGGTCGTGCGTGACCATCACGACGGACTGGCCGAGCTCGTCGACCGACCGGCGCAGGAAGCCCAGCACCTCACCGGAGGAGGTCGAGTCGAGGTTGCCGGTCGGCTCGTCGGCGAAGACCACCGAGGGGCGCGAGACCAGCGCCCGGGCGCACGCCACGCGCTGCTGCTGCCCGCCGGACAGCTCCGAGGGCTTGTGCGTGAGGCGGTCCGCCAGCCCGACGGCCTCGACGACCGCGTCCAGGTAGGCGCGGTCGACCGGGCGCCGCGCGATGTCGAGCGGGAGCGTGATGTTCTCCAGCGCCGTCAGCGTCGGCACCAGGTTGAACGCCTGGAAGATGAAGCCGATACGGGTGCGGCGCAGCCGCGTCAGCTGCCGCTCCGACATCGCCGAGACGACCTCGCCGTCGACGACGACCGTGCCGTCCGTGGGCTTGTCGAGGCCCGCCAGGCAGTGCATCAGGGTCGACTTGCCCGAGCCCGACGGGCCCATGATCGCGGTCAGCTCACCGCGGCCCAGGTCGACGTCCACCTCGTCCAGGGCGCGCACCTGCGTCTGGCCGCGGCCGTACACCTTGACCAGTCCCCGTGCCGTCGCGATCGGCCCGTCGTCCGCTCCCCCTGCGCCGGCGCCCGCCTGTGTCGCGGTCATCGTCAGCTCGCCCGTGCTCATCGCGTCGTCCTTCATGTCGGTGGTCCTCCTGGAACTGCCGTGACGATCCTGGCGCGAACGGGGGTCATCCTTCGATCCGGGACGCCCCTGAACCGACCCTGAGAACGCCCTGGGTGCACCCTGTCGATGCAGGTGGGACACCCTCAGGGGTGGGCCCGGGGGGACGTCCCGGCGACGGGAGCGCGGGCCGCCTGCTCCCAGGGTGACCCACGTCGCAGCACCCGTACAGGGATTCCCGGACGCGGGTATGAGACCCTGGAGCCCTTCGAGGGCTGCGCGAACCCGCGCGCCCCGCGTCGTGGAGATCCCCCAGCACTCGCTCTGGTTGCTCTGGCGGCGGACCCCGACCTTCGTTTCCTTCGTGCCCGGCACAGCGCTCGGCACAGCCCTGAGAGGCCTGCACCTGTGACCACCTTCACCGACCTCGGCGTGCCCGCATCCCTCGTCCGCACCCTCGCGGACCAGGGCATCGAGGCGCCCTTCCCCATCCAGACCGCCACGCTGCCCGACTCCCTGGGCGGCACCGACGTGCTCGGGCGCGGCCGCACCGGCTCGGGCAAGACCCTCGCGTTCGCCCTGCCGATCGTCACGCGCCTGGCCGCGTCGGCCACCAAGCAGGCCGTCCGCCGCCCGCGCGGCCTGATCCTGGCCCCGACGCGCGAGCTCGCCACGCAGATCGACGCGACCGTCGCCCCGCTCGCCCGCACGCTCGGCCTGAGCACCACCACGATCTTCGGCGGCGTGTCCCAGTCCCGGCAGGTCTCCGCGCTCAAGGGCGGCATCGACATCGTCGTGGCCTGCCCCGGGCGCCTGGAGGACCTGCTCAAGCAGGGCGTGCTCAACCTCGACCAGATCGAGATCACGGTGCTCGACGAGGCCGACCACATGGCCGACCTGGGCTTCCTGCCCGTCGTCAAGCGGATCCTCGACCGCACGCCCAAGCGCGGTCAGCGCATGCTCTTCTCGGCCACGCTCGACAACGGCGTGGACGTGCTCGTCAAGCGGTACCTGACCAACCCCGTCGAGCACTCCGTCGACAGCGCGCAGTCGCCCGTGAGCACCATGACGCACCACGTGCTCGAGCTGCGCGACGCCGAGGCCAAGAAGCGCGTCATCGCCGAGCTGGCCGGCGGCACCGGTCGCCGCGTGCTGTTCACCCGCACCAAGCACCACGCCAAGAAGCTCGCCAAGCAGCTCACCGCCGAGGGCATCCCCGCGGTCGACCTGCACGGCAACCTCGGCCAGGGCGCCCGCGAGCGCAACCTCGAGGCGTTCTCCTCCGGCGCGGTCAACGTGCTGGTCGCCACCGACATCGCCGCGCGTGGCATCCACGTCGACGACGTCTCGCTCGTCGTGCACGTCGACCCGCCGGCCGAGCACAAGGCGTACCTGCACCGCTCCGGCCGCACCGCCCGCGCCGGGTCCGGCGGCGACGTCGTCACGCTCGTGCTGCCCGAGGAGCGCGGCGACGTGCGTGCGCTGACGCGCGCGGCCAAGATCACCGCGCAGCCGAAGTCCGTCGTCCCCGGCGACGCCACGGTGACCCGGCTGGCCGGTCCGCAGATGCCGCGCGTGACGCCGTCGCCGAGCGCACAGCCTGCTCCTGCCGGGCGCACCTCCGGCGGTTCGCCGCGCGGCGGCTCGCGCGGTTCCGGTTCCCCGCGGGGCACGAGCGCACCGCGTGGCGGCTCCGCTCGCGGTGCGGGCACCTCGCGCGGGGCCGGCGCAGGCCGCGCCGGGGGACCCGCCCGTGCCACCACGACCGCGTGGTCGACCTCGACGCCGGGCCACGGCACGCGTCCGTCCGGTCCGTCGTCGAGCACGTCGACGGGCAGCTGGGGTGGCACTGTCGGCGAGCACGCAGGTGCGGCGGGCGACCGTCCCGCCCGCGGCCGTCGTCGCGGTGGCCGCGGCCGTGCGCAGCGCCCGGCCGGCGGTCCGTCCGGCAGCTGACCCGACGGGCACGGTGGGCGCGTCATCACGACGCACGCGACCACCGACCCGCATCGATCCGGCCGACCTGCCCTGCGCCTCTGGCGCATCCGGGCAGGTCGGCCGCATCATGTCCGCACAGAGGTGCCCGGCGCGCCGGCACCCTGTGCCGTTCAGGCCTGCCGCTGCCCCCACCACCGCCAGGAGCCCGTCATGGTCCCTCCCCTGTGCCCGGAGCGCCGATCATGGCGCTGATCTCCCGCGGCTTCCGGCCCAAGCGCGAGTCCGACCCGAGGCTGCCCCCCGGCCAGTACCTCGAGCGCGGGTTCCCGGTGCTGTCCGCGGGTCCGACCCCGAAGGTCGACCTGTCGACCTGGGCGTTCACGCTCGGCTCGCCCGGCGAGGCACGCGCACGGTGGACCTGGGAGGAGCTCCTCGCCCTGCCGGCCGAGGACGTCGTGGTCGACATCCACTGCGTGACCAAGTGGACCAAGCTCGACAGCCGGTGGCGTGGGGTGTCGATCGACACGCTCCTGGACGCGGTCGAGGTCGGGGACGACGAGCAGCACGTGCTCGCCCGGTGCGACGGCGGCTATACGACGAACATGCCCCTGGCGGACCTGCGCGGCGGCAAGGCGTGGATCGCCTACGGCTACGACGGCGCCCCGCTGCCCGACGAGCACGGCGGGCCGGCTCGGCTGCTCGTCCCGCACCTGTACTTCTGGAAGTCGGCCAAGTGGGTGCGTCGGCTCGACCTGCTCACCGCCGACGAGCAGGGGTTCTGGGAGCTGCGCGGCTACCACGACTACGGGGACCCGTGGCGGGAGCAGCGGTACTGGGGCGACTGAGCGCGATGACGACCACCACCGAGCCAGAGCCGCTCGACGAGACCGACAGCCCCGAGAGCACCGACGCCCCCGACGTGCGCTACGCGCTGCCCTGGCACGTGGCCACGGTCGCGGCCCGTCGGCGGGAGACGTCGAGCGCCGTCAGCCTCGAGCTCGACGTGCCCGGCTGGCACGGTGCGCTGCCCGGCCAGCACGTCGACGTCCGGCTGACGGCCGAGGACGGCTACTCGACCCAACGCTCGTACTCGTTGGCGTGCCCGGGCACCATGGGGGTGGCTCGGGCGACGATGCCGACCGAGGCGACCACGGCACGGATCGCGTTGACGGTCCAGGTGGTCGAGGACGGCGAGGTCTCGCCGTACCTGGCGGAGGAGCTCGTCGTCGGTGACCAGATCGAGCTGCGGGGCCCGATCGGGCACTGGTTCGTGTGGCAGCCGCGCGACCCGCAGCCGGTGCAGCTGGTGGGCGGTGGCTCCGGCCTCGTCCCGCTGATGTCGATGGTGCGCACACGCCACCAGGCGGGCAGCCGGGCGCCGTTCCGGCTGCTCACCTCGGTCCGCACACCCGCCGACGCGCTGTACGCCGCCGAGCTCGACGCGCTGGCCTCCCAGGACCCCGGCCTCGAGGTGACGTGGGCCTGGACCCGGCAGGCGCCCGCGGGGTGGACCGGTCCGGTGGGCCGGCTCGACGCGGACGCACTGGCTGCCGCGTGCCTGCCGCCCGAGCAGCATCCGCACGTGTTCGTGTGCGGGCCGACGCCGTTCGTCGAGCACGTCGCGTCCACGCTCGTCTCGCTCGGGCACGACGCCGACCGCATCCGGACCGAACGGTTCGGCCCGACCGGCTGACCGCCGCGCCGCAGGGCCGCGCCCGGGCACCCGACAGCGAGGAGAGATCACGTGAGCGTGCCACCGACCCCGTTCGAGGTCCACGAGTCCGGCGCCCTGCTGCACGGGACGAAGGCCGACCTGCAGGTCGGCGACCTGCTCGGGCCCGGTCGCCGGTCGAACTTCGGCCAGGGGCGCACGGCGGGGTTCGTCTACGTCACCGCGACGCTCGATGCGGCGACCTGGGGTGCGGAGCTGGCGGTCGGCGAGGGTCGGGGCCGCATCTACGTGGTCGAGCCGACGGGCGAGCTGGAGGACGACCCGAACCTGACGAACACCCGGTTCCCCGGCAACCCGACGCGGTCGTACCGCACGCGCGAGCCCGTGCGCGTGGTCGGCGAGATCACGGACTGGGTCGGGCACCCGCCGGAGCAGCTGCAGGCCATGCGGGACCGCGTCGCCCAGCTCGCCAGGGAGGGCGTCGAGGCGATCGAGGACTGACGGCACACGTGCGGGGCGACCCGGCCGGCATTTCGTTCGATCGTTGACAGTTAGGTCTCTAACCTTTAGCGTTCTGCCCATGGACGAGCAGGAGACCCCCGGCACCACCGGCCCGACCAGCAGCCTCGGGCTGCTGCGCTGGATCGGCTGGGCCCAGCGCAAGGCCGCCGAGGAGTGGGTGCGCGCACGCGACCTGAGCCACGAGCAGGGCTTCGTGCTCGGCTACCTCGTCCAGAACCCCGGCTCGATCCAGCGCGACATCGCCCAGGTCAGCCGCACCAGCGCCGCGAGCGTCTCGAGCCTGCTGCAGGGGCTCGAACGGCGCGGTCTGATCGAACGACGCACCGAGGCCGGTGACGAGCGCAGCAAGCGCGTGCACGCCACACCCGAGGGCGCCGAGCTCGTCGCCGGCTTCGGCGACGCCATGGCCGCCGCCGACGAGACGATCCTCGCTCCCCTGGACCAGGCCGAGCGCGCCACCCTGCACGCCCTGCTGACGAAGATCACCGCGGACCTGCCGCAACCGACCCGCTCGTAACGGCGGACGCGGGGGCTGGCCGCGCCTCCGCGGTACCACCACGGCCGCACCGTCCCGCCGGCCCCCCGGACCCCCGGACCCCCGGACCCCCGGACCCCCCGCACCAGCCCACGCCGCGCCGGCGCTCGCCGTCGCGCGCTCGACCCTGCCCGACAAGGGAGCAGCCATGAGCACCACGGACCTCCAGACCCCCGTCACGGCCGAAGCCGTCGGCACTGTCGGCACCGTCGACCCCGTCGTCGCTGTCGGCGCTGTCGGCACCGATCGCTGGTACCTCTCGTCAGCCCCGATCGTGCGCGCCCTCGTGCACCTGTGCGTGCCGATGGCCGCCGCGATGATCGTCGGCGCCCTCCACAACGTCATCAACGCGGGCTTCATCGGATCGCTGCACGACACCGCCCTGCTCGCCGCCGTCACGCTCGGCTCACCCGTGCTCGCCCTCGTGATGGCGGTCGGCGGCGTGTTCGGCGTGGGCGGCAGCGCTCTCGTCTCCCGCCTGCTCGGTGCGGCCGAACACGAACCAGCGAAGGCCCACGAGATCCGGCACGTCGCCTCGTTCGCCGTGTGGGGGTCGGTGATCACCGGGGTCGTGCTCGGCGGGGCAGGGCTGCTCCTGCTGGACCCGCTCGTGCGGCTGCTCGGTGCGGACGCCGCCACAGCTCCTGCGACACGCTCGTACATCGCCGTGATGCTCGCGTTCGTGCCCGTGCTCGCCGCGGCGTTCTGCCTCGAGCAGCTCGTCCGGTCCGAGGGCGCGGCGCGCCAGGTGATGATCGGGCTCATCGCCTCCACCGTCGCGAACGTCGTGCTCGACGTCCTGCTCATCCTCGTGCTGCGTTGGGGCGTGGCCGGCGCAGCGCTCGCCGTCGGGCTCGCGAACCTCGTCGTGGTCGTCTACTTCGCGACCTGGCTGACCCGGCACAGCGAGCACGTGCGCCTGGCGCCGCGGTGGTTCACCCTCTCGCCCGCCGTGCTCAAGCCGGTCTTCGGTGTCGGCGTCGGCGAGCTCCTCCAGGCCGCCTTCCTCGTCGTCACGGCACTCGTGCTCAACAACCTCGCCGCCGCCTACGGCGACGGGCCGCTGGCGGCCATGGGCGTCGCGGTGCGCATCGCCCAGGTCCCGGAGTTCCTGGTCATGGGCATCACGCTCGGCGTGCTGCCGCTGCTCGCCTACTCCTACGGCAAGGGTGACCGCGACCGGCTCACCGCGGCCCTGCGCTCGTCGGCGCTCACGGTCGCAGGCATCGGGGTGCTCTTCTCGGTCACGGCCTTCGTGTTCCGCGAGCAGCTGTTCACCGCGTTCGTGGCCGACCGTTCGGTGCTCACGATCGGCGTCACGATCCTCACGGCGCAGCTCGTCGCGATGATCGCCAACGGGTTCACCGGCCTGATCACCTCGGTGTTCCAGGCCACCGGGCGGGCCCTCGCCGCGACGGTCATGTCGGTGACGCAGGGCGTGCTGTTCATCCCGGTCGTCATCCTCGGCAACCGCTGGTTCGGGCTGTCCGGCATCGTCTGGGCGCTGACCGTCACGGAGTGCGCCGTGCTGGTCGTCGGTGCCGTGCTGTGGCTCGCGTCCCGCGGTGCGATCGACCGGGGCCTCGCCGAGGGAAGCCCCGCACGCGCGCAGGCGATGTCGGAGCCGGCCGAGCACTGATCGTTGTCGACGACGGCGGCATCCGGGCCTGACAGCGCCCCTCACGACGCCGCGCCGCCGGCGACCGGGAGCGGGTAACGACGGCGCAGCACGAGGCGCTGCCCGAACGTCCACCAGGCCGTGACCAGCAGGTAGAGGCCCGCAGCGAGCGGGACGAAGCACGCGGCCGCCGCGGTCATGAACTGCAGGACGCCGAGCGCCCGCTGCACCCCGCTCCCCCCGAGGGGGCCGGGCGCGGCACCCTGCGACCCGGCGGACGCGATCGACTGCGGCGCCACCGCGGCCGCAAGCCGACCGCCCGGCGACGAGGCGCGCCTGGTCAGCTCGCCGACGAGCGCGATCCCCAGCACGACCGCACCGACCACGAGCACCGTCGCGAGGGTCGCGGTGCCCCCACCGAGCGCAGGGACCAGGCCTGACCCGAGCGGCACACCGGCGAGCGTCCGGCCGAGCAGCGCGTTGCCGTGCCCCGCGATCTGCGCGTGGACGAACACCGCGTAGATCACGCCGAGGACGGGCATCTGCACGAGCATGGGCAGGCAGCCGGCGAACGGGGTGGTGCCCTCGTCCGCGTAGAGCCGCATGGTCGCGCTCTGCAGCTTCTCGGGGTGGTCGCGGTGGCGGCGCTGCAGCTCGGCCAGCCGGGGTGCCAGGCGCGCACGCGTCTGCTCGGCCCGGGCCTGGGAGATGCCGACGGGGATCAGCAGGGCACGGACGGCCACGGTCACGAGGAGGACGGCCACGGCGGCAGCCGCCGCACCGGCAGCGGGTTCGAGCAGGTCGGTCAGGCCCATGAGGGCGCGGTAGGCGGCGTCGAGCAGTGCCGCGACAAGCGGCAGGGAGTACAGGTTCATGGGGTCCCTCGGTCGGACGAACGGGCGGGTACGCGTTCGCCGACCACCCCGGGCACGCAGGCGCGCGCGGCCACGCGTCACGCGCGGCGTCAGGTCAGTGGTCCTGGGCCGGGATGGTCAGCCGAGGCGGAGGCCGGGTGCCCGGGGCCGGGCACGTCCGGGCGCGTCGGGATCGCTCTGCGCCACGAACGGGCGGCCGTCGAGCGCGTCCCGGACGTGTCCCGCAGGCAACGCGGTCACGTCGAGGGTGGCCAGGCTCGTCGTCCCGCGGGCGAGGAGCGCCGCGGCAGCCGCGGCGAGGGTCGCGGCACCGAGCAGGACGAGCGTGGTCGTCAGGGTGTGCGCGCCCCGAGCAGGAGCGCCAACGACGCGGAGGCGTCGCGCACGAGCGCGAGCAGCACGTCACCCATGGCGCCTCCTCGGTTCCCGGTCGCCGACCAGCGGGTCGACCGCGCCCAGGATACGACTGCGGGCGCGACGGGCGACGACCGTCAGCAGGGTGCCGAACGCCGACAGGGTCAGGCCGGCCACCAGGAGCGGGACGGTGCCTGCAGCGCCGGTTGCGGGCAGCGGTTGCGCGGTCGCGCCCGGCGGGGCACCGGCCGTCGCCGAGGGGTCCGGGGTGGGCGTCGCACCCATCACGAGCACCGTCAGGTCGTCGGGCGCGGACAGGGCACCTCCGCCGTCCGCCGAGGCGAACGCGACGTTCGTGACCGACCCCGCCGCTGCGTCGGCGTCGGTGACCACGTAGCTGCCGTGGCAGGTGGTCTGGTTGTCGGGTGCGTCACCGACGGCCAGCAGCGTCGTGCGCTCGCACGTGACCGCGGCGATCTTGTCGTCGTCGACCACGAGGTCCTGCACCGGTGCCAGCCCGGTGTTGACGACCTGGTAGGAGTAGCTGATCGTGTCGCCCGCGCGCACGGGCGCGGTGGCGCCCGAGGTCTTGGTCAGCGTGAGGATCGGGGCCGGGGCCACGGACTCGAGGACGACGTTGCGGATCAGGTGCACGTCGGTGAACAACCCGGTGGACGCCGAGAATCCGAACTTGTAGGAGTCGGGGACGGGTTGCGGCGCGGCGAACGCCAGCACCTGGTGGCGGATGCCGTCGGCACCGGTGATGGCGACGGTCACCTGCGGGTCGGGGGCGGGCGTGATGGTGACCTCGATCGTCCGCCTGTCGGGTGCGAGCAAGGCCTGCGCCTGCTCGGGCGCGGTGCCCACGGGCACGGTCGCCGTCAGGCCGTGCAGCGTGACCGGCAGGTTCGACGGCCAGCTCGTCGCTGCCGGGACGCCGAGGTTGTCCGCGGTCGAGGTCAGGAAGCAGTAGCCACGCGTGGGGTCGGCAGGGTCGGCCGGTCCGCGCACGGTGATCTTGTCGCGCTCGGGGATCCGGAACGCCGAGCCGGCCGGGGAGCGCTGGTCGGCCGGGCAGCCGTTGCTGCGGTCCTCCCAGTCACCGAAGTAGTTGCCCAGCACGTCCAGGCCGATGCCGAGGTAGCCGCCGACGACCCCGGGGATGATCGGGTTGGTCGGCACGCCGTCGGGGCGCTTCTGCGCGTAGCCCAGGCTGCCGCCGAAGGCACCCGGGGCGGTCAGCTGGGCGTCGCCGTCGACGAGGAAGAAGGCGATGCCGTCCGCGGGCGCAGGCGTCGCGGTGGTCGTGCCGTACTGCCACTGCTCGAACGTGATCGTCAGGCCCTGCGTCGCCGGGATCGGCGTGTCGAACAGCACCGCGCCGGACTGGTCGGTGGACGCGTCGGTGAGCTGCAGGAACCCGAAGGGTGCCGCGTCACGCGGGGGTGAGCTGACCAGGTTCCCGTCCGCGCACCCGCCGAGCGGGTGCGCTCCCGGGGCGAGCGTGCCCGGCGGTGCACCGGTCAGGCAGGCGGAGCCGTAGGCGGTGAACAGCGGGTCGGCGCTCGCCCCGGTGAACGTCTCGGTCAGGTAGAGCGCACCCGCCGCACGAGCGGCCGTGCCGGACAGCCCGACCGCGCCGGCCGCGAGGAGCAGGAGGCCTGCCGCCACCGCCCTGCTGCGGGCGCGTCGACGCCCGACCGCGCGCGCAGGGCTGCTCACGGACGCCACGTGCCCCCTCCCCCGTCCGCCCACGATGGCACGGCCGCCCGCGCCCTGCCACAGGTGCGAGACGGGCCGTCGCACCCGTCGCCGAGCCGCGCGGGCCGACGTCCGCTAGCGTCCACAACGCCGGCCGCGCAGGCCCGAGCATCCCGGCCGACCGCAGGAGACGCCCAGGTGAGCAGCACGACGACGACCGACGGACTCACGCCGACCGGCGACGGGCCGCAGACGCCGGAGGCCGGGGTCGAGGGCGTGGTCCCGGACCCCGCGGCACCCGTCGGCGCCGACGCGACCGTCCCCGAGCACCGCACGGTGCGCCACCGGATGCGCCTGCGGGCCCGGCGGTACCTGGCACGGTTCTCCCCCGCCGGGCTGATCGGCGCGCTCGTGCTCTTCGCGGCCGCGCTCGGGCCGTCGCTGACCCCACGCAGCCCGCTGTTCCAGGGGGCGGCCGGCGGCGCGTGCGCCGTGATGGGGTACGGCATCGGCGTGCTCGTGGGCTGGGTGCTGCGCCGGGCACGCCTGCAGTGGACGCCGTCGACCGTCTGGCGGCGACGCCTGTGGTGGGCGGGGGGTGCCGTCGCGGTGGTCGTGGTGATCGCGGCGCTCGTCGTGAGCGACGACTGGCAGCGCCGGCTGCGTGACGTCATGGGCATGGAGCAGCCCTCGTCGGCCCACTCGCTGACGGTGCTGCTCGTGGCGCTGCTCGTCGCCCTGCTCGTGCTGAGCATCGGACGAGGGCTGCGGCGGACCGCCAGGGTCGTCACCCGGCTGATCGGGCGCTGGCTGCCGCCGGTCGCCGCCCGGGCGCTGGCCGTCACGCTGGTCGCCGTCGGGAGCGTGCTGCTGCTCAACGGCACGCTCGTCGCGGGCGGCAAGGCACTGCTGAGCTCGACCTACGGCGAGCTGGACGCGCAGACGTACGAGGACTCGGTGCAGCCGCAGCAGCCCGAACGCAGCGGGTCGCCGCAGTCGCTGTCGTCCTGGGAGTCTCTGGGCCGCGAGGGTCGCCGCTTCGTCTCGGGCGGCCGCAGCACCGACCAGCTGGCCGAGGTGGCCGCCCGCACCGGGCTGGACCTGCCGGTGCGCGAACCGATCCGTGTGTACGCAGGCCTGCGCAGCGGGGACAGCCTGGAGGACACCGCGCAGGTCGTGGTCGACGAGCTCGACCGCACCGACGCCTGGGACCGGGAGGCGCTCGTGGTGTGGACGACCACCGGCACCG
Source organism: Cellulomonas soli (assembly GCF_013409305.1). Classification (GTDB taxonomy): domain Bacteria; phylum Actinomycetota; class Actinomycetes; order Actinomycetales; family Cellulomonadaceae; genus Cellulomonas; species Cellulomonas soli. The sequence continues at coordinate 3,101,355 of NZ_JACBZJ010000001.1, read as the reverse complement.
GGTGGGTCGACCCGTCCTCGGCCGACGCGCTCGAGATGCTCTGGGGCGGCAACACGGCGATCGCCGCGATGCAGTACTCCTACCTGCCGAGCTGGGTGAGCTTCGTGGGCGACCGCCAGACACCGCCGGACGCCGGCAAGGCGCTCTTCGAGGCCGTGCGCGCGCGCTGGGAGCAGCTGCCCGAGGACTCCCGACCGAAGCTCTACGTGTTCGGCATCTCGTTGGGCAGCTACGGCAGCCAGGGGGCGTTCTCCGGGGTGCAGGACCTCGAGCAGCGGGTCGACGGCGCCGTGTGGGCCGGGACCCCGGGGTTCACCCCGCTGTGGCAGGACCTCACCGCCGCGCGGGACGCTGGCTCGACCGAGGTCTCCCCCGTGCTCGACGGCGGCGAGACGGTCCGCTGGGGGCTCGGGCTCGACGGCGCGGGCGACATCGACCTGTGGAGCCTGGGCACCGAGTGGGACTCGCCACGCGTGGTCTACCTGCAGCACGCGTCCGACGGGGTCATCTGGTGGTCACCCGACCTGCTGCTCGAACGGCCGGACTGGTTGACCGAGCCGCGCGGACCCGACGTGCTGCCGGACGTGTCCTGGTTCCCCGTCGCCAGCTTCTGGCGGTTGTCCATCGACCTGTTCGTGGCCGGCGAGACACCCCCGGGGCACGGGCACAACTACCACGTGGAGTACGCCGACGCCTGGGCCGCGGTCGCGACCCCGCCCGGGTGGACGGACGCCGGCACGCAGGTGCTGCGCGAGGAGATCGCGGCGACCGAGTCGGTCGCCTGAGGTCGCGCACGCACCCGGCGCCGCGGGACGTGGCCGTCAGCCGCGTGCGTCCCGCAACGCCGAGCGCACCGACACACGCGACCCTGTCCGCAGCAAGGATCCGGTGTAGATGCGGGCGGCCAGTGCGATGACCAGCCCGGTCGAGGCGACCAGCACGACGAGCGACACCAGCGGCTCCCACCACAGCGCCTCGCCGAAGAACAGCCGCACGGGCATGCCGACCGGGGCACTGAACGGCACGTACGACATCACCGTCATCACGGTCGGGTTGTCGTTGAAGAACACCACGAGGAAGTACGGCACCATCACCAGCCACAGCACGGGCTGCAGCACCGGGCCGACGTCCTCCAGCCGCGCGACGAGGGACGCGCTGGCGGCGAACATCGAGGCCAGCAGCACGAACCCGACGAGGAAGAACACCACGAACCACACGATGGGCGCCCCGAGCACCTGCAGCAGGTCGTCCTGCCCGGTGACGACCAGACCGATCACCGACACCGCGGCGATCGCGGCGGTCTGACCGACGGCCACCACGGAGTTGCCGAGCACCTTGCCCGCCAGCAGCGCCCGCGCTGGCACCGCCGAGAGCAGGATCTCCACGATGCGGGACTGCTTCTCCTGCACGGTGTTCTGCGCGATCGTGTTGCCCGAGCCGACGGCCGACATCATGAAGACCAGGCCGAAGGCGAGCGCGACCACGAACCGCAGACCCTCGCTCAGGTCGGCCGGCTGCAGCAGCTCGACCTGCGGCTGCACGGACAGCGCGGCGACGACATCGGTGGGTGCGGTGTCGAGCGCGACCAGGCTGACCCCCGTCGGCCCGTCTCCCGGCAGCACGGCAGCCTCGACCTCCTCCTGCTCGACGAGCGCCCGGGCCGCGTCGGCGTCGTCGACCAGCACCGGCTCCAGCCCGTCGGCCTCGGCCACCACGGTGCGCGTGGCCTCGACGACGGCGACCTTCGTGCCGTCGTCGGAGCCGCCCATCACCGCGCTGACGACGATGCCGGCGAGCACCACGAGCAGCAGAACCGCGGTCGAGACGAGGAACGACTTCGTGCGCAGCTGCGCGAGGACCTCACGCTCGGCGACGAGCAGGGTCGCCCGCGCGGCGGACGGGCTGGCGGGTCGGGACGTGCTCATCGGGCCACCTCCACGGCGGGTCGCGGTGCGGGGACGTCGACGACGACCTCGCGGAAGATCTCGCCCAGGCTCGGTCGCACCGGGCCGAACGCCTCGACCGGGCCGCGGGCCAGCGCCGCCCGGAGCACCTCCTGCGCGACCTCGGGCGTGGACCCGAAGAGCACCGAGCCGCCGTCGAACTCCACGACGTCCACGCCGGGAACGGTCCGCACCCAGCCGACGTCGTCCGCCCCTGACAGCTCGTAACGGGTCGACCCGTGCGCGGCCTGCAGCTCACCGCGCGACCCGGTCGCCCGGATGCGTCCGCCCGCGATGATGACGAGGTCGTCGCACAGCCGCTCGACGAGGTCGAGCTGGTGGGACGAGAACAGCACGGGCGCCCCGGTCGCGGCATGCTCGGCCAGAACCCCGAGCACGACGTCGACGGCGAGCGGGTCGAGGCCGGAGAAGGGCTCGTCGAGCACCAGCACGCGAGGTTCGTGCACGAGTGCCGCGGCGATCTGCGCCCGCTGCTGGTTGCCCAACGACAACGACTCGAGCGGGTCGTCCGCACGCGCCTCGAGACCGAGGCGTCCGAGCAGGTCACGGACCCGCGCGTCGGCCGTGCGCCGCTCGTAGCCGTGCAGCCGGGCCAGGTAGGTCAGCTGCTCGGCGACCTTCATCTTCGGGTAGAGGCCACGTTCCTCGGGCATGTAGCCGAAGTCGCGGCGCTGGCCCGCGCCGAGCTCGTGGCCGTCGAGCGTCACCGTCCCGGCGTCGGCGGCCAGGACGCCCAGCACGATCCGCATCGTCGTCGTCTTGCCGGCGCCGTTGCCGCCGACGAACCCGGTGAGCCGGCCCGAGGCCACCTGGAACGAGACGTCGTCGAGCACGCGGCGCCCGTCGAACGCGCGTGTGATCCCGTCGAGCCGCAGCATGGGATGCCCTCCGTCGGTGGATGATCCGACGGTTCGAGCCGCCGGCACGCGCCACGGTACGGACCGTGACGGTGCGCGCGCCTCAGGCTCGGGGCGGATCCTCGCCTCCCCCTGCAGGCCGAGCGCCGGGACGGGCGGCCGGTCGAAGGCGGGCGCTGACCGGCTCAGGGGTGGGTGATCACACCGTGCTCGTGGGCGAACACCACGGCCTGCACACGGTCGCGCAGGGCGAGCTTCATGAGCACGTTCGACACGTGCGTCTTGACCGTGGCGCGACCCAGGACCAGCTCGGCCGCGATCTCGTCGTTGGACAGGCCCCGCGCGACGAGGCCGAGCACCTCGAGCTCACGCTCGGTCAGGCTCGCGACCGCCGCGGACGCCGTGCCCGCGTCGGGCGCACCACCCGGGGCGCGCCCCACCCGAGCGCCACGAGCCGACGACGGCCCCGCGACGAGCGCGCGTTCGATCACCGCGCGCGTGACCTCAGGCGCCAGCAGCGCGTCCCCCGCGGCCACCGACCGCACCGCGTCGACCAGCTGGGCAGGCCGGGAGTTCTTCAGCAGGAACCCCATGGCCCCGGCCCGGAGCGCCTCGACGAGGTAGTCGTCGCGGTGGAACGTGGTGAGGATGAGGATCCCGGCGGTGACCTCGGGGTCCGCGACGATCCGCCGGGTGGCTTCCAGCCCATCCATGTCCGGCATCTGCACGTCCATGCAGACCACGTCGGGGCGCAGGCGGCGGGCCTCGCTGACGGCATCCGCCCCGGTGGCGGCCTCGCCGACGACGCTCACGTCGGGGTGGGCCGCCAGGATCGTCGCGAAGCCCGCGCGCACGAGCGCCTGGTCGTCGACGAGCAGCACGCGCACGGGCTCAGGCATCGGGGGTCTCCTGCAGGGTCTCGGCGGGGTACGGGGCGACCTGCGGGACAGGGCTGGTCGCAGTGCCCACAGGGCCCACAGGGCCCACGGTGCCCACAGGGCCCACGGTGCCCTCAGCGCCCGCGGTGCCCGTCGAGCTCCGGCGCAGGGGGACGTGGGCCCGGACGACGAACCCTCCCGACCGGCGCGGACCGGTGGTGAGGGTGCCCCCGTCGGCAGCCATCCGCTCGTGCATGCCGACGATGCCGAAGCCACCGCCGACCGGCACGCGTCCGTCACCGGGGCGCCGTGGCAGCACGGCCAGAGCGGTGCGACGCAGGCCGTTCCCGTCGTCGGCGACCTCGAGCTCGACGGCGTCCAGGAGGTAGCGCAGCCGCACGTCGGCGGTCGCGTCCGCACCGGCGTGCTTGCGCACGTTCGTGAGGGCCTCCTGCGCGATCCGGTACAGGTTGAGCGAGACCACGGGCGGCAGCGGCGCCGGGTCGCCCACCACCCGGAAGGTCGCGGTCAGCCCGCTGCCGGCGACCTCGGCGACGAGCTCGGGCAGCCGGGTCACGGCCAGCGAGCCCACGGGTTCGCCCGGACCTGCGGTGCCGTCGGCATCCTCGGCACCTTCGTGCTCGCGCAGCGTGCCGACCAGGCCGTGCAGCTCGTCGATGGCGTCGCGCGCCGAGTCCTCGATCTGCTCGAGTGCGGCAGCGACCTGCTGCGTGCCGGTCTCGCTGTCCAGGAGCATGCGCGCGGCGGCTGCCTGCACGCCCATGACCGAGACGTGGTGCGCGACGGCGTCGTGCAGCTCGCGGGCGAGCCGGAGCCGTTCGATGGTCACGGCCTGCGCCTCGACGCGCACCCGCTCGGCCTGCAGCTCGCGTGTGCGGCGGCGCATGCGCGCGCGGTCCCGTGCGGCCGACCAGGCGTGGTCGCCGAACCACCAGGCACCGGAGAAGTAGAGGACGTTCGTCAGCAGCTGGATGAGCATGTAGGCGACGAGCGGCGAGAACGCGCCGACGTCGTCGAACTGCTCGAGGACGTCGGGGTCGGTGCTGGCCTGGAAGAGCGAGACGACGAGCCACAGCAGCATCCCGGCGACGACGAGCGCCCGCACGACCGCCGCGCGGCGTCGCGTACGTTCCCACGCCCCGACGCTGTACAGAGCGGTGAAGAGCACGATGTTGAGGAAGAGCGTCTCCGGCACCTGCATCGTGACCGCACCCACGAATGCCGAGCTGACCAGCACGAGGACGAGGCTGGGCCAGCGACGGCGCCAGGCCAGCGGGAGCGTGGCGGCAGCGAGCCAGGCGAGCGAGACGGCACCGCTCGCGGGCACGTCGTACATCCCTGCCGTGCGACCCAGTACGTGACTGAGCAGCGCGCCGACGAACAACGCGCCGGCGCCGAGCGCGTCCGCCCGGCGCTGCTCCGGGCTCGGGGGGTTGCGCACCCAGGTCGGGTCGTCCGGGTCGACGCGCGTCTCGTCCGGGCCGGCAGGTGGGGTCACGGCGACCACGCTAGCGGCACGCCTCTGGGACCTCGGGCGATCATCGATCGCTCGGACGAGCGCCGCCCGGTTGTGGACCGAACGGTCTACAACTCGCGGTTTTGTGGACCGACCGGACCAGAAGGGCGTCAGGGCAGCACGGCGAGGTGCTCCGGTGTCACGGGGTCGAGGTGCGCGTCGTACTCGTGGTGCCGACGCAGGAAGGCCGTGACGTACGGGCACACCGGCACGATCCGCAGGCCCGAGGCCACGGTGTCCTCCAGCGCGGCCGTCACGAGCAGCGATGCGAGCCCGCGCCCGTCGAACGCGACATCGACCTCGGTGTGGAAGAACACCCGGGCCGGGCCCGCACCGCCCTCGTACGCCCGGTACTCGGTGAAGCCGACGACCTGCCTCGCCGCAGCACCGACCTCGGCGTCGGCGGCCGGTGCCACGAGCTCGTAGCGGCGACGGTCAGGCGCGTGGTGCACGACGACGTCCTGGACGGGTCCCACGGGTGATCTCCTCGGCGCAGCAGGGTCGGATGACAGGTCGTCCACGCCGTTCACCCTCGCGGACGCATCCGCAGCGCGGGCAGCACGGGCGCCGGCAGCGGCGGCGGCGTGCCCTCGGCGAAGGGCCCGAACCGGGGCGCCTGCTCCTGCGACCCGATCGGCGCGGGCTCGGCGCCGATCTCCGCCTGCCAGGCCGCGCGGTACGCGACGACCTCCTCGTGGCTTCGCCCGACGAAGTTCCACCACATGACGATCTGCTCACCGAGCGGCTCGCCGCCGATCAGCAGGGCGCGCACCGGCCCGTCTCCCGCCTGCAGCCGGATGCGATCGTGGCCGGTGGGCACGTACGCGAGATGGTCGACGGGCACCGCGTGACCGTCGACCGTCAGCCCCCCCGCATCGAGCAGCAGGCCGTGCTCGAACCGCGGGTCGACCGCCAGCTCGAGCTGCGCCCCGGCGGTCAGGTCGACCTGTGCGGCGACGACCGGCGAGTGCGTCCGGACGGGCGAGGTCGACCCCGCCGCCGAGCCGAGGAACACCTGCAGCCGGTACCCGTCACCGACGACCGGCTCCGGGCGGTGGTGCTCGAACGAGGGTGCGACGTGCCGCGTCGCATCGGGCAGCGCGAGCCACAGCTGGACGCCGTGCAGCAGCCGCGTGCCGGGCGTGGAGAACTCCTGGTGCGAGATGCCGCGTCCGGCCGTCATGAGGTTCACCTCGCCCGGCCGCACCCACGCGTGCGCACCGGTGGAGTCCCGGTGCTCGATCTCGCCGCTGAACAGCCAGCTGACGGTCGCCAGCCCGGTGTGCGGGTGCCGGGGCACCTGCATGCCGCGGCCGGTGACGTCGTCGGGTCCGTAGTGGTCGAGGAAGCACCAGGCGCCGATGAGGCTGCGCCCGCGCTGCGGGAGCGTGCGCCGCACCGCCATCGCACGCGGGCCGCCGAGCGGCACGTCACGCGGCTCGAGCAGCTCGATGCCCACGCACGGCTCACCCGTGCGGCACACCAGCTCGCCCGGGTCCTGCTCCATCGTGCTCATGCGGGCCACCGTAACCAGCAGGCATCTCCGTGCCCACCCTCCGGCACCTCAGCCGCGGACGTGCACCTGCTGCCCGTCCTTGCTGAACAGCCCGAGGACCTCGGCCACCTCGGGTCCCGCACTCAGGAACGCGTGCGGCGTGCGGGTGTCGAACTCGGCCGCCTCACCGGCCTCGAGCACCACCTCCTCGTCGCCGAGGAGCAGCAGCACCCTGCCGTGCAGCACGTACATCCAGTCGCTGCCCTCGTGCGTGCGCTGCCGGGGGCGGTCCGTCGGGTCGCGCGGGTCGCGGCCCGGCAGGACCTGTTTGAACGCCTGCGGATCGGCGCCCTCGCGGCTCAGCGGGATGATGACGTGCCCGTGCCGCCGGACCGGACGCGGATGGATCCGTGGGTCTCCCGTGGCCGGTGCACCGACAAGGTCGTCGAGCGGGACGCGGTAGTGCCGCGCGAGCGGCAGGAGCAGGTCGAGCGCGGGCTTGCGACCGCCGGACTCCAACCGCGACAGCGTGCTCACCGAGATGCCCGTGGCCTCCGCCACCTCGGCGAGCGTGAGCCCGCGGCGGCGGCGCAGCGCGCGTAGCCGGGGGGCGACGGCGTCCAGCACCGACGCCAGATCGTCCTCAGGCATCGCTCGCCTCCGTTCTTTGCCGTTCCCGCAACACTACTTGCTGATCCGCGAACATGGCCGCAGGGTGGAGCCATGACCCACACGCACGGGGCCGCGTCCCCCGCCCTCACAACGAACGACACCCCCGGCTCGGCCGCGGGCTCGAGCGACGGCGAGGGGCGCGACGGGGCCGTCAGCGAGGCCGAGCACTGGGAGGCCTTCTACCGCGCGAGCGACCGGCACTGGAGCGGGCGGGTCAACGTCACCCTCGCCGACCGGGTCGCCGACCTGCACCCCGGCTCGGCGCTCGACCTCGGGTGCGGCGAGGGAGCCGACGCGGTGTGGCTCGCCGACCACGGCTGGCAGGTCACGGCGGTCGACGTGTCCGCCACCGCCCTCGAGCGCGGGCGCCGGCACGCGGCGGACGCCGGTGTCGCCGACCGGATCATCTGGGAGCGGCACGACCTGGCGCGCACGTTCCCCGCCGGCCAGTTCGACCTCGTCTCGGCCCAGTTCCTGCACTCCTCGCTGCGCCGCGACCGCAGCCCGCTGCTGCGAAGCGCCACCGGCTCGGTGGCCCCCGGGGGGACGCTGCTCCTGGTCAGCCATGGCGCTTTCCCGGACTGGGCGCCCGAGCCACGCCCCGACGTGGTGTTCCACACCGCGTCGGAGACCGTCGACCTGCTCCGACTCGACCCCGAGGAGTGGGAGGTCGTCGCGGCCACGACCGTCGAGCGCGACGCAGCCACACCCGACGGCGCCACGGGTCGGCTCGAGGACGTCGTCGTCCAGGTCAGGCGGCGGGGCCCCCTCGATCGTCGCTGACGACCGGTCGCAGCCCGGTCACGACCGCCGTCGTCCCCGTCTCTCCGCCGGAGCGCAGGACCACCGAGGCGTGGTTGCGACGGACCAGGTCCCGGACCAGCGCCAGCCCCAGGCCGACCCCCGGCGCGGCGTCACGTTCCGCCTGCCTGCCCCGGGAGAACCGGTCGAACACGTGCTCGAGCTCGTCGGCGGGGATGCCCGGACCGGAGTCGACGACCGTCAGCCGGCACACGGGGTCGCCGTCCTCCTCGTCGGCGGTCAGCCCGACGCTCACCTGCCCGCCGGGCGGGCTGAACTGCACCGCGTTGCGCACCAGGTTGGCCAGGACCCGACGCAGGTCCCCGCGGTCGAAGACCACCGCGACGTCCGACCCGTCCTGCAGCCGCAGGTCCACCCCGCTGCGCCGCGCCAGCGGGGCCAGCTCCTCGACCACCGCAGCGCACACCGGTCGGGCCTGCACGGTGCCGACCGATCCCGACGGGCGCACCCGCGACGAGCCGAGCGCGAGCAGGTTCTCCACGAGCACGCCGAGCCTGCGCGCGTTGCGCCCCACGACGTCCAGCTGCTCGCGCTGGGAGTCGGTGAGGTCGCCGTCGTCACGCAGCACCTCCGTGAAGCCGACGATGTTCGTGATCGGGGTCCGCAGCTCGTGGCTGACGGCCGACACGAAGTCCGCGCGCTGCTGGTCGAGCGCGCGCAGCTCCTCGGCCGCCCGACGCTCGTCCTGCAGCGCGTGCCGCGCGGCCCGCTCGGCCCTGCGCCGCGCGGTCACGTCGACCGCCTGCACGGTCAGGAGCGACCCGCCGGCAGGTCGCCCGCTGCGGGTCACGATCAGCTCGACGTCGCGCGCACCGTCGACGCCCAACGCGAGCTCGGCCCGCACCTCGCCGCCCGGCGCACCGGCACTGCCCTCCACGAGCCGCACGAATGCCGCCGCCGGCGAGCCTGGCTCTGCCTGCAGAGGGACCCGGGTCCGTGGCCGTCGCGCGCCGCGGTCGGGCCCCGCCCGGTCGTCGGTCGACCCGCTGGCCCCGTCGGCCCCGTCAGCCCCGCCGACCCCGTCGACCCGCCGCCCGAGGTCGACCAGCGGCACCGCGGGTGCCAACAGCTCGGCCGCCTTGGCGTTGCTCTGCACGATCCACGTCCGCCCCTGCGCGTCCTCGTGGAGGACGACCAGCCCGACCTGGGCGTCGAGGATCCCGCCGCGTAGCAGCTGCTCGCGCTCGGCCAGCTGCTCACCGAGCAGCAGCTGCTCGCAGCGTGCCGCCGCGAGCAGCACCACCGACGCCGCGGAGGTCACCAGGAACACCTGGACGACCGCGACCCGTTGCAGGTCCGTCCACAGGCCCTCCGCCGCGAACGGGCCACCGCCGGCCGCCGTCAACGTCGTGACCAGGACGGCCAGCACGAGCACCTGCACGGCGGCCCGCCGCGGCGAGAGCTGGAAGACACCCCACACCAGGAACGGCATCGGCAGGAACGTCAGCGGCAGGTGGTGCTGGGGCCAGAACACCGCGAGCACCACGAGCAGCAACGCCACCGGCTGGGCCACCCGCAGCAGCCGCGTACCGCCCGGCACCCGGCGGTCGTCACCGAGCGCGATCGGGACGACCGTCAGCAGCGCCGAGCCGTGGCTGGCCGCGACAGTCACCGCCGTCGCCACGAACGCGCCGCCGGCGAGCACGGCGACCGCACCCCCGGCGAGCACACCCGCCACGGCGGATCCCGCCGCGGCGGCCAGCAGCAGGGCGGTCGCGTCACGCACCCCCTGCAGCCGCGGTCGCCGTCCACCACGGGTCAGCAGACCCGCCACGACGAGAACCTCGGCCGTGTTGGCCGCACCGAAGGCGAGCGCCAGGCCGAGAGGACGACCACCGACGAGGTTGGCCGCAGCCGTGACCGCCCACACCCCGGCCGCGGCCGGGGCCGCCCACCGTCGGGGCACGGCGAGCATCGCCAGGACACCCACTCCGGCGGCGGGCCACCACGGCGCCACGTGCAGCCCACCGGTGCCCATGTCGACCGCGACCACACCCAGGACGAACACCAGTGCCAGATATGCCGCATACCGGACGGACGCCACCCGAAGCAGCGCCGACACCCGGGCTGACCGCGACACCCATCCCCCCGACTGGTAGACCAAGGACGAAGACGTGCAGGACCGTCGAGCGGTTCCGGCTGGAGTCTTCCCGGCCCCGGCCCGCACCGCACCTGCATGGGCGATCGGCAGGTCGGGCTGCATACGCACGGACGACCGGCAGGTCGAGCGAGGAGGAGCCGGTGGCCCAGGTGGTAGTCGTCGAGGACGACGGTGACATCGCCACCCTGGTGGCGCACAAGCTCCGGTCCGACGGGCACGACGTCGTCGTCGAGCACGACGGCCAGGCGGGGCTGGCGGCCGTGCGGCAGCTGAGGCCCTCGCTCGTCGTGCTCGACTGGATGATGCCCCGGATGAGCGGCCTGGAGGTGTGCCAGGCGATCCGCGACGACCCCGAGCTCGCCGGTACCCGCGTGCTGATGCTCACGGCCAAGGCTCAGGAGGCCGATCTCGAGCGGGCCTTCGCGGTCGGGGCGGACGAGTTCCTGCTCAAGCCGTTCTCGCCGCGCGAGCTGGTCCTGCGTGCGAACGCCCTGCTCGCCCGCGTCGGCGGTCCGGGCACCGCATGACCGCAGCCGTCGGCACGCTCGCGACCTGGCTGCTCCTGGTGTGCGCGGCGGCGGTCGCCCTGCTGCTCGTCGCCCTGGTCCTGGTGCGCTGGGTGACGGGTGCGCATCGGCGGGCCGAGGCGGGCCGGCGTGCCCAGGCGATGCCGCTGCTGATCGACGTGCTGGACGGCCGGCACGTGCCCTTGCCGCCGAGCCGGCGCACCGCCCGGTCCGTCGCGTTGACCGCCTCGGAGCTCGTGCACAAGGTGCGGGGTGCCGACCGCGACAGGCTCGCGGCGTGGCTGACGGAGCACGGCTTCCGGGACGGGGCCCTGCGGGCGATGCGGGCCCGGTGGGCCCCGCGGCGTGCGCGCGCCGTCGAGCTGTACCTGGCCTCGACGTCGGGCCAGGAACCCGAGCCCGTGGTGGCGATGCTGCGCGACCGGCACCCGCGCGTGCGCCTGTGCGCGGTGCGTGCGCTCGGCGACTCCGGTTCCCGCGCTGCCGTGCCCGCGCTCGTCGCGGCGGCGGGATCACGACGGCGTCCCGTGCCGGCGAGCGCCGCAGCCATGGCGATCGTGCGCGCGGCACCGCCGGACGCGTCCGCGCTGCGCACGGTGTGGACCTCGACCGACGCCGCCCTGGTCGGCATGGCGATCACGATCTGCGGTCGGCTCGGGCTGGTCGACGCCCGACCGGAGATCGAGCAGCTCGTCACCTCGCCCGACGCCCGCCTGCGCGCCCAGGCGATCGAGGCGCTGGGCCGCATCGGGGACCCGCGCAGCGCGGGTGTCCTGCTGCGTGCACGCGGCACGGTCCCGGCGGGGTCCGCCGAGCAGGCGTCGCTGGCGCGGGCTCTCGTGTCGGTGGGGGCCGAGCCGCCGGGGGCTCGGGCATGACCACCGTGACCGACGTGCTCACCGTGACCGACGTGCTCGCCGGGATCGCCGAGGTCGTCGCACTCGTGCTGATCGTCTACTACGTGGCCTACAACCTGCTCCTGGGTCTGCTGGTCGCGCGCGCCGCGGTGGCCGTGGTCGCGGAGACGGCGTGGCCCGACACGTTGGCGCACGACCTGACGTTCGCGAACCCGCTGACCCCCGGCGTCTCGGTGCTCGTGCCCGCGCACGACGAGGAGGCCGGCATCGTCCCGGCAGTCACGGCCCTGCTCGGGCTGCGCTACCCGACGCTCGAGGTGGTCGTCGTCGACGACGGCTCGACCGACGGGACCGCCGACCTCCTCATCCGCACGTTCGACCTGGTCGAGCAGCCGGTGCCGGAGACCGCCGACGTGCCGCAGGAGGGCCGCACGCTGGGCACCTACCGCTCGCGGCGGCACCCCGAGCTCGTCCTGATCCGCAAGGAGTCGGTGGGCCGCCGTTCCGACGCCGTGAACGCCGCGCTGCGCCGCAGCACCCACCCGTTGGTCTGCATGATCGACGCGGACTCGGTGCTCGAGCCGGAGGCGCTGCTGCACGTGGTGCAGCCGTTCGTCGACGACCCGCGGGTGGTCGCCGCAGGCGGCGTGGTGCTGCCGTCGAACGGTGCGCTCGTCGACCACGGCCGCATCACGTCGGTGCAGGTGCCGAAGGGCTGGCTCGAGCGCACCCAGGTGCTCGAGTACCTGCGCGCCTTCCTGGTCGGGCGCTCCGGCTGGTCGGCGGTGAACGGCCTGATGATCATCTCGGGCGCGTTCGGCCTGTTCCGTCGCGACGCGGTCCTCGAGGTCGGGGGTCTGGACCCGGGGTCGCTCGCGGAGGACGCCGACCTGGTGGTGGCGGTGCACCGCCTCATGCGCGACCGCGGCGAGCCGTACCGGGTGGTGTTCGTGCCCGAACCCGTGTGCTGGACCGAGGTCCCCTCGCGGGTCGCGGTGCTGGGCCGTCAGCGCAACCGCTGGTCGCAGGGCCTGGGCGAGCTGCTCGGCAAGTACCGCCACATGCTGCTGCGGCCCCGCTACGGCGCGCTCGGCGCGGTGACGATGCCGTACTTCCTGACGTTCGAGCTGCTCGGCCCCGCGTTCGAGCTCCTCGGTCTGGTGGTGGTCGTCTCCGGTGTGCTGACGGGCGTGCTGACCCCCGCGGTCTTCGCGGTCTACCTGATGGTCTCGGTCCTGCTGTCGGTGGCGGTCTCGCTCGCGGCCCTGCTCGTCGAGGAGGCCACGTTCGCCCGGTACCCGCGCGGGCGGGACACGCTCGCGCTGGTCGCGGCGGCCGTCCTGGAGCCGTTCTGGTACCGCCCGCTGCACTCGTGGTGGCGCACGGTCGGCCTGTGGCGGGCGCTGAACGGCACGAGCTCGGGCTGGGGCGAGATGACCCGGACGGGGTTCAGCACGGCGACCCGCTGAGGCGCCGGGAGGACGGCCCGCGACGCCCGGACCAGGGCGCGCGCTGTCACGAAGGGGTTGTCTGTCCGTTATGTCCGGTACTACGGTCGCCCGGGTCCGGTCCTGTCGAAGGTCCGGCCCGCCCCCGAGGCCGCTGCGCACCACAGTGCGGCGCGGGGACGGCAGGCACGAACGGTCCTCCCCCGGACCGTCGAAGGAGGCATGCCCATGCACCCAGCGAACCAGCACACCCGTCCCGGAGGTCGACAGAGGTTCGGCTCGGCGATCGCCGCCGTGGCAGCGGCGACGGTGGCGTTGGGGGTGGTCGGGCTCGTCGGTACGGCACCCGCCGTCGCCGCGCCGACCGCCGCGGCCCCGCTGGCCACCGACACCGGTGACCTGATCTGGTCGCAGGAGTTCAACGGCGCGGCGGGCACCGCGCCTGACGCGTCCGTGTGGGGGTACGACACGGGAGCCGGCGGCTGGGGCAACTCCGAGCTGCAGACGTACACCACGTCGCGGTCGAACTCGGCCGTGGACGGCGCGGGCAACCTCGTCATCACCGCCCGTCAGGAGTCCGACGGGTCGTACACCTCGGCCCGCCTGCAGACGAACGACAAGTTCGAGGTGCAGTACGGCCGCATCGAGGCGAGCATCCAGATCCCTCGCGGCCAGGGCATCTGGCCGGCGTTCTGGATGCTCGGCGGCGACTTCCCGGCGACGTCCTGGCCGACCACGGGCGAGATCGACATCATGGAGAACGTCGGCTACGAGCCGGCCACCGTGCACGGCACGGTCCACGGCCCCGGGTACTCCGGCGGCAACGGCATCACCGCGCTGTACAACCACCCGCAGGGCTGGTCCTTCGCGGACACCTATCACACGTTCGCGGTCGACTGGTCGCCGGGCAGCATCACCTGGTCCGTCGACGGCGTCCAGTACCACCAGGTCACGCGGGCGAGTGTCGGCTCGAACACCTGGGTGTTCGACAAGGCCTACTTCCTGATCCTCAACGTCGCCGTCGGCGGGTCGTGGCCCGGGAACCCCGACTCCACCACCCAGCTGCCGCAGCAGATGAAGGTCGACTACGTCCGTGTCTACGACAACGGCTCGAACTCGGGCTCGGGCTCGGGCGGGACGGGCGCCCTGCCGACAGGCACCGGGACCGTCCGGTCGGGCGCCTCGCTCTGCATGGACGTGCCGTGGGGGCTGGCCTACGACGGCAACCGCGTCCAGCTCGCCACCTGCAACGGCAACAAGGCCCAGCAGTGGACGCGCGGCTCGGACGGCACGCTCACCGCGCTCGGCCGGTGCCTGGACGTGACGAGCAGCGGCACCACCAACGGCACCGCGGTGCAGCTGTGGGGCTGCAACGGCACCAAGGCCCAGGAGTGGACCTATGACGCCTCGACGAAGGCCCTGAAGAACCCGCAGTCGGGCAAGTGCCTGGACGCGGTGGACGGCGTGCCCGTGCACGACGGCCAGAAGCTGCAGATCTGGGACTGCGCAGGCACCGCCAACCAGCAGTGGACGTTCTGAGTGCCCTGACCGACTGACCACCCGTGGGGTCGCGCGCTCCGATGCGACCCCACGGGTGGTCTTCGTCCGGAAGCCGGCGCCGGCCGTGCCGGCGTCGAGCCGCGAGCGCTCAGGCGTCGGGCCCGGACCACGCGTGCTCGTCGTACACCCGCAGCGGACGCGCACCCAGGCACGGCTGGAGCAGACGGCGCATCACCCGGCTCGGCCCGACGACCGCGACCGACGGCACCTCGCGCGTCAGGTCCAGCACGTCCAGCCAGCGCACCGGACCGTCGACCGCCAGGACCAGGTCGTCGCGGACACCGTCGGCCGTGCCGCTGACCTGCGCCGTGGCGCAGCCCACGTGCCGTGCGGACCCCTGCCGGAGCCCGACCGCGTCGAGCGCGGCCACCCACCGCGGCACCACGGGTGTCATGAAGCGCGAGTGGAACGCGTTGCTGACCGGCACGGCCCGCGCGGCCTCGCCGAGCTCACGCGCGGCGCTCTCGATGCGCGACGCCGCACCGGCCAGCGCGATCTCGGTGGGCCCGTTGACCGCGGCCAGGTCGAGCCCGAAGCGGTCGGCCAGCGTCGTGCCGTGCGCGAGCTGCGCCGCGGGGTCGTTCTCGTGGGCCGTCCGGACCTCCAGCATGCTGCCGCCGGTGGGCGCCGACGCCATGATCCGCCCACGTTCGAGCGCCAGGCGCACGGCGTCGACGAGGTCCAGGTACCCGGCCGCGGCCGCCGCGGCCAGCGCACCGAGGCTGTGCCCGGCGAACAGGTCGGCATCGCCGCGCCGGGCCAGACCCAGCTCGTCGAGCGCGATCCAGGTCGCCAGCGCGACCGCGGTCAGCGCGGGTTGGACGTTCTCGGTGCGCGTGAGCTCGGCGATGTCGGCGTCCCAGCACAGGGCGCGCAGGTCCTGACCGATCGCGTCGCCGGCCTCGGTGACGAACGCGGCGGCCCGTGGGGACCGCCGGACCGCCTCCCGGCCCATCCCGACGGCCTGGCTGCTCTGGCCGGGGAAGACCCAGAGCGTGCCGGGTCCAGGAAGCGTGGTCTGTGGGTGCATGGGTGTCCTCGGCATCGACCGCAGGGGAAGGTGGCTGCCGCAGCACCGTGCGGCCGAGGACCTGCTGCCCAAGACGGTGGCAGCCGCCGCGGCGCACTCGTCAGCCGCGGGATCCTCGGTGAGCCTACCGGCGCACGCCCCACGACCGACCGTCTTCGGGGGACGGTCGCGACCCGGGCGCGAGCACGCCGCGTGCGGCACACTCGACCACTGACCGATGACGCCCGCGACGACCACCCCCACGGAGGCCCCGATGACGAGCGCCCCCGAGCCCGGCCCGGGTCGCCACCGCCCCCTCGCAGCGGCCGGAGCGCTCGGTGCGAGCGCGATCGCCGTCCTGTTCGCGACCGTCGGTGACGGAGTCGACGCGCGAGCGACCGGCCTGTCCGGCGCGATCCTCGACCACGGGCACACCGCCACCTGGGTGCTGCTCGCCTGCGCGCTGGGCCTGACGGCCTGGGGGCGGGGACCTCGATGGCTCCCCCGTGCCTTCGGCTGGGCAGGGCTCGGCGCCTACCTGACGTTCCTGCTCGCCCTCGTCACCCACGACCAGGCCTGAGCGCTGGCAGGCGAAGGCGCGCCGGTCCTGGGGCCGCGGGCATGAGCGTCGGGCTCTGGACCGTCTTCAAGCGCACGCACTGGCTCTGACGTCAGACCCTGCTGCAGGGTCTGCCACCGAGGAAGTCCTCCAGGACCTCGGTGAACCGCGCCGGTTGCTCCTCGGCCACGTAGTGCCCGCAGTCGTCGAGGACCACCCCGGTGACGTCATCGGCCGCCAGCCGCATCGTCTCGGCGACCAGCGCGCCGCTGTACCGCGCGCCGCCGATGGCGAGCACCGGCAACGTCAGCCGGGTCTTCTTGCGCTGCTCGTTCTGCGCGATCGTCTCGTCCAGCGCCCGGTAGTACGCGAAGCTCGCCCGCAGCCCGCGAGGATCCGCGACGATCGCCTCGACGTAGGCGTCGACCGCGTACGCGGGGATCGCGTCCGGGGTGGCTGCCTTCTGGG
Source organism: Cellulomonas soli (assembly GCF_013409305.1). Classification (GTDB taxonomy): domain Bacteria; phylum Actinomycetota; class Actinomycetes; order Actinomycetales; family Cellulomonadaceae; genus Cellulomonas; species Cellulomonas soli. The sequence continues at coordinate 3,084,601 of NZ_JACBZJ010000001.1, read as the reverse complement.
CGAACTGGTAGCCGAAGAAGAGCCGCTCCCGCCCCCGGACCAGCTCCTCGTTGAGGTCGGTGAGCCGGTTGAAGCCGAAGTGCCAGAGCCGCTGGTTGACCGCGGCGGGACCGAAGACCGACGGGGTCGGCGTGAGGCCGGGGATGATCGCGTCGACGACGGCGAGCCTGCCCACCCGCTCAGGGTGATCGGCAGCGAGGGCGTACCCGGTCCACATGCCGATGTCGTGGCCGACCACGTCGAACCTGTCGTGCCCGAGCGCGGCCATCAGGGCGACCAGATCGGCGGCCATCGTGCCGGCGTCGTAGCCGTCGTCGGGCTTGTCGGACAGCCCGGCCCCGCGCGGGTCGACGGCGACGACGGAGTGCTCGCGGGCGAGCGCGGGCATCACCTCGCGCCAGGCGTACCAGGTCTGCGGCCAGCCGCCGATCAGCAGCAGCGGTGGGCCGTCCCCTCCGGTGACCGCGTGCAACCGCAACCCGTCCAGCTCCACGAGTCGGCTCGTGAAGACGTCGGTGAACCCGTCGGGCAGGCGCAGCGAGCTCAAGCTCGTCGTGTCGTCGGCCGCGGTCATCATGGAACGATCGGTGCAACTTGTCATGGCGGCGACCCTACTCATGTTGAAACGATCGGTGCAAGATGTGTAGGGTGACCGACCATGGCGGGTCGCAAGCAGTTCGACGTGGACGAGGCGCTGCGCCGCGCGATGCACGTCTTCTGGCGCTGGGGCTACTCGGAGGCCTCGATCGACCGCCTGACCGAGGGCACCGGCCTGGGCCGGAGCTCGCTCTACGGCACCTTCGGCGACAAGAGCGCCCTCTTTCGGAAGAGCCTGCAACGCTACGCACAGACCTACCACCCGCTGTACGACCAGGCACTGTCCGGCCCGCACCCGAGCCCGAGCGCCGTCGTGGCCGCCTACCTGCAGGTCACCCTCAACCGCATCGCCGACCCGGCGGTCCCGGACGGCTGCCTGCTCACAGTGTCGGCCACGCAACTCCCGGCCCTCGACGCCGAGAGCCAGGCGATGGTCCGCGCCATGATCGGCGGTCTGCGATCGATGCTGGAGCAGGCACTGCTGGCTGCGGGGGCCGATGGTCAGGAGGCGTCAGAGCTGGCGCTGTGCACGCTGGCGACGAACAAGTCCCTGGCCGTGCTGAGCCGCGCCGGCTTCTCGAACGACGACCTGGCAACCGTCGCCGCAGCCGCCGCCCGTATCCCCGGCAGCCCACATCCAGGACTGGGGCGAGCACAAGACCCCCGCGACAGCTGATCGGCCTGAGCCACCGACGCGCTCAGAGCAGGGAGGCCAGCACGGTCTCGGTCGACCGGCCGGGCCATGTGCCGGCGAGCGTCAGGGCCGAGGCGGGCCGCTCCCCCGCGCCGGGCTCACGCACCACGACGACCTGGGGTTCGTCGGGCACGGCACCGCCGCTACCACGCACCTGCATCGTCGGCTCGCGGCGCTGCGGCCCCTCGGGCGTGTCGACGAACATCTCGACCTGGGTGCCCGCCTCGCAGATCACGCGCACCAGCTCGGCGCGGTACACCGGGTCGCCGGGCGCGTCGTACACCCATCGCGTGCCGAGCACCGAGTGCTCCATGGTGCCGACGAGCCAGCGCTCGGCCCCGTCGAGCGGCTGCCCGCGGTAGGTCAACGGCACATGGAACGTCCGGCCGCCGAGCTCGACGACGTGCGACTCGATCCCGACCTCCCCGGCAGGGTCGTCGAAGCGGTACGCACCGAGAGGCGTGAGGGCTCCCCCGGCGCCGCCGCACCACTCCTGGGTGGGCAGCCACGCCGCCATGAGCTCGGTCTTCGTCGGCGTCAACGTCGCCCGGTGCAGGATCGCCATGCGCCGATCACATCACAGCGCGTCTACCTGCTCACCCTCGCCCAGCTCACCCGCCCCTACCGCGACGCCGACCCCAGCAGCACGTCCCGCCCCGCGTCCTCGATCCGCGGCAGGGCCGAGATCAGTCCCTGCGTGTACGGGTGCTGCGGTGTCCCGACCACCTGCTGCGTGAGCCCGTGCTCGACGACCTTGCCCCGGTGCATGACGACGACCTCCTGCGCCATGTACCGGACGGCCGCGAGGTTGTGGCTGATGAACAGCATCGACAGCCCGAGCTCGGTCTGCAGCTCGCGCAGGAGGTTGAGCACGACGCCCTGCACGGAGGCGTCCAGCGCGCTGGTGATCTCGTCGGCGACGATCAGGCGGGGCCGGACGGCCAGCACCCGGGCGATCGCGACGCGCTGGCGCATGCCGCCGGAGATCTGCCGGGGGTGCTGCCGGGCGACGTCGGGGTCGAGGTGCACCAGCTCGAGCAGCTCGCGCACGCCCTCGGCGCGGGCGGAGGCGGGGACGTCGGAGTGCACCGCGAGCACCTCGGCGATGGCCTCGCCGACGCGCATGCGCGGGTTGAGCGAGGAGTACGGGTCCTGGAAGACCATCTGGACCATCGACGCGCGTGTGCGCGCGCCCGCTCGGCTGCGGCGCGTCATGTCCTCGTCGTCGACGGCGATGGTGCCGGAGTGCACGGGTGCCATCCCGACGATCGCGCGGGCGAGCGTGGACTTGCCGGAGCCGGACTCCCCGACGACGCCGACCACGCCACCTCGCGGGACGGTGAGGGAGACCCCGTCGACGGCGTGCACGGCGCGGGGTCCGTGGCCGTAGCGGACGACGAGGTCGTTGACCTCCAGGACGTCGGAACCTCGCACCTCAGGCCACCTCTTCCTCGGGTCGGTCCTCGGGTCGGTCCTCGGGTCCGGACCCGGGTGCGACGAGCAGCGCCTCCACGGTCGCGAGCGGTTGCGTGACGTCGGTCGACAGGTCCGGCAGCGCCCGGACCAGCGCCCGCGAGTACGGGTGCGCGAGCCGCTCGGGGGTGCGCAGGTCCGCGGTGGGGAACGCGTCCACCACCTCGCCCTGGTACATCACCACGAGCCGCTCGCACAGCTCGCCGAGCACAGCGATGTCGTGCGAGACGACGACCGCCGTCTGCCCGTTCTCCGCGCACTGGCGACGCAGCAGGGTGAGCACCTGACGCTGCACGGTGACGTCGAGGGCGGTGGTGGGCTCGTCCGCGACCAGCAGCGGCGGCCCCGACATCTGCGCCATGGCGATCAGCGCCCGCTGGCGCATGCCGCCGGAGAACTCGTGCGGGAACTGCCGGGCGCGCCGCTCGGGATCGGTGATCTGCACCGCGCCGAGGGCCGCGACCGCCGTCTGGTGCGCCGCGCGCCGCGAGGGTCGTGCGGTGCCGGCCACCCGGGCGGCCCGGGGCACCTCGGCCAGCTGCGTGCCGACCCGCAGCGCGGGGTTGAGGGCGGTCAGCGAGTCCTGGAAGACCATGCCGATCGCGCGCAGCGCGGCCGAGCGGTCCCGGGGCGAGAGGGCGAGCAGGTCCTCGCCGCGCAGCAGCATCCGGTCGGCGTGCACGTGGGCGGTCGGGTCGGCCAGCCCGGCGATCGCGGTCATCGTGACCGACTTGCCGCTGCCGGACTCCCCGACGACGCCGACGATCTCGCCGGGCATGAGCACGAGGTCGACGCCGCGGACCACCGCGCGCGGGCCGTGGGGGCCCGGGAAGGTGACCCGCAGGCCGCGCACCTCGAGCAGCGCACCCACGACCGGCTCCGCTAGCGCGACCGGCATCGGGGCCACGGCCAGCGCACCGGGACCACCGCGACCGACCGACCGGGTGCGTCCTCCGCGCAGGTGGGCCGCCATCGACTCGCCGAGCATGCCGAACGTCAGGCCGGCCAGGATGATCACGGCGCCCGGGCCGAGGGCCGCGGCGGAGCTCGTGTAGACCTGGTCGAAGCCGTCGGACAGCAGGCGCCCCCAGTCGAAGTCCGGCGGCTGCACCCCGACCCCGAGGAAGCTCAGCGACGACAGCGCGAGCAGCCCGCCGCCGATCGACAGCGTGACGTTGACGATGACCGGTTCGGCGATGTTCGGCACCACGTACCGGGTGAGCTGGCGGGTGCGCGAGATGCCGAGCAGCCGTGCGGCCGCCAGGTACTCCGAGCCGCCGACGCGGGCCGCGAGGGTCTGGGTGAGCCGGGCGAACGACGGCGTCATGGTCACGGCCAGGGCGATCACGGCGGTGACGGTGCCGGCGTCCAGCAGGATGACCACGAGCATCGCGACCAGCAGCACCGGGAACGCCAGCCACGTGGTGATCACGGCCGAGGCGGCGCGCTGGACCCGTGCACCGAAGGCCACGGGGAGCCCGCCCAGCAGCACCCCGGCGACGGCACCCGCGGCGGTGGCGCTCAGCGCCATGACGAGCGACAGGCGGGTCGCGACCATCACGCGGGCGAAGATGTCGCGCCCGAGGGCGTCGGTGCCGAACCAGTGGTCACCGCTCGCCGGCAGCAGCACCGCGTCGGGGCGAGTGGCGGAGGCCGCATCGCCCCACACGGTCGGCCCGACCACCGCGACGACGACGAACGCCGCCAGCAGCACCAGGGAGACGACGGCCATGGGCGAGGTGAGGAACCGGGTCGCGCCCGAGCGGGCACGCACAGACGGCGCGGTGGCGGCGGGCGGCGTGTCGGTGGCGGGAGGCGCCGTCTCGGTGGCGGTGCTCATGAGGTCTCGATCAGGGTGCTGCGCCGGTCGATCAGCGCGATGACCACGTCCACCAGCAGGTTCACCACCAGCACGATCGCGGCGTAGACCAGGGCGAGCCCCTGGACGATGCCGTAGTCGCGCGTGGTGATCGCGGTGACGAACGCGTTGCCCATGCCGGGCCAGTTGAACACCCGCTCGACCAGCACGGAGCCGGTGACCAGGGTGGCGAGCAGGCTGCCGCCGAGGGTGAGCACGGCGGTGAGCATGTTCGGCAGCACGTGCCGCAGGTAGATCCGTGGGGCGCCGAGCCGTTTGGAGCGAGCGGTGCGCACGTAGTCCTCGCCGAGCACGTCGAGCGCCTCGACCCGCGCGATCCGGGCCAGGGCACAGGTGGAGGACAGCGCGAGGGCGATCACCGGCAGCACGTACGCGGCGGCGGTGCCGTTGCCGGCCACCGGCAGCAGCCGCAGGTTCACCGAGACGACCACCACGAGCAGGACGCCGAGCAGGTAGTCCGGCACCGAGGCGAGGAACCCGGTGACCCCGGTGAACACGAGCTCGGTGCCGCGCCGTCGGCCGCCGTAGGTGCGCACAGCGACGAGCAGCCCGATCGGGATCGCGAGCAGCAGAACGAGCGCGAAGGCGAGCGCCGCGAGCTCGAGGGTGGCCGGCAGCCGGGTCGCGACGAGGTCCGTCACCGAGCGGCCGGTGATGAGCGAGACCCCGAGGTCCCCGCGCAGCAGCCCGGCGACGTAGTCCAGGTACTGCGCGGGCAGGGGGTCGTCCAGCCCGAGCTGGGCGCGACGGTCGGCGACCAGGTCCGGCGAGGCCGTGGGGCCCAGCGCGTTGCGCACCGGGTCTCCCCCGGCGACCCGGAGCACCAGGAACGCCAGGGTCACGACGACGAGCATCGAGACCACAGCCCGGCCCAGCCGGCGGGCGAGGAAGCCCCACCAAGGGCTGATGGAGCGGGACCGCGCGCCCGCCGAGGGGTCGGCGCCGGGCACGGGCACCTCGGTGAGCACGGACCCCCCGGCGAGCGCGACGGCCACGACTCAGCCCACCCGCAGCGTGGTCGGCAGGAGCTGGCCGTTGCTGTTCACGCCGAGCTCGACGCCGGAGCCGAAGAACGTCTCGGTGTCCTCCCAGAGCGGCAGCACGTCGACGTTGCTGAACAGCGCGGCCTCCGCGGTGGACCAGGCGCCGCAGGAGTCCTCGCCGGAGAGCTGCTGCGCCTCGGCGACGGCGGCCTGGTACGCGGTGTTGGCGTTGTAGGTCCAGTTGCCGCCGTCCGGCGGGAAGTCGCCGGACAGGATGCCCGCCCAGATGCTCGGCAGCTCGGCGCTGATCGGGGCCCACACCAGGTCCCAGTCGCCGCCCGAGAAGATCACGTCGGTGTACGACGCGGACGGTGTGAGCTCGACCGTGACGCCCACCGCAGCGAGCTCCTCCTGGATCAGCTCGACGCCCGCGGTGATGCCAGAGCCACCCGCGCTGTTGTAGAGCAGCTTCAGCGTGATCCCGGCATCGGCCAGGGTGGCCTCGGCAGCGTCCGGGTCGTGAGCCGGGATCGACGCCCCGTTGTCCTCGCCCACGCAGACGCTCGACGAGTTCGACATCAGCGAGGTCATCGCCTGCCCGCGCCCGCCGGTGGAGACCGAGCCGACGGCGTCGCGGTCGATCGCCTGGGCGATGGCCTCGCGCACCGCGAGGTCGTTCGTCGCGCGGCCCGGGGCCTGGTTGAAGAAGATCCGCCCGGGACCGGCCGAGACGTCCACGGCGGTGAGGTCCTGCCCGGAGAGCCGGTCGCGGTCGGTGCCGCCGATCAGTGCCAGCTCCAGGTCACCGGTGGTGAGCATGTTCGCGGCGGTCGCGTCGTCGGCGACCACCTCGACCTGCAGGGTCGCGGGCATGCCCGCCGTCGAGGACTCGGCGTAGTCGTCGCGCAGCGTGTAGGTGTAGCTCAGCCCGCTGTCGGCGGTGTCGAGCACGTACGGGCCGGTGCCCGCGGTGGTGGTGTCGAGGGTGGAGGGGTCCGCGAGGCCGTCGGCGCAGATGATCGGCAGCTGGCCGACGGTCTCCAGCGGGAAGCTGAGCGGGGTGGCGAACGTGAAGGTCACCACGCCGGAAGCGTCGTCCGCGGCCACCGTCATGCCCTCGGAGGGCACGTAGACGTCGAGGAACGGCGAGCCGGTCGCGGCGTCGGCGGCGTAGTCGAACGTCGCCTTGACGTCGCTCGCGGTGAGCGGCTCGCCGCTGGAGCAGGTGGCGTCCGGCGAGAGGGTGAAGGTGGCCGAGGTCGGCGTGACCTGCCAGTCGGTGGCCAGCAGACCCTCGGCCGCGGCGCCCGCGGGCAGTCGGACCAGCGACTCGTACGCGAGCAGCGCGAGCTGCTGGCCGTCCGCCGTGGCGTTCGTGATCGGGTTCAGCACACCGGGGTCGGAGGCCACCGCGAACCGGATCGCGGCCGAGTCGTCGCCGGAGCCCGTGCCGGCGTCGGCCGAGCCACCGCTCGAACAGGACGCGAGCGCCGCCGACACCACGACGGCGCCGACGAGGACAGAGGAGCGCTTCATGAGGGAGTCTCCGATCATCGGGGGGCACAGCACTCAGAGGTAGTACGACAGAAATCAGTATGATCAATACGCTTTATCGCGGCGTATCCGTGGTGTGTCGTGCAGGTTTCCCGTGGCCGGGCCGTCGCTGACGGCCTGCTGACGGCCCGCTGACGGCCCGCTGACGGCCGGCGGCTAGCGCGACGGGGCGACCCGGTCGGCACCCGGCGCGAGCGGCGCCGGCGTGGGCAACCCCTCGTGGATCAGGTGCCACGGCGAGGGGAACTCCCCCACCGGGACCTCGACGAGCACGGGCTCACGCGAGGCGAGGGCATCCGCCACCGCCGACGCCAGCCCGGCCGGGTCCCGCACGGTCACGGCCCGGATACCGAAGGCCGCCGCGAGCGCGGGGTAGTCCGGGTTGGTCAGGTCGCTGGCGAACACCCGGCCGTCGTAGGAGTCGCGCTGGATCCGCCGCACGTTGCCGAAGTACCCGTCGCGGAACACGATCGTCACCACCGCGAGGCCGTACCGCTTGGCGGTGGACAGCTCCTGCAGGGTCCACGAGAAGCCGCCGTCGCCGTTCACCGAGACCACCGCACGGTCCGGGTCGGCCGTCTGCGCGCCGAGGGCGGTCGCGAAGCCGTAGCCGAGAGTGCCCTGGTAGCCCGGGCCCAGGTAGCCGCGCGGGCCGTAGGTCGGCAGGCACAGGCTCGCCGCGTACCCGATCTGCGTGTACTCGCTGACGAGCACCGCGTCGGCGGGCAGCACCTCGCGCAACGCGGTGAGGTACTCCCACTGCGGGGCTATCTCGGTCAGCCGGCCGGCGACCCACGCGCGGGCCGCCGCCAGCTCGTCCTCCCGGGACGGCCGCTGCGGCAGGCCCGGTGCCGTCACCTCCGCGACCAGGGCGGCCAGCGTGGCCCGGGCGTCACCGCGCAGGGCGAGCCGCGGCTCGCGGATCCCGCCCAGGTGCTCGGGCTCGGAGTTGACCAGGACGACCGGCGCATCGCCGGTGTCGACCCGGGTGCCGAAGGTGGAGACGAACCGACTGCCCACGGCGAGCACCAGGTCGGCGTCCTTGCGCAGCGTGCGCAGCGCGAGCGAGTCCAGCGCGAGCCGGTGCCGGGCGTCGATCGCCCCGCGACCGTTCTCGCTGACCAGCACCGGTGCCTCGAGCGCCTCGGCCAGCGCGACCAGCTCGGCCTCGGCGTCCGAGGCCCGGATCCCGCCACCCACGTACAGCAGCGGACGCTCGGCGGCGAGCAGCAGCCGGGCAGCCTCGGCCACCTGGTCGGCGGGCGGGGCGGTGCGGGTGCGCACCACCCGGGCGGGGACCGCGACGTCCTCGACGACCTCGGCCAGCACGTCGGGCGGCACCTCGATCGCCACCGGCCGCGGCCGGTCGGAGCGCAGCCGCCGGAACGCCTCGACCACCAGGGTGGGGATGTCGGCCGCGCGGCGCGCGGTCCCGGTCCACCCGGTCACCCGCTCGAGCACGCCGGTCTGGTCGGGGAGCTCGTGCAGCACGCCGAACCCCTGACCGATCTGGTCCGAGCGGATCTGCCCGGCGATCAGCAGCACCGGCGAGCCGGTGGCGTAGGCGGTGGCCAGGCCGGCCAGCGCGTTGAGCACCCCGGGGCCCGGGACGACCATCGCGACACCGACGCGGCCCGAGCTGCGGGCGTAGCCGTCGGCCATGTAGGTCGCGGCCTGCTCGTTGCGCACGCACGTGAAGTGGACGACGTCCTGCCGCTCGTGCAGGGCGTCGACCGCCGCGTCGAGCTGCACGCCCGGGATGCCGAAGACCTCGGTCACGCCCTGGGCCAGCAGCGCGGCCACCAGGAGCTGGCCACCGGTCTGTCGCGTCATGTCACTCGCCTCTCGTCCGCCGACCCGAGGGCCGGCGCCACCATTTGTGTGTATTGATCAGTACTGTTCTGGGAAGACAGGTCACCCGAACCGGGCGCCCTGCCCGACCGACCCGGCTACCGCCGGCTCGCCGCAGGACCGTGAGGGAGACCCCGATGACCACGCCGCGCCCCCGCAGCCGCCCGGCCGCGTCCGCCGCCGACTACGTGGCCGACGACCTGCAGAGCCGCATCAGCGAGCAGGGCTGGGCGCCCGGCCACCGGATCGGCACCAAGGTCGAGCTGTGCGCCGAGTACCAGGTGGCCCCGGCCACGCTCGGCGAGGCCCTGCGCGTGCTGCGCGCCCGCGATGCCGTCGAGGTCCGCCCCGGGCCCGGCGGCGGGATCTTCGTCGCGGCGCAGTCCCCGCTGATCCGCCTCGCCTACGAGGTGCTGGACCTGCGGCAGGCCGGCACCGCGGTGAACGACGTGGTCGAGGTGCTCGACGCCCTCGACGACGCGGTGCTGCACGACGCCGCCCGCCACCGCACCGCGGCCGACCTGGCCGACCTGGACGCGCTGCTCGCCGAGCTCGAGACGACCTGGGCGCACCCGTCCGACGGGCTGCACCCGAACTGGCGGCTGCACCGCCGGATCGCGGAGATCTCGCCGAACGTGGTGCTGCGCACCTTCTACCGGAACCTGGTCGACTACATCACCGCGGAGAGCCAGACCGACGTCACCCTCGGCGTCATCGGCCTGGAGCCGACGTCCGACGAACGGCTGCAGGTGCACCGCGACCTGGTGGCGGCCATCCGCAGCCAGGACCCGGACGAGCTCGCCACCGTGCTGCGGGCGCACCGCACCGCCGCCACCCGCTGAGCGGCGGCCTGGGGGCAGTGCACCTGCGCGCACGTCACGCGCCCTGCAGGAACGCGCTCACGTCCGCGGTGATCGCCGCGAGCGCCGCGTCGTCCACGAAGGCCATGTGCCCCGAGTCGTAGGCGCGCACGGTCACGTTCGCCCGCAACCGCTCGCCGAGGAACAGGTGCGCCAGGTCGTGGCGTGCACCGAGGTACGGCGTCGCCAGGTCGAACCGTCCACCGAGCACCAGCACGCGCAGGTGCGGGTTGCGGCGCATGGCCGCCGACAGGTCCAGCGCGACGTTCGGCAGCGGCATCGGCTCGTCGATCGCCGGGGCCCGGTGCCGCCAGTCCCACGCGGGCTCGACGACCATGTTGTTCAGCGGCACGTAGGCGGTCGGCGAGACGTACCCGATGTCGTGCGCCAGGTGGTCGGCGAACGTGGTGACCAGCGCCGAGGTCACCCCGGCGGTGGCTGCGTCGTCGGTGGCGGGGTCCGTCGCCCCACCGCCCACCACGTAGGCGTGCTCGGCGACGAACCGGGTGTCGAACCGGCCGATCAGCCGACCCTCGTCCGCCAGCAGACGGGCGCGGAACTCCTCCAGGCCGACCCGCAGGTGCCGGGAGGCCAGGTAGCCGGCGTCGAGCCCGACGAGGGATGCCATCGCCTCGGCGACCCGCGCCTCCTCGGCCGGGTCGAGACCGTCGCCGCGCTGCAGCGCGGCCGCGTACGGCCCCTGCGCGAAGTCGATCGCCGCCGCGTCGAACGCCGCGTCGCCCAGCTCGGCGTGCCCGGCACGCCCGTGGTAGCGGGCGGTGGCGGCGAAGGTCGGCAGCAGGTGGACGAAGCCCTGGTCGGCCCCGGGCAGGTTCGCGGTCCAGTCGAGCAGCGTCGACAGCAGCACGACGCCGTTGAGGTCCAGGCCCGTGTTCTGCAGCCGGTGCGCGACGACCGCCGCACGCGTGGTGCCGTAGGACTCGCCGAACAGGTAGCGCGGGGAGTTCCACCGCCCGGTGACGGCCAGGTGCCGCAGGATCGCCCGTGCGAACACGTCGGCGTCGGCGTCCACGCCCCACACCCGAGCCGGGTCGACGCCGTCCAGGATCCGCGAGTGCCCGGTGCCGGGGGCGTCCAGGAACACCAGGTCGCTGGTGGGCAGCAGCGACCGGGTGTTCGCCTCGATCGCGTACGGCGCGGGCGGGGTGGCGTGCGGGGTGCGCTGCGCGGGGCGGCGCGGGCCGAAGCCGCCGACGTTGAGCCACAGGCTGGCCGAGCCGGGACCGCCGTTGAACAGGTAGGTCACCGGTCGGTCCGGGCTCGCTGCGTCACCGGTCGCGGTGTAGGCGACGTAGAACATCGTGGTCAGCGGCTGCCCGGCGCCGTCGCGGACCAGCAGGTGGCCGGCGTCGGCCCGGTAGGACAGGTCGCCCGCCGGGGTGGTCAGCACCAGGTCGGCGGAGGTGACGACCTCCCGCTCGTCGGCGGGCGGCTGGGGGCTCGCGCCCGTCGGGCCGGTGCTCGCTGGGGTGGTCATGCCGTCACCCCCGCGAGGATCTCGGCGCAGGCGGCCAGCACGGCGGTGTTGGCCTCGTCGCGGCCGATGGACACCCGCACACCCTCGCCGGGGAACGCCCGGGCCAGGATGCCGTGCCGCTCGAGCACCTCGACCGCCCGGTCCGTGGCTTCGCCGGTGGGCAGCCAGACGAAGTTCGCCTGGGTGGGGGGCAGGTCCCAGCCCTGGGCCGTCAGCGCGCGCACGACCCGTTCGCGCTCGGCGACCAGCGCCAGCACCCGGTCGAGCAGCTCGCCCTGCGCCTCCAGCGACGCCGCGGCGGCGGCCTGCGCCAGCCCGGTGACGCCGAACGGCACCGCGACCTTGCGCATCGCGTCGGCCACCACCGGCGGCGCGATCGCGTAGCCCACCCGCACGCCGGCCAAGCCGTACGCCTTGGAGAAGGTGTGCGCGACCACGACGTTGTCCCGCTGCCTGGCCAGCGCCACGCCGTCCGGCCGGTCGGTCGACGTGTCGAACTCCCGGTAGGCCTCGTCGACCAGCACCACGACGTCGCGCGGCACCGCGTCGAGGAACTCCTCCAGCGCGGCGGCGCCGACCGTGGTGCCGGTGGGGTTGTTCGGGTTGCAGACGATGACCAGGCGGGTGCGCTCGGTGATCGCGGCGAGCATGGCGGGCAGGTCGTGCGCCAGGTCGGCGGTCAGCGGCACCTGCACCGGCTCGGCCCCGGCCGAGACGACGAGCAGCGGGTACGCCTCGAAGGAACGCCAGGCGAACAGCACCTCCTCGCCCGGGCCGGTGGTCGCGCGGATGAGCTGGGAGACCACCTCGACCGACCCGGCACCGAGCACGATGCGTGCGGGGTCGACGTCGTGCAGGCGGGCGAGCTCGGGCACCAGCACGGCTCCGGCCATGTCGGGGTAGAGGTTGATGCGGCCGAGCACCTCGGCGATCCGGTCCCGCACCGAGGGCAGCGGGTCGTAGGGGTTCTCGTTGGAGGAGAGCTTGTGGCTCGGGGCGCCACCGTCGCCGGCCGAGCGACCCTGCCGGTAGCCGGGGATCCGGTCCAGATCCTCACGCGTGCGTGGTTCCACCTGCTATCTCCTGCCTCACGAGCGCATCACTCAAATGATTATGGTGAATAGCCTAGGCGGTCCGTGTTTCGTCCCCGTGACGCGCGAGGAACACCCTGAGGTCGGCCACCAGCGCGGCACGGCACGCGGGGTCGGTGTACATCATGTGACCCGCCGCGTACTCCCGGCGGACCACCCGGGCCGACGGCAGGTCGGCCTGCGCCAGCAGGTGCTCCACCGCCCCCACCGTGGTCAGCGAGTCGAAGTACCCGGTGCCCAGGAACAGCCGGAGGTCGGGCCGCTGCGCCATCAGGTGCTCGAGCACCGCGGCGTAGTCGAAGACGTTGAACGGGCTGGGCGTCCCGCTCGCCTCCAACCGGTGCGCCGCCGACCCGGGCAACCACGACCACGCGCCGAACGCGTCCTCGTCCGCCGGTCTGAACCGCCGGTCGGCCGGCACCCCCAGCTCCGCGTAGCAGCGCACCACCGCGGCGACGAACGCCGGGCTCACGTGGTCGGTCGAGGCGTCCACGTCGAACGGACCCTCGCTCGCCGGCGAGACGTAGCGCGCGTCGTACCGCCCCAGCACCAGACCGCGGTCGGCCAGCAGCAGCGTGCGGAACTCCTCCTTCGTCAGCCGCAGCCGGCGGCGCCGCCACTCGTCGACCGCGATCCCGGTCCGCGCCGCCAGGCCCGCCACGACCCGCTCGCGCTCGTCTGGCGAGAGCCGGGTACCGGCGTGCAGGGCCGGTAGGTAGCGCTCGCGCGCCCAGGCCACCGCCTCCTCGACCACCTCCGGCAGGGTCGCCCCGGTGCCACCGGGCGCATCGACCCCGCGACGGCCGTGGAACCAGGCGGCCGCCGCCATGAACGGCAGCGCGGCGACATGGCCGACCACGTTGCGCGGCCGCTCCGCCGTCTCCTGGATCGTCACGGCCTGCCCCAGCAGCACGATCCCCGCGCAGGCGATCGACAGCGGCTGCTCCAGCAGCACCTGGGCGACCAGCGGCGCGCGCACCGTGCCGTAGCTCTCGCCCACCAGGTGCACCGGGCTGCCGAGGCGCCGCCCGCCCTCCAGCCAGTCGGACACCGCGCCGGCGACCGCTCGCGCGTCCGCGTCCACCCCGCGCACGGACGCCGGGTCGGCACCTTCGACCAGCCGCGCGTACCCGGTGCCCACCGGGTCGAGGTAGACCAGGTCCGCCACGTCGAGCAGGCTGTCGGGCTGCGACTCGAGCGCCGGAGAGGTCGCCCCCAGGTCCGTCGGCACGATCACCTGCCGGGGGCCGAGCCCCCCGAGGTGCAGCCACATCGAGGCCACCACCGGGCCGCCGTTGAACAGGAACACGACGGGCCGCGCCGCATCGGGGACGCCGTCCACCAGCACCTCGTAGCCGGTCGCCACAACGTGGCCGACGGTCGCACCGTCGACCACCACCGGGTGCTCGGTGACCCGCACCCGGTACGTGGCCTCGGCGGCGCCGACCTGCTCGGTGCGCAGCGCCTCGGCGAGGACGCTCATCGCGCCACCTCCGCGGCTGCGGCGTCGTCGGTGGCCGCGAGCGCGGCGTCCAGCCGGACGACCGCCACGGCGTAGACCTGCAGCGCTGCGAGCAGGTGCCCGAGCGGCACGCTCTCGTCCACCGCGTGCGGTCCTCCCCGGTCGGCCGGAACCCCCCGCAGGCGCACCGGCCCGTCCACCGCCGCCGCGCCCTCCGGCAGCCACCAGTAGTCGGCACCGAAGGTGATCGCCCGCGGCAGCACCCGGGAGTGCGTGCCGCCACCCATCGCGAAGGGCCGGCGCTGCGTGCCGAGCACGTCGTTGAACGCCTCCTGCAGCACGGTCACCTCCGGCGAGTCCGGGTCCACGTGGTAGCCGGGGTCGTCGGTCACGTCCGTCAGGGACGCGCCGACCGCCGCGTGCCGGGCGAGGGCCGCCGCGAGGCCGTCGAGCACGTCGTCACCGCGGCCGGTGGCCGGGTAGCGCACGTCCAGCCGCAGCCGGATCGTGGACGTCTCCCCCGCTGCGACGGCGGAGGCGACGACGCCGTTCAGCGTCAGGGCCCCGCTCGTGTCGGAGGCGGCGATCCCGGCCGACCGGCCTGCGGGGTCCGCGAGCAGCTCGGCGACCAGCAGCGCCGCCGCATGGTCCGCGGGCCCCAGCATCCCGGACCCGGCGAGGACCGTGGCGAGCAGCGGGACGGGGTTGCGGGTGCCTTCGGGGAAGGCGGCGTGCCCGGCGACCCCGCGCACCGTGACCCGGCACGCGGTCTGGGTCTCCGCGTCGACCTGCACCCAGCCGAGGTCCAGACCTGCCCGGACGGCCGCGGCCCGCACCGCCGGCTCGACCTCGACGGCCGTCCCCGGCAGCAGCACGGTCGCCCGGTCCGGCACCGAGTTCGGCGCGTCCCCGCCGACCAGCGTCGCCAGCACCGGCCCGCACGAGGCCGTGACGGTCACCCCGAGCAACCCCTTCTGCGCGTGGTTGACGCCGAACGGCCCGTCGGTCACCAGGCTCACGCGCGGCACCGGCCCGTGCGCGGCGTACCAGCGCAGGTCCGCCATGTCCGTCTCCTCGCTGCCGCCCAGCACCAGACGCAGGCGATGCCGCAGAGGCACATCGAGATCGCGCAGCGCCCGCAGCAGGTACAGGTCCACCAGTGAGGGCCCCTTGTCGTCCGCCACCCCGCGTCCGACGGCGACGTCACCGATCCGAGTCAACGTGAACGGCGGCGAGGCCCACCCCTCACCGGCGGGCACCACGTCCACGTGCCCGATCAGGCCGATCTCCCCCTCAGGTTCGACGACGCCTGCGCCGGTGGTGACGGACAGTGCGTAGCCGTCGTGCTCGTGCACGGCGAGCCCGTACCCGACCGCGGTCCGCGCGGCCAATGCCATCATGTCCGCGACGGCCGGCCCGAACGGAGCCCCGGGCACACCCGCGTCCACCTCCCCCTTCACGACGACGCTCGGCACCGCGACCCAGCGCGTCAGGTCGGCGACGAACTCAGCGGCGTGGTCGACGCTCCACCCGGCGACCCGGCTCAGGAGCACCCGCTCGGCAGGGGTCAGCCGGTTGTCCGGGAAGGCTCGGGCGACGGCAGGAAGATCAGGCACTGGGGGCACCTTCAGACGGTTCCGCCCGGAGGACACCGGACGGCTCATGCTCCCCTGTATTGATTACAGTTGTATTTCGCCGAGCCCCGCCCCGATGCCCGACCTCGTCACGTACACCCCCGTCGCCTCCTGACGACACCCACCGTGCCCCGGGCGCGTCCAGCGCCCGGCCCCTCCACGAACCGCGGGCGCGCTCCGTGAGGTGATCGAGGAGCCGTTCACGCTCGCGGGCGACGAGAGCATCGCGTGCGCCATGGTCGGCGACCGCACCCTGTGGATCGCCGGCGAGGCGCCACTCCTCACGAACACCGCCTCTCTCTCGCTCGGCGTGATGCTGCGCCGGACGACCTGGCCGTGTCCGAGAGGTCGTCTTCGGGGGTTCGCGATCGCCTGTGGGCGCACCCGACCATGGCGCCGCTCATCGAGAGTGGCGAGCTGCTCGAGTACGGGTGCAACTCGACCAGACCATCGACGACGCGCACATCGCAGCTGTCGCTACGGCGTTTGGTTCAGCGGGCGCGCGAGGGCAGGACCCGGACGGCGACCAGCGGCGCGTCCGGGAACACCAGCGCGGTGAGCGTCACCTGTCCCCCGTCGACGTAGATCTCCACGACGCACGCATCGACCACGATCCGCAGATCGGTGGTCGTCGCGTCGCCGGGCGGCAGCGGTGCGGTCTCCACCGAGGCGAATGCCGGATGGAAGCCCACGTCGCCGCTGCGCGTCCGGTCGCAGGTCAACGTCCGCGCATCGCCGTCCACGGTGAGCACGAGCTCGCTGCCGCCGGGCTCGCCGGTGCTCAACACCACCTCGGTCCGCTCCCCCGCGCCCGAGGCGACGGTCAGGTCGACCACGGTGACGCGCGGGTCGTCCGGCAGCACGGGGCGTTGCGCGACGCGGTGCCGCCCGTCGACGGCCCGCACCAGGTCCAGCTCGCGCGCGAGGGACATGGCGGAGCGCCACGGGCCCGTGGGCGTGTGGGCGGCGTAGTCCCAGTTGCTCGCCCATCCGATGGTGAGCCGACGGCCGTCGGGCGCGTCGTTGAACGACACTGCCGCGTAGTAGTCGCGCCCGTGGTCCAGCCAGTCGAGGTCGCGCGGGTCCTGCGAGAGCGAGAGCCGTTCGGGTGTGAAGGTGCGTCCGTCGAAGTCGCCGACGAAGTACTGCGTGCCGGTGCCGCCGGCGATGCCGCCCGGGTTGAGGCTGACGACGAGCACCCACCGCGTCCGGTCGGTGCCGCGCACGGTGAGCGGGAACAGGTCAGGGCACTCCCACACCCCGCCGACGGCGTGCGCGGGCCCGAAGCGTGACTCGAACGTCCACTCGATCAGGTTCGGCGAGGTGTAGACGGCGACCCGTCGGTCGACCGCCTCGGCCACGACCATCACCCAGTGACCGTCCGGACCGCCGTACCAGAACACCTTCGGGTCACGGAACTCCTCGGACCCGATGTCGAGCACCGGGTTGCCCGCGTACCGTTCCCACGACCGGCCGCCGTCCACGCTGTACGCCAGGGCCTGCGCCTGCGAACCCGGGCGGTCGGCCCGAGCAGGCCGGACCGCGGTGTAGATCGCCACGAGCGCCGTCTGCCCCGGCGCGGCCAGGCCCGCCGTGTTGTGCACGTCGGCGACGGCGCTGCCGGAGAACACCAGCTCGTCCGCGGTGCGTGGGATCGCGATGTCGTGCTCGGTCCAGGTCAGCAGGTCCGTGGAGGTGGCGTGGCCCCACGAGATGTCGCCCCAGGTGCTGCCGTCGGGGTTGGTCTGGAAGAACAGGTGGTAGACGCCGTCGTGGTGCAGCAGACCGTTCGGGTCGTTGAGCCAGCTCCTGCGAGCGGTGAAGTGCGCGGCAGGGCGCCACCGGTCGCTCACCGTCGGGGCGTGGGTGGCGTCGTCGGCGGGGGTGCAGGTGGGGTTCATGGGTCCAGGGGTGTCGGTCGCAGGGTCAAGAGGTCGGACGCGAAGACGGAGCCCCGGGCACCTGTGCAGGTCGCCCGGGGCTCCGCGTCACGCTCGGGGTGTCAGCCGTTCGATGCGAGGATCTCCTGGCTCTGCGCGTCCATCTCCGCGAAGATCGAGGAGTCGGCGGCCCCGGACCAGAACGACTCGGACATCGGGTTGACGACGCTCTCGATCTCCGTGCCGCCGCTGTACAGCGGGGCCTCCCACAGCGTGTCGTCCTTGAGCTGGACGGTGAACGCGCTCAGGTCGACGCCCTGCTCGGCGAGCGTGGCCTCGGAGGCGTCCATGGCCGCGGGGATCGAGGGCAGGAACGTGCCGTCGGCGCCGGCCAGCGTCTGGCACTCCTCGGTGCCCATGTACGAGATCCACTTCCAGGTCTGGTCCTGGACCTTCGACCCTGCCCAGATCGAGTCGGCCATCGAGCCGGACAGCGCCGCCCGCGTGCCCTCCGGGCCGATCACCGAGGGCGCGGTGGCGACCGGGACCCCGTCGAGGTTCGCCATCGTGGTCACGTTCCACGAGCCGGCCTGCACCATCGCGGTGGTCTTCGAGCCGAGCTGCTCGGCGGTACCGACGGTGACCTCGCCGTAGCCGGGGGTGTAGCCCTTGTCGACCAGGCTCATGATCCACTCGGCCGTCGCGACGAAGTCGGGGTCGCTGTACTGGAACGTGGTGGGCCAGTTCTGCTCGTCGGCCAGCGTCCAGCCCGTCGTGGGCGCGAACTGGGCCCAGGTGTCCTGACCGTTGATCCCGCCGCCGGTGAGGGTGCTCATGCCGTAGACGGCGACGTTCTCCTTGTCGAACCCGGGCTCGTCGCCGCGCACGCCGTTCGCGTCGACGGTCAGACGTGCCACGACCTGCTCGAACGTGCCCCCGTCGGTGGGGTTCCACGTCATCGAGCCGAGGTCGTCGGCCGTCAGGCCGGCCTCGGCCACCATGTCGGTGTTGTAGAAGAAGGCGATCGTGGACCAGTCCTTGGGCAGCCCGTAGACCTCGCCGTCCTTGTACTCGCCCCAGGTGTTCAACCCCACGGCGTACTGGCTCATGTCGAACCCGTCGGCCTCGATGTAGTCACCCAGCGCCAGCAGCTGCCCCTGGTCGGCGAACTCCGGGTAGTAGGACGGGTGGTTCTGGAAGGCGTCGGGGGCGTTGCCGCCCACGAACCCGGCGGTGATCTTCGTCCAGTAGTCGTCCCAGGCGTACTGCTCGATCTTCACGTCGATGGTCGGGTTCGCCTCCTCGAACGGCTGCTCGCACTTACCGTAGGAGAGGGCCTGCTTGTCGTCCCAGGTCCACCAGGTCACCTGGGTCTTGCCGTCGGCCGCGCCGTCGTCGCCGCCGCCCGAGCAGGCAGCGAGCGGTGCGATGACCGCGAACGCGGCCAGGGCGGCCAACGTGATCTTGCGAGTGTTCACCGTGACTCCTTCATTGGGGTGTGGTGCGATCTGCGATGCGAGGGAAGGTCGAGCGGGGTGGTGCGGGTCAGGCTCAGCGGAAGCCGGAGAAGCCCAGCGAGTTGACGATCCGGCGGCCGAAGACCATGAAGACCAGGAGCATGGGCAGCGCGGCGAACAACGCGGCGGCCATGAGTCCGGCCCAGTCGGGCTGCGCCTGGGGCGAGGACTGCTTGAACACGGCCAGCGCCAGCGTCAGCGGCTGGGTGGACTCGTCCGAGGTGATCAGCAGCGGCCAGAAGTAGTCGTTCCAGTAGCCGATGAACCCCAGGACCGACAGCGTCGTGATGGGGCCCGCGGACAGCGGCATGGTGATCCGGAAGAACACGCGCAGCCGACTGGCACCGTCGAGCAGCGCCGCCTCCTCGATCTCCCCGTTCATGCCGAGGAAGAACTGGCGCAGGAAGAAGATGTTGAAGGCGGAGAAGAACGCCCCCGGCAAGATCAGGCCGGCGAAGGAGTTCATCAGCCCGAGTTCCTTGATGAGCACGAAGTTCGGCAGCAACGTGAGGATGCCGGGCACCATCAGCGCGGTGAACAGGACGCGGAAGACCACGTCGCGACCCCGCCACTGCAGCCGGGCGAAGGCGTACGCGGCGAGGGAGGCGAAGAAGACCTGGCAGAACGTCGCCACGCCGGCGTAGATGATCGAGTTGCGGATCGGCAGCGCAAGGCTGATCGATGCCCCCGAACCACCTTCGGCCACGGCCTCGGCGCCGGTCTGCATGCCCAGGACCCGCTGGAACGCACCCCACGAGAAGTCCACGGGCACCAGCGAGCTGGGAGAGGCGAGCAGTCCGGCGTTGCTGGACAGCGCGGTGCGCAGCATCCAGTAGATCGGGAAGACCGTGCCCGCGACGACCAGGGCCAGGTAGACCCAGGCGACGACCCGCCCGGGTCGGCGCGGCTGGCGGGAGCGTCGGGTGATCAGGGAGCGGTGGGGTGCCACGAGAGTCGACATCGTCCGTGTCCTTTCAGCCCTGGTCGGACTCGTCGGCGCGCAGCAGGCGCATCTGGAGGAAGGAGATGACCAGGAGCATCGCGAACAGGGCCATCGACATGGCCGAGGCGTACCCGAAGTCGAACTGACCGAACGCCTTGTCGTAGATCAGCATCTGCAGGACCAGCGAGGCGTTGGCCGGACCACCCTTGGTGCTCACGGCGACGATGTCGAAGACCTGGAACGCGCCGATGACGGTGAGCACGAGGACCATCGCCATGATCGGCCGCAGCAGCGGCAGCGTGATCCTGCGGAACATCGCCAGCTCACCGGCCCCGTCGAGCTTGCCGGCCTCGTACACCTGCACCGGGATGGTCTGCAGGCCCGCGAAGATCAGGATCGTGGTGTATCCGGCGGTCTTCCACACGGTGATCAGCGAGAGCGCGGGGATCACCCAGTGGCGGTCGGACAGGAACGCGACGGCGTCGATGCCGATCCGTTCGAGGAACAGGTTCACGATCCCGAACTGCGCGTCGAGCATCCACGACCAGACCACGGCGGCCACGACGTTGGAGATGAGGAACGGCAGGATCACGACGCTGCGCAGCACGGTCGAGGCGGTCAGGCGGTGCAGGACCACCGCGGTGGCCAGAGACACCGCCATGGTGAGTACGACCGTGAGCACCACGAAGTACAGGGTTGTGACGACCGAGCCCCAGAACTGGGCGTCGTGCGCGAGCTTGACGTAGTTGTCGAAGCCGACCCACTCGGCCGGTGAGAGCACCCGGTAGTCGGTGAAGCTCAGGTACATGCCGCGCAGCGTCGGGTAGGCGGCGAAGACCAGGAAGCCGAGGATGGACGGTGCCACGAAGATCCAGGCCAGCCGGGCGTCCCCTCGACGCGCGGCCGCCGTCGCGCCGGTGGTCTGCCGCACGCGCCGCGGGATGCGCGCGCGGCCTCGCGGTGGTGTCTGCTGCAGGGTCGTCATCACAGGACTCCTTCGTCGTGATCGGCAGCTAGCGGAGGGCGTCCGCGCGCAGCAGGAACAGCCGTTCGGGCAGCAGCGGGAGCATCTGGAGACCGACCTGCTCGAGCTGTCGGCCCGTGAGCGCGACACCGTCGCTCGCCCACAACGGCAGGGGCCGCGTCTCGTCACCGTCGCCGGGCGTCACCAGGGTGAGCGTGTAGGTCGTGTCCGGATCCAGGCCCGGCAGGGTCAGGGGCCCGGGCGGCCACGTCACCGATCGACGCACCATCGTCACGGCGAACACGGCCTGGTCGCGGTCCGTCGAGACGACGCCGTGCGCCACGACGGCCGGGTCCGGGTGGTCGACGTTGACGACCGTCCCGGAGTGCAGCAGGTCGCGGTGCGCACGGTAGAACGCCACCCACGCGGCGACCTCGTCGGTCTCCTCGTCGGACAGCGCCGTCAGGTCCGACTCGATGCCCAGGTGGCCGAAGACCGCGGTGCCCGCGCGCAGCTGCATGCCGTGCCGACGCCCCGTCGTGTGCGCGGGCGACGGGCCGATGTGCGCGCCGATGAGCTCGGGCGGCAGCAGCAGCTGCGTCCAGCGCTGGATCTCGACCCGCTCGAGGGCGTCGTTGCAGTCGCTGGCCCACACCCGGTCGGTGCGCTCGAGGATCCCCAGGTCGACCCGGCCGCCGCCGGAGGCGCACGACTCGAACTCCACGCCCGGGTGGCGGCGCCGCAGCTCGTCGAGCATCGCGTACACCGCGAGCGTCTGAGCGTGGATGGCCGGACGGCCGTCCGGGTGGTGACCGGCCTCCACCAGGGTGCGGTTGTGGTCCCACTTGACGTACCCGATGTCGTAGGCAGACAGCAGGTCGTCCAGCGCGGAGAGGATGTGGTCCCAGGCCTCGGGGTGCGTCAGGTCCAGGCCGTGCTGGAACCGCGCCGGGCTGGCCAGTCGGCCCCCGGTCGTGAAGACCCACTCGGGGTGCGCGCGGGCGAGGTCGGAGTCGAGGTTGACCATCTCCGGCTCGACCCAGATGCCGAACTGCATCCCCCGACCGCGCACGTGGTCGACGAGCGGTCCCAGGCCGTCCGGCCACGCCTCCGGCGAGACCTGCCAGTCGCCCAGGCCGCTGGTGTCGTCGCGGCGGGAACCGAACCAGCCGTCGTCGAGCACGAACCGCTCGACCCCGGCCTCGGCCGCCGCGTCCGCCAGGGCGGTCAGCCGGGCGAGGTCGTGGTCGAAGTACGTGGCCTCCCACGTGTTGACGAGCACGGGCCGCGGCGAGCGGGGGTGCTGCGGACGCGCGCGCAGGTAGGTGTGGAAGCGCCCGGCGAGCTGGTCCAGGCCTTCGCCGTACGAGGCGTAGACCCAGGGGCTCTCGTACGACTCCCCCGCGCCGAGCACGATCTCGCCCGGCTGCAGGAGCTCGCCGGCGCCGAGCACGCGGGCCCCGTTGGGGATGCGCTCGGCGTACAGGTCCTGGTTGCCGCTGAACCCCAGGTGCACGCCCCAGACCTGCCCGGAGCGGAACGCGAACCCCTGCCGCCCGGCGATCATGAGGTACGGCGAGTCGAGCCCGGGTCGGCCCTGGCGGACCTCGCGGGCGTGCAGGCCCATGGTGAACGGCTGGCGCTGGGGTACGCGCTCGACGGTGTGGCGACCTGTGAAGTCCAGCAGCTCGTCGGCCTGCGCCGGCACGGGCAGGGCGACCCGCAAGGCACTGACCTCGTACTCCTCGTCGGCGGTGTTCGTCAGCGCGACGCGCAGCCGCAGCAGGCCGGAGGCGTCGAGCTCGAGCTCGTGGCGTAGCGCCAGGCCCGCAACGGGGTCGACGGCGCCCGAGACGATGCGCTGCGCGCGGTCGGCGTCCTCGCGCACGTGCTGCACGTCGGTGAAGAGCGGTGACCAGTCACGTCCGCGGCGCGAGCCGAGCACCCCGGGGCGTCCGAGCCACCCCGCGTGGAAGGCCGGGACAAGGGTCGCGTCCCGGGACACCTCGTACGTGTTGTGGGTCAGCGGCGGGACGGCCGCGACGTCGAGGGCGGCCAGCGCGTCCTCACCGAGGTCCCCGAGGTCGGCGCCCCAGTGCACCAGGTGCGGCATCCGCTCGGCGGAGGTCACCACGACCACGCTCACACCTGCGGCCCGCAGGTGGTGGTACGTGCGGCCATGGACGTCACCGGGGAGGAAGCCTCGTTGCATGGATTCTTTCTACCACGGAAAGAACAGAGGCGGCAAGAGGGCCCATCGGAGACATCGCGCGGCGTAGCGCCCCTCCGGTGGCCGAACTTGTGTCACAGTGAAGCCAACGTGCTGCTGACGGAGGTTGCTTGTGGTGGTGGAGAACGCGGATGCCAGGCCCGACGTGGCCCGGGAGATCGCGCGTGAGGTGCTCGTGCACGGTCCGGTCGAGCGTTCCGAGCTCGGACGCCGGCTCAACCTCTCGCCCGCCAGCCTCACCCGGCTGTGCAAGCCCTACTTCGACGCCGGCCTGTTCATCGAGCGCCAGGAGGTGCAGCGCGCCACCGTCGGGCGGCGCCCGCGCCCCATCGACGTCCGCGTCGAGGCACGCACGTTCGTCGGCATCAAGCTCACCGGCGACGACGCCATCGGGGTGCTGACCGACCTGCGCGCCAACGTGCTGCGCACCGAGCAGATGCCACTGCGCGGCCTGTCGCTCGCCGGGGTCGTCGACCAGCTCGAGGTCCTCGTCAAGACCCTGACCCAAGGCGCGCGCGTCGACGGGGTCGGCATCAGCCTCGGCGGCCGGGTGCGCGACCGGCGGGTGGTGACCCAGGCCGTCTTCCTCGGCTGGGAGGACGTCGCCCTCGCCGACGCGCTCGAGTCCGTCCTGGGCGTGCCCGTGCGGGTCGAGAACGATGTCGTCGCGCTCATGGCCGCCGAGCACTGGTTCGGACCGGCGCGCGCCCTCGACTCCTTCGCGCTGGTGACCATCGGCGCCGGCGTGGGCTACGCCCTCGTGATCCGCGGCGAGATCGTCACCAGCCCCGACGTCGGGCTCGCGCCCATGGGGCACGCACCCCTGGAACCCAACGGTCCGCTGTGCGAGCGCGGGCACCGCGGCTGCGCCACCGCCGTGCTCACGATCCCCGGGATGTGCGCCCAGGTCGCGTCGGTCCGCGGCGCGCCCGTCACGTTCGAGGAGATCCTGCACGACGCCAGGCACGGCGACGTGGTCTCCACCTCGGTCGTCCAGGCTTCCGCACGCGCGCTCGGCCGCCTGGTCGCCTGGATCGCGAACGCGACCACCGTGACCACCGTCGTGCTCTCCGGCGAGGGCAACGGCCTGTTCGGGGCAGCCGAGCAGACCGTGCGTGACGCCTGTGCGGACGACCGTCAGCCCGAGTCCCACCCCGTGCAGTTCATCGTCGAGGAGCCCGACTTCATCATGTGGGCGCGCGGCGCCGCAGCCGTGGCGATCCAGGACGTCGTCGTGGGCTGAGCCGCCTCGCGCTCAGGCCGTCACCCGGAGGACTCATGCCGGGACCCCGTGGAGGTGGCGCCGGCTGGCACGACTCCCGTCACGGCCGCGCCTCGCTGATGCCCGCGGCAGGATGGCCCGCGATCACGGCGGTCACTCAGACCTGGCAGGCATCGACCGCCACCAGGTCGAGCGCATGCACAGGACACCTCCTCCGTAGCAAGGCCTTCGTGCCCACACTTGGTGTCAGGCACCCTCACCACCGGCGTCCTGCCGGTCGATCACCTCGAGGGCATCGGTCTCCTCGTCGCTGGCGCCCGCGGCCAGGGGCACACCGTCCGGGTCGACCGGCCGAAGCGCTCGTTCCAGGACGCGAGCCGGGGCCATGTCGATCGACAGGTCGGGCGCGACATAGTGGCCCTCGGTGACCGCGGTGCTGGTGTGCCCGAGGAACGCGGCCGCCGCATCGATGCCCAGTCCGCGCGCCAGGACAGTCGCACCGGTGCGCCGGTACCAGCGGGGTGTGATCCCTGAGTCCGCCAGGCCCGCGTCCCGCAGGAACTCGCGGAAGGTGCGGCGCAGGTTGTGCAGGGTGATCACGCCGCCGTTGCGGTTGTGGAATATGGTGACCTCTCGCTGGTCAGGTCCCATCGCACCGATCCGTCGGCGCAGCACCTGCGCGGCGAACTCCGGCACGGCGATGCTCCGGTTCGAGGCGTCAGTCTTCGGCTGGTCCTGGCGGAAGTCGGCCCTCCGCTGCCGGCGCACCACTGTCCCTCGCACGTGAACCACCATGCCCTGCCGTGTCTCGCGCACGTCGCACGGGCGCAGCGCGAGGACCTCCCCGGGGCGCATGGAGGTGCCCAGCAGCACCTCGCAGATGTCGCGGACCTTCCCGTCGGGCTTGGGCCCAGCCAGTGCCGCCCCGGACCGCCAGTTGTCCGCGGCGGCCCGGATGGCCTGCACCTGCTCCAGGGTCATGGCCTGGATCTCGCGCTTGGGCCGGTTCAGCGGCGAGGTTCCCTCGACCGGGTTGCGGGCGATGGCGTCGTGCCGCAGCGCGAAGGCGAACAGCTGGTTGAGCAGGCTGCGGGTGTGCTTGGCGCGGGAGTAGGACAGCGCGGCCTGCTGGCGCAGGAACCACTCGACGCGACCGGTCGTGATCTCGCCCAGCACGTACCGCTCGAACGCGGGGCGCACGTGCAGGCGCAGGTCGTCGCGGTAGTTGGCCTTGGTGCCCTCGGAGATGTCCCGCAGCTCCAGGTCGGCCAGCCACAGCCGACACAGGTCGCCGAACGGGCTGGCCACGCTGAGCAGTCCCCCGCTGCCGTACCCGGCCCGGTCGACCAACCGCTCCTGCAACCGGGTGCGCGCCCGGCGCTGGCTGGAACCGACGGCGGTCACCTTGCGCAGGCGCCCGTCCAGGTCCCGGTACCGGGTCGAGGCCCGGTACCGGCCGCCCAGGTCGGTCAGCAGCACCTCGCCGAACGTGCCGATCGGGGTGCGTGGGCGCCCATGCCTCACGGCTCACCTCGCCGGTGGTGGCGTTCCCCGTCGGCGGCCTCCATGCCGGCGATCCAGGCCTCGACCTCGCTCAGCCGGAACCGGATCTGCCGGCCGACCCGGAAGCCGCGCGGCCCACGGCCCTTGGACCGCAGGTCCTACAACGCCTGGCAGCTCACCGACAGGGAGGCGGCCAGCTCGGACAGGGTCATCGACGGCTCGGTGGCCGCCCGCGTGGTGGTGTCCATGCCAGCAGGTGTGCGGCGCACGTCCAAGACGCCACGAGGGGGCCCGAGACCAGGCCTCGCAGGGTCGAGCCCGTGCAGGTTTCTGTCCAGTAAAAGTCCAGTGGCCACGTCGATCTCCTGGTTTCAGGATCTCAACGTGGCCTCTGACCTGGTACTTCGGTGGAGCTGAGGGGATTCGAACCCCTGACCCCCTGCATGCCATGCAGGTGCGCTACCAGCTGCGCCACAGCCCCGTGGTCCATCGAGATGGACCCCGTTCGCCCTTGCGGGCGCTCGGAGAGTTTAGAACGATCGGGAGCCGAAACGCTAATCGGGGTCCCGGGTCCCGGCGTCGGCCTCGGAGGTGACCTCGTCGGGACCGGCATCCCAGTCGGACGAGGCGTCGAGCGGGCCGACGTTGTAGCCGGTGAGCCGCCACGCCGGTTCGGCGCCCGGGCCGGTCGCGACGAGCTCGGCCCAGTGGGCGTTCGACATGCCCGTGATGCCCCGCCACTCGGCGTCCATCCCGATGAGCACGTTCACGGCGGTCGAGATCGCCGCACCGTGGGCGACGAGGACGAGGGTGTCGCGCTTGTCGAGCGTGGCGGCGTGCTCGCCGACGGCCTCCAGCACGCGCACGGCGACCGCGCGCCTCGGCTCTGCCTCAACCCCGGCGGGATCGGTGTGGTTGCGCCAGTGCGCGAACTCCACCGGCCAGCCGGCCTGGATCTCCTCGCCGGTCAGCCCTTCCCACAGGCCGAAGCTGCGCTCGCGCAGCCGGGGGTCGAGCTCGACCTCGACGCCGCTGAGCGCGCCGAGGTAGCCGGCGGTCTCGCGGGCACGGACGAGGTCGGAGGTGATGATGCGCGCCGGCGTGCGGCGGCGCAGCAGAGCGGGCGCGGCCGTGGCGGCCTGCCAGTGCCCGACGTCGTCCAGCGGGATGTCGATCTGCCCCTGGAGGCGCGCGTCCGCGTTGTACGCGGTCCGGCCGTGCCGCCAGAGGACCAGACGACCCGCGGTCACGCGTGCGCCTCGTCGGCTCCTCGCGCGTCGGCGGGCAGCTCGATGACCGGGCAGTCCTTCCACAGGCGCTCGAGCGCGTAGTAGACCCGGTCCTCCTGGTGCTGCACGTGCACGACGACGTCGCCGAAGTCGATGAGCACCCAGCGGCCCTGCCCCTTGCCCTCACGGCGGACAGGCTTGGCTCCGAGCTTGAAGAGGGCCTCCTCGACGGCGTCGACGATCGCGCCGACCTGCCGCTCGTTGGTGCCCGAGGCGATGAGGAAGACGTCGGTGAGCACGAGCTGCTCGCTGACGTCGAGCGCGATGATCTCCTCGGCCTTGATGTCGGCGGCTGCGCGGGCCGCCGCGATGGTCAGCTCGATGGCGCGTTCGGTCGCGGGCACGGGTCTCCTCGGAGTGGTTCGGGGCACGACGTACGGGGTACGGCGCGCGGGTGCGGCGTACGTCAGGTGGACGACGCCACGTCGTTGCTGTCAGGGCTGTCGGGGCCGGATGCCAGGGCGAGCGTCGTCAGGGTCGTGCCCGACGGCCCGCTGGTCGCGGTGCCCTCGGTCGACGTGCCCTTGTTGGCGAGCAGCATGATGAGGAAGCCGAGCACGAACGCCACGATCGCCAGCACCGTCAGGTGCAGCCAGGTGTACGGGTGGCGCTTGCGCGCCTTGTCGCGGACGTCGTCCAGGTCGTCCTCGTCCCACGTGCGCGCCGAGCGCGCGGGAGCCTGATCGGCCTCGGCCGGCTCCGCGCCCGCGAACGACGGCCGGTCCGCACCCCAGCGGGGAGCAGGAACCTCTGCGGCCTGAGGCGCGATCGTGGGCGCCGCTGCGGGGCTCTCGGCCGCCTGACCCGCCGTCGGCCAGGCGGGCGCGGCCGACGGGGCGGGAGCGGCCGGGGCGGCCGACCACGCGGGAGCAGCCTGAGGCGCCGGTGGCGACTGGTGCGTCGACGACGCCCAGGCCGTCGACGCCGCGGGAGCGGCGGTGGGCCACGCCGAGGCGGCGGTCGGGGAGACCCCGGGGCCCGGGCCCGCCGGGGCGGGCGCCGCGGGCGACGGCTGCGCGCCCCACGCCGAGGTGCGGGACGCCGGACCGGCCTGCTGAGCGGGCGGCTGCCCGTCCGTGGGGCGTCCGCTGCCGTACGCGGCCGGCTGCGGCGGTGCCGCCGGCTGCCGCACGGCGCTCGGGTACCCGGAGGGGGCGGCCTGCTGCGCGGGGGCCTGCGACCAGGGCGAGGACGGCTGCACGGCCTGGGCAGGCGGCGACGTCGGCGGCCACTCGGCCGGGGCGGCGGGCGGCGCCTGGGGTGCGGGTCGTGCCGGCGCCGGGTTCACGGGGGGGCGCATGGGTGCGGCCTGGGGCCGCGCCTGCGGCGCCGGGGCGACGGGGGCGGCCGACCAGGTCGGGGCTGCGGCGGCGGGTGCCTGCTGCGGCATGGTGCGCGGAGGGCCCGAGGTCGGGTCGAGCGAGGTGTCGCGGATGGTCCGGCGGGAGCGCGACACGGAGGTCGGCTCCATCGTCCCCGGCACCACGTACGGGGCGTCGCCGGCGCCGTAGCCGTCCGGCCCGACCGACGGCACGGGTGCGCCACGCATGGCACGCCTCGACGACGGCGTGCCGTCGCCGCCGTGATCCGCCGGGGCCGCCGGTCCGCCGGCAGGACCGGCGGGCCACTGCGGCGTGGCCCCGTACTGACCCTCGACCTGCTCCGGACCGCGCTGGAGGTCGCGACGGCGCCGCCGCTCTCCCGGTTCACTCATGACTGACCTCGATACAACCTGTGCTTCGCGATGTACTGGACGACCCCGTCAGGGACGAGGTACCAGACCGGTTCGCCCGCGCGTGCCCTCGCGCGGACGTCTGTCGAGGAGATCGCCAGGGCGGGGATCTCCAGCAGGCTCACCCGGTCGTCGGGCAGACCGGCGACCGACAGCGCATGGCCGGGGCGGGTGACCGCCACGAAATGCGCCATGTCGAACAGCTCCCCCGCATCCTTCCACGTGAGGATCTGCTCGACGGCGTCGGCGCCGGTGATGAAGAAGAGATCGGCATCCGGGCGCTGCGCCCTGAGGTCCCGGAGCGTGTCGACCGTGTACGTCACCCCGTCACGCTCGATGTCGACCCTGCTGACCGTGAACCGCGGGTTCGACGCGGTCGCGATGACCGTCATCAGGTAGCGGTGCTCGGCGACCGTCACGTCCTGGTCGAGCTTGAACGTCGGCAGCCCGGTCGGCACGAAGATCACCTCGTCGAGGTCGAAGCGTGCCTGCGCCTCGCTCGCCGCGACCAGGTGCCCGTGGTGCACCGGGTCGAAGGTGCCGCCCATGACGCCGACGCGGGGTCGACCGGGGTGCACCTGGGTCATCGGTTCCTTGGTCCTTCGTGGGTCACGGGACGCCACCGCGTCAGTGACGCGTCCCGACGCTGCGGAACGCGTACGTGACCAGCAGCATCGCCACCAGGCCGACGAACGCCCCGACGCCGAAGACGACCGGCGGGAACGGCAGCGTGGAACCGGTCTCCGCGGCTTGCTCCGCGGCGGCGATCAGGGCAGCGTGCACGTCGTCCTCCTGTGGTCGGGAGGACCAAGTGTCGCATGCAGCGCATGCCGCGCGGGTGCTCTCGTCCGGAATGTCACGCCTGCGCGACGAATCCCACAGCGCACGCCCAGCCTG
Organism: Cellulomonas soli; assembly: GCF_013409305.1. GTDB lineage: Bacteria > Actinomycetota > Actinomycetes > Actinomycetales > Cellulomonadaceae > Cellulomonas > Cellulomonas soli. Next base: position 3,054,848 of record NZ_JACBZJ010000001.1, on the reverse strand, counting down.
GCCTCAGGGCCGCACGTGCCCGTCGCCGTGGACGATCCACTTCGTGGTCGTCAGCTCGGCCAGGCCCATCGGACCACGCGCGTGCAGCTTCTGCGTCGAGATGCCGATCTCCGCCCCCAGGCCCAGCTGACCGCCGTCGGTGAACCGCGTCGAGGCGTTCACCATCACGGCCGCCGAGTCGACCTCGGCGACGAACCGCTCGGAGGCCGCCAGGTCGCGCGTCACGATCGCCTCGGTGTGACCCGAGCTCCATGCACGGATGTGCTCGAGCGCCTCGTCCAGGTCCTCGACGACCTTCACGGCCAGGTCGAGCGACAGGTACTCGGTGGCCCAGTCCTCGTCGGTGGCCGGGACCACCGACACCTCCTCGGGTGCCAGGCGACGGGACTCGGCGTCCGCGTGGATCGTCACGCCGGCGTCCGCGAGCGCAGCCAGGGCCACCGGCAGGAACTCGTCGGCCACGGCCTGGTGGACCAGCAGCGTCTCGGCGGCGTTGCACACGCCCACGCGCTGCGTCTTGGCGTTGAGGATGATCGGCAGCGCCATCGCCAGGTCGGCGGTCTCGTCGACGTAGACGTGGCAGTTGCCGACGCCGGTCTCCACGACGGGCACCGTCGACTCGCGCACCACGGTCCGGATCAGGTCGGCGCCGCCTCGCGGCACGAGCACGTCGACCAGACCGCGCGCATGCATGAGGGCCACCGCACCTTCCCGGCCCCACGCGTCGATCGACTGCACCAGGTCGCCGGGCAGGCCGTTCTGCTCGAGCGCGGCGGCGAGCACGCCGACGATGACCTCGTTGCTGCGGGCGGCCGCCGAACCGCCCCGCAGGACGACCGCGTTGCCGCTCTTGAGCGCGAGCCCCGCGGCGTCGACCGTCACGTTCGGGCGCGCCTCGTAGATCATGCCGACGACACCCATCGGGACACGGACCTGCCGCAGGCGAAGCCCGTTGGGCAGCGTCGAGCCGCGCACGACCTCACCGACCGGGTCCGGGAGCGCCGCGAGCTCGCGCAGGGCGTCCGCGATGGCCACGATCCGTCCGGGGTCGAGCGCCAGCCGGTCCAGCAGCCCCGCGGACGTCCCTGCCGCCCGGCCGCGCGCGAGGTCCTCGGCGTTCGCCGCCACGATCTCGTCGGTCGACGCCACGAGTGCGTCGGCCAACGCGTGCAGCGCCGCGTCCTTGGTGGAGCGGTTGGCCGTGGCGAGCACGCGCGAGGCGTCCTTGGCGCGGCGTGCGACCGCGCGGACCTGCGCGACGACCTCGTCCGAGGGGCCGTGCGGACCGGCGGCGTCGGAGGAGACCTGCACCGGGGAGTCGACGGTGGCGCTCATCCCGCCAGGGTAGTCCCGACCACGCGAGCCGGATCGGGCGTCCGCCCGGCGGGCACCTGTGCCTGCGAGCCGAGCGGGGGCCCGTCGAACCGGGCCAGCCCGCGGGCGCGACCGGGGTCCTGCGGCCCCCACAGCGTCGTCGACACCTCGCGCCGCACGAGCGGGACGACCTCCTCGGCGAACCGTCGCAGCACGTCGTGCTGCTGCTCGTACGGCAGCACCGGGTTGAGCGAGACCGACTGCAGGTCGTGCCCGTAGGCCCGGTGGTAGTCGAGGATCTTCTCCGCGACACGTTCGGGCGAGCCGACGAGGGCCGGGCCGCGGTCGACCGCGTCCTCGATCGTGGTGAACGAGGACGCCTTGCCGGGCCGCTGGTCGCCACCGTGCCGGACGACCCCCCGCTGCGCGAACGCCTCGTACACCTCCCGGTACTCCTCGGTCGCCTGCTCGGTGGTGTCGGCCAGGAACAGGCCTCCCGAACCGGACCCGACGTAGCCGACCGCCGGGTCGTGGCCGTGGGCCACCAGCTGTTCGCGGTAGCGGTCGATGAGGATTTTGTAGTTCTCGCGCGGCTGGAACGCGTTCGCCGAGACGATCGGCTCGCCGTGGCGGGCCGCCAGGTCGACGGCGAACGTGCTCGTCGCCGACCCGTGCCAGATCCGGAACGGACCGTCGAACGGCCGGGGCAGCGTGGTCGCACCCTCGAGCGAGGGGCGGTGCGTCCCCGCCCAGCGGACGTCCTCCTGGCTCAGCAGCAGCCGCAGCAGCGCGTGGTTCTCCTCCAGGTACTCGTACTGGTGGGCGATGTCGAGGCCGAACAGCGGGAAGTGCTTGTCCTCGTTGCCCTTGCCGATGACGATCTCGAGCCGACCCCGCGAGAGCACGTCGACCGTCGCGTAGTCCTCGGCGACCCGCACCGGGTCGAGCAGCGAGAGCACCGTGACGCCCGTGCTCAGCAGGATCCGGTCCGTCGCCTGCGCCAGCGCGCCGAGCAGCACGGTCGGGGACGAGGACAGGAAGTCGCCCGCATGCCGCTCCCCCACCGAGAACGAGTCGAGCCCGAGCTGTTCGGCCAGCTGAGCGGTCTCCACGACCCGTTCGAGGCGGGTCGAGGTGTCCAGCAGCTCGCCGGTCACGGGATGGGCTGCGTGCGGGACGATGTCCAGGACCTGGAACTTCACGTGAGGTCTCCTTCAGGAGTGCGGGTGAGCGGGTCGACGAAGTACCCCGGCACGTCCAGGACGCCCCCGGCGTCCTCGAAGTCCTGCCGGACCGCCGCGCGCAGCGCCGGGTCGAGCAGGTAGTCCAGGGCCGTCAGTGCGAGCCCCACCGCGCCGTCGACCACCGCGGCGTCCCCCGCGGGGCCCCCTGCGGCGCGGGCGAACTTCCGGGTGTGCAGGGCGACGTCCGGGTCGCCGACCGCGATCATCGGGTGGATGCCGGGGAGCCGGACGCTGACGTTCCCGAAGTCGGTGGACGCCGCGAGGATGTCGGGGACCACGCCGCCCGCGAGCGCCGTGCGACCCTGCGTCGCCTGGTGGCGCGCCCACCGGGCGGCCAACGGGGCGTTGGTGCGCACCGGCAGCGTGAACGGCGCCCGGTCCCACTCCAGCTCGGCGCGGGTCCCGGTCGCGAGCGCCGCCCCGTGGGCGATGTCCCCCAGACGCCCCGACAGGTCGCGCAGCGTCGCCGGGTGCGCCGAACGCAGGTAGTACTCGACGGTCGCCCGTTCGGGTACCACGCTGGGCCGCTCACCCCCCTCGACGACGATGCCGTGCACGCGGTCCGAGGGCGGCAGGTGCTGACGCAGCATCGCGACGGCCTGGTAGTGCAGCGCGACGGCATCGAGGGCGTTGCGGCCCATGAACGGGCTCGCCGAGGCGTGCGCGGCGACCCCGTGGTACGTCACCCGCAGCTGCCGGCGACCGAGGAACGGGTGGTCGACGACGTCGTAGCCGAACGGGTGGACCATGATCGCGGCGTCCACACCGTCGAAGAACCCCGTCCGCGCCAGCAGCTCCTTGCCCGAGCTGCCCTCCTCGGCCGGCGTGCCCAGCAGCAGGAGGCGTCCGGGGAACCGCAGGCCGTCGGCGGCCGCGCGGTGCAGCGCGAGGAACGCGCCGGTGGCCGCCGCGGCGATCAGGTGGTGGCCGCACGCGTGCCCGACGTCCGGCAGGGCGTCGTACTCGGCCAGCACCGCGATCGTCGGTCCGGCGTCGGGACGCACGGCACCGTCGTCCGGTCCGGCCGCGCTCAGCCCGGCCCGCAGCGACGTGCCGAGCCCGTGCGAGCCCACGCTCGCGCGCACCCCTCGGCGCGCCAGAAGGTCGGCCACGGCACCCACCGAACGGACCTCGCCGAACGCCACCTCGGGGTGCGCGTGCAGGTCGCGGGCCAGCGCGAGCACGGGTTCGCGGTCGAGCGCAGCCGCGGCACGTACCCGGCTCTCGGCGGCCGGGTCTGCTCCGGCGAACGGCGAGGCGAGGGGCGTGAACGCGGCACGGCGGCGGTCCGTCTGCGCGCGCAGCCCGTCGAGGAACGCCGTGCTGGGCACCAGCCGGGCGTCAGCGGGCACGCCGCTCCCCCGCCACCTCGGGGCCCGCCCCCGCCGCGCCGTCCGCGGTCGGTGCGAGTGCCTGTGCCGGTGCCTGTGCCGGTACCGGTGCCTGTGCCGGTGGCAGCGTGGGCAGACCGGCCTCGTCCCAGGCGCCGAAGCCTCCCTCGACGTGCACGACGTCGGTGAAGCCTCGGGCGCGCAACGCCGCGGCGACCGGGCCGGATCCCCGCACGGACCCGCACACCACCACGATCGGCGTGTCCAGCGCGAGCACCGGCACCTGCCGGGCGGCCGAGGTCAGGTCGAACGCCTCGTCGAGCGCGTACCGGTCGGTCACCGTCGCGCCGGGGATGCTCCCGGTCGCTGCGCGGCCCGCCTCGCTGCGCACGTCGACGAGGACCGCACCGGCCTGCACGCGCACCGCGGCGGCCTGGGCCGTGACGAGCGGGGCGAGGGCGCCGGCCTCGTCGAGGCTGAGGTCCACCGCGGGCGCGGGCGACGGGGTGGACGGGGTGGACGGGGTCGTGTGGGTGGTCACAGGGAGTCCTTCCGGGGGTTCGACGGGCAGAGCAACGAGTGGGAGGCAGATGGGCAGGGCGGACCTGCGGTCGGCGTGCTCACCCGGCTCACGTCAGGGCACGCGCGCGTCTGCCCGGGATCGCGTCGACCAGCTCGCGCGTGTGCTCGGCCTGCGGGTCGTGCAGCACACGCTCGGTCGGGCCCACCTCGACCAGCCTGCCGCGATGCAGCACGCCGACCTCGTCGGCGACCTGGCGGACGACGGCAAGGTCGTGCGAGATGAACAGGTAGCTCAGCCCGTGCTCGGCCTGCAGGTCCGCGAGCAGCGTCAGGATCTGCGCCTGCACGGACACGTCGAGCGCGGAGACCGGTTCGTCGAGCACGACCAGGTCGGGCTGCAGGGCCAGCGCCCGCGCGATCGCGACACGCTGCCGCTGGCCGCCGGACAGCTCGCCTGGCAGGCGCGACGCGTACGACGCGGGCAGCGCGACCTGCTCGAGCAGCTCGTGCACCCGGGCCGCACGCTCACGTGGGCCGGCGACACGGAACGAGCGCAACGGTTCGGCGATCGACCGGCCGACCGTGAACCGCGGGTCGAGCGAGGCGTACGGACTCTGGTGCACGACCTGGAACCGTCGCCGCAACCGGCGCAGACGCTCGCCGCGCGCCGCGGTCAGGTCGATGCGGTCGAGGTGCACCGTTCCGGAGGTCGGCCGCTCGAGGCGCAGAACCAGACGTGCGGTGGTGCTCTTGCCGGAACCGGACTCCCCCACCAGGGCGAAGGTGCGTCCGCGTCCGATGGTGAACCCGACGTCGTCGACGGCCCGGTGCCGCCTGCCGCGGCCCGCCGCCCGCGGCAGCGCGAAGTCCTTGACCAGGTGCTCGGCGACGAGCAGAGGTTCCTCGCGCGTGAGCGATGTCGGCGGGTCCTGCGCCGTCGCGCGTTCGACCACCTCGAGGCGAGGGTCGGCCAGGCTCGGTGCGGCAGCCAGCAGCGCCCGCGTGTAGGGGTGCTGCGGTGCGGTCAGGACCCGCGCCGCCGGACCCTGCTCGACGACGCGCCCGTGCTGCAGGACGACGATGCGGTCCGCCCGGTCGGCGGCGACGCCCAGGTCGTGGGTGATCAGCAGCACGGACGTGCCCAGGGTCCGCGTGAGCGAGCCGATGTGGTCGAGGATCTGCCGCTGCACCGTGACGTCGAGCGCGCTGGTCGGCTCGTCGGCCACCACCAGGTCGGGCCTGGCCGCGAGCGCGATCGCGATCAGGACCCGTTGACGCATCCCGCCGGACAGCTGGGACGGGTACTGACGCGCCCGGACCTCGGGGCGGTCCAGCCCGGCCTCGGCCAGCAGCTCGACAGCCCTCGCCCGCGCCGCTCGCCCCCGGGCGAGCCCGTGCACGACGAGCACCTCGGCGACCTGGTCGCCGACCCGGGCGACCGGGTTGAGCGAGGCCGTCGGGTCCTGCGGGATCAGGCCGATCCGTCGGCCGCGGACCTGCGACCACTCCTTCTCGGTGAGTTCCTCCAGATCGAGCCCGGCGAACCGGAGGCGCCCGCCGTCGACCCGACCCCCACCCGCCAGCAGGTGCAGGACGGCGTGCGCGGTGGTGCTCTTGCCCGAGCCGGACTCGCCGACGAGCGCCACGACCTCGCCGCGAGCCACGTGCAGCGACACCCCGCGCACGGCGGGTACGCGCTCGCCGTCGGTGGGGTACGAGACGTGCAGGTCCTCGACCACGAGCAGTGCGTCCGAGGTCCCGTCCGCCCCGAGTGCCCCTGTGCCGCCCGGATCGGTGCTGCCGGCGTCGGTGCTGCTCATGCGTCCTCCTCCTGCTGCGGTTCGAGCGCCCGGGCGACGCGGTTCGCCGCCAGGACGACTGCGGCGATCACGAGTCCGGGGAAGGTGGCCAGCCACCACGCGGTGGCCAGGTAGCTGCGCCCCTCGGAGACGAGCGATCCCCACTCGGGAGCGGGCGGGGCCGCGCCGTAGCCGAGGAAGCTGAGCGCGGAGATCGCCAGGATCGCGGTGCCGAACTCCAGCGCCCCGAGCGCGACGACGGGACCGGTCGAGTTCGGCAGCACATGCCGGCCGACGACGGAGTACCACCGGGCGCCGCTGGCCCGCGCCGCCTCGACGTACACCGAGGTGCTGGTGCGCAGCGCCTCGGCGCGCATCACGCGGGCGAAGCTCGCGACACTGGTCAGCCCGACCGCGATCGCGACGTTCACCGACCCGAAGCCGAGCACGGTGACGATCGCGAGCGAGAGCAGCAGCCCCGGAACGGCGAGCAGGACGTCCACGAGCCGCCCGACGAGGTCGTCGACCCAGCCGCGCAGGTACCCGGCGAGCAGGCCGAGCGCGGAACCGGCGACGAGCCCGACGACGACCGCGACCACGGTGGCCCGCAAGGAGAGCGCCGAGCCGTGCACCACCCGCGCGAACAGGTCGCGACCGAGGTGGTCCGTGCCGAAGGGGTGGAGCCCCGAGGGCGCCTGGAGTCGTTCGGCGGGGATGCCGGTGATCGGGTCCGCCGGGGTGAACGCGCCGGGCACGACCGCCCAGGCCAGCGCGGTCACGAGCACGAGCAGGGCGAGCACGAGCCCGGGCTGCCGTCGCAGCGTCCGCCACGGGCCTGTCCGCCGACGGCCAGGGGCGCCGGCGTCCCGCACCGCGACCCCGGGCGCCTCCCCGAGCTGCGGCGCGAACGCCGGTACCGTCCCGGGCGGGCGCCGGGTGTCCTGGGACGTCACCGTGGTGGGTGCGGTCATGGTCATGCCCCTCTCAGGCGGCCGAGGCCGAGGTCTGGCGGAGGCTGATCCGCGGATCGAGCAGCGGGTAGAGCAGGTCGGTCACGAGGGCCACGACCACGAAGACGAGCGCCGAGAAGACGACGACGGCCATGACCACCGGGATGTCCTGGGTGTTGACCGCCGACACCGTCAGCCGCCCGAGCCCCGCGCGGGAGAACACCGTCTCGGTGACGACCGCGCCGGACAGCAGCTGACCCACGACGACACCGAGCACGGTCAGGGCCGGCAGCGAGGCGTTGCGCAGCGCGTGCCGCAGGTGCACCCGTGCCCTGCCGGCACCCTTCGCCCGGGCGGTCTCGATGTACGGCTCGGTGAGCGTGGACCGCAACGAGCGGGCGAGCAGCTGAGCGATCGAGGCGGAGGTCGGCACGGCCAGCGCCACCGCGGGCAGCACGAGGCCTGCGGGCCCGTCGTTGCCCATCGCGGGCAGCAGCGACCACCGGAAGCTGAACAGCTGGACGAGCATCAGCCCGACCCAGAAGACCGGCAGCGACACCCCGAGCGGGGGCAGCGAGGCGAGCGCGTGCCGCACCCACCGCGCCCGGGGGTAGGTGCTCGCGACGGCGAGCCCCACCCCCAGGACGACCGCCAGCAGCAGTCCGGCCGCGGTCAGCTGCAGGGTCTGCGGCAGCACGTCGAGGATGAGCTGCGTGGCAGGGGCACCCGACTGGTAGGAGCTGCCGAAGTCGAGCCGGACCGCCCGCCGCAGCGCGTCGAGGTACTGGGCCGGCGCGGACCGGTCCAGCCCGTACTGGGCGCGCAGGTCGGCCAGCAGCGCGGGGTCCACGGCGGACTGCTCGCCGCCGCTGGACGCCATGATCGCCACGGGGTCGCTCGGCAGCAGGTAGAGGATCGCGAACGCGAGCGTGAACGCCGCCCACAGCACGAAGACGCCCTGGGCCGCGCGTCGCAGCAGGTAGCCGGTCATGACACCCAGGTGTCGTAGAAGTCGAGCCGGGTGGAGGCCTCGAACGTCAGGCCGTGCACCCGCTCGGACGCCGCGATCGTGGTGGACAGCTCGACCACGGGGATCGAGTGGGCGTGCTCGAGGAGCAGGGTCGAGGCCTGCGTGACGAGCTTCTGACGCTCGGCGGGGTCGGTGGCCGCGGCCTGGGCGTCGAGCAGCGAGTCGACCTCCTCGGCCGCACGCTGGTTGGTGTTGCGGGCGTTCACCGAGAAGAGCGTCCGCAGGATGTCCGGGTCGGAGCGGGTGAGGTTGCCGAAGCTGAGGTCGTAGTCGCCCGAGGCATTCGCGGCGGTCGCCTCGGCGATGGCCAGCTGGTTGAGCTCCAGGTCGAACCCGATGGCACGCAGCTCCTGCTGCACGAGCTCGAGCGGCTCCTTGGGCTGCCAGAAGGTCACGGTCGTCTCGAGCCGCTGGCCGTCCTTGACGCGGATGCCGTCCTCGCCCACGACCCAGCCGGCCTCGTCGAGCAGCTCCTTGGCACCCTCGGGGTCGTAGGCGAGCAGGTCGCCGAGGTCCTCGTAGAACGGCGTGGAGTGCGCGAGCGCGGCGGTCGCGGGGTGGTCCAGCGTGCCGAGGACGGTCGAGGTGACCTCCTCACGGTTGATGCCCTTGAGCAGGGCGAGGCGCACGCGTTCGTCAGCCAGCAGCGGCCGGGACTCGTTCGGGAAGAGGTTGTAGACGACGCCCGGGTTGGCGCGGTACTCGATCCAGAAGCCGTTGCCGTCGAACTGCGGCAGGTCGACCGCTGAGATCGCAGCGGTGGCGTCGATCTGGCCGGAGGCGAGGCTCCCGGTGCGGACCCCCGCCTCGGGGACCACCACGAAGGTCACCGTGTCGAGGTACGCCTCGTCGGTGTGGTCGTTCGCGCCCGCCGGGCCCCAGGCGTAGCCGTCGCGCCGGGCGAGCACGGCCTGCTGGTCGACCGTGTAGCTCTCGACGACGAACGGGCCAGAGCCGACGTAGCGGCCGGCGCACCTGTCCTCGGCGCTCAGCGCCGCCGAGGCGGGCGAGAGCAGGCCGAGGGAGAAGGTCGAGGAGGCCTGGAGGAACTGGGCGCTGGGTGCGCCGAACGTGACGACGACCGTGCTGGGGTCGGGTGCCGCGACGTCCTGCAGGCCGGCGAGGTAGGTCGACCCGAGCACCGCCTTGGCACCGAGGGCGACGACCGCCTCGAAGTTGGTCTTCACCGATGCGGCGTCGATCGGTGTGCCGTCGGCGTAGGTGGCGCCGTCGACGAGGTGGAACGTGAACTGGGTGGCGTCGTCGTTCACCTCCCACGACTGCGCGATCCACGGCACGATCTCCCCGGTGTCCGGGTCCTGAGCGGTCAGCGAGGCGACGGTCTGCCGGGCGATCGCGATGGCGTCGTTGTTGCCGACCTGCTGCGGGTCGATGCACTTGGAGTCGACGGTGATCGCGAAGGTCAGGTTGCCCCCGCGGACGGGTGCGGCCTCGGCGGCGCTCGTGCTCGGCTGGGCCGTGGGCGAGCCGGACGACCCCCCGCAGGCGGCGAGCGTCAGCCCGAGGGCGGCGGTGAGCGCCGCGGCGGGCAGGGCGCGGCGGAACGGGTGCGTGCTCATGGTTCGGACGACTCCTCGGGTCGGTGCGGGCCGGCCCCGTCGGACGGGCGGTCCCCGCGGTGCCCGCGCGGGGCGGGTCGTGGACACGTGCTTGCCCGCCGCTCCCCGTGAGAGCAGGGGCGGGCCGGGTCTTGCTCGGAAGCACCCCGCCTGTGTCGTGGGGGTTGCTGCCCCGCCTGCCGAGCCAGACGGCGGGGACTCCTGACCTGCGCCGGAGAGTGCCAGGCCCCGCGCCGATGTCAACGATGCGGACGGAAATGTCTCACCTGTCGAGATCTCTGCGGACGCCCGCGCCCGAGGCCGACCGGGAGGCCACCATGCCGCGATGACCACCCCACGACGCAGGATGACCCTCGGCCTCCACCACACCGTCACCGGCCACCACCCCGGCGCCTGGCGGGTCAGCACCCAGACCACCGACGCCGAGTCGCTCGAGCAGCACACCGCGGCCGCGCGGCTCGCCGAGCAGGCCCTCGTGCACCTCCTGCTGGTGAGCGACGACCCGGGCACGCCTGCCCGCCCTGCGAGCGCTCCGAGCCCCGAGCACCCGCGGCTCGAGCCGACCGTCCTGCTCGCGTCGCTGGCTGCTCGGACCGAGCACATCGGCCTCGTCGGCAGCGTCCCGAGCACCTCGACCGATCCCGTCGGGCTCGCCCGCCGCCTGTCCTCGCTCGACCACGTCAGCGGCGGCCGCGCAGGCTGGGACCTTGTCGCCGCGAGGTCGGCCGGCACGTCAGAGCACGCCTGGTCCGACACGCACGAGCTCGTCGCAGCGGTGCACGCCCTGTGGGACGCCTGGTCGCCCGACGCCGTCGTGCGCGACCGCCGGACGGGCGTCTACGTCGACCCCTCCCGGATCGACCGCGTCGACCGCACCGTCCAGGGGCACCCCGTGCGCACACCCCTGCCCGCGTCCCGCTCCCCGCAGGGGCGACCGGTCCTCGCCCACACCGTGACGAGCGAGGCAGGCGGGCACTTCGCCGGACGCCACGCCGACATCGCGATCCTCGAGGCAGCCCACCTGCCCGACGGCCGGCCGGCCGCGCACGACCTCGCCGAACGCGCGGCCGCCGCGGGCCGGGATCCCGCCGAGCTGCACGTGCTCCTGCGCGTGCACACCGTGGTCGCCCCGAGCCTCGCCCAGGCCCAGGACGTGCACGCTCGCCTCGTGGCCGCCGGAGGCGAGGCCGCAGACGAGGCCGCAGACGAGAACAGCACCGAGACCTGGGGGCGGCGCACCCAGGGCGCGGCCAGCGGCACGGCCCGACCCGACCTGCTCGTCGGCACCGCGCACGACGTCGCCGACCGGCTCACGGACCTGTTCGAGCAGGGCCTGGTCGACGGGTTCCTCCTCGCCCCGGCCCTGGTCCCCTCGGGCCTGCGGCGCCTCACGCGCGAGGTCGTCCCGATCCTTCAGGCGCGAGGGCTGTTCCGCACGGAACGTGACGGCACGACCCTGCGCGACCAGCTCGCCGCGACCCGACGACCGGCCTGAACGGGCCGAGCCGCCCCGCCACGGGACGGCGCGCACGTGCGCGCCGACCGATCCGCTGGGGCGCGCAGGCCCCGACGGCGTCAGTGCGGCGAGACGGGCTCCGCCGCACGCCGACGGCGCACGAGCACCAGGTCGTCCCTGTTGACCAGCTCGCGGTCGTAGCCCGGACCCAGGTCGCGCCGCAGGTCGGACGTCGTCCGCCCCAGCAGGTCGGGCATCTCCTCGGAGGAGTACGCGACGAGCCCGCGCGCGATGACCACCGCGTCCGGACCCACGAGCTCGATCGGGTCGCCCGCCTCGAACGTGCCTTCGAACGCGGTGACCCCGGCCGGCAGCAACGACTTGTGCCGCTCGCTCACGGCATGCACGGCCCCCGGGTCCAGCACGAGCCGCCCACGGGTGCGAGCGGCGTGCGCGAGCCACAGGAGCCGGACGGCACGCCTGCTGCCCGTCGCCGAGAACCACGTGCCGACGTCCTGGCCTGCCAGCGCCTGCCCCGCCTGCGCCGCCGAGGTCAGCACCACCGGGATCCCCGACTGCGTGGCGATCGAGACCGACTCGAGCTTGGTCACCATGCCGCCCGTGCCGACCGCGCTGCCGCGGGCGGTGACGTCGATCCCGTCGAGGTCCCGAGGCCCCCGCACGAGCGGGATGCGTCGCGACCCCGGCCGCGTCGGCGGACCCGTGTACAGCCCGTCGACATCGGTCAGCAGCACCAACGCGTCGGCGTGCACGAGGTGCGAGACGAGCGCGGCGAGCCGGTCGTTGTCGCCGAACCGGATCTCCTCGGTGGCCACCGCGTCGTTCTCGTTGATGATCGGCACCACGCCGAGGTCCAGCAGGCGGGTCAACGCCCGGTGCGCGTTGCGGTAGTGGGTGCGCCGGACCGTGTCGTCGGCCGTGAGCAGCACCTGACCGACCCGCAGCCCGTGGTCGGCGAACGCCTTCGTGTAGTGCGCGACGAGCAGACCCTGCCCGACCGACGCCGCCGCCTGCTGCGTCGCCAGGTCACGGGGGCGCGCGGTCAGCCCCAACGGACCGATGGCCGCGGCGATGGCGCCGGAGGACACCAGCACGACCTGACCGCCCGCGGCCCGACGTGCCGCGAGCACGTCCACCAGGGCGCGCAACCGGTCCACGTCGAGCCGACCGTCCGGGCTCGTCAGCGACGACGACCCGACCTTGACGACGATGCGTCCCGCGGTGGGGACCTGTGCCCGGTCGGTCAGTGCAGCTGCGCTCACGGGGTCATTCTCTCCCCCACGCAGCCGCCGGCCGCGCAGGCCTCCAGCCAGTGGCCCGCGCGTGCCGCACGGCACCGTCCCGCGGGTCGGCGCCGAACCCGACCGTGCGTGTCAGTCCTCCGGGTCCGCCCAGTGACCGGCCTCGCGCTCGGTCCACAGCTCGGCACGCGCGGCCGCCTTGGCGTCCATGCGCTCCTTGTACTCCTGCCGCTTCTCGCCACGGGTGGGACGCGAGCTGTCCTCGAGTCGCACGTCCGTACCGCGCGGGCCGCCCAACAGCTCCGAACCGGTCATCAGCGTCGGCTCCCAGTCGAAGACGACCGAGTTCGAGTCGGGTCCGATGCGCACCTCGTCGCCCGCGACCGCGCCGGCCTTGAACAGCCGCTCCTCGACACCGAGGCGCGCCAGGCGGTCGGCCAGGTAGCCGACGGCCTCGTCGTTCGCGAAGTCGGTCTGCCGCACCCAGCGCTCGGGCTTCTCGCCGCGCACCGCGAACCACACCTCGCCGCCCTGCTCGCGCCGGGTGACCGTGAAGCCCAGGTCGTCCACGGCCTTGGGCCGCAGCACCACCCGGGTGTTCTCGGGTATCGGTGCCTCGCGGCGGGCCTTCTCGACACGCTCGGCCAACGCGAACGTCAACGGGCGCAGGCCTTCGTGGCTGGCCGTCGAGACCTCGAACACGGCCAGGCCGCGTGCCTCGAGCTCGGGGCGGACCAGCTCGGCCAGCTCACGCGCCTCGGGCACGTCGATCTTGTTGAGCACCACCAGCCGCGGACGCTCCTGCAGAGGTACGCGTCCACCCTCGATCCCGAGGTCGCCCGCGTACTGGGCCAGCTCGGCCTCGATGACGTCCAGGTCGGAGACCGGGTCGCGGTCCGGCTCGAGCGTCGCGCAGTCGAGCACGTGCACGAGCACCGCGCACCGCTCGATGTGCCGCAGGAACTCCAGGCCCAGCCCCTTGCCCTCGGACGCGCCGGGGATCAGGCCGGGCACGTCGGCCACGGTGTAGCGGGCCGACCCCGCCTGGACGACGCCGAGGTTGGG